>JAADHV010000132.1 GCA_013151635.1 Deltaproteobacteria bacterium | reverse complement strand
CTGATGCCATGGCTTCTAAAATTGTATTGGATATACCTTCATTAAAAGAAGGCAATATAAATATGTCCATACATTTTAACAAGCCGTAAACATCAGGCCGGTTGCCAAGAAAAATTATCCCGCTGCCGCTTATTTCTTCAAGCTTTGCCCTTTCAGAGCCTTCTCCGATTATTAACAGACAGGTATGAGGATGTTCAGCGTGAACTTTATTAAATGCCTTGATTAATCCCGCATGATTTTTGATGGGATCAAGCCTTGCAACAATTCCCATTACAATAGTTCCCGGATCAATACCCAGTTCAGATTTCAAGGCGTTATCCCGGCCCGGACAAAATAGATTGCAGTCAACCCCGTTATAAATCTGTATGACCTCTTTTCCAACCTTGATATCTTTTTCAAGCCAGGTTTTCATCTGCCGTGAAACACAGGTGTATTTTTTTATAAACAGATTGATCACTCTTCGTATAAACACCCGCTTGCGGTTTAATCCGTCCGGGTCATCCATGCTCCACCCGTGTTCACCATGAACAATATGGGATATGCCTGCAAGCCTTGCTGCTATCACCCCATCAAGCCCTCCCCAGTTTCTGGTATGGACAATGTCCGGGTTTAACTGTTTGAAAACTTTCATGAGCCTGAAAATAAAAAAGAGGGAATTCCCCTCTTTTTTATTCATTTCAATGATCTTAATATCATCCCGGAGCAAAAATTTTGAGGCCCCTGATTTTGTCATGCAGACAATGGTATGCTTAAATTCAGGCGAGGCATGATTGATAATGGTTGCAAGACCTTTTTCCATCCCCCCTGTTCCAAAGGAATGCAGAAGGTGAACCACATGTAGGGATCTGTCAGGGGCTGTTTTAGTTTCCTGCAAGGGCATCTTTCAGTCCGCTCAACTGGTCAAGATTTCCCTGTATAATTCTAAACAAGTCATCATAGATCTTTGAATGTCCGTACTTTCTTTCATGTTCTGTCAATAACGACTCATAAACCGTACCTGCTGATTGAATCATCTCATCCATTAAAGCGGCAATTTTACGGGGCCGTATATTCATATCCCGGGCAAATTTCCTGAAAGAATGCGCCTTGATCCGATCAAGCCTGAACGTTTGGCCGATTGCCATGGCAAACTTGTTATCCAGAGAAGGATACACCTGGGTGGACAGCAGATCATAAAATGGTGCTGATCTTATCTCCTGTTCATGGATGATGGAAAAATTTTTCCCATGTGCATCATGATTCCCAATCAGATAGTTGAATATCATTATATTTACAATATGGGTGGTTGCAGACCCAGAGGTTTCAGGCAAATAAAATTGACCATTTTCAAGATAAACCGGTAATTTGTCCTGGGCACCGGCGATAGAAAGCCTGGCATTTTTCATTTCAGGGAATAATGTATATTTTCCCGGGTCTGCCATAACTTTATCAAGAGCATCGGTCAATTCTGTGTTGATGCACTCATATTGCCCAGGGCTGAAGTCAGCCTTGCTTCCTTCAGGGATGATTGAAAGGGCACCCGCACAATCTTCACCAAAATTTTCAAGAAAAGCAAAGGTATCTTTTTTATCAAACCGGCGATTGAATGACAGAATACTCCGTGCATTATTTTCAGGAAGAAGGTTTTCAAAAAACGCTGTGCTGATCCCTGGAGAATATTTTTCTTTTCTGCATGGAAGAGAAAGGGAAATGGGCCTTCCGGAACGATTGAGCCAATCCTGGGAATATTGGAACACCATGGTTCCTCTTTTATGCCGGGTCAATGTTCCAACTATTTGCTCATCCCAGATAATCAACAGCCTGTTTTCGTTAATCATTCTTTGTTACTCGAGAAAGTGGTTCAGGGGTTACATATAATAAAAGGCCTAAAGCCCTGGCTAAATCAAAAACTTTGTCCATCTGAACCGTTGGTTTTCCACGTTCGACATCGCTGATAAACTTCACACTGCTGCCTGTGATATCTGCCAGATCTCCCTGCGTCATTTTTTTTCTTTTTCTGACATCTTTTATTGCTCTGCCCATATACTCAGGCAGGCGTATACGATAAGGGTATCTTATATTTTCCAATCCCACCTCCATTTTAACCGTATGGTGAAAAATAAGCTGTATCAAAACAATTTTATCGTACGGTGAAAAAAAAAGTCTGTCAATCAATTTTTAACCGTATGGTGAAAAATTGATCTTAATAAACAGGCTGGTTATTCTGCTTCTAAAAATTTTTTATGCCAGAGGTTAAACATCATCACGATCCATAACAGGGAAGACCAGTCCCGCAAGCCTTTCTGGTGCTGCTCCCAGGCTTTTGATAAAAAAGACCTGTTAAAAAAAATATCAGTGGCCCGGCTTTTTAAAATAAGTGTTTCAGCATAGTCTTTTAATTCGTTTCGCAGCCACTCTAAAATCGGCACACCAAATCCCATTTTCTTTCTATAAAGAATCTCATCCGGAAGATGGTTTTTTAATGCCTTTTTAAATATGTGCTTTCCGTCGAGCCCTTTCAGCTTTAAGTTTGAAGGTATTTTTGCAGCATATTCCATAAATTTATGATCCAGAACAGGGCACCTGACTTCAAGGGAAACCGCCATGCTTGCCCTGTCCACTTTTGTCAGGATATCTTCACAAAGATATGTTTTGATATCAAGGTATTGTATTTTTGATAAATGATCTTCTGCCGGTGCATTTTCATAAAGGTCATAAAAAAGCTGCCTTGAGTCATACCCGTTTAAGGCAGATAAAATATCCGGGTTCAGCAATTGTTTTTTTATGCTTTCATATACAGCACTAACAGAAAAAAAGTAGGCATCCACAGGGTCCCTTGCCACATTGGAGATAAAGGCTTTCCCCCTGAAAATCTGCGGCAGATAATCCGCCTTGGGATATAATTTGCCAATGGTGCCGAAAACAGCGTTCCTTAAAAATGCAGGCACCATATTGCGGACCATGTTCTCACGCATATCAAAATAATACCGCCTGTAGCCTGCAAAGTTTTCATCTCCCCCGTCTCCGGATAATGAAACCGTTACATTCTTCCTTGCCATTTTGGATACGTAATATGTCGGTACGGCGGATGAATCGGCAAAAGGTTCGTCATAATGCCATGAAAGCTTTTCAATTATCGGTATGGCCTCTGGGGTGACCTGCATTTCATGATGATCTGTCTGAAACAGATCCGCTACCTTTTTCGCAAAATGGCTTTCATTATATTTTGCAACAGAGAACGAAATTGAATTGGTTTTTACCGGCTCTGATGAAGCCCCGGCCATTAATGCCACCACAGCCGAAGAATCCACTCCCCCTGAAAGGAATGCACCCAATGGCACCTCACTGATCATCCGGATTCTTGTTGCTTCATCCAGGGTTTCTATAAGACCTTCGGTCATTTCCTTTTCCGAACTCCATGAGCCGGGATAAAAAGACAGGTCCCAATATTTTTGAAGACTGAAATGGTCCTTTTTAATGATGGCAAAGTGACCTGGCGGTATTTTCTTTATGGAACGATAAATGGTTTTAGGATTGGGAACATAAAGCAATGACAGATAATCTGAAAAAGCTGTCAAATCAATTTGTTTGTCAATCTTTGGGTGTTCGAGTATGGCCTTTATTTCTGATCCAAACAATAATCTTTGATCATCCAGAAGATAGTACAGCGGTTTTTTACCCAGCCGGTCTCTTGCAAGAATCATCTGCTGCTGTTTTTCATCCCAGATGGCAAGTGCAAACATCCCCCTTAATTTATGGATAGCCTCTACCCCCCATTGTTCATAGGCATGAACAATGGTTTCAGTATCTGAGTTGGTTTTGAAAACATGGCCTGCTTTTTCCAGATCCTTTTTAAGACTTTGAAAATTATAGATTTCCCCATTAAAAGCAATCCAAATTGTGCTATCTTCATTACATAACGGCTGCTGACCGGATGCAAGATCAATAATGCTGAGCCTTCGATGCCCAAGTCCCACATTTCCCTGGCAACCCGCTCCATCATTGACATAAAACCCTTCCTCATCCGGTCCCCGGTGAATCAAGCTGTTTGTCATCCTTTTAAGCAAATCAGGATCTACTCTCTTATCATCCTTATAAAATATGCCGGTTATTCCGCACAAATCAATTCTCCCCGATATTTTCTGAATTTGTATATAATTCTCTTTGTAAAATTGCCGCAGCACCAACATAACAATAAAACAAATCAAAATATGCAAGGCTTAAAAATGCACCGGACACTATATAGCCCCACAAGCCAATCTCTAAAGGGAGTGCATAGTTGGCGATCCATTTTTTTGATTCAATTACCACCGCTTGTTTTCTTATCCTTCTCAGATCATACATGGTAAAAAATAAAAGTGATAGAAATAAAAACAACCCTATAAAACCATGATCCCCTAAAATCTGAAAATAGATGCTATGGGCAGCCCTGGATGTATCATACCCCATTGCAAGGAATTTATGTGCGGAGTAAGAAAGCCATCGATACTCAGATCCAGTATTAAAATCAAATCCTGCGCCTGTCAAGGGCCGGTCTATAGCAATATTCCAGGCGACTGACCAGGCCTGAAGCCTTGTCATTGCAGATTTATCCTGCTCATATGTACCAATAGTTTCAGCCCTGTTAAAATATTTATCCGGAATTTTAGTAATTCCATATAAAATTAAGGGAATCAATAAAAATACTACCAATGCTTTTTGTTTTAATTTTGGAAACATAAACACACACACTACACATAGCCCTAAAAGCGCACCCCTGGAATAAGTGAATAGAGCTGCAATCGCAATAAGCGGTGCTGAGCATCTTAACCCCATGCGTAAATATCGGTTTGATTCTTCCCTTGGCATGAAAACAAACAAAGGAAGGATCATATTAAGTGCTAAACCCATGGAGTTATTATCGCCAATAAATGAGTTGCCAGGCCCCCAGACTCTGAACTGTCCACCAGTCGCCAGCGAAAAAACACCTCCCTTAATACCATAAAATCCAATGGATAATGCGATAATAAGAAAAAAAATTCTGACCCTGTATTTACCGTAAATCAACATCGTGCTGACAAACATCATTAAAAAAATCTTGAATACCAGTATTAATTTATAAAATGCATTCTGCGGCATCCATGCAGTAGTTGACGTAATGATAAACATAATAAACATCAGAGCCATCAGGATGAGACTTTTATTCCATGGAACAGGTTTTCGGTTTGAATCTAGAAATAATGCCACTAATGCTGTCAACCCAACTGTTTTTGCCACAGGAAATGCTTTGGCTATTCCCCAGGTTGCCAGATGTGGATTCATCAGACCTATCCATGTCCACATGAGAACCCCAATCCAGGGCCGCATCAAAATAAAAGGAATAGATCCAAAAACAATTGCAAGTAATAGGTAATCACGCATAAAGGTTGATTCTTTTAATAAAACTTCATATGATCAAGGAGGTAGACCTTACAACTTCCGGACCCATTTTATTGTCAGCTCCGCTACCTGTTCTTTCCATTCTTTTTTGGAAAATGTATGATCAGCCTCTTTTATATCACACCAGGTTATATTTTGATCTTTAATCTTTTTTTTCCAGTTTTTTGATGAACTGACCACATCTTTAAATTCTGATGCAGTGAGGTCATTCCCACTGATAATAAATAATATCTTACCAGTAAAACCTAAAAGGCCGGATTCCATCTTTTTTTGAAACGGCAGTTTTTTGCTTTCAGCCTGAGGAATTGATTCTTTATTAAATGAAAAAGACTTTTTAGCCTGAGCAATAAACGAACGCCAAGAATCCATATAATCAAATTCAAGCTTTAAAAGCTTCAGCCAGAATCCTTTTTCAAAAAATCGTGCCGTATAGTAGTGTTTCAAGTGTGCTTTGGCAATACCGGCATCAGTTCGCACCCAGGGATTCAACAAAATCATTCCTTTGACCCTGTCATCGGACAATGCATAATACATCAAACAGGCGGATGCAGCGTCACAAAGTCCCCATAAAACGATTCGGGTAACTCCAGGACAATAATCCGTAAATGTATCTATGGCTGCTTTGATATCAGGTCCTGTTTGTTCAAATGATATCTGCTCCCCTTCGCTGTCTCCCATACCCCGGTAGTCAAATCTCATGACTGGTATTCCACGGGCAGCTGAATCCCTTGCAAGTTGCACAAATTGCCTATGGCTGCCTACCCGATATTGAGGACCGCCAACTACAATTAAAACGCCTGTAGTTTTTGCAGACTCACCTACCGGCTGATGGACAATTCCGATCAGCTCATCAGCACCACATTGAAAAGTGACCGCAGTTTCTATACTCATAATTTAATCAGATATCATTGAGTTTGTTGTGGATTGAATAAGCTCGGGCAATATCGCAATTTCGATTGTATTCCAGAAAGAATTTCCTTTAACCAACTCTGTTTCTACTATACATCCTTTTTGTTTGAAGTTTTCTACAAGTTTACTGGTTCCAGGGGCAATGTTTCCAGAATCATTAAATGATATTTCCTTCCATATAATCCTGCTGCCAGGCAAGGGACATAAATCAGCCATATTGATTCTTTCAATCATATTCACCAGTTCATGATTTAATTCATATCCACCGATTTCAACATTCTGTTCCCGGCTTAATTTTTCGCGAATCTCTTTTGAAGATTCTTGATCCCTTCCCATTATCTGTGATGCTAAAGCCAACCTGAAAAACTGATGCATTGCCATTTTCCCGTTAAGAACTGGCTGCCAGAAAATATACTTCTCTATCGGTACCCGACTATTCTTTACAAAATCCATCATCAAAAGCGCACCAAGTCGAAGGCCCCACAAAGATATTTTTTTTCCTTTTTTTACAATAAGCCATTCAATGGCTGTATTGATATTGTCTTTCCAGATATCCCATGTTGCATCACCAAACTCACCTTTACTGTCGCCACAGCCGAAAAGGTCAATCTGAAGAATTCCAAAACCTTTCTGCGAGAATAATCCGGCCTGTAAAGCCGCCATCCTTCTCGATTTATTCATCTCGTCAGCAAACGGATGGATATAAAGTATATCACCTCTTGCAAAAGAAGTCTGTCCTGAAGGATGATAATAAACTGCAAACAGATCCCCGCTTTTGGATGGTATAAAAAAGACATCTCTTTTATGGTTCATAGAGATTGTCTTCTAAATCTTACTTTCAAGATAATCAACAAAAGTACCTACTGTTTCAAATATTTCTGCTGTGATTTCATCATCTTCAATAAAAATGCCTAATTGTTCCTCAATAGTTGTAATTATTGTCACAACTGCCTGGGAATCAAATTCCGGCAGGCTACCTAAAAGCTGTACATCCCGATCAAGATGCATATCAATATTCAGCACTGATTTTATGATGTGTATTGTTTCTTTTAATATATCCATTAATTATCTTTTTCCTATTTCTGTTTAATATTTTTCAAGCTGGATAAAGCTTTGTGGGCCAATTGAATAAAGTTAAAGCGGTAGCAGTTAATGTGAAACATAGTTCTGGTATCATTTTTATCGATCCATTTCGTATGCCAGTCCATAACTTTCCCAAAAAATTCTATTTTCTGTATTTTTTTTGTATTAAACACATATTGAACAATCTCTTCCAGCATTAAAAATGCAGGGGAACTTGTTTTTTGATTTTCATCAT
>JAADHV010000072.1 GCA_013151635.1 Deltaproteobacteria bacterium | reverse complement strand
TTGTATTCTTTTATCATATGCCCGCAGGTATCACAGACTTGCCAATGGGTGCCTAATTCTTCGCACCGGCAGTGTTCAATATCGTACATGAGTTTGTATTGCCTGGGGGCAAGCCGTGTGTCGATCTGAACTGTTCCCCGTTCTCCTGTAAAATATTCTCATCAGTTTATTCAACCTTGATTCAACAGCGTTTAAAATTTTACGCATCGCTTAAAAATGGATCGTCCACCGTCCAGGTTTAATGTAACGTTAAGATAAGCAGCTGCCACACAGCCAAAAAAATATCCATGAAGCCTGCTTCATTTTTTTCCAAAGATGATCCTCAAATTATTTTCAGTCTTTATATTCCTGAAATCCAGACATCAGCGCTTCAAAACTCTTTGGTTTGTATTTATTGAAACTCTCTTCATCAACAAAAACGTAATCATATTTAATATCAGATTGCGCTTTGTTAATATCAACACACCACTCACACAACCTTTTCATTTTGAGTGGCACATCCAGATCTTCGAGCCCTTTGGTTTCAACTATAACTACAGAATTTGAAGACTGTTTTACAATAAAATCAGGATAGTAATTTGAGATATTACCATCGGCATTGACATAATCAATTTGGAAATGAACCGTCATATAGTTTTTTACATAAGAAACAATATCTTCACACTCCTCAAGGAATGCTGCAAATTGCAGCTCCAGGTGGCTATCCCCTATAATCTTATTAAATATGCTTTTCTTTGGAATAATGTATCCTTGTTCTTTCACCACAAACGGACGGGTTTTTCTTAGTTTAATGGTGTCTTTTATTCTTGCATCGCCTTTATCCTGAACGGTTAAGGCATTAATCTCTTTTTTAAAAGTTTCAATCAAAGATTTGCTTGCCTCAAGTTCGGACAGATTACGCAGTGTGTTTAAACTATCCAGGTCAACCCGATCTTCAAATAACTCATTTTTAATAAACGCCTTTACCTTGCCATACAGCACATCATACCCACTGACCAAACGTAAATCTTTCATAATAACTTGAGAAAAATACCCGATTACCGAGCGATAATCCGTAACTATACCTGAGTCCAAAACAGTTGTATGGTTGATTTCTCCTGTAGTGATATCATTGAAGATGATCTCTCGTTTTTCTTCTTCGCTAAATGCTTTATATTTTATTTTTTTATGCCCGAAACAGCTGGTATCTAATTCTGTTAGATTTTTATATTCCCGATATATCCTTGCCGTTAAAACCGGGATTTCAATTTCGAGGCTGTCAAGATCCTTGGTGGTGTTTTCAGTATCAATCTCAACAATAATAGGTGTTTTGGGCTTAGTACCTTCACCCATTGCTTTACGCTCAAGCTCCACACCTTCAGATTGAATGGACTCAACAAAATCCATAAACGCATCCGTACCCACCACGCTGACATATTCTTCTACATTATTGCCGGGGTACATTTTACGCAAGCCTCTTCCCAGTGTCTGTTCCGGTAGAATATTGCTTCTTGCCGAATACGCACGCAAGCCCACAATCGTGGTGACATTTTTAACATCCCAGCCTTCTTTTAGCATCAGTACAGAAACAATGGCTTTGTAAGGGCTTGCCCAGCTATCAAGTTCATTGGATTGTTTACGCAGTATTTCAAGCTCTTCTTTCTTCTTACCGCTTTTTGCTTCACTGATCTCTCCATTGTTTTTAGTATGAATCACCAGAACCGCATCTTTTAATTCAGGATATGTTGCTTCCAGATATTGGGCCACATCATCACAGTTTTTCGTGTCATCAGTCATTACAAAAAGGATGGCTTTCTTATCCAGTTTTGTATGCTCTTTATATGCTTTACACCACTCCTCAAACCCCAGGTTAAGATAATCCGCATATTTTTCTGTGTAACGGGAGCTTTTTCGTTCAGACAATTTTGCACGGCTGGCAGAGTCTGGAAGCACGGGGTGCTTCACCACGTTTTGTGAAATAGCCTCAACCAATGGATAATCAGATATCGTCTGCACAAAAATGGCACCATTATTATGCTTTGGTGTTGCTGTTACATCCACTTGCAGCGCAAGAAATCGGTCTTTATGCTGCAATCTATGGTGAATATCTTCTATTGATCTAAACCATGCCAGACTATTGTCATGAATGTGGTGTGCTTCATCATTGAGAACCACCAACTCATCTATATCCCGGACAATATCCCCCAGATCAACTTTTGAATCGGTTGTTTTCCCGGAAGGCCGCTTGCCTAAAAAATAGTCCATGGTATCTTCATCATCCGCTGATGGCTCCACATCATTACCTGAATAAACCCTATGGATATTGGTCAAAAAGATATTGCCTGTTTTCCGGGTAATATTAACCTCATCCTGAATATGCAAAGTTAACTGGAAGTCATCACGCCAGTTATACCCTTCAAACCCATTATCGGGCAGTACCGGATCTTCAAAGAAAATACGCAATCCGTCAAAATCGCTGCGGATACGATCCAGAACAATAATATTCGGCGTAATTAGAAGAAAATTCCGGGCAAGCTCAGAACATTCTTCATATAATTTATGAAAATAACACCATGCCAGAATCAAGCTCATCACCTTAGTTTTACCGGAACCTGTGGCCATTTTTATGACAAATCGCCGCCACGATTCATCAAACATATTTGCTGAAACCGCCCCGGATGAATCAAAGCGAATTAGATCATATTTATCTTTTGCGTTGACCACATCATAAAGAAAGACAATGGTCTCAACCGCTTCCTGCTGGGCAAAATAATACTGGAATTTTGCCATGGAACCGTCTGATTTGGGCATTAAATGTTCCTGATTAAACCACCAGTTTAAAAGGCTGACACTGGTATTGGCCGCCCCTTTATAGCCTTTTTCACGCCATGCTTTGACTTTCTTGCGCAATTGGTGCACCAAAGGTGGCAGCAGTTTTTCATATGAAGATTCCCGCAGAGCTTCATCTGCTGGAAACCATCTAACATCAGGTTCAAGAACAGCATGGGGGGAATCAGGAAAATTCGGATGTAATGCCATTATTTTTTCTCCCCTAATTTTTTAATGCCATGATCGGCAATAAGAAGTTTCATCTGCTGGATCGCAATGGTGTTTAATTTCTTCAGCCGATCTTTTTGCGTTAACCCTTCATTGATAAAAAGGGCATTAAGGTTTTCCAGGTTCGACAGGCATACCAATTGTGAAATATTGGCATCATCCCGAATATTTCCTTTTTGTCCCGGGTTTTCATCCCGCCACTGTTTAGCGGTTTTCCCAAACAGGGCAACATTCAATACATCCGCTTCTGACGCATACACAAAATTAATCTGGCTTCCTGAAAGTTCCGGGGGTATCAAATTATTTTTAATGGCATCTGTGTGAATTCGATAGTTAATTTTTGTAAGATTGCGTTTGATATCCCAGCCAAGCTCTTTAAGTTCTTCATCTTTTAACCGCTGAAATTCTTTTATCAGATACAGTTTGAATTCAACGGAAACCCAGGAAGCAAACTCAAACGCGATATCCTTATGGGCAAATGTGCCGCCATAACGACCTGTTTTGGCAATGATCCCGATGGCTCCTGTGGCATTTATCCAGCGTTTAGGCGTCAAAGAAAAGCTGTTCAGACCAGCCTGTTTTCTAATTCCATCGAATTCGATGGAATTAAAATCCGGGTTGTTCAATTGCTCCCAGATCCCTAAAAACTCAATACTGTTTCGGTTGCGCATCCAGTTTTGAATGATATAGTCCCCTCGCTCGGTATCTCTATGCCGGGCAATGTCGGTCAGAGAAATAAAATCTTCATCCCTGTGGTGAAAAAGTGTCACAGGCCGAGATAACACATCCATTTTTTTTGTTTTGCTCACACTGTCACCTCTATGATTTTCATGGTGTCATTACCGAAAATATCCACCACCTTCACGGCAATCTTACGCCGTCCTGGTCGGCACTCCATAAATGCACTTTTCAATTCAAGGGTTCGGTCTTTTTTGGTTCTAAAGGACTGCCATTCATTTTCAAACACATAATCACCGCTCCAGACTTCTTCGGTTTCGCCACTTTCCGGGTTCTTTACCCGTAAAATTTCCCGCTTGGATTCAAAATCAAAATCCACAGACCAGTAATCGATCCAGTCCGTCCATTTTTGGGTCAGCACCTCTCGCTTGACAACACCGTCCTTGTCCTTGCTGATTTTAACAACCTGTCCCTTGTCCACAATCACTTTGGATTTTTTCTTTTTCATGCTGGTGTCCGCATCAACAGAATCCTGTGAATAAAAGACGGAAAAATCCGTTAGTTCAATGGCAATATGGTGTTTCTTTTTGCCTTTGCCAAACAAGGGTTTGACTTCAATAAAAGATACGTCATGAAATACCACCTGATTTTTTTCAATGGCCCGTTTGTCGAACACATCTCTTGGTATGTATTTCATGGCAAGGTCAATGCCTTTGGATTTGGCCTCTTCCTGGATATTAGGAAACAATCCCATCTCAAATTCAAACCCGAGGATATCCACTTTGGTGATATGCTTCTGGCAGCATTCCAGAATGATCTCTTCCACAAACAAACGGGTGACAGGCAGGTTCACCGGCCCCACCGCCACAAGACGTCCTGCTTTTTTCCCCTGGAAGCAATTGAACTGGCTGACTGTTTCAGCACGGTAAGCATGCAGGATCAATTCTAAAAATGCCTTTTCTCTTTCCCGCAACTGCTGCTGCTTTTCTTCTTCCCGAAGATCAGGATTGATCCCGATATAATGCTGACGCTCATATTTGCCCAGGTTTAAGATTTCAAAAGCCCGCCAGCTTTTGTTGTCGGCTTTTAACCCGCGTTGCACCCCGATCATGCGTTTTCGGGTGGTATGGATAGCAAATTTTCCCAAATCAGAGCAGATCCATTTGCGGTTTAATTTTTCAGCCACGGCAGCCGTGGTGCCTGAACCACAAAAAAAATCAGCAACTATATCGTCTTTGTTTGATGAGGCTTTAATGATGCGTTCTAACAGAGCTTCTGGTTTTTGGGTGGGGTAATCTACTCTTTCTGATTTTATTGTCACACCTGGAAAGCTATCCCAAAGATCTGTTGCGCTAACTCCTGGCATCTCATCTAAATATTGTTTCAAATATGGTTTTCCAGAATCTGAATAATAAATAAGATTTCTGCTATCAAATTTTTCAAAATTAGCATATGAATATGCCCAATATCTGCCTTTCGGCGGAGAGCAACCTTTCCATAAAAAACTTGTATCGCCACCTCCCTTAGCGGCAGACAAGTCTGTTGACTTAAATCTTTTTCCTGTTTCATCAACTTTCGAATAAGTGCTGTTTATATATTCGTCTGAATACGGTTCATAAACTGTATTAAAAATGAAATTCTTATTTTTTGAATAATGATGTATCGTGTCATGTATTCGCCCAAAAAATTTGGCGCCTTGTTTAGCATCATTTTTTGATGTGCTACGTTTCCAAATAATTTCACTTAACCAAAACTCTTTCCCAAACACTTCATCCAAAACCAACCGGATATAACTATTCACCCGCCAGTCGCAGTGCACATAAATACTGCCATCCTCCGCCAGCAGATCCCGCATCAGCACCAGCCGTTCATAAATCATGCTGATAAAGGAATCCGCCCTCTTTCCCCAGGTATCCCTATAGGCAATCTCTTCCAGCACATTGGGCTTTTTGGTCAGGGTTTCGCCACCTATTTCAATATCCATGGAAAAATCAGCCCCCACATCAAAGGGCGGGTCAATATAGATCAGCTTGATACCGCCCTGGGCTTCAACCTCTTCTCGCAGCGGCCCGTTTTTCAGAGAAGATAAAATCAATTTATTATCCCCCCAGATCAGCTTGTTGTTCCAGCCGGTGATCTGCCGACCGGTCTGCTGATCAAAAATATCCATCTGCAATGCTCTGTTTTCTTCAGCGCGGGGCTCATCCACCTGCTCAATCACCTGAAACGGCAAAACAATAGTACAAACATCACCGGTTTTACCGTTCCAGACCAGTTCAACTTCTTTCTTATCCTCAAACAGCAGAAAACGGTACTTCTCCGGTAAAGGTTTACCCGCCTCAAGATGGCGGTTAATATCCCTTATCTCATTGTCATTCAGCTTCATTTTCTTCCTTTTGCATGCAAAATTGTTTTCTTTTGATATCTGAATCGTTGATCATGCTTCAAGGCCCATCATCATATTATAGTGGCCCTCATGCCTGGTATGTACAAAGATATCTTTAAATACGTTTAGATATTTATCGATCGTCTCTGCTGGCGATTCAATGTATAGATCATCGGATATGCTGTGTGAGCCATCATTGATCCAGCAGATCAATGACCTGCAGATTTCCTGTTCTTCTTTTGATGTGAATTGAGAGATCAGGTCATCGTCACCGTATTTGCTGAGTATTTTAAAATAATTTTCTATAATCCGCCGCATTCAATCGATCATAAGAACCCAGATTTATCAAAGGTAATTTTTCCGGGATTTCACCGAAAATGGTTTTTGCTTTTTCTTATAACGTATCGATAGCCAATAAAGGGGATTTGTTTGCTTCATATTCCAAAAGTAATTTCTGCTTAAAGCGTTCTTTTGTTATAAGACCCTTAAACGCCTCTTTGAAATGGATTTCATATATCTTATAAATTTTTTTCCACACTTCCTCCTTAAACATCGATTCTAAACTGGTGTTTTTCTCCTCCTGCTTTTTTTGAGTCTCCCTTCTCTTAATTCCTTCTGCTTTCAGTCCGACCAATTCTTCCTGTTTTTGTTTTATACGTTCGATATCTGCCTTGGTTGCCTGCCCCAGAGTAAAAACACCTTCGATTTTTCCCCGGCCAAAATTTATATCCCTGAATTGCTTATTATAGACCAGGGTTTTAAGCGGTATCCCATTCTGCCAGCTAATAGTACATTTTTTATAATCATCACTGTTTGGGCTGGCAACCAAATTTGAGATGGTTGTCTTCCCGCTTCCATTTGCTCCATATATAAAATTTACTTTTTTAAAATCAGTTATCTGGACACCTGACGGATCAAAACTTGCCACGTTATGTATTGAGATAGACTGGATCATTCTTCACCCTTACATTTCAGCGATAGCAATTATCTGCTCTATAATTCATGTTGCCTTTGCGAACTTAATACACGCTGCGGATACTTTGCAAGAAATTCTCAATGTTCAGATCGATTTATCCGCGCATAATTATCCTGCCTGATTTACTATCCTATTTACTAAAATTTCAGATGAATAGTTTTTAACGAATTACTTTGCAGGCTTAGCAGGATTATTATCATTTTGAGCGCTAATCGTCCACGAGCCGTGTGGTAATATACGTTCTGCTTCCTTAATAAAAATTTTTCTATATTCATGGGTTGTAAAACGAAAAGTAACTTTTCCCCCATCACGCTTCCAATCGGATTCTTTCGTATTACCCCACGTGATCCTATTATTTCCAGTTTTTTGGCTAAACTGACTTAGGGATCTTAAACAATGGACAATAGCCAAATCATCAGATTGCATTGTGATGCTATATTTATATTTGTAATGTTCACCCATGTATAAAGAATAAAAATAGGCTTGAAAATGGCGTCAGCCATTTTCAATACCTTATTTTCCCAGTCAGTGAAGCTGACTGGGGGCCTCAACC
>JAADHV010000128.1 GCA_013151635.1 Deltaproteobacteria bacterium | reverse complement strand
GGTGGTTTTTTTTCCAATCCCTGGAGTATAAAATTCATTTCCTTGCAGGGAAGAACTGTATCCCTTGATCATATCGAGCAGGATATCCTCCGGACGGAATTCAAAGACCCCAGGGTTCATTTTGTCATAAACTGTGCATCTAAAAGCTGCCCGCCACTTCTTAATGAACCATACGAAGGAAGGGATCTGGAGGATCAATTAAACACCCGGGCCAAAGAATTCATCAATGACAAAAAAAATATTTTCATCAAAGGAAATACCCTTTTTACCAGCAGAATCTTCAAATGGTTTGAAGAAGATTTTTCCGACAACCCTCTTGGTTTTATTAAAAGCTTTGCTTCGGGCAAATTAAAAGAAAAACTCAGTGCTTCAGGAAAAAATATCAAAATCGGTTATCTTAGCTATGACTGGTCGTTAAACCGGTAGCAAGAGATTTATTCAATCAGTTTTCCAAACCGTCTTAATATCTTGAGCGCGATGGGAGTGGGTTTTATCTTATCCATAATCTCAGAAAGGCAAAGCCCTGATTCCTTAATGGATGTTTCCATATTCCCGGCATATGCCGCCATGATCCTGTCATCATATTCCGGGTGGAACTGGACACCCCAGGCAGATGGACCGATCCTGAAAGAGTGATTGGATTCAAAAGAATTTTCAGCAATTCTAACGGCATTATCCGGCAGCCGGATAACGGTTTGAGAGTGGCAGACATGGGCTGCAAATGTTTTTGGCAATCCTTTGAAAAGGATATCCTGTGTGTCTTCATTAACAAGTTCAATCACAGCGGTACCGATTTCAAGGCCTTTTGCATGGTAATCCACAACACCGCCCATGGCCCTGGCAAGCAGTTGATGTCCATAGCAGATGCCAAGAACAGGTATATTTGAAAGGATGACACCCGGAACCCATTTTTCAATTGCCACACTCCAGGCAAGGTCCTGGGTAACCATGGCATGAGAACCTGCGATCACAACCCCCTTACAGGTATCAACAGGCGGCAGTGCCTCCCCTCTTTGGACATCCACAACCCTGGTATTCTCCTGATCAATACCTGATCCAACGGCAATCCAGTCTTCAAAATCCCCCAGCTTCCCTGCAATGGCAGGAAATGTATCTCCTGTTTTTATAATAACAAATTTTTTCATACCCGACCTTGATATTTAACTATTGACAGGCCATCACCTCCCGGATGATGACATCTTCAATTGCTTTGAGTTTCCCTAAGTGCCGGGTCAACTTGAACTTAACATGGGCATGGGCTAAACCGGCCTTTTTTATGAGTCCTGGGATATCAACAAGAATGTGGTTGCCACTTCCTATGAAAAACGGGAATATGACAATATCTGTTGCACCCTTTTTAACAAGCTCATTGATTTTTGTCTCAAGGAGGGGATCGCAAAATTGCAAAAAAGCATGCTCTACCTTTTCAAATGATCCCATAGTCTTTTTGGCCACATGCTCAGTGAGTGATACAACTTCTTTATTTGATTCTTTTTTCCTGCTGCCATGAGCGGCAATAATCAATGCTCTCACAGTTTTCTCCTTGATGGCGGGTTAAACTTTAAATATCTGTATCACCTGTTTTAAATCCTTTGCAAGGTTTGCAAGTTCATCCGCCTGCACCTGGATCTCTTCTATCTCATGTGCTGAGGCCTTGACAGATTCATTGGTCTTGTTCACATAGTTTGAAACATCTTCTATGCCCATGGTGGTATTTTTTACATCTTTTTGTATCAGCTCGGAATCAGCTGAAGTCGCCTCAATGTTCAACGCCACCTGCTGTACCGCATCTATATTTTCTTTTGCATTGATATTCAGATCTTTTGCATTTTCAGCCGTTGCACTGATGTCAGATGAAATATCATTGGTCACAGTTGTCTGTTCTTCCACAGAAGAGGCAATGGCGAACATGATCTGATCAATGTCTGCAATCACTTTTACAATGGAACTTATGACTTCCACAGCTTTTTTTGTATGTTCCTGCATCCCGATAATTTTTAAACGAATGACATTGGCAGATGTCTCTGTCTGGTTGGCGAGTTCTTTTACTTCATTTGCAACAACAAAAAAACCTTTCCCTGCATCCCCGGCCCCGGCGGCTTCTATGGCGGCATTTAAAGATAAAAGATGGGTCTGCGATGCAATTGTCTGGATAATTTCAATGATTTCCCCAATCTCTTTTGCCGAGTCTCCCAGTTGATTCATAATCATGGAAGTTTCTTTAGCCTGCCTGGAGGCATTTTCCGTAACGCTTGCACCTTTACTTGAATTCCGGGCTGTTTCGCTGAAGGATGCATACATCTGCTCAATGGCGCAGGCAGCAGATGTAGTTGACTTTGATACAGAGTCGATCTTGATCCCGACAGAAGTTGTATTATTTGAAACACTCTCGGTGAAACCTGCAATATTATCTAACTGTGAATTGATTTTATTTGTGGCGGCTAAAATATTTTTCATATGTTTGGAGATGCTATGGGCTTCTCTTGTTGCATTTTCCGAATTGTTTTCCATCTCCTTTGACGAATCTTTTAAACCATATGCAATAGCCAAAAGCCGTGAAGAGGATTCGGCAATTGTTGTTGATGTTGAAATTAATTTCCTGATTAAATTACCAAGATCCCTTGCTCCCCCCCGCATGGATTCAGCCATATCGCCAATCTCATCATTGCTTTTATATTCCAGTGTTGCAGCAAGATTCCCGGCCCCGATTTCCTTTGCAAAATCAGCCACCTGTTTAACAGGTTTTAAAAGTTTCCGGGTGAGCATAATAGACAAGAAAATAAAACACACGGAAAAAAACAGGATCACTCCAGCGGAAATTTCCATTCCTTTTTTAAGCTTTTTGCGTAAAAGCTTTTCTTTTTCAAGGGCAATATCCTTGATGTCATCATTATAGATGCCTGTGGCTATGATCCATTGCCATTTCGGAATTTTTCTGAAATAAGTCAGTTTTTCACCCACCACCCCTTTCTGATAAGGTTTTTCCCACTTATAAGTAATAAACCCCTGTTTTTCAGTTTTTGATCTCTCAAGTATTTCCCTTATAATATATTTGCCGTCAGGGGATTTAAGATCCATCTGGCTTACACCTACAAGATCAGGTCTTTCAGGATGAATGACAAATCTTCCTCTTTCATCAATAACAAAAAAATAATTTTTCTTTTGTTTTCCAAACCGCATGGCAGTTATGGCTCTAATAGCGTAATTATTGAAATTTGTAGTTTCAAGGACAGCAGAAGCATTGTCAGTCAGTTCAACCAGTTTTTCTTTTCTCTCTTCATGAATAATTCTATTAAGTTCATCCTGATTGATTTTTTTCATGCCTGCCAGAGAAAAAAACGAGCTTAAAAAAACGATCAAAAGTGTTGATAATATTGCGGCCAGAACGAGCAGACTGGTTTTTGTTGCAATACCGAATTTTGTACTCACTGTTTTCTCCTTTTAATTTTCAGGACAACCCTATGAAGTGCCGGAATACCATGAAATATCAAAAAAATTATATGAAAAATACGACAAATTCATAATAAACTTTCTGAATTTCTAAATAAACAATGGGCAAGGATTAATGTCAATCAATTTTTAAACTTAAAAAGATTTTACAGGACAAATTAAAATTAACCCAAATTTTTGATAAACCCTTGAATTGATATGCTGCAAGCGGTATAAAAGCACGGCTCAGGATGATTTAACTTTACAGGATATAAATTTATGAATAATTCAAATGGTACAGCACACCATTTCCCGGCCCGGGTTTATTATGAAGACACTGATCATTCAGGGGTTGTCTACCATGCAAACTATTTAAAATTTTTTGAGCGGGCAAGAGAGGATATCATTGGCGTAAAGCAGCTTTCCAGTATGTGGCATCAACATAAAATCGGTTTTGCCGTTTACAAAATCACTATAGGATATCATGACGGTGCGGTTTTCGGGGATCTTCTCGATATCAAAACCACCTGGAAAAAAGAAGGGGATTACAGGGTTGTCTTTTTCCATGAGGCCTGGCGGCCGGATGCTGAAAAACCGGCTGTAACCTGTACCCTGGAACTTGTCTGTCTCGGGCCGAACAAAAAATTGATGTCAATCCCTGATCTGGATTTTTTAATGGGTGCTGATACTTAATGCCCAATAAAAACATGGCTTTTCCTATACCTTAAGCTGAACCGGTTTTACGTGAAGGCTTCTTCTCCTGTACCTTGCTTTCTTCTTTTTTGCAGAAGATGCCTTTCTTACTTCCTGGAGCGCTCTTGTAGCAAATTCAGGGTCGTCTTCCACATTAAATTGCTCCAGACTTTTTAAGCTCCTGCTGTCAGCCAGGGCGGCCCTGCCAAGGGGGGTTCTGGCAATTATAGTTGTCCAGCCCATTTTAGCACCGATTCCGCCAAAAGAAATATCGGCAAACTCTGCTGAATAATCGGAACAATAGTGACAGGCATAGCGTTTCATAAATTCCATCTGTTCAAGTTCCACTGTTTTGATATCCCCTGACCTGAGTGTGATCATAAGCTTGTCCTTTAAATTGATCTTTATGACATCGTCCCATGATATCCCGGCAATATCAGCTAACTTCTTTTGCTCCTTGATTCCAAATATAAAATTACCAGAACAGAAAAGCCCGAAACAGAATTTAATGGAATCAGAGGGTATAAGATTTAGAACCTGCATCTTCCGAAGGGATTTTATCTGGCAGGGCGTTCCGACCAGTGCTACTCTTTTAAGGCCTTTTTTTATCATTGGATCAAATTTCTCAATGGTTGAAAATGTCATGTACTGGTCGCTGAATTGCTTCATCCCGTCGGAGGTATCAAAAAAAAGTCCTGTGGATTCCAATATTTCTTCCCGGGTACTTGCTAAAAAGGGCTTATGCTGAAACCGGCCCACGGATCTTGTCACAATGGCACCATCAATCCTGTTTCGATCAAACAAATGAAGAAGAAGCCCTGTAACCGCCCCGCCGTCTGTTGCCCGTTTCCTTACTCCTGCATCAGATGCTCTTACAACAGTGGTCTCGATCACTCTTCCCATGGGCTCGCTCCAGGCTGCTTTCCTTTTTGTTTCCTCGTCAAGATCATTAATCTCGGGGCAAATAGAGTAACAAAGGCCGCACTCAATACATTTTTCCACATCCTGGTAAACAGGCTTTCCTGTTTTATCTATTTCCAGGGCACCGTAATTAATGGCCGTGCAAAAGATGGCACAACCCCCGCACCTGTAACATAATCCTGGTTTTTGCACTTCTTGCACAAGATTAAAAAACGTTTTCATATTATCCTTTTCTTATGATCAACCCCTGCCAGATCTTTACCAAGATATTTCCTCTCATTTTTTCCCAGAACACCCATTGCAAGGCATAATATTGTCCACAAATGGATGGTTTTAAAGCCTGCCTTAAAATGACGGCTCAAATCAAGTATCTGGCTGTGGCAATTGTTACAGGGGGTGATGCAGTAAGCAGCCCCGGTCTCAAGGATTTGTTCAAGCTTAATTTTCCCGTAACTCAATCTTTCCCTGACAAAATCAGTATGAATGGCCCCTCCTCCTCCCCCGCAGCAATAATTATTGGAACGATTCGGGTACATATCAATAAAATTTTCCTCACCAACCGCTTCTTTAACCACAAACCTCAGTTCATCTGCGATAAAATCACCATAGCTTTTTCTTACAAGCTGGCAGGGGTCCTGAACCGTGAATTTGATTTTCAAATCCAGGTTCCAATCGGAATTCACCTTTAATCTGCCTTCCCTTATCCAGTTGGCATAATACTCAATAATGCTTTTCACCTCAAAAGAATGGGAAATCCCGAATTTCTCCAGCCCCTGCCTGACTGCAAAAAAATCATGACCGCACTCTGTATTAACAAGGACTTTACAGCCTAGCTTGTCAACAACCCCGGCCTTGGTTGCAACCAGTTTCTCCCAGGCGGTATCATCAGCCAGGAACATGCAGTAATTTTCTGCTGCCCAGCCTTTTGAACCATATGTCCAGTCTGCTCCGGCAAGATGCATAATCTTCCAGAGAGGTGCCATCTCACTGGGTTCTGTTAAAGGCATCCTGGAACTCTGGCTTAAAAAAAGAGCCGCTCCTTTTTTATCCATGGGTACATTCAGCTGTTCAAAACCCTGCTGGGTCTGCCTTACATCATCTGCAACATCTTCAACAACGAACTTGAAATCATCAGAACTGATATTGGTGATGGAACAGCTCTCATGTTCCAGGGCAAGGCTGCAATAGTCAACTATTCCTCTGGGCCTTTTCTCCTCCGGCCAGTTGTTCCTGATAAATAATACCAGCCCTGGAATATCAATCTGCATTGGGCAGACATGGACACATCTGTTACAAGTTGTGCACATCCATACCCAGTCACTGGTCATAATTTCTTCATCCATGCCCATGGAAAGCATCCTGACAAACAGTCTTGGGTCCATATCTGAAAGGCCGCTGGCAGGACATCCTGAAGAGCAGGCACCACAATTAAAGCACGAATTTATATTGGCCCCGGAAGGTATAAGGGACAGAATCCTGTCCAAAAGCATATGTTTGCTTCCGGTTCCAAGCTCAACAGGCATAGGCATAGTATTTTGTTTATCTTTAAAACTTTTATGGACAATATCATTCATTTTCTCTTTTTGATTCCTGAACCAATATTCATTAAGGCGCCACCTTATGCGGGCCAAGTTTAACAATCCTCATGGTAAACTCGGTAATCAGCTTTGCAAAAACCGATGCTTCAGCCGATGAAATCCAGTTCAACTCAAACCTGCGGGGATCCACCCCGCTTGCCCTGAGGATAATGGAGATAACTTTGGCCCTGGCAGCCGCTTTTATATTTCCTTTAAAATAGTGGCATTCACCAGGATGACAGCCCATGATCAGAACACCATCAGCCCCGCTGGCAAAAGCCTCTGTCACAAGGTCCGGGTGTACCATGCCTGTACACATAACCCGTATGGGACGTAAATTAGGAGGATACTGAAGCCTTGCGACACCGGCCAGATCCGCACCGGTATACGAACACCAATTACATAAAAAACCAATAATAACCGGTTCAAAACGGGGAGTCACCTGACAGGCCTCCAAATTATTTTTTTAATTCTCATTAACATTCTTTTTTTGGGACAAACCCGTTAATTGCCGCCCTCACCTGGGCCAAAAGTTGTTTGACGGTAAAACCATGGACCATAATTCCTTCATTAGGGCACGTGGCCGCACAAAGGCCGCAACCCTGGCACAAAGCAGAATCAGTTACAACCTTTACTCTTGCTTGATTTGTTTTATTGCCTTCCGTGGAAATCGACAGGGCATGAAACGGGCATACATCAATGCAAATGGCGCAGCCGTCGCAATTATCTGTTACAAAAGCTTTTATAGCCTCTGACTTGATTTCCTTTTGTGTCAACAGCGTAACCACCCTGCATGCTGCTGCCCTTGCCTCCTCAATGGATTCGTCAAGGGGCTTGGGATAATTGCACAACCCGGCAAGGAACAGGCCTGCCTGAGACAAATCCACGGGCTTGAGTTTTGGGTGCGCCCCGTTGAAAAACCCATCCGGGTTCATTGTAAATTTGAACAGGTCTGCAAGATTTTTATTGTCATTGGCTATGACGCCGGACGCAAGCACAAGATAATCTGCTGTAATCCTTACCTGGCGGCGGGCAATGGGATCAAACACATCTATTTTCAAATGATCACCCTTCTTTTTGACCAAGGGTTTCCCATAAGTTTCATACCGGATAAAAAGGACTCCAAGATCTCTTGCTTCCTTGTAATATTCTTCCCATTCGCCATAGGTCCTGATATCCCTGTAAAGGATATAAACCTTGATCCCGGGATTATCTTTTTTTAAAGTGACTGCCGCCTTAACCGAATGAATACAGCAGACTCTGCTGCAATAGGGTCTTTGCGGTTCCCTTGAGCCTACGCACTGGATAAATACAACACTTTGGGCCTTGTTTACCTCATTCTGGTTATACAATATATTAACGTCAAACTCCATATGGGTCATAACTTTTGAGCTTTCACCATACAAATACTCACAAGGTGTGGCTTCCTTTGCTCCTGTGGCCATAATTGCAGCACCAAAGTCAATTGTTTCAGATTCGCCTGAAATATTAAGACAACCATGAAAATTACCAAGTGAGCCTGACACTGATTCAAGTGTTGTTTTTTTGTAAACCTTAATTTTCTTATCCTGGTTAACCCGGCGGATAAGATCTACCACCATGGGCTTTACAGCTTCTTCTTTAAAACAGGTCTCAAGCTTTAAGGCATTACCCCCGAGAAAGTCACCCTTTTCAATAAGCCGGGTTTCAATACCAAGGCCCGACAGAGTCAAGGCGCTGTTCATGCCGACAACACCGCCTCCCACAACAAGGGCTTTTTGAACAACCTTGATGCGCTCCTGTTGCAGTGGATAGTTATTAGCAACTTTGGCAACAGCCATCCTGACCTGGTCCTTTGCTTTTTGAGTTGCGCCGATTGAATCTTCCTGGTGTACCCAGGAATTTTGATTTCTGATATTTGCCATTTCAACCATAAACCGGTTAAGTCGTGCGCTTTTTAAAGTTTCCTGAAACATGGGTTCATGGGTTCTTGGAGTGCATGCGGCAATCACAATCCGGTTTAACTGGAATTCCTGAATTTTTTCTATAATACTTTCCTGGGCATCGGCAGAGCAGGAAAAAAGATTATTTTCCACATAAGCCACATATGGCAGTTGGGCTGCATACTCAACAACTCTTTCCACATCAACTGTGCCTGCAATATTCAGCCCGCAGGAACAGACAAAAACCCCAACTAATGGCGGTTCTCCCTGTATATTCCGTTCTCTGGGATAAATTTTTGTTTTTGCAAGCGTTCCTCTTTTTTCCATAAGCAGCCTTGATGCGGATGCAGCAGCGCAGGATGCCTGGACAACCGACCTTGGGATCGCCTTGGGAGACTGAAAGGCCCCAATGGCATAAACACCTTCCCTGCTGGTCTCAACAGGTTCAAAACATGAAGTCCTGGCAAAATTGTGCCGGTCAAGCTCAATATCAAACAGTTCGGCAAGCATGAGGGCATCTGCCGGGGCTTCAAAGCCTATGGAAAGCACCACCATGTCAAATGTTTCAACCATCACGCGGCCCTGTTCATCCATGTATCCCATCCGCACACCAGTACCGTCTTTTCCAGGTTCCACAGTATGCGGGAGAGCCCTTACAAATCTTACGTTTTCTTTTTTTGCCTTTTCAAAATACCTTTCCGATTCCTTGCCCTGGCTTCTTAAATCCATAAAAAAAACTGTCCGCTCAAGATCCCGCCCTTTAATATGTTCAAGGGATGTCATGCTTTGTTTAACAGCAGCCGTGCAACAGATATTTGAACAATACGAATTCCCGCAATTGTTATGGTTCCGCGATCCCACACATTGCAGCCAGGCAATTTTCCGGGGTTCCATATCGTCCGACGGCCTTAAAAGCGCCCCCCGGTTCGGGCCGCTCACAGAAAGAAGGCGTTCATATTCCAGACTTGTTACAACGTCCTTTATAATATGGTATCCGAAAAAATCATATTTTGAAGGATCAAAAGGTTTAAAACCAGGTGCCAGGATCACTGCACCTACATTGATATCAATAATTTCATTTGACTGCTTAAAATTGACAGCCCCAGTGGGACAGAATTTTTCACATGCCCTGCACTTTCCCAATGTAAAATAAATGCAGGCACTGGGCTCAATTGCATATTTAAGGGGCACTGACTGGTCATATTTTATATATGCAGCCTTTTTTTTGCTGATATTAAAATTAAACTCATCCTTGACGGTAATGGGGCACTTTTCAGCACAAATACCACAGGCTATGCATTTATCCGTATCAATATACCGCGGTTTTTTTTTGACCCGGATATTAAAATGCCCGGCACTGCCCTCTACACTTTCCACCCCGGAAAGGACTAAAAGCTCAATATTCCCGTGCCTGCCGCATTCCACAAGCTTTGGTAAAATAATACATGATGCACAGTCATTTGCAGGAAAGGTTTTATCAAGCTGGGCCATTGTGCCCCCGATACCGGATGTTTTTTCAATAAGATAAACATAATAGCCTGAATCGGCAAGCTCCATGGCGGCTTGTATCCCTGCTATACCGCCACCTACCACCATAACGGAACCTATGAGCTTTTCACCCCCGGGTATTTTTAAATCTTCCCGGGATTCTTTTTTATCTTGAGTCCGGCCGGATGTTTCCCGGAAAAGATTTTCCATTGTTTCCCCGGGGATATTGACTGTTTCACAAAATTTTGTGAACTCTCTTTTTGAAATAGTATATCGTTTGGCCGGAGCCGGGGATGCTTTCAGCTTTCCTTTCTTGATCCAGTTTGTAACCGTATTCCTATGAACACCCAAGTGTCTTGCAAGGGTTCCGACTTTAAATGTCAACATGGAAAAAGCCCCCCTGCAAAAAATTGCATGCTGCCGCTATAATATCTTTGTTAAACAAATCCAGACACATCTTTCATGAGCTTTCCATCAATAGTGCAGAGACTAATGTACAAAATCAAACCCTCATTTTTTTATCGCTGACACTTTGGCCAGGCTGTCAAGGTAAAACAGCTTTTTATCAGATTAAAAAACATCATACAGTATACCGGTTAAAACTATCCCGTCAACAAATTGTATTTATTTTATCAATATTTATTTTATCAATATCAGTTCCAGTGTCTATTGAAATTATCTTTTTTATTGACAAGAATATCATGGCATTATATTCATCATAATTAATACTTGGCACAATGATATTTGGCATAATTCGCACAAGCACAAGCAGGCCCCGTGGGAATGGGGTCCTAGCTCAAAAATAGTTAAACGTGAGTAATGGCTAATTAGTTTTTAACAGCATCAAGGAGGTGCCCGTGAAAGACAAAGACATGTTGCCTGATGAGCAACAAAAAAAGACCGGAGTTTCCAGGCGGACTTTTTTAAAAACCGTTACCGGAACAGCTGCCGGGATCGGTATTTCTCAAGTATTCAACCCAGCCCTTGTTTCAGCATTGGAAAAGGCTCTTGAAACACACCCGGTTATCTGGGTTCAGGGCCAGGGCTGCACTGGCTGCTCAGTTTCCCTTCTGAACAGCGTTGATCCGTCCATTGCAGATGTACTTCTTAAAGTCATCAGCCTGCAATTCCATCCCACATTGATGGCAAGTGAGGGGGAAACCGCTTTGGAAAATCTTTACCATATTGCCAAAAAGTATAAAGGAAAATTCTCCCTGGCGGTTGAAGGTGCCATTCCCATGGCAGCAGATGGAAAATACTGTATTGTCGGCGAGCTTAACGGCAAAGAAATCACAATGGTTGACATAATTAAGGATCTGGGTGCAAAAGCCGGAAGCGTCCTTGCTGTTGGGACCTGTGCTTCTTATGGTGGAATCCCGGCAGCCGAAGGCAGTGAAACCGGTGCAACAGGCGTTATGGATTTCTTTAAAACTTATGGAATCAAGACCCCGGTTATCAATATCCCGGGTTGTCCTCCTCATCCTGACTGGATTGTCGGATCAATTGTTTACCTTTTAACAAAAGGTATCCCTGAATTAGATGAAAACGGACGTCCGGCTCTCTTCTTTGGTGAGAATATCCATGACAATTGCCCGCATCTTCCACAATATGAAGCCGGCGAAATGGCCGGGAAGCTCTCAGATGCAAATGGATGCCGTATGGATCTTGGTTGTAAAGGTCCGGATACATATGCTGACTGTTACAAACGCAAATGGAACAGCGGCATGAACTGGTGTGTGGACAATGCAGTCTGCATTGGTTGTGTTGAACCCGGATTTCCGGATGCATCATCCCCATTCTATGAACCCGCATAACACAAATATCCGAAACTTTTTAAACCGTAGGAGGTTTTATTATGGCAGGCTGTAAACCACAAGCTGTTCCGGTCGGAGCCGGAAAAAAAATTAAGGTTTCCATTGATCCCATCACCAGGATTGAGGGCCACCTTAAAGCAGAAGTTGAAGTAAAAAACGGTGTTGTCGTTGATGCCAGAATGCATGGCGGCATGTACCGTGGTTTTGAACAGATATTAATCGGCAGGGACCCCAGGGATGCTTCCCAGATCACTCAGAGAATCTGCGGCGTTTGCCCGACAGCTCATGCCACTGCATCTGCACTGGCACTTGATGATGCATTCAATGTTAAACTGACCAAAAACGGCAGAATTGCAAGAAACCTGATTTTGGGAGCCAATTTCCTTCAATCCCATGTTCTCCATTTCTATCATCTTGCCGCACTTGACTATGTCAACGGTCCTGATGTGGCACCGTTTGTACCAAGATATGCGAAAAACGATATCCGCGTGTCAAAAGATATCAATGACGTTGCTGTGGCTCAGTACCTTGAAGCCCTTGAAATCAGAAAAATCTGCCATGAAATGGTAGCACTCCTTGGCGGAAAAATGCCGCATGTCCAGGGTATTGTTGTTGGGGGAACCACAGAAATCCCAACAAGAGAAGCGTTGAATGCCTATGCAGAGCGTTTCAAGAAAGTCAAAAAATTTATCATGGAAAAATATATCCCCATAGTTTACCTGCTTGCAGGGCCTTATGGCGATCTTCTTAAAACCGGCGGCGGTTATAAGAACTGCGTTTCCTGGGGTGTCTTCCCAATGGATGATGCCGGCAATACACTCTTGAAAAGAGGAGTATTTACAGAAGGCAAGGACCACCCTGTTGATCCGGCCCTTATCAAGGAATATGTAAAATATTCTTATTTTGATGACTCTACAACAGGCTTGAATCCTTCTGCGGGAAGAACCATTCCTGATCCTCACAAAAAAGGGGCATACAGTTTTATCAAAGCACCTCGTTACAACGGCAAACCCCATGAAGGCGGCCCGCTTGCAAGGATGTGGATCACCAATCCCGAACTGTCCAAAATCGGCCAGGAAAAACTGGGCGTTAAAAAAATGCGTGATATCGGGGATGCTGCTTTCTCTATTCTCGGCAGGCACGTCGCAAGGGCGGAAGAAACAGCCATAGTTGCAGATGCTGTTGAACAATGGCTTTCAGAAGCACAACCCGGCAAAGAGACTTTTGTTCCTGCACCGATCCCGGATTCAGCAGAAGGCCTCGGGCTCTCAGAAGCCCCCCGTGGTGCTCTTCTTCATTACATTAAGGTTAAAGATAAAAAAATTGCAAATTACCAGGTCGTTTCAGCAACTATCTGGAATGCCAACCCAATGGATGATATGGGCCAGAAAGGCCCCATGGAACAGGCGCTCATTGGTGTTCCGGTTCCTGATCCTGAAAACCCGGTGAATGTGGGGCGGCTGATCCGCTCCTTTGACCCCTGACTGGGTTGTGCCGTCCACGTGCTGGACGCAGACACCGGCCGGAAAATCAAAGTGGAAGTTCCATTGTAATTCAGGCTGGTCTTGATTAGAATTTTAAGAGGGGATGAAACATTTCATCCCCTCTTATGTCTGCATCAAGGTATTAATTTTGCTATCAGTTAAATTTTAGCAATCATAAAAAAACGGAAATTTTAGCCAAATGAAAAAATTATTAGTTTTGGGCGTGGGCAATATTCTTATGATGGACGAAGGTACAGGCGTGCACGCCATTCGTGAATTCTGGAAAGAAAAAGATAAGTTTGATGAAACCCTGGTTGATTTTATAGACGGAGGAACCTTTACCCAGGACATATTTTACCTGTTTGAAGAGTATGAACAGGTCCTGGTGCTGGACATAGTCAGGGCCGGACACGAGCCCGGCACAATTTACAGCCTTGATGAAGACGACCTTGTCCATAATAAAAACCAGGCATTATCACTCCATGACATTGATCTTCTGGATTCTCTTAACATGGCGGAGATGAGGGGGCACAAGCCAAAATTAAAAGTTATTGGCATTGAACCTGCGAAAATAGACTGGGGAACAAAAATGACACCCGTTATTGTAAAGGCCTTTCCTTCCTTTATAAAAGTCGCGGGAAAACAGATTGAAAAACTGCTGGCATCCTGAAACCGTACCCAGTACAGGAAAACAATTTGCAACCTTATACAGGTTTGCATTAAAAAAACCTGAATATCAAAAAAAACTTAACAGATTCTTGGAAGCTGCTCTCCTGTGAGCATATCAATGATCCTTGTTCCACCGATGGCTGTCTGCAAAAAGACCTTGCCGGGGTCTTCATTGGTTACTTCTCCTATAATCACAGCGTCTTTTCCAAACTCGTCCTGACGAATAATTTCAAGTACTTTTCCGGCATCCTTTTCAGGCACAAAAGCGATCAATTTGCCTTCATTGGCAATATACAGGGGATCAAAGCCCAATAATTCGCATACCCCTTGAACAGCACCCCTGACAGGCAGGGACAATTCATCTATTTTAATCCCTACCCGGGATTGTGATGCAATCTCGTTTAAAGTAGTGCCAAGCCCACCCCTTGTGGGATCACGAAGCACATGGATATCACAGCCCGAGCTTGTAATAGAGCTTACCATTCTGTTTAACGGGGCTGAATCGGATTGGATATCAGAATCAAATCTCAAACCTTCCCTTGAGCTTAAAACAGTAATCCCGTGGTCTGCAATAGTGCCGCTTATGATGATCTTATCTCCGGGTTCTGCATTGCCCCCCGACACATCAACACCTTTTGGAATCACCCCGATTCCTGAAGTATTAATAAATATCTTATCTGCTTTTCCCCGGGGCACAACTTTTGTATCACCGGTTACAATTTTTACCCCGGCTTTTCCTGCCGCCCCTGCCATGGTTTCAAGAATCAGTTTTAAATCCTTTACAGGAAACCCTTCTTCAATGATCAGGCCCACGCTGATAAACTTTGGAACAGCACCGCACATGGAAACATCATTTATGGTTCCGTTCACAGCCAGGTCACCAATATTGCCGCCGGGGAAAAAAATCGGGTCCACCACATAAGAATCTGTTGAAAAAGCAAGCTTTCCCTTATCAACATCAAAAATTGCCCCGTCATCCTGTTTTGATAATTCCGGGTTTTCAAACAAGGGCAGAATCAATTCTGCAAACATTGAGTGGGAAACTTTTCCGCCGGAACCATGGTCGAGTAATATTTTTTCTTCAGCCATTTTTCTTCCTGTTCTTTTTTCTAATTGTATCTGTAAAATGCTGCACAAGACCCTTCAGTTGAAACCATGCAAGGCCCGACAGGATTCATGGGTGTACATCTTTTTTTATAGAGGGCACATTCTTTTGGTGTTTTCAGGCCCATGAGAATCTGGCCGCAGGCACACCCTTTTGGTTCGGGCATATCAGGCACATTCACGTCAAATTTTAATGCAGCATCAAAACCTTGAAACTCTTTTTTTAATTTCATGCCGCTGAACGGGATTTCTCCAAGGCCCCTCCAGGGAGCATCGCAAACCTCAAAAACCCGGTTCATAATCTCTTTTGCCTTTACATTGCCCTGGTCTGAAACCGCCCTCGGGTATGCGTTTTCAAGGGCAGGCTTCCCCTCCTCATTCTGCTGGATTAAAATAAGTATGGCCTTTAAGATATCAATGGGTTCAAACCCTGTAATCACCGATGGCATATCATATTTTTCAAATGTATCCCTGTAAGCATTGGTTCCTGTTATCACAGAGACATGGCCAGGAAGTATAAACCCGTCAATCTCAATATCAGGGGTTTCCATCAGGGCTGCAAGAGCGGGAGGGGTGAGCTTATTAGATGTATAAACGCTGAAATTATCAATTTTATCCCCTGCTGCAATGAGAATACCTGCTGCAATCGTCGGGATGGTTGTTTCAAAGCCTACCCCGCAGAACACAATTTCCTTATCTTTATTTTTCCTGGCAAGATTAACAGCATCAAATAACGAATAAACGATCCTGACATCCGCCCCGGATGCTTTTTCATTTGCAAGGCTTGAACCTGATCCGGGAACCTTTATAAGATCACCAAAAGTTGTAACAATAACATCCTTAATTTTTGTAAGCTCCACAAAGGCATCAATATCTTTCTGGGCTGTAACGCAGACAGGGCACCCAGGGCCTGAAAGCAGTGTAATACCCCCGGGCAGGACACTTCTTATTCCATGCCTGAAAATGGACATGGTATGGGTTCCGCATACCTCCATCAGTCTTAGTTTTTTTTTACTTACAGCCTGAATTTTTTTTACAAGCTGCCTTGCAAGACCCGCGTCCCTGTATTCATCAATATATTTCAAACTCATGTCTTATAATCCTTCTGATGCGGCAGCAACCACTGCCTGACCTAATGAGATTCCGCCGTCCCCTGTTGGAACCTTTGTGTGTGTATATACCTTAAGGTTATTTTCTTCAAGGGTCCTGATCATGGAGTTCAGGATATATTCATTATTAAACACCCCGCCTGACAGGACCGCTTTTCTAATGCCTGTCATACGGCTCACCTTTGCCGTTGCTTTGGCAAATGCCAGAACCATTGTATTATGGAACTTTGAACTGATCTGACCTGCAGGTTTTTTCATTTTTAAATCCATGACAACCTGCAGGATGCAGGGCATCATGTCGATTTTAAAGACTTTATCCTTATTGCCGGTGTCACTTGGTACAATAATAAAATCATAAACATTGCTTAAAGGCACATCCTCTATCATGTTTTTATCTGCCACGGCTTCAAGTTCCATTGCAGCCTGGCTTTCATGGGAAATTTCATGCCTGATGCAAACAAGGGAAGCCATGGCATCAAACAATCTTCCAGCGCTTGATGTCAAGGGGGAGTTTATATTTTTTCCCATCATCCGGCATAGAAAGATAAGTTTTTCTTTGTCCATCGCCTTTATATACGGGATATCCAGACTTAAAATATCATCTCCAAATGCCTGGTAAAGGATGGACGCTGCCATCCGCCATGGCTCCAGGACAGCGGCGTCGCCACCCGGCATCTTTATATATGACAGGTGTGCCTTTCTCTTAAAGCCTTTTTGTGTGGATAAAAGGATTTCCCCGCCCCAGATATGGCCGTCTGTTCCAAATCCCGTGCCATCAAGAGTAACGGCAATGACCTCTTCATCAAGGTCATTTTCAGCCATACAGGCCACGGCATGGGCGTGGTGATGCTGGACTGCGATCTTTTTGACATTTTTTTTCTCTTTGGCATAATCCGTACTCATGTAGCCAGGGTGCATATCATGGGCAACTATACAAGGCTTGATGTCAAGTATCTGTTTTAAATGGTCAATAGTGTTATGGTAAAACCCGTATGCCTTTACATTTTCAAGATCCCCGATGTGCTGGCTTAAAAAAGCATAATTATTCCGTGTCAGGCAGATCGTATTCTTAAGTCCTGCCCCGCATCCCAAAACTTCCGGCATTTTTTTGTTTAAAAAAACAGGCAGGGGGGCATATCCCCTTGACCGCCGTATAAACCTCTGTCTGCCGGCCATAACCCTTGCAATGGAATCATCTGCCCTGAAATAAATGTCCCTGTTGTGCAGTAAAAAATAATCGGCAATATTGGAAAATGCATCAAGCGCATCTTCATTATCAATGGAAATAGGTTCCCCGGCTCTGTTGCCGCTGGTCATCACAAGTACTTCCGGCCCTTTTTCAAGCAATAAATAATGCAAAGGCGTATAGGGCAGCATGATACCGAGACAATTGTTAAATGGCGCGACATCCCGGGCAAGTCCTTGAATACCGTCATCCCTGGAATTTTTCTTTTCCAGCAGGACAACAGGTCTGTGGTAGGACTCCATGAGTTGCTTTTCATCAGGGCTTACATGGACATGGCGAGACAGAACGCGGACTGATTCGGCCATCAGGGCAAAGGGTTTATGGGGACGTTCTTTTTTTTGTCTCAAATATTTTACTGCATCATTATTTGAGGCGTCACAGGCAAGATGGAATCCGCCAAGTCCTTTTACCCCGACAATCTTACCCTGGCTTAAATAAAGCGCAGCAAGGCTTATGGCCTCTTTTGAGCCGGAATCAATCCTATTGCCTTTATTGTCTGTTAAAAAAACCATCGGCCCGCATTCAGGACAGGCATTGGGCTGGGCATGAAACCTCCTGTTTAAGGGGTCTTTATACTCGCTTTTGCAAGCCGCGCACATCTTAAATCGTTTCATGGAAGTTTTAGGGCGGTCGTACGGGATGTCTTCAATAATAGTATACCTGGGACCGCAATTGGTACAGTTTATAAAAGGATATTCATACCGCCTGTCATGGGGATCTTTCATCTCGGCCAGGCAATCCCGGCAAATGCTCACGTCAGGAGAAATCAAGGCAGTCCTGGTCTTGGAAGCACTGCTCTTCACAATTTTAAACAAAGAAAAATTGTGATATCCGGTATCCGTGGTATCAATACCTGTAACAGAAGAAAGCAAAGGGCTTTTATGATAAATATCATTGGTAAAGCCCTCTATATTTTCGATCATCCCTTCCACAATAACGAGGACCCCGCTTGCGGTATTGGAGACTTCTCCCTTGAGATGATACTTTTTGGCCAGGGCAAATAAAAAGGGCCGGAAACCAACGCCTTGAACCACTCCGCTGATAACCAGCCTTTTTGCTGCTGTCGTAACTTTCATAAAGGCTTATGGATGGCCGCTCAAACCATCTGCCTTCCGGTCTTCCATGGCCAGGATGCTGCGCATATCTTCCAGGGTTTTAAGGGCAGCCTCTTCATCAACCTTATTGATGGCAAAGCCTGCATGCACGATGACATAATCGCCTATTTTTACATCATCAATGAGCATAATACAGGTTTCCCTGATTACACCATCAACATCCACTCTGGCAACCGTGTCATTGATTTCAATAATCTTGGATGGAACCGCTAAACACATATATTCGCACCTATTCTTTTTAAAAACAATAAAAGATTAATATAACACAAGATTTCGATTGGGCAAGCCTTATTTTACTTTGTTCCCGAGCAAATGACTGATACTGTTTATATAAGCTTTATTCCGGCAGGGCTTGGAAATATAATCTACCTTGTGATGCTTTTTCAATTCTTTTATTGATTCTAAAAATTCCAAATTACCGGAAACAAACAGGACGGGAATTGTCTTATCTTTTTTTCTTATCTTTTTATATACATCCATACCGTTGGTTCTACCCGGAAGCTGGTAATCCAGGCTTACAAGGTCATATTGGTTCCGGTAAAAAAGATCAATGGCCGTTTTCCCATTCACGGCAATATCAACCCTGTGGTTACACGGAGTCTGGGTCAATATTCTTTTTTGCACACTTGAGATTGCGGATTCATCTTCTACCAGAAGAATATATTTTTCTCTCACAAGCTTTGAAGCGGCAAGTTCAATTTTTTCCTGTTTTGATAATTTTTTTCTTATAAGTGGCAAGCAGATAAAAAATATTGTCCCGATATTTACTTTTGATTTTACTGAAACTTCTCCTTTATGCTGCCCTATATACCTTTTAACATTGGACATCCCATAACCGGTCCCTTTTATCTTTTTTGAATAGGAACCTGTAAGATCATTGCTGCCTTTCAGTGTAAAAGAAGGCTCAAATATATCAGTTAAATTCTTTTTTGGTATTCCGCACCCGTTATCCTCTATTTCAAAACAGATATCTTTGTCCCTTAAAAAAGTCCTGATAAGTATCCTGGGATTTTGAGTTTTGCTCAAAGCATGAATTGAATTTTGAAAAAGGTTCACAAGAGCATGTTCTATCATACCGTGATCAGCTAACAAGTCCGGAAGTCCCTGATCATATTCTTTTATCACCTTAATATGTCTTAAATCTTTTGCCAGAAGATTTAAGACAAAATTTATAACATCATTAATATTGAAAAACTCGTGCTTGAGTTCCCTTTCTTTTGCAAAGGCGGTCAGGTTTTTTGTCAGGTTCCTGCCCCGGATGGTCTGCCCGTGTATTAATTCCAGTGTTTTTTTAATTTCCTCATCCTTGCAATCCAGAAGGGCAAGCTCTGTATTACCCATGATAACGCCTAGAATATTATTAAAATCATGCGCCATTTTACCGGCGACCCTTCCCACCAGAACGTGCTTTTCCTGTTCGGCTGCAAGCTTATCTGCCCTGTTTTTTTCCATTTCCACACGTTTTTTTTCAGTGATATCTCTCCATGTAGCATGAATAACCTGATTGTCCTCTTCATTGGAAACCACGGTTAATATGACTTCGACAGGAAAAACATCCCCGTTGGCCCTGAGGTGGTTCCATTCAAACCTGTGGCTGCCGTTTCTTTCAGTAATCTCTATCATTTCAACGGCTTTTTCAAATGAACTTCTACCATCCGGCTGAAACTTGGGCGACAGCTTTGATGGCGGAGTTTGAAGCATTTGTTCTTTTGTGCCATAACCAAGCATATCTATGGTTGCCTTGTTACAATCAATAAATACCTTATTTTTAATAATTAACAGGGCATCTTTGGATTTTTCAAATAATGTTCGATACCTGGCTTCACTTTTATATAATTTTTCTTCAGCCTGTTTGCGATCAATTGCGACTGCGATCTGGTCTGAAACAGAGGCTAAAAGATCTAAATCCTTTTTTGTATAACATTCAGGATCTGTATAACTCTGTATGGCAACGACACCGGTAATTTCATCCCTGATCCTTAAGGGAACCCCCATCCAGATAAGCGGCACAGGCCCCCAGATACCGTTTTGAGACGATCTTTCCTGCAACTCGTTTTTTTTCAGCAGCAAGGGGCACTCTTTTTGTACAACCAGGCCTGTTAAAGAATTATTAACATCAAAATCAGTAATAGGGTAAAAATCATTATCTTTTGTATCCACGTGGTATGGGAAAAACAATGTATTTTTTTTTCTGTCCACAATGGCAATGAAAAAATTTGTAACATCAATAACCCGCTCCATTGAATGGTGGATTGAGAAATAGAGGTCTTTAAGGCTGGTTGTTGTATTTACGGCATTGGCTATTTCAAAAAGGGTTTGAGTAACCAGGTTTGCATGTTGCAGCTTATTTTTTTTTTTATGCTTCTGCTTTTTTTTCACAGGTGTCTCCAGCGTGACCATTCAATAAATAATCTTATTAAACTGGTTCTGAAATGGAATTGATATCAACCGGGGACAGAAAAGGCAACAGCATTCAACAATTAATTCAATGATCAGGCAAGTCACAAACCTTAACAATGATGAGGGTAGCATCGTCCTGACGTTTTTCTCCTTCAAGGAACCGGTTTAAGGCATCAATTACTGATTTTAATATCAGCCGGGAAGGCAAATGGGCATTTTCCCGAATGATTCCAAACAATTTTTCTTTTCCAAACCTTTCTTTATTGGAATTCTGGGCTTCCCAGATACCATCAGTATAAAGGACGGCAATTTGCCCGTTTGATATTCCCGAAATTTCATTTTCTTTATATTGATATGCTTCGTCTACCCCGAGGGCCAGCCCTTCCCCCTTAAGTTCAATGAATTTTTTTTCTTCCGGATCATACAACATTGCAGGATCGTGCCCTGCCCTTACCCATTTCAGGCATTTTATAGAAGTGTCCATTTCAATACTGAAAAATGTCATAAAATTACCCGAGTTTTTAACGTCTTCACACAAATGGCGATTAATATTGGTTACGACCTCAGCCAGGTTTCCGGGCATGGCTGACCGCTGCCGGAAAAGAGCCCTTGAGGTAGTCATGAGAAGGGCCGAGGAAATTCCATGACCGGAAACATCACCCAAAACAATTCTTATGCGATCTTTTTGATTGTTTTCAGGAAAAAGAAAATCGTAGTAATCTCCACCTGTCTCATCGCAGTATATGCTGGTACCGGCAATATCAAGCCCGGGAATTTCAGGGTCCTGTTCCGGCAGAAGGTTCTTTTGAATCTGGCCGGCAAGATCCAGGGACCGCTGCATTACTTGCCTTTCCTTAAGCCCCTGGGTCATTTCATTAACAACATCCCCGGCATAACCTATTTCATCATTGGACACTATCTGTACTGTTTCATCAAATTGTCCTTTCTGGACGTTTTGAAGCACCTTGACAAGATCGTTAATAGGATCAACAATATTATGAGTGACAAGCCTGCTTAATTCTTTTGAAAAAAATATTGTATAAACAAATAACACAAAGGTAAAAAGTATTACCCCACGACCGTAAACCACAGCAGGAACCGGGTTTGCCTTAAGTTCCAACTGAAGTGTCAATAATGTCACCAGCAAAATTGTTACAGGTATCACAGCGCCCAGACGGTTCACAAGTATTATCCGCTTGGATATGGATATCTTTGCAGTCCCGTCCATCTGGGTTAACCTTCCCTTTGGGAAAAAAAAGGGAATAAGCTGCTTTCGTGAGATAGACTCTATTCTCTGGGAAGCTATGGCAGAAGCAATTAACCCCACCATGCTGGCCCTGGCTGAAAGAATGGTGACAGTACGGTGATCCACCAACCCTGTCAGAACTGTTAATAACCCCAGGAGGCCGGGTATCAGTATCCACATTAATACATTCACCGGGATAAAAAGAAAATGCAGGTTTAAAAGCCTTCTTTGTGCACTTTTAATCATCTCTTTTCCAGGCTTGCATCCTCTTCTTAACAAACCCAGGCATTCGGAGACAGGTCTCAGTATCCTGCTGATACCGCCAATGACAAATAGATATGAAAGGCTCAATACAAAAACAAGCCGGGGGAAAAAAACCTTTATCAAAATTCCCAAAGTCAAGGCCTGGTCAGGGCCCAGGAATCTTGTTTGAATCAGGCCAAGCGGTGTAAAAAAATTAAAAACAGCAACCACTAATATACCGACAGTTGTTGCCACAACCCCGACAACATAATACGGGGCAAGCCTAATATCAGATACATTTATTTTTGATACACTTGTATCCAAAGCCATAACCTCTCAGTTCTTCCAATTATTATTTTTATGCATTTTCTGTCGAATCCTGCCAGGCACCAGTTTGTGTGAAACCTATGTATTGCAATATAAAAAGTCAAGGTAAAAAATGATAGCCATTACCGCCTGGATATCACAGGGAGGTCAAGGCGAAAACCATCCGGGCACTTAAAATCCTTTAATTCTTTAAAATCCTCAAAAGGATAGTTTAATGTTTGGCAATCCAGGGTTGTTCTGGTATATCTGGCTTTATTTTTATTAAAATACTTATTTTAATGGAGAAAGTTATCGGCTACATCAATAAAAATATATTGACAGCTGTTGTATCAGCAGAAAACCAGGATATTTTTGAACTGGAAGGCTATGGTGCAGCAGGCATGTCCGGCAATACGCCTTTTGTGCTGAGAAAAGGCAGAACCCTGCCCATGCCCCATGGCAGTGAACTCATGATGCTGCCCCAAAGAAGGCCGATTGTCTACAATATTGCAAAGGGCATGTTTGAAATTATTGAGCATAACCCCTTTGACCCCAGGGAAAAGATCTTCCCTGTTGCAGTTTTTAACTCGCCAGGATATGTTAACCGGCATTTTTGCGCTTATGATGATGCAGGTATCAAAGACCTGCTGCCATTGTTCCCATATGGTGCAGTGGGATTTGGAAAAAACGGTTTCAGGTCTGCTGCAATTTATGTTGACAGGGAACCAAGACAGGATTTAAGACAGATGCCCCACAAAAAAATTGTACAAGGGGTAAACAGGATGCAAAAAAAGTATCCTGAAAACCGCCTGATCCGGCATCTTGAAACCTGTGCCCTGCAATATGGATGCCCTGCCGGGAAAAATTTTTTCCTCAGGCGGTATGAGGCACCCCTGCCCACATCAACGATCTGTAATGCCGATTGTCTTGGGTGCATTTCCCTTCAAAAGGAAAACAACCTTTGTTCCTGCCAGGAAAGAATCAGTTTTACCCCGGCCCCGGAAGAGATCGCCGAAGTCTGCCTTGAACATATTCTACATGTTAAAAAAGCGATTGTAAGTTTCGGGCAGGGGTGCGAAGGTGATCCTTTAACCGCAGTAAAAGCCATTGAACCTGCCATAAGACTGATCCGCAAAAAAACAGACAAAGGCACCATTAACCTTAACACCAATGCTGGCATACCACGCCATATTGAAAAGCTCTGCCGGGCCGGGCTCGATTCCATGAGGGTCAGCATGAATTCGGTCAGAAAAAGATGCTATCAGGCATATTTCAGGCCAAAGTCATATCAGTTTGCCGATGTTTTGAAAAGTATCGGCATAGCAAAGCAGCAAGGGAAATTTGTCTCAATAAATTACCTTAACTGCCCCGGATTTACAGACTCAAAAGAAGAATTTACTGCATTGAAAAATTTTATTGCTACTTATAAGATTGATATGATCCAATGGCGCAACCTGAACTTTGATCCCAAAAAATACTGTGGCCTTATGTCAAAAATTGAAAAAAGCGAAAACCCCCTTGGAATGCAAACCATTATGAAAAAATTATCTTTGTTTTTTCCTGATTTGATTCATGGATATTTCAACCCGCCCAGGGAGAATCATGAAAAATAGAAAAATTACCATTATTGACGAAACACTGAGGGAAGGCATGCAATACAAAGGCCTCATGTTCTCTTTGGAGCAAAGGTTAAAGATTCTAAAATTCCAGGAAAAACTCAAAGTTGATATCTGCCAGGCAGGTTATCCTCCTGCCCATGATTTTGAGGCACTGGCGGTAAGAACACTTTTTGATCATGCAGGGAAAAATAAATTTAAAATCCGCATTGCAGCCATGGGGCGGGCAAGCATTAATGATGCGGCAATTTTACTTAAAACCCGTGTAAATGACCTGCACTTCCATCTGCATGTAAAAAATAAAGAAAACAAACTTGATAAGATTCTTAAAAATCTCTTAAAAACCATTGATTTTGTCAGGAAAGAAAACCCCGGCGCTGTCCTGTCCGTTGCCATGCTTGATATAGGAAAATCCGATGATGTGATTTTAAACCAATGCGTTTCGTTTTTAAATCATCACCATATTGATATTATTTCTTTACCTGACACATCAGGGATGATGGCTCCGAACCAGGTCTTTGAAAAAATCAATCAATTTTCCTCCAATACCGGGCAGGCAAATATCTCAATTCACTGCCACAACGACATGGGTATGGCAACGGCTAATTGTGTAATGGGTATCCTGGCAGGTGGGAATGTTATGGAAGCCTCTGTCCTGGGCATTGGCGAAAGAAACGGGATCGCCGACCTTTATGCCAGTGCAAAAACACTTAAGGAGCAGGGCTTTGATATCAATCTTAAAACAGATGATATCAAAACATTTAAAGCTTATTATCAATACATTGATTCCATAGCATATGAACAAACACACGAGCACTTGCTGACAAATACCACACCTTTTTTTGGCAATGCTGTAAAAACCCATGTGGCAGGTACACATGCAGACGGCATTTATGGCTTGGCCATAGAAGAACAATTCTTTTTAAATATTTTATGCGGCAAAACCCTGGTAAAAAAATACCTGGACACCCATGATATTAATTTCCCGGAAAACAAGCTTGATATCCTCACCTTGAATATCAAGTCGGAAAGCGCCAGGCTGAACCGCTGCCTGACCCTGTGCGACATTAAAACCATTATTTCTTTAATCAGCGGATAAAAAAATCATTGCAAAACTATGCTGGTTTGTGTTTGACTAATTTTTTGTTAATAAATATACTAACCCGATTGAATTTTTTTTTATTTTAAGGACTGTTGATTGAATATTGATATTAAAGGAATTGTCGTTATTTGCGGGAATTACGGAAGTGGCAAAACTGAAACAGCTGTAAATCTTGCCGCGGCAAGGAAAAAAGACGGTGTTGATGTAAAGATTGCTGATCTTGATCTTGTCAATCCCTATTTCAGGACACGTGAGGTAAGAGTCTCCTTGGAAAAAATGGGAATCGATGTTGTATTGCCGAACAAAAAATACATGCATGCGGATCTTCCCATTCTCGCCCCGGCCGTTGCCGGGATGATTCAAAAGCCTTCCGAACTTACAATTCTTGATGCAGGTGGAGATGATGCCGGGGTAACAGTTCTTGCAGCTCTTTATGACCACCTTTCCAGAAAGAAGGTCCATATGCTGCAGGTCATCAATCCGTTCAGGCCCTTTACTGAGAACGTCAAGGGCTGTATCAGGATAAAAGAGGAGATAGAACGTTCTTCAAAAATGAAAATCACAGGACTTGTCGGCAATGCCAACCTCATTGACGAGACAATACCTGATCATATCTATAAAGGGTATGATTTTTTAAAGGATGTATCAAAAGAAACAGGACTTAAAATTGAGTTTATTACTATTGTATCACATTTAATACCGCAACTTGAGATGGATCGTTTCACCTGCCCTGTATTGAAAATCAACAGGAAATTGAATCCACCCTGGAAACGGGTTTAAACCACAAGGAGTATTTAAATGGCTTATCAACATATTATTGATTCCGAGCGTTGCAAAGGATGCGGGCTTTGTGTCAATATCTGCCCGAAAAATGTTCTTGAAATCACAGACAAAGTGAATGCAAAAGGACATTTCCCGGCCTTTCAGGCCAGACCAGAGGATTGCATTTACTGCACCATGTGCTGTATCATGTGCCCGGATGTTGCAATCAGCATTGTTAACAAGGAAGAACAGACTGCTTAAATAATTAATTAAGGATAAAAATAATGGCAAAAGTATTAATGAAAGGAAATGAAGCAATTGGTGAAGCCGCAATCCGGGCCGGATGTAAAAATTATTTTGCATACCCCATAACCCCCCAGTCTGAAGTTGCCGAATACCTGGCAAAAAGAATGCCTGAAGTTGACGGCGTATTTTTGCAGGGAGAAAGCGAAGTGGCTGTCGGATACATGATTTTTGGCGCGGCAGGTGCGGGTGAAAGGGTAATGACAACTTCTTCAAGCCCCGGCATAAGTCTCATGAGCGAGGCCATATCTTATATCGCGGCAGCCCAATGCCCTGCCGTATTTGTCAATATCATGCGCGGCGGCCCGGGGTTAGGCGGTATCCTGCCGTCCCAGGGGGATTATTTCCAGGCAACCAAGGGCGGTGGACATGGAGATTACAGGCTTTTGGTTCTTGCACCGGACGGAGTTCAGGAAGCCGTTGAAATGACCATGAAGGCCTTCACACTGGCAGAAAAGTACCGTGGACCGGTTATGATTCTGGGTGACGGATTGATTGGACAGATGATGGAGCCTGTGGAGTTCCCTGATGATCTTAAAACAGAACCCACAAACAAAGATGACTGGGCAACCAGCGGCATGAGCACAAGAAAAAGCAACAAAAGGAATCTTGTCCGGTCTCTTTTCCTCGATCCAAAGGAACTCAATGATAACAACCTTGCCCTGAAAGCCAAATATGAGCAGATGAAAAAAGAGGAAGTCCTGTATGAAGGATATAATACAGATACTGACTACAGCATTCTCATTGTCAGTTACGGCACCATGAGCCGTGTATGCAAAACATCCATTGACATGATGAAACAAGAAGGCATTGAAGTCGGACTCTTAAGGCCTAAGACATTATTCCCGTTCCCGGAAAAAGAAATTTTTAAAGCTTCAACCAAAGAAAGCTGCAAATCAGTTATCAGCATTGAAATGAGCATGGGGCAAATGGTAGAGGATGTGGAACGCTGCGTTAAAGGCCAGAGGAAAGTTGATTTCTATGGCGAATGCGGAGGGGATATCCCTGCACCTGAAACAATCATCAATATTATTAAAGGACTGCTCTAACAGCTAAATTTAGGAGAAATATATAATGGGAAAAGCATTTTCAAGGCCCAAAAGCTTGAGTGACAATTATACGCATTATTGCCCCGGCTGTACCCATGGCATTGTCCACAGGCTTGTGGCAGAGGCTATTGATGACCTGGGTATCAGGGGAAGAACAGTGGGAATTGCCCCTGTAGGGTGTGCAGTGCTGGCATATAATTATTTTACATGCGACTTCCAGGAAGCAGCCCACGGACGGGCTCCTGCCATGGCAACCGGTATTAAAAGAGTCAGGCCGGATCTCATCGTTTTCACTTACCAGGGAGACGGCGACCTTGCAAGTATCGGTATGGGTGAAATCATCCATGCTGCAAACCGGGGAGAAAAATTTACAACCATTTTTATTAACAACGCCATCTATGGCATGACAGGGGGCCAGATGGCACCGACAACCATGCCTGGGCAGCGTGCCACTACAGCGCCCATGGGCCGTGATACGGATCAAACCGGCATGCCCATACGAATGGCAAACCTTTTGGGAGAGCTTGTTACACCAGGATATGTGACAAGGCAGGCAGTACTGAATCCAAAGCAGATAAATAAAACAAAAAAAGCGATTAAAAAAGCATTTGAATACCAGGTGGAAGGGAAATGTTTCAGTTTTGTGGAAGTTATCAGTACCTGCCCGACAAACTGGGGACTGACCCCGATTGATGCATTAAAATGGGCCAAAGATACTCTCCTGCCGTATTATGAACTTGGAGATTACAAGGTACCTGAATAGGGCTTGATACGTATTTTAATTTTATAGTTGTTTTTTGGAGAAACCAATGCAGACAGAAATAAAATTTGCAGGATTTGGCGGCCAGGGAATTTTGCTCAGTGCAAAGCTTTTGGCCTATACTGCAATGAAACAAGGTTTTTTTGTAGCCTGGGTACCCTCATACGGACCTGAAATGAGGGGTGGAACAGCCTATTGTACCGTTGTCATCGGTGACAAACGCATCGGCTCGCCAATTATTAAGAACCCAACTCATCTTGTGGCAATGAACCGGCCGTCGCTGGAAAAATTTGCCAATGATGTTAAACCCACCGGCATTATTTTTATCAACAGCTCACTTATTCCTACCCGGTCTGAAAGGGATGATATTACAGAACTTATTGTTCCGGCAAATGATATTGCCATAAAGGCAGGCAGTGTCAGGGCAGCCAACATTGTTGCTTTAAGTTCGTTTGCGGCAAAAGCAAAAATTGTTGATCTGGAGCTTTTAAAAGACTGTGTGAAAGAACAATTTGCTTCCAAAGCAAAAATTATTCCGCTGAATATGAAAGCATTTGACGAAGGTGTTGCCATCGCAAATAACAGTTGAGGTAACCCTTACAGACCAAAAGGAGGCAGCATGATCAGAATAGAAATATCTCTTTTCCTTAAAAACATACCTGGCGAACTTGCTAAATTGACTGATTTTTTAGCCGGGGCCAATATTAATATTGATGCCATAACTATCCAGGATGCATCAGCCTATGTTCAGAATCTTTTTGAAGCCAGGGGCAAATCTTTAAAAAGGTTTGCATCCTCTGCAAGTTATAGTTCCATGAGAAGAGACTCTGCCCAGTTTGCCCTGATCCGCCTCATTGTTGATAAATCTGAAAAAGCAATGGAGCTTTTAAAGACAAACGATTACCTGTTTGATTCAAAGGAAGTTGTCACCATTGATATTACAAACAAACCGGGCGAGTTTACAAAAATTACTAAAAAATTTGGTGAAGAAAAAATTAATATTAATTATGTTTACGGGTCTGTATCCGACTCAAACGGCAAATGCCTGTTTGTCTTCTGCCCTGAGGATGTAAAAACCGCAGCAGATATTTTTAAGGACGGCTATTAAGTATTTACAACCTTATCTTAACCATCAGAAGGCAGCCGTTTTCCGGTTATCGTCAAATGGCTGCTTTCTTATTTTTTCTTGATTCAAACCTGTTTTTGCCCTAAAGTAACAATTATTATACCCTTTAAAAAATCATCAGTATCCTATTTGTGCAACCAAAAAATTTTAGTAATTAGGGCAAAAAAGTATTAGGATTATGATTAATTTAGACGTACGGTCCCTTTTCCTGTCACTGGCTGTGGTTACAATCACACTTTCTTTTTGCATGTTATGCTTCAAGAATTCAAGAAAAACCTATCCCGGATTTTTAAACTGGACATTAGGATTTTTATTATTCAGCAGCGGTGTTTTTTTACTCGGTCTGAGGCAGGTGGTTTTTGATTTTTTTTCCATTATCATCGCCAATAGTATTATTGTTGGAGCCCTTATCATATTTTACTCAGGGTTTACGGCCTTTGTCAAAAAAAAAGCCAATTATTATATCCACCTTTCTTTTTTAACGATTTATATTTTCTGCCAGTCCTTTCTCACCTATATTGCTCCGGATATAAACCTCAGGATCAGCTTGATTTCCCTGGCCATTGCCATATATTTTTTCTGCATTTCCAAAATCTTATTAAAAGACATCAGGATTTTACTTGGAGAAACAAATAAGGTATTAGCGGGCACATCAATTGTCATTTTCCTATTCTTCGGCTTTAGGTCTCTTTTCTACCTTATCTCCGGAATAACTGTCAAAAATTTATTTGTCCCTGTTGCATTATTGCAATACATTGCCCCCTTGGTCATTATTGTACTGATGATCATTTTAATTATCTGCCTGATTCAATTAAACCACCAAAGGCTTGAAAAAGATTTTTTTGACAGCTATAGAAAAATAGAAAAAGCAAAAGAAGAAGCTGAAAGAGCCACCCTTGCAAAATCTGAATTTCTCGCCAATATGTCCCACGAAATCAGAACCCCCATGAATGGCGTCATAGGCATGCTTGATCTGCTTTCGGGAACAAGGCTTGAAACGGAACAAAAAGACTTTGCCTTATCAGCCCAGCAAAGTGCTGATTCGTTGCTGATACTGATCAATGATATCCTTGATTTTTCAAAAATTGAAGCTGGCATGCTTGGAATTGAGAAAATTAATTTCAACCTCAATGTCACCATGGATTCTTTCAGCGACATTATAGGGGTAAAAGCATATGAACGAGGGATTGAATTTGCCTGTCTGATACAGGAAGATGTTCCGGTTAACTTAATCGGAGACCCTGGCAGACTAAGGCAGGTTTTGACCAATTTAGCCGGAAATGCAATTAAATTTATAGAAAAAGGTGAAATATTCATCAATGTTTCCAGAAGATTGGAATCGGAAAATAAAGTTGAGCTTCTTTTTGAAATCAAAGACACCGGAATTGGTATCCCTGAAGATAAAATAGACCGGATATTTGACTCTTTTAACCAGGTTGATGCCTCCACAACAAGAAAATTTGGAGGAACAGGCCTGGGGCTTGCTATCTCAAAACAGATAGTTGAACTTATGGACGGGGAAATCGGCGTTAGAAGTAAAGTGAACAAAGGCTCAACATTCTGGTTTTCCGCTTTGTTTGACAAACCGGAAATACCCCCTGAAACCTATACTCTGCAGGATGACATAAAAGATACCCGCGTGCTTATTGTTGATAGTAATAAAATGAGCAATGAAGTATTTCAGGCATATTTAAAAAGCATGCAATGCTACGCCGACAGCGCATATAATGGTAACCAGGCCCTTGAAATGCTCAGAAAGGCGGCTAAAAGCATACCCTATAAAATTGCATTGATAGATATGCAGATGCAGGGAATGACATGGGAAAAATTTGGAAAAATTTTTGTACGGGATGCAACAATAAGAGATACAATTTTGATCATGGTTTCTCTGGTCGGCAACAAAGGAGATTCTGCAAGATTAAAACAAGCTGGATTTTCAGGTTTTTTAACAAAGCCTGTTAAAAAAGCACAATTATTTGATTGTCTCAGGACTGCAATCAGCATATCTGAAAAAATGATCCCTGATAATTTTCAGCAGTTTGTGACCCGTTACAGCATCAAAGAGGCAAAAGAAAACCAGGTAGTTAATATAAAAAAACAATCTGTAATGCTTGTTGAAGATAATAAAATGAACAGGAAAGTGGCCACTAAAATGCTTGAAAAAATGGGACATACCGTCTTAAGCGTTAACAATGGCCTGGAAGCGGTTGAGAAGTTCAAAAACAATCACCATAAAATTGATATCATCCTGATGGACATCCAGATGCCGGTCATGGGTGGAGAAGAAGCTACCCGGATTATCCGCGGTTTTGAGAAAAAAAAGTCCATCCATACCCCTATCATTGCATTAACAGCCAATGCAATGAAGGGAGATAAAGAACGATTCCTAAAGGCCGGTATGGATGATTACATTCCCAAACCAATAAAGAAGAATGATCTTATCAAGGCTTTCTCTTGTCTTTGAGCACCTGGTTTGAGATGACTATTCTCTGGATTTCGCTGGTTCCTTCGTAAATGGTAAAAACCCTTGCATCCCTGTAGAACCTTTCAACATCATAGTCTTTGGTAAACCCGTATCCGCCATGTATTTGAATAGCTCTTGCCGCAATATTATTCACCATTTCAGAGGCAAACAATTTGGCAATGGAAGCTTCCCTGGTATAGGTTTCTCCTCTGTCTTTCATGGATGCTGCTGAAAAAATCAATTGTTTGGCAGCCTCAATTTGGGTTGCCATATCTGCAATCTGAAACCGTATGGCCTGGTGCTTTGAAATAGCTGTGCCAAATTGTTTCCTCTTCTTTGCATACTTTACGGCAGCATCAAAAGCCGCCATTGCAACGCCGTAGGATTGGGCCGCGATTCCGATTCTGCCGCTGTCCAGGCCTGACATGGCAATTTTAAAGCCGTCTCCCTCATTTCCCAGCCTGTTGGCTGCCGGGACCCTGCAATTTTCAAGTATTATATCAGTGGTATCAGATGCCCTCAGTCCCATTTTATCTTCCATTCGGCCAACTATTAACCCTGGTGTCCCCTTTGGGATAATAAAACAGCTTATCCCCTTATGTCCCTGGCTTTCATCTGTTTTCGCGGTTACAAGGACCACTTTTGAATGTTTACCCGATGTAATAAAACGCTTGGTACCGTTAATGATATAATGATCGTCTTCCTTTGCGGCTGTTGTCTGCTGGCTGACCGGATCAGAGCCTGCGTCCGGTTCTGTCAGGCCGAATGCACCAATCATTTCACCGGATGCAAGAGGTACCAGGAATTCTTGTTTCTGTTCCCTTGTCCCAAATTTATAAAGGCTTTCACATACGATTGAATTTTGAACCGACATCACAACAGATGTTGATGCACACGAATATGCGATTTCAGATAATGCAAGAACATAGGAAATCGTATCTGCCGACTCACCGCCATATTCCTCCGGGATCATCATACCCATCAAGCCGAGTTCGCCCATCTGCCTGAAATTTTCAGCAGGAAATTCCTTTGTTTTGTCCCTTTCTGACGCAGTTGCTGCAATAACTTTCCGGGAAAATTCCCTGACCATATTCTGAATCATCAATTGTTCATCGGTAAGCTTGAATAACATTATTTACCCCCACATTTTTCCTGAAACGCTATGGTGCATATACCACAACAATAAGTTCTGCATCTGTTTTGCCGGTATTCCGCAGGTCATGTTTAACCCCTGAGTTAAAATGGAGTGAATCCCCTTTTTTTAATTTATTGATGTGGTCACCGACCTTAACCTCCACCTTGCCTTTAAGAACATAGACAAACTCCTCACCCTCGTGCTGGAATCCGACGCCGCCATGGCTTTTCTCGGCTTCAACAATGATTCTAAAGGCTTTTAAATGTTTATTTTCAGCATTGGGTGTCAATGGAGCATAGGCATAATTATCCGTCCTTTTAGTATATGCCCTGGATCTTTTTTCAACAGCATCATCCTGCTCTTTTAATAAAAAACTTGAATCAATATGAAGGGTTCTTGAAATCTGTAAAAGTGTTCCAACAGAAGGCCTTTGATCCCCTGCCTCAATTTTTTTGATAAATTCCTTTGAAAGCCCTGTTTCATTGGCCATTGTATCAAGGCTGATCTTTTTATCCAGCCTGGTCCGCCTTATCCTCTTGCCAATCGGTGTGATTCCTTTCTTTTTAGCCATTTTATCTCCAATTAATTGATTACTTCAATCCAGTTCTCACTGTCATCGGCTTTCCCGTATTGTATGTCGGTTAATGCATTATAAAACTTCATGGCAGTTTCACCAGGAGTGCCGTCACCAATGGAAATAACCTTATCTCCATATCTTATTTCACCCACAGGAGAAATAACAGCCGCAGTTCCGGAACCAAACACTTCTGCCAGCTTTCCCTTTTCATGGGCCAAAAACACTTCATCAATACTGATTTTTCTTTCAGAGATATTCATACCCCATTTTTTTGCAAGGTTGATGACCGAATACCTTGTTATACCGGGAAGGATACTGCCGGTGAGATTGGGAGTCACAAGCTCATCATTGATAAGAAAAAAGATATTCATGGCGCCCACTTCTTCGATATACTTTCTTTCAATCGCATCAAGCCAGAGAACCTGGGCATATCCATCCTTTTTAGCTTTTTCAGATGCAATAAGGCTTGCAGCATAATTGCCGGCGGTTTTAAATTCACCCACACCACCCCTGACTGCTCTTACATGGTCTTTTGAAACCCAGATTTTCACCGGATTCAAGCCTTCGGCATAATATGCGCCCACAGAAGACAGGATAATGAAAAATTTATAAGTAAAGGATGCGCGTACCCCTAAAAACGGATCGGTTGCTATAATTGTGGGTCTTATATACAAAGAAGTCCCAAGGGTTTCAGGAATCCATTTTTCTTCCAGTCTTATCAATTTTTTCAAGGCATCCATAATAAAATCTATGTCAATGCATGGGATGCACATCCCCTTTGCAGACCGGTTCATCCGTTCAAAATTATCCCTGGCCCTGAAAAGGCAGATCTTGTTCTCCTGCGTCTTATACGCTTTTAAACCCTCGAAAATGGCCTGCCCGTAATGGAAAACCATGGCAGCAGGAGAAACTTTAAAATCAGCATAAGGTTCTATCCTGGGATCATGCCACCCTTTATCTCCGGAATAATCCATGACAAACATATGATCCGTAAACACCTGGCCAAATCCCAGGTCAGAATCTTCAGGCCGTATTCTGTTCGTGTCTGCCAGAGTGATTTTGATTTCCATTACATCCTCCATAAGTTTAATTAAAATTAACTTTGTTTACTTAAAATATATGAGCGTTAAATTTATTCTTTGTCAAGATAATTTTATCCTTACTATATTGACGGGCTCATTTTTTTTCGGGTACTATACTAAATTATTTATCCGCTTAAGACAAAGGAAAAAAGACTTCTTTATGGATATAAAAAATTATGAGTTTGAAACCGGCATTTACCGGCCACCCAGTGAAGGAGGAAGAGCGTCCCTTCTTTTAAGACTGACCCGGAACTGCCCCTGGAACCATTGTACCTTCTGTGCCATGTACAAATCAGAAAAGTTTGAACTCCGCAAGCCTGAAAATATCATTCAAGATATCAATGTCATGCATGACATCTATTCAAGGTTAAAAAAAATTTCCCAAAAAACAGATCCCAAAGGTAAGATTGGCACACAGGCAATTAGTGAATTTATACAAAAAACACCTGATCTTTATTTCCACCAGGGTATTTCCATGCTGTTCAGCTGGCTTGTTTCCGGGGGGAAAACTGTCTTTTTCCAGGATGCTGACAGCCTGATCATGAAGACTGATCACATGGTTCAAGTCTTAAACCACTTAAAAACAACTTTCCGTGCAATTCAAAGAATCACCTCATACGGAAGATCCAGGACAATTGTAAGAAAATCTGCTTCAGATCTTGCAAGGATTCACAGGGCCGGCCTTGACCGGCTCCATATCGGGCTTGAGACAGGAGATGCAGCCCTGCTTGAAAAGATCAAAAAAGGGGCCACGCCGGAAGATCACGTAAAAGGAGGCAAAAAGGCAATAAAAGCGGGCTTTCAGGTTTCAGAATACTGGATGCCTGGTCTTGGCGGCAAAACAATGTCAAAAGACCATGCAAAAAACACGGGGTCAGTACTCAATAAAATCAATCCTCACTACATCAGGTCACGGCCGTTTACCCCGAGACCCGGGACAATATTTTACAAACAAGCATCAAAAAATGAACTTGATCAAATGACACCCAAAGAGCAGCTGTTGGAAATCAAGCAGACAATTCAGACTCTGGATGTCACCTCAAGAGTCTGCTTTGACCACGCAGGCAACTGCTGGACCGCGCCCAATGGCAGACTGCTTTTAAATCAAAGCTATGAAGGGTATAAATTCCCTGAAGAAAAACAAAATTTACTGAACCTGCTTGAAAAAGGGATAGAGCATCTTTAGCATGCCATCCGGGTCTATTGTACTTTTTCCTGGTTGGGGAGCTTGTGGTTTTTATTTGATCTATCTATATCAAAATTTTAGCAGTTGAAGTGTTTTATGATATTTCCATTGCGTTTCAGGACTGATAATTTTGACTTAGATAGAGACCTCGTATAAAGAATCTTTGTGGATAGTATTTCATCAGCATTTATAGTATATTCATTTTCATGGGGAAATATTAATATATGAATTAACCGAATTTATCTCTAATGAAAATACACGGAGCATGGAGAAAACATGAGCATAGAATTGCTTCCTGAATTTATCAGAAAAAACTATGAAGTATATGAATGGAAACATGCTTGCGCTATTTTGAAGCAAGATTTTAAAAACGAATGGAATGATATAATATCAGTTCTAAAAGATTTCCGGCTGAAAAAGAGCTGGATCATGAAGGCCGGTGGAAGGAAATCAAAGGTTTCCGGCTATATAGACGAATACCTTTATCAAAGAGACTGGGTTGAAAAAGAATTTGCAACCAAAGTTATTGTTGATGATCATACAATGGATACCCCAACTCACAAAATTGACTGTTTTAAAAATAGAGTTGCCCTGGAAATTGAATGGAATAATAAAGATCCTTTTTTCGATCGGGATTTAAATAATTTCAGGTTACTCTTTGATCTGCGCGCAATTAGTGTTGGTGTCATTATTACGCGATGTGATAACCTTCAAGAAATATTTAATGATATCGGCAGAGGCTCATCTTATGGAGCATCAACAACGCATATGAGCAAGTTGATTCCAAGAGTAGAAGGTGGCAGCGGAGCAGGATGCCCGCTTGTAGTTTTTGGAATTTCAAAATCTCTTTATGTAAAGGACGTATGACTATGAATGCTTCAGATGATTTATTGGACTTTATCGGTGAAAAGAAATATTCAACAATACTTGCTGACCCACCGTGGCAGTTTCAAAATCGTACTGGCAAAATGGCGCCGGAGCATAAAAGGCTGTTACGCTATTCTACAATGAAGTTGCAAGAAATAAAAGGACTGCCTGTAGAAGCTGTTGCAAAAGAAAGAGCTCATCTTTATTTATGGGTTCCAAATGCACTCTTAGCAGAAGGTATGCAGGTAATGGAACATTGGGGTTTTAAATATAAAACAAACTTGATCTGGTACAAAATCAGAAAAGATGGTGGGCCTGACAGAAGAGGTGTCGGCTTTTATTTCAGGAATGTTACTGAAATGATTTTGTTCGGAGTACGTGGTAAAAATATAAGAACATTACAGCCTGGAAGAAGCCAGGAAAATATTATATCATCACGGAAAAGAGAACATAGTAGAAAACCGGATGAACAATATGATTTAATAGAATCTTGCAGCTGGGGACCATTTCTGGAGCTTTTCGGCCGGGGGAAAAGGAAAGGATGGACAACCTGGGGAAATCAAGCAGCAGAATATACCCCTGATTGGGAAACATATTCAAATCATTCTCAAGTTGAAAAAGTTGTACCTCTTAATAAAGCTACTGCGGGATAAAGCAAAAAAAGAGCCTGAACAAGGCGACATTAATACTTGATTTTGTTAAAATTATTTTATGAAATATTATATCGCCAATGATTTAAATATATTTGATTTCAATCAACATGATAAAATCTGTGAAGATCATATTCCACCATTTTATTACGATGTTGTCAGTAAAATTAAATTATATAATTTAGATGCATTGTCCTTCTTTACAAATATACCAGGCAATTGTGTCGATCTTATTTTTGCAGACCCACCTTATTTTTTATCTTCGGGTGGAATAACATGCAAAAGTGGCAAAAAGGTCTGTGTTGATAAGGGTGTGTGGGATAAGTCCCGGGACATAAAAGCTGTGCATGATTTCAACAGGAAATGGTTATTGGAAAGTAAACGGATTTTAAAAAAAACGGCTCCATCTGGGTTTGTGGAACATTTCATAATATATTCTCAGTCGGATTTGCTCTACAGGAGTTAAATTTTAAAATATTAAATAATATCGTCTGGGAAAAACCAGATCCGCCACCAAATTTAGCCAAAAAATATTTTACTCATGCATCTGAACACATTATCTGGGCAGCAAAAACAAAGCATTCAAAACATATTTTTAATTATGATGTACTCAAAACTATTTCTAATGGGTATCCCATGAAATCTGTATGGCGAGATATCTGGAAAATGGCATCAGCCAATAATTCTGAAAAAAATTTCGGAAAACATCCGACACAAAAACCTGAAAGCGTTGTAAAAAGAGCAATAATTGCATCTACTAATGTTAACGATTTAGTTTTTGATCCATTTTGCGGTAGCGGCACAACAGGAGTTGCATGTAAAAAACTAAATCGAAAATTTGTCGGCATTGACAATAATATTAAATATTTGAATATAGCCAAAAAAAGACTGGCAGCTGTCACCAATAACATTTAACAGGTTGATTTCCACTTAATTTTTCCAGGGGGGGGGCTAAAGCAAGTCCTTTCAATTCAGCCTCTAAACTTTTCTTTTGCAGATAGTATTTCATCAGCATTTATAGTATATTCATTTTCATGGGGAAATATTAGTATTTACATATGAATTAACCGGATTTATATCTCATGAAAACAATGAAAGCGCTTGTAAAAACAAAGCCTGAAGAAGGTCTATGGCTAAAGGATGTGCAAGTTCCGGATATCAGCCATAATGAAGTTTTGATAAAAATCGTTAAAACTGCCATTTGCGGAACTGATGTCCATATTTACAACTGGGACAAATGGTCACAGCAGACAATTCCTGTTCCCATGCACATTGGTCATGAATTTGTAGGAACAATTGAGAAAACAGGTTCCCATGTAGTGGATTTCAAACCAGGAGACCTTGTTTCAGGGGAAGGCCATCTGGTTTGCGGACATTGCAGGAACTGCCTTGCCGGGCGGCGGCACTTGTGCAGGGACACAAAAGGGGTTGGCGTCAACAGGCCTGGGGCCTTTGCCGAATATCTTGCTATACCGGTCACAAATGTCTGGTATTGCAATAAAAACATCCCTTTAGATGTCCTTGCCTGTTTTGACCCCCTTGGAAATGCAACCCATACGGCGCTTTCTTTTGACGTCCTGGGAGAAGATGTCCTGATTACAGGGGCCGGCCCCATAGGCTGTATGGCCGCGGCTATTGCAAAGCATTCCGGTGCACGCTATGTCGTGGTAACAGATGTCAATCCTTACCGGCTTGATCTTGCCAAAAAAGCCGGGGCCACAATGGCCATTGATGTAACAAAAAAAAGCATTGAACAGGCCCAGAAAGACCTTGGCATGAAAGAAGGGTTTGATGTGGCCATGGAAATGTCCGGCAACCCTGCCGCCTTAAGGTCAATTCTTGACAATATGTGCCATGGCGGGAAAATTGCCCTTCTGGGCATCATGCCGGAGAACACGGATATTGACTGGAACAAAGTTGTATTTAACATGCTGACGATAAAGGGCATCTACGGCAGGGAAATGTATGAAACCTGGTATAAAATGAGCAGCATGATTCAAAGCGGGCTTGATATTGTGCCTTTAATCACCCATAAATTTCATTATACACAATTTAAAAAAGGATTTGAAATAATGAGGTCGGGGAAGTCAGGGAAAGTCATACTTGACTGGACTTAACCGGTTATAAATTAAGAATTATTATTCTTGGAGCAAAATAAAAAAATGTCCACAAACAAACTTGATATATCCCTGGCACGGGAATTAGATGTTTTAAAAAAAGAAGGAAGGGCCAAATCCCCGGAAAGGATAATTGAACAATACATACCGCCAAAGGGCAAATTCGGGCCCCGATATAAACTTGCCGGCAATGATAATGAGTTTATAAGGCTGAATTCCAACTCTTACCTGTCCCTTTCCAATAATCCGGAACTTGTGGCCGCGGCAGACAAGGCGAGCCGGACATTCGGCGTCGGCCCCGGAGCAGTAAGATTCATTGATGGAACTTTTATCCTTCACGACCAGCTTGAAAAAAGAGTGGCAAGGTTTGTGGGCAAGGCTTCGGCCAAAATTTTCAACTCTGCATACACCTCAAACTGCGGGCTTGCCTTAAGTCTTTCCAATAATAAAACGCATTGGATCGGGGACCGGCTAAACCATAACAGCATTATCAGGGCCATGCGAATCAGCAATATCCCAAGTAAAAACAAGGGCATTTTCAAACATAATGATATGGGTGACCTGAAAAGATGCCTTGATGAAGCCGGCCCTGACATCGAACGTGTTATCGTGATATTTGACGGGATATTCAGCATGCGGGGAGATTATGCACCCATTAATGAAATAAATAAAATATGCCGAGAATATGATTCAAAATTCAAGGACGGTGTCATCACAGTCGTGGATGATTCACACGGCATGGGAGCTTATGGAGATACCGGCCGGGGTACTTTGGATTTTTGCAATGCATCACCTGATATAATTATAGGGACTTTTGGGAAAGCCTTTGGTGTTAACGGGGGATTTATTGCAGCAAGCCGGAACATCATTGAATCTGTCCGCCAGAAGGCAGACACTTACATTTACACCAACCCTTTAAGTGTTGCAGACTGCGCTGCTGCAATAAAAGCCATTGACATCTGCGACAGCGATGAGGGCCTTTTATTGCTTAAAGCCCTGAAAGAGAGGACGGTCCAGTTCCGGGAAGGGCTTGAAAAACTCGGATTGGAATCCATACCCGGCCCCCACCCTGTTGTCCCGTTAATGGTGAGAGATACAAAAAAAACCCATGTTCTTGTAAAATATTTATTTGATCATGGCGTACTGGTGGTTGGATTGACTTTTCCCGTAGTGCCAAAAGGCGATGAAACCATCAGGTTTCAGATTAATGCTGGTCACACATCTGCCGATATAGAATATGTTATTGAATTATTAAACAATTTCCAATAAGATAGCATAAATGTTATATTTAGCGTGTTTGCCTTAAAACGTGAACAGGAGGCTGAATGGATAATCAAAACATTCTTGAGAACAAAAAAGTCCTTGTGGTTGACGATGAACCGGATATTTTAGAAACCCTTGAAGAGTTACTATACACATGTTCGGTTGACACGGCCGCAACCTTTGAAGATGCAGTCGTCCTTTTAAAAAATAACGTCTATGATGTTGCTATCCTGGATATCATGGGCGTTAAAGGCTACGACCTTTTGAGGATCACCAGCAAAATGGATATTCCCTCCCTGATGCTGACAGCCCATGCCTTAACCCCGGACAATTTAAAACAATCCATTGAACAGGGCGCGGATGCTTATGTCCCTAAAGATAAACTTGTGGATATTTCCCTTTATATTGCTGATATATTGCATGCAAGAAAAGAAGGGAAAAAAGCCCATGCCACCTGGTTTTCATTGCTTAAACCTGTATTTGACAAATTGTTTGGTGAAGGCTGGAGGAAAAATGACCGTGATTTCTGGGATGAATTTGATACAAAGCAGATATCATCAAGGGACGATATCCAGAAAATGGAATGACTTTATAAAGGAATTGCCACTATAAATTCAGCTCCTTTCCCATCGTCGGAATTCAAAGTAAGCGTTCCCCCCATATCCTTTAACAATACCATTACCCCGGCAAGCCCAAGGCCATGACTCTGGATGGCACTCTCAATGGATGATCCCGTAGTGAAATAGGTTTCAAAAATCCTTTGATGGTCTGAAGGGGGTATTCCGCGGCCATCATCTTTCACTTTTAAAATCAATTGTTTTTCTTCAATACTGCCTGAAATTTCCACAAAAGAAGATCGATGTTTGACCGCATTTGTAACAAGGTTCCTTAAAATCTGTCTCACCTTGGCCTCATCAAGATGAACCATGGTTCTCCAGGCTTTGGGATTAAAGGACAATTTTGTACCGCAGGCCTGAACCACCCGGTTCAGCTCATCATAGGTTTTGATTTTCCGGATGGTCTCGGCTGCCCCGGGATCAGAAAGATCAAATATTTCCACCAGTACACATGTGACAAGGTGTGAAACAGGAAAATCAGAAATAATCATGACCCCTTCTCTTGATCTCCCAAGCTCAAGCACATCATTCACCAGCCTCTTAGTTGTCAATGTATTTCTTATGATCCTTTTTAATACTTTTATCTGTTTATCAGTCAAAGGGCCGTAGGAATCCTGGCGGTTCAGAAGCGATTTTGCCCCGGCATCTATTACCGAGATGGGGACCTTTAAGTCATGAATAAGAATTTCTGTTTTTATGGTGGTGTCCGGCATTTCTTTCTTCAACCTTTAAAATCCTTGCAATTTTAATCAATGATTTTATATATTATAGTCGCTTATTGCAAATTAACTAGGCTTTGGCAAAGAACATTTAATCTTTTAAATTATAAATTTTGTTATACGGGTATCAAATAATCTTGTAAAGTCTTTTGGGGTTTATTCATGAAAAATAATGCAGATTATACTGCTGCACTTGAAAACAAGATAAAAAACTTAGAAGAACAAAATAAAAAACTTAATAATATTATCTTTAACGCACCAATCCCAATATTTGTTGTAGACAAAGACCATACTATCACCCATTTTAACAAGGCCCTGGAAGAATTGTCAGGACTGTCTGCCAAAGACATGATTGCAACAAAGGACCAGTGGAAGGCTTTTTATTCCTCAAAACGTCCGATTATGGCAGACCTTATCATTGACAGGTCTTCAGATGCAAGGATTGCAGAGCACTACGGCCTGAAGTATGTCAGGTCGTCCAAGGATAAAGAAAAATTTGCAGCCACCGACTTTTTTAAAGACTTGGGCAAGGAAGGCAAATGGCTTTTTTTTACGGCTGCAACATTTAAGGACAGTCAAGGTAACATTGCCGGTGCTGTTGAGACCCTCCAGGATGTCACAGAAGAAAAAATTGCCGAAAGGAAAAAAAGGGAACTATACCGTATCTACAGGAGAATCCTGGAATTTGTACCTTACCCGATTGTGGTTTATGATGGCAATGGCCTGGTTTCATATGTAAACCCTTCCTTTTCAAAAACCTTTGGCTGGTTTCTTGATGAATTAAAGGGCAAATCCGTACCATTTGTGCCTCCCGGGCTTGAAACCGAAACAAATGATATGCTCAATAAATTCAGGGAGGACAAGTCCCTTACCCGGTATGAGACACAGCGGCTGACAAGGGGCGGCAAGGTTCTGGATGTGGTTCTCTGGGCTGCATCCCATTTAAGGTTTAAAACAGGTTCAAGAGACACCTTTGTTATCTTAAGAGATATCACCGAAGAAAAAAGGCTTGAAAAAAACAATAAAACCATCATGAGAATCAGTGCAGTCCTACCAGAATACCCTGAACTTGAAGATCTTATGACCTATATTTCAAAAGAAGTAAAAGCCCTTCTAAACACTGAAGGCGCCATAGTTCTTTTATATGATGAAATCAAGGAAGAATTATTTTTCACAGGGGGAGCCTACGATGATTCCGATACAGAAAAAAGAGCAAAAAAATTCAGGTTCCCTGTAAATTCGGTCCTGGCAGGAGAAATTATTAAAACCGGTGAATATGCCCTGGTAAATGATGCCGAAAAATTATTAAAAGACTACCCTGAAAGGGATGAAAGGCTGGGGTACCGGACAAAAAGCCTTCTGGAAGTCCCCATAAAGAGCGAGGGCAGAATTATCGGGGTTCTTTGTGCCATAAATAAAAAACAAAACCTGTTTGATTATAATGATATGGAACTTATGACCATGATTGCAGGAACCTGTGCTATTTCAATTGAAAATGCAAGGTTTTCCAAAGCAGTCAGGGATGCTTACAGGGATGTGGCCTCCCTGAACCGGGCCAAAGGAAAAGCCATCAACCATCTTTCCCACGAGCTTAAGACTCCTGTGGCCGTTCTTACAGGTTCCCTGCAGATATTGAAGAAAAAACTCAAGCCGTTGTCCGGTGCAAATGTGGATGCCACACTAAACAGAATTGAAAGAAACCTGAATAGAATTGTTGACATCCAGGATGAGGTTGCGGATATCATGGAAGGCAAAACATATTCCGTGCAAAAACTTTTATTAAAAATGTTTGAAGCCTGCCAGGACGAGCTGGAAACCCTTATCCTGCAAAACCTTGACCCCCGGAGACTTGAACACTCGGTCAGACAATTGATTGATGAAAAATTCGGGCCAAGAACCATTAAGCGCCGGCCCATTGATTTTTCTGAATACATAAATGAAGTTTACACCTTGATTGAGCCTGAGTTTGAATTCAGGAATATTGAAATTCAAATTAATGCTGATGACAACCTGCCCTGTCTTCTGCTGCCAGAAGAAATACTGAATAAAATGATTTGCGGGCTTATTAAAAACGCAATTGAAAACACACCGGATAACGGGAAAATCAATATTTCCATCCGGGAAAAAGAATCCGGCGTTCTTTTGAGTATCCATGACTTTGGAGTGGGGATTGAAACTGATGCAAAAAAAAGGATTTTTGAAGGATTTTTCACGACCCAGGAAACATTATTGTATTCGACCAAAACACCTTTTGCCTTTAATGCAGGCGGAAAAGGTGCGGATTTATTAAGAATGAAAATCTTTTCAGAACGGCTTGGCTTTACTTTAAAAATGGTATCCAGGCGCTGCTGTTTCCTTTTGGAAAACAAAGATGCCATATGTCCTGGTGATATTGAAAAATGCCGCTTTTGCAAGACGCAAAAGGATTGCTTGAATTCAGGACACTCAATTTTTACGGTATTCTTCCCGTCTGGGAAAAAATTATAAAAAAAGGCTTTGACAAACCGGAACAAATTAAATTATTACTGGTGTTACATTGAGACTGAGCGCTCGTTTGGTTTGAAAAAGTTTAAGTAGACGTTGGGTTCCTGCGAAGTTGTAAATAAGAGTGAATTAAATTTTTATATTGTGTCCTTTTTACAAGGAGTAATGCTTAATGAACAACCTTCACAACCTGAGCTATTTTGATATCTATGAAAAAAACGCACTCTATAGAGGCTTATCCTGTGCCATTCACTATAAAGATAAAAAAATTACATATTCCGATCTTTTTTTACAGACAGCCAGGCTTGCCAGTGGTCTTAAAAGTCTTGACCTTTCCCCCGGAACCAGGATAGCAGTTCTTTGCAAAAACCATCCTGTCTTTTTCCATTTGTTTGGTGCCGCATCCGCACTTAATCTTGTACTTGTCCTTATCAACAAGCGGCTAAGTGATGATGAAGTATCTTATATTATCGAGGACACCACTCCTTTAATTATTTTTGCTGACAAAGAAATGGCTGACCTTGCCAGGACTTTATCTGAATCATCTTCCTGCATAGAACATTGCTATATCATTGATGAGAATGATACTGCTTTTTCAAATCTGTATGACAACGCGCCTCTGAAAACCCGGGTGGAGCACCTGCTAAAAGACCCTTTTGTAATTATCCATACAGCCGCGGTGCAGGGAAAACCCAGGGGTGCTGTTCTCGGACAGGACAATATTATCTTGGCAAACCTGCAAATCATCCACGCGTACGGGCTTGATGACACTAAAACCTATTTAAATATTCTGCCATTATTTCATATCATGGGAATTAATTTAGGACTAGGGACACTTCAAGCCGGCGGTCAAAATATAATACAAGAAAAATTTAACCCTCAAAAAACCTTAAAACTTATCCAGGAACAAAAAGTTAATCTTTTTGGTTCTTTCCCACCCATATTAGCAAACCTTATAGATGCCATGGAAAAAGGCAAGTTTGATCTGTCAAGCCTTGAAATAGCTGCCGGACTTGAAATGCCTGACACAGCTAAAAAATGGGAAGCCGCAACAAGTTCAAAATTCTGGACAATGTACGGCCAGACCGAAACATCCGGACTGATCGCCTTTACCGAATACTTTGCAAAATCAGGTTCAGCAGGTATTATATCACCTCTTGCCAATATTAAAATTGCAGACGAGTTTGACAATTTCTTACCAGAAGGTGAAACAGGAGAAATCCTTGTTCAAGGGCCACTGGTTTTCCAGGGGTATTGGAATGCCGGGAAACTGAACTCCCACACCTTCAGGGGCGGCTGGCACCATACCGGTGATCTTGGAATGATTGATTCTGACGGTTTTTTATTCTTCAAAGGCCGAAAAGCGGAGAAAGAACTCATCAAGCCCGGCGGGGAAAATGTTTTCCCGGCAGAAGTTGAAAAAGCTATTCTTGTGCATGATGCCATCAAAGATGTCTGTGTATTTGGTGTACCCGACCCGAAATTTGGGGAAGGCATAAAAGCTATTTGCTCGCTGAAACCGGGGTATGACCTGACAAAGGATGATCTGGTCACATTTTGCGGATCACTCATTGCAGGCTATAAAAAACCAAGATATGTTGAATTCATCAACGAGTTGCCAAGAACAGAAGACGGAAAAATTGACCGTGAAAAGATAAAAGTTGAATACGCATAAAAACAAACCACTTTTATCCAAACACGGTTTTTGTCTTGACACTCAATAGTTGATTTACTATGGATATTTTTTAAGGACCTGACAGAATTGCAACGGTCCCTAACGCTTTATCCATCAATAGTGTCAATACTTAATTAATTATTTATTTATGACAGGAGGTGAGTGTTAGTTTCAATCGTTTTTCAATAAGCAATGAACCTTTTTTGGATGCAAGCTCTCTTTAATCTGACTTAAAGAATTTGGATTTTATATGGCCTATTTAAATATTAACGACGTTACACTTTCTTTTGGCGGACTCAAGGCTCTAAGTGATGTAAACATGAAGATTGAGCCGGGTCTGATCACTTCAATTATCGGCCCCAACGGTGCCGGTAAAACCAGTATGCTGAACTGCATATCAGGCTTTTACCACCCGACCCAAGGTGACATTTTTTACAAAGAAAAAGAGCTGACCCATGCTTCCCCGCACCAGGTGTCGAACATGGGGATTGCCAGGGCATTTCAAAACCTTGAACTTTTTTCCGGCCTCTCGGTTTTAGATAACCTTCTTTTGGCCCGCCACCAGAATTTAAATTACAGCTTTTTGCATGCCATCTTCTTTTATGGGAAAGCCTCCCGGGTTGAAGCTGAAAACAGGGCATATGTCGAAGACATCATTGATTTTATGGAACTTGAGCCCTGCCGCAAAAGCCTTGTGGGCAACTTAAGCTATGGTGCCCAGAAAAAAGTCGAGGTAGCAAGGGCATTAACCCTTGCGCCTGACATTCTGCTTTTAGATGAACCCATGGCCGGAATGAACCAGGGGGAAAAAGAAGATATTGTCCGATTTGTCATGGATATCCAAAAGGAACGGCAGATTACTGTTGTACTTGTGGAGCATGATCTTGGAGTTGTTATGGATATCTCAGACAGGATTTATGTGCTTGATTTTGGTGAGGTCATAGGCTCGGGAACTCCTGAGGAGATAGCCCATAATCCTAAAGTTATTGAAGCTTATATCGGGGAGGACTAAATCTATGAGCAAGAATGATCACTTACTTGAATACTCTATTCCCCAATTGCTTCGCTGGAGGGTCAAAAGTACCCCCAAACGCCCGGCGTTAAGAGAAAAAGATTTTGGGATCTGGAACACCTATACCTGGGAAGATTATTATAGCCATGTCAGGAGAACCGCTCTTGGCCTTAAAACAATAGGGCTTGGCAAAGGAGATACTGTTGCCATTATCAGTGATAATATTCCTGAACTTTTATTTGTTGCCATCGGCGCACACTCCATTGGAGCAATTTCAGCAGGCATATATCAAACCAGCATGCCGGATGAAATTGCCCAGATCCTTCAATATCTGAAGGTCAGTGCGGTGTTCTGTGACAACCAGGAACAGGTGGATAAAGTTCTTGAGGTAAGAAAAAAAATCCCTGATGTTAAAAAAGTCATTTTTGAAGACCCGAGAGGCATGAGAGAGTATATGAAAGATGACTGGTTCATTGACATTGCAGATCTTTACAAAAAGGGTGATAAAGAATATGAAAAAAACCCTGATCTTTTTGAAACCCTTGTGGATCAGGGAAAGCCGGACGATGTCTGTCACCTGTGCCTCACATCAGGGACCACAGGGCTTCCCAAGGGAACCATGATGACCCATAAAAACTATATCAACATGGGTGTGAAAATTACTGAAGTAGACCCGCTTCAACAAACAGACGAATATGTCTCTTTTCTGCCGTTTGCCTGGATAGGTGAACAGATGAACTCTTTCGGGATTGCCATGGCAACAGGGATCACCATTAATTTCCCCGAGTCTGTTGAAACAGCCATGTCAGACTTAAAGGAAATCGGACCACATTTCATGTTCGGCGCTCCCAGGATTTATGAAACCATCCGGTCTGAAATCTGGCTGAAAATCGACCAGTCCTATTGGTTGAACAAACTTTTCTATAATTATTTCATCAAGGTGGGCCTGAAAGCTGCAGACTATAAAATGACCGGCAAATCCATGCCGCCCGGGTTAAAAATCAAATCATGGCTTGGAACTCAGATGGTTCTTAGACCCCTTATCAACCAGATCGGGCTTTTGCGCCTGAGACGTGCCTATACTGGTGGTGCAGCATTAGGGCCTGAACTCTTTACCTTTTACCAGGCCATAGGAGTAAATCTAAAACAGATTTACGGCCAGACCGAAATTACAGGGATTGCCTACATGCACAGGGATGGGGATGTCAGGCCCGAAACTGTTGGGAAACCATTACCGGGAACCGAATGTAAAATTGCAGAAGACGGGGAAATCCTTTCAAAATCACTTTCGGTTTCACCAGGGTATTATGATCTGCCTGAAAAAAGCAAAGAAGCACTTGAAGGCGGATGGCTGCATTCAGGAGATGCAGGATTTATCGACGAGCACGGGCACCTGGTGGTCATCGACCGTCTCTCCGATGTAATGCATAATAATAAGGATGAAATGTTTTCTCCCATGTTCCTGGAGAACGCCCTCAAATTCAGCCCTTACATAAAAGAAGCCATTATTTTCGGAAACAAGGAAGATTTTGTAGCATGCCTTATTAACATTGATCCCGTTGTTGTGGGCAAATGGGCCGAGGACAGGGGTATTTCCTATACCACCTATATGGATCTTTCCGGCAAGCCGGAAGTTGCCACGCTTATAATGGAACAGGTATTGGATGTCAATTTGCGGGCTGAAAAAGAACATTTTAGAATCAAGCGGTTTGCCCTGCTTTACAAGCTTTTGGATGTGGATGACGGGGAGTTGACAAAAACCGGGAAAATACGTCGTAAATTTGTACAGGAAAGATACCAGAACCTGTATGATGCACTTTATGACGAATCCATAGATAAAAAGCAGGTTGAAGCATCCTTCCAGTATCAGGACGGGCAGTCAACAACGGTTACGGCAAGTATTAATTTTTATACGGTGAAAGGAGTCTGATGAGTTATTTTTTTCAAATTATAATCAGCGGTATCGTGGTAGGCTCTATCTATGCTTTGGCCGCTCTTGGACTTGTCCTGGTATATAAATCAAGCAGGGTGGCAAACTTTGCCCATGGCCAGCTAATTGCAGCAGGCGCATTTATTACCTTTGAGCTTACTGTAACAATAGGCATGCCGATTTTCTATGCTTTTTTAATCGGCATGATAATTACATTCTTTTTAGCAATGAGTGTTGAAAAAATTTTTTTACGGCGTTTGATCGGCGAACCCATAATATCGGTTATCATGGTCACCATAGGGCTTGGATCAATTCTTGACGGGTTAATATATCTCACCCCATTTGGAACGGAAAATTATTCTTTTCCGGCATTTCTTCCCGAGGCTCCGCTTTCGTTCGGAGGTGTGTCCATATCCTGGACACAACTTGTAGGGGTTATCATAACCTTTGTCCTGATTGGAGGATTTTCCTGGTTTTTTAAAAAATCAACCGTTGGCATATCCATGAGGGCCGTGTCTGATGACCAGTTGGGTTCCATGTCTGTGGGTATCTCAGTGCCAAAAGTATTCGGGCTTGCCTGGGCCACGGCAGGTCTGTCAGCTGCTGCGGCAGGATGTATCATCGGTAATATTACAGGACTCAATTTCGATACCCTCCAGGCATTTGGAATCATTGTATTTCCTGTCGTCATCCTGGGAGGCCTTGATTCTATCCTGGGGGCGGTTGTTGCAGGGATCATCATGGGGTTGATCCAGCAGTTTGCAAACGGTTACCTGGACGGGAACTGGGGCTTGAATGGCACGGGCGAAGTCATGCCATATATCATCTTATTAATAATCCTTCTATTTAAACCCCACGGTTTATTTGGAATTCATGAAATTGAGCGGGTGTAATCTATGTCAGCAAATCAATGGTTAGCAACTGGAAATTTTTTTACGACTTACAAACAGGAGCAGAGAACTTTTTTTACCAGCCTTGACAGGTCAGTTTTCACCCTGTTCCTGATCATCCTGTTCGGATGGCCTCTTTTGTTTGAGCTGAGCAACAAATCCATGCTGGTGGTGGACAATATTTTAATTGCCATTGTTGCCGTCATGGGCCTGAACCTCCTGACAGGATTTGCGGGCCTTATCTCCATAGGTCATGCCGCATTTGTGGGGATCGGTGCCTACACTGTCGCATCCTTTTGCAGGGTCATCGGTGATTCCAGCATTTTTGTCACACATTTCTGGCCGGTCTTAATCATTCTCAGCGGGTTTGTGGGTGCCATTTTCGGGGCCATTGTCGGATTACCGGCACTTCGGTTAAAGCATCTTTATCTTGCCATTGCCACCCTGTCCTTCCAGATGATCTTCCAGTGGGTCATAAACTTTATGTCGTTTTTCAACCAGGGGCAGACCATATTTGTAGGAAGGGTTTTCTGGTTCACAGGTAAGGTCGGCAGAAAAGATCATTATGTATTCTGGTATTTCATTATCCTGACCGTTATGGTTATAATGGGATTCGGGATAAGGAATCTTCTGAAAACCAAATACGGCAGGTCGCTTGTGGCTGTACGTGACAATGACAGGGCCGCGGACGCCATGGGAATAAACCCGGGACTGACAAAAGTCTATGCTTTTGCCCTGGCCGGTTTTTTTGCAGGGGTTGCAGGTGGTCTGCATGCCTATCTTTACCGGGGCGTCGGGTTTGAATCCTTTACCCTCAATGAATCCATTTCCTACCTTGCCATGGCCATTGTAGGGGGATTGGGGACTTTAAACGGGTCTTTCTGGGGCCCTGTTGCCATTAAATTTCTAGAGCTCCAGGTAGAGAACCTTGCTGAAACCGCCGGACAATACATGCCGTCAGGAATGAACCTGGCAACGGCACTGAAGCCCTTCACATTCGGTCTTGTGATTGTACTCTTTTTAATGTTTGAACCAAGAGGGATTGCAAACTGGTGGAGAATTGCAAAATCATATGCCAAATTGTGGCCATTCCGGTATTAAGCTGCTAAATCGCCATTTTAATATATATTTTTTTAGTATCTAACCCAAAACCTGAAGAAGGAGAAGAAACATGAAAAGCAAAAATTTATTAACTGCGTTACTGATTCTTGTCGCTATGTTTGCATTCACAGCACCTGTAAATGCAGGAGGAAAGGTTTACAAAATTGGTATGTCCCTGGCTATAACAGGTCCTACATCTGATGCCGGCAACCCTTACTCCAAAGGTGTTGAAGATTATTTTAAATTTGTCAATGAAACCAAAATTCTGGGCAATGACACAATTGACTGCACGATCAGGGATGACCAGTACAAAACCGATGTCACCAAAAGAAACTTTGAAGACTTTCTTGACGAAGGCATTGTCCTGTATCTTAACTATTCAACCGGCAGCACCCTAGGGTTGAAAAGGGATTTTGAGGAAGAGAAAATCCCTGTTCTTCCCGCTTCCTACCATGCAGGCAACCTTGTTAATTCAAACTATATTTTTCTCCCGGTTGCATCTTATTCGGAACAAATGGTTGCCCTTTCAGAATATGTGGTAAAAAATCATAAAGGAACGAAACCAAAAGTCGCTATGTTTATCCACCCTTCCGCATTTGGCCGGGGACCTGTAGCTGATACAAAAAAAGCGGTTGCAGCAGGCTTGAACATGGAAATTGTTGAAGTTGTGGAACATGGTAAGGATCTTGATTACTCAGCCATGTTAAAACGCTTAATGAGCAAAGGTGTTCAATATGTTATCTGCCATACAGTACAGTCCCCTGTTGCAACAATGCTCAAGGACTCAGCGCGTCTTGGTCTTACTGCAAGCACCTATGGCGAAAAAGGGAAACTCACTTTCCTTGGCGCTCATTATACAGGTGGAAACGACCTGATTGCCCTTGCAGGGGATGCCTGTGAAGGATATGTCTGGAGCACCTCTTTCAACCTGACTTCTGAAGAAAATGAAGGAACCACAAAGCAACTTGCCCTGGCAAAAAGATACAATCGTGATGCCAAAGCTGCAAACTCACATAATTATGCCGCAGGAATCATGGTGGCCCAGGTGACAACGGAAGCCATCAGAAGAGCAAAGGCTGCCGGCCTTGATATAACTAAGGCCAATCTTTACAATACCCTGAATAAAATGAATGGGAAGAATGCTTATTATCCTTATACAACTATTGGACCTGTAACCTTCTCAAAAACAGATCGTTCCGGTGTTGACATGCTTCAGATTTACAGCGTACAAAATGGTGCATTCAAGAAAGTCGGGGAGCCCATACAGTCTGAATACATGAAAAAAATTAAATAGACAGGACTTTAAAAAACAAGGCCTGCTGAATCTTAACTTACCGGAAGCACAAAAAAAGTTAAGGCTTCCGGTAAGTTTAACCACTATAGAAAACAAAGAAAGTGCATATGGAAAACAATCTGCTTGAAGTCAATAATATTGAAGTTGTCTACAATGATATTATTCAGGTATTGCGGGGTGTGAGTCTGAATGTGCCCAAAGGCAGCATAGTATCATTGCTTGGAACAAACGGTGCCGGGAAGACAACAACCCTGCGGGCGATATCAGGTCTTTTAAAACCGGAAAACGGTGCCATCAAAGAAGGATATATCAAGTTTAATGGAACGGATACAACAAACCTTCTTGGAACAGATATTGTTAAATTAGGCTCTGTTATGGTGCCTGAAGGAAGAAGGGTGTTCAAACACCTGACAGTTAATGAAAATATCATTGTAGGTTCCATTACCCGGAAAGACGGATCAAAAAAAATCCGTGAAGACAACGAACTTATGTACAAGCATTTTCCAAGGCTTTCAAAAGTAACCAACAGAATGGCCGGCTACAGCTCCGGCGGTGAGCAGCAGATGATTGCCATTGCAAGGGCATTGATGGCCGCCCCCCAAATGCTGATGTTGGATGAACCATCCCTGGGGTTGGCCCCTTTACTGGTAAAAGAAATATTTGATAATATCCAGAAAATAAATAAAGAACTTAAAACGACCATCCTGATTGTTGAACAGAATGCCAAGGTTGCTTTGGCCATGTCTGATTATGCTTATATCATGGAATCAGGCAAAATTGTTCTTGAAGGCCCGTCCAAAGAACTGCAGAACAACCCGGATGTAAAAGAGTTTTACATGGGTATAACCAAGGGCGGCACAAGAAAATCCTTTAAAGATGTTAAATCCTATAAACGACGCAAACGCTGGATGTAGACTGTAATTCTTAGGAGTTCATTATGAAGATACTGGTTGGATATAATGGTGGAGAAGTAGGAAGATTAGCATTGTCCCTTGCCAGGGATTATGCAAAGACAAACAATGCTTTTGTTTATGTCATCACCTCAATGGAAGGAGGGGCTTCTGAAAAACAGTCTGATATTATAAAGGCGGAAAAAGGTCTTGAGTTTGCAAAAAAACTCATGGAAAATTCAAGCATCCAGTGCGAAGTCCAGCAAAGCGTAAGGGGACTTTCTCCTGCTGAAGACCTGGTCAAATTTGCAGAAGATAATGAAATTGACCAGATCTTTCTTGGCATAAAGAAAAAATCCCGCGCCCAGAAAGCTATTTTAGGCTCTACTTCACGATATGTCATTTTAAAAGCCCCCTGCCCCGTAACTACTGTAAAGTTTGAGATTGGCACAATTAAAACAGACGACCTTCTTAGGGACAGACGGGTTTTAGTGGTGGATGATGAACCGGACATTTTAGAGACTGTTGAAGAACTCCTTGACATGTGTTCCCTTGATACGGCCTCAACCTTTAATGAAGCAAAAAAACTTCTTGAAAAAAACCCATATGATATTGCAATACTGGATATCATGGGTGTCAGTGGGTACGATATACTTGAGCTTGCCCGGAAAAAAGACATTCCCGCACTCATGCTGACCGCCCATGCCCTCACACCGGAAAACTTAAAAGAATCCATTCAAAAAGGGGCTGATTCCTATATCCCGAAGGATGAGCTTGCCAATCTTCTTGACCATGTTGCCGATGTCATTAAAACCAGGATTGAGGGCAAACATGGTTATGGGGCCTGGTTCTCCAACCTGAAACCATTTTTTGACAAATCATTTGGGAAAGGCTGGAGAGACAAAGACAGAAGTTTCTGGAACTCTTTTGATGACAAATATGGCGGGTAAAAAAACACTATTTTCGTAATTATCATTCTAAAGTATTTTGAGACAGGATTATAAGATTAACTATATCCGCAACAATCTCACGTCTGACTCGAAAAATACATCCTTTAAAATTTCTTAAAACCCAGTGGTAAAAAATAATAAGGGATGATAAAAAGAAGAAGAAATTTCAGAATATTTTAATTTTCGGGAGAATGATAATGACTAAGCACTTTTATATGAAATATATTGCAGCTGTTTTCTTTTCTTTGTTTTTAATTTCAGGATGCACATCTGACAAGGCAAAGATTGAAAATTATCTTTCAGAAGCACAAACGTATTTTGAAAATTCAGAATATCAAAAAGCAATCATCCAGTTAAAAAATGCCATTCAATTAGACAACAATTCTGTCAAGGCCTACGAGCTTCTTGCCAAAACCCGTCTAAAACTTGGCGATGCCCCTGGAGCGTTTAAAGCTTTCCTAAGGCTTGAACAGATTGATCCTGAAAACCCTGAGCATAAAATCCAGGTGGCATCATTTTATCTTCTCGGGAAAAAAAGGCCGGAAGCCGAGCGCAGGGTCAAAGAGGTCCTTGAAAAGGAACCCAGAAATATCCAGGCTTTATACCTGGAGACCGCCATACTTGGTTTAAAAAAAGAACCATTAGAAAAAATCGAAAAAATTTATTTAAAAATACTTGGTATTGACCCCAGCCAGGCGAAAGCCCATCTTGCTCTTGCAAGATTATACGGTGCTGAAAAAGAATTTGAAAAAGCAGAAACAAACCTTAAGCAGGCTGTAAAAATCGACCCTCAAAACATAAACTATTCCAAGGCATTATTTGGATTTTATTTAGCCAAAAAGCAATTTAGCCATGCTGAAAAAACACTTAAAGATCTTATCAAAAAAAAGCCTCATGATACTGCACCACTTATCCTTTTAAGTAATTTTTATCAGGCCATGAAAAAGCCTGGTAAAGCTGAAACCACACTTTTAAAAGCTATTGATACCGACCCTGCGAATTTGAATGCATACATGCTTCTGGCAAAGTTATTGAACAGGCAGAAAAGGACCAAGGAAGCAGAAGAATATATCAAAAAAGCCCTTAAAATTGAACCTGATAATTTTGCTGTGAAAAACGCTTATGCAGATTTTTATTTTTCCAATAAGGATATTTTGAAAGCCAAAACCCTGGTTGATAAAATCCTGGCTAAAAGGCCTGACTACCTGCCGTCAAAAATACTTAAGGGCAAAATTCTTGCAGCAACAAAGGACTATGACAAGGCCATTGCGGTTTTCCAGGATCTTGTCAAGGAAGAACCTGATTCTGTCATGTTTAATTTTCTTTTAGGGTCAACTTTTTTTGAAAAAAATGATTTCAAACAAGCTGGACCGTTTCTTTCAAAAGCCCTTGAAAAAAAACCAAATCTTTTTCAGGCAAGATTAATGATGGCAGATATGTATTATAAGAAAGGTGACCTTTACCTTGCCGAAGAAAATGTAAAAAAAGTTCTTAAACTTTTACCCAAACATTACAACGCCAATATTCTCATGGGCAATATAGAGCTTGCCAATAAAAAATACGACATGGCCAAAGCAATATTTGAAAACATGATTGAACTTGATCCTGCTAACCCATCCGCATATTTCAGGCTTGGCATTGCAAACCGTGCAGGAAAAGACAACCCAAGCGCCTTGAAAAATTTCAACAAGGCTTTGGAATTAAATCCCAGGCTCATGGATGTATTTACAAACCTGATTTCACTTTTAGCATCTGAAAAGCAGTATAGAACAGCATTAAACAAATGTGATGACCACTTAAAAAAAATAACTGGTTCACCTGTAATAAGCTCAATCATCCTCAATCTTAAAGGGAGCCTTTTGCTTGTAAGCGGGGAAGTTAACAAGGCAAAGACTGTATTGAAACAATCCATTGAGCAAAACCCTGAATATATTACCCCTTATCTTACCCTGGCAAAGGTTTATAATAGTGAAAACAAAATCAATGAGGCTGTTGACCTGTATAAAGCTTTGATCAAAAAAAGGCCGGACCAGCCTTCGCCGCACAGCCTGATCGGTACTCTATATGAAAAACTACAGAAATTTGACCTGGCAGAGGATCATTATAAAAAAGCCTTGAAAATCAACCCTGATTATATCCCGGCAGTAAACAACCTGGCATTTTTATATGCAGAACATGACAAGGAGCTGAACACGGCCCTGGATCTTGCCCGCCAGGCCAAAGAACAGGTTGGAAGCCTGCCGGCCATCACGGATACGCTAGGCTGGGTCTATTACAAAAAAAAGCTTTATGAAAATGCTGTGACACAATTTCAAACCAGTGTTGATAAAGAGCCCCGAAATCCTATTTTTCAATATCACCTTGGCATGGCGCTCAATAAAACGGGAAAATATGTAAAAGCGGAAGCAGCTTTAAAAAAAGCTCTTGAACTGCAGAAAGACTTTAAGGGCGCAACAGAGGCTAAAAAAGTTTTGAACCAATTATAGGGGTCCTTATCCTGCCGCTGACCTTGTGCATGATTTTCTTCAAGTCATATAGTAAAGCTGTGGCAAAGCGTTTGATTTTTTATTTATGCTTTGCCGCAGCTTTTAATTTAAAGGTAATTTCAAACTTGACTATTAATAATCATAAAAGCCTTTTTTAGTCTTTCTTCCAAGCCATCCTGCCTCGACATATTTTCTTAGAAGCGGGCAGGGCCTGTATTTGGAATCTTTAAAGCCGTCATACAAAGTCTCCATTATGGCAAGGCAGGTATCAAGCCCGATTAAATCTGCCAGGGCAAGCGGGCCCATGGGATGATTGGCCCCAAGCTTCATAACCGTATCAATGTCTTCTGGTTTTCCAACACTTTGGTAGATGCAGAAAATAGCCTCGTTTATCATTGGCATCAATATTCTGTTGGCAATAAAGCCAGGGAAATCATTGGCTTTGGCCGGGGTTTTTCCAAATTTTTCACAAAGTTTCCAGGTTGTATCAAAAGTTTCAGCCAAGGTGGCAATACCCTTAATAACCTCAACCAGTTTCATGACAGGAACCGGGTTCATAAAATGCATGCCAATGACTTTTCCAGGCCGGGATGTTCTGGCTGCAATTCTGCCGATGGGTATGGATGATGTATTTGTGGACAAAATCACCTCGGGCGGACAGATTTCATCAAGATCTTCAAAAATCTTGAATTTCAAGTCTTCTCTTTCCACTGCTGCTTCAACAACAAAATCCACAGCCCCCATATCTTTTAAATCAGTAGTGGTGACGATTCTGCCAAGGATAGCTTTTTTTTCATCTTCAGATATTTTTTCTTTTTTCACCATCCTGTCAAGGTTTTTTGAAATGGTGGCAACACCATTTTTACAAAATTCTTCTTTAATATCACTCATCACAACTTCAAGGCCGCTTGCTGCTGCAACCTGTGCAATCCCGTTGCCCATCTGGCCGGATCCTATAACACCAAATTTCTTTACTTCCATTGTTCCTCCTTAAAAACTTTTTATCCCCAAAGTTCAGCTCAATGTACTCTTTGAAAGGGTCTTTTCATATCACCTGTTGACAACAAGCGCAACAGCCTCGCCGCCACCCAGGCAAAGGGAGGCAAGGCCGGTATGTACATTTCTTTTTTCCATTTCATACAATAATGTGGTCAAAACCCTGGCGCCACTTGCTCCAATGGGATGACCCAATGCAACGCTGCCGCCGTTGACATTCACCTTTTCAGGATCAAGCTCCAAGACCCTGCTAATACCTGCCGAACTTCCTGCAAATGCCTCGTTTATTTCAAAAAGATCAATATCAGCAACTGTCAACCCCTGTTTTTTCAATACTTTGGGAATAGCATAAATGGGTGCCATAAGCACATATTTCATATCAATGCCAAAAGAAGCCTGGGAGCCTATGGTGGCCATTATTCTGCAGCCAAGTTCCCGTGCTTTTTCTTCTTTCATGATAACAAGGGCAGAAGCCCCGTCACTGATGATGGACGCATTCCCTGCTGTCCCCACCCCGTCCTTTTTAAAGGCAGGCCTCATCCTTGAAAGGGATTCAAAACTTGTCTCTTTGGGGCATTCATCCGTATCAAAAATTTCAGGGTCGCCTTTTCTTACAGGAATCTCTACCGGCACAATTTCATCTTTAAACCTGCCTCCTGCAATGGCTTCATTGGCCCTTTCATAAGACTGGGCCGCAAATCTATCCTGATCCTGCCTTGATATTTTCCATTTTTCAGAACAAAGTTCATTGGACATGCCCATATGAAAATCATTGATTACGTCCCAGAGTCCGTCATGGACCATATGGTCTTCTATTTTTCCAGGCCCCATGCGATGGCCCCAACGGGCCTTGTCCATATAATAGGGTGCCATGCTCATATTTTCCATGCCGCCTGCGACCACAACATCCGCATCGCCGCACTGGATGGCCTGGGCCGCCAGCATAACCGCTTTCAATGATGATCCGCATACCTTATTCACGGTAAAGGCCGCAACTTCCCACGGGAGTCCTGCTTTAACAGCTGCAAGTTTTCCAGGATTCTGACCATACCCGCAGGGAAGAACCATGCCCATGATGCATTCATTGACCTCTTTATCATCAATACCCGCCCTTGTTACTGCTTCTCTTATTACAAGGGCTCCAAGGTCAGTTGCCCCTTTCTTACTCAATGTTCCGCCAAAACTTCCCAGAGGGGTCCGTACGGCGCTGACTATAACTGCTTTATTCATATTCTTAAATCTCCTAAAATTATTTTTACATATTTCTTCTATATTTCCCGCCTACCTCATACAATGCATTTGTAATGGTTCCAAGGCTGCAGACCTTGACAGTCTCCATTAATCTTTCAAACATGTTTCCGCCATCCAATGCTGTCTGTTTTAATTCTTCAATTGCCCTTGCTTCCTTATCCTGATTCTTCTCTTTAAAGGCATTCAATCTTGCAAGCTGGGCATCTTTCTGGTCATCTGTGGCTCTTGCAAGCTCCAGGTGATTTGCCATTTCAGCATAATCAGCATCATGATCCTTAAATGTATTTACACCAATAATGGGATACTTGCCTGAATGTTTCAGGTGTTCATAATACATGGATTCTTCCTGGATCTTACCTCTCTGGTAACCTGTCTCCATGGCACCTAAGACCCCGCCTCTTTCCGTGATCCTTTCAAACTCCACGAGTACGGCTTCCTCCACAAGATCGGTGAGTTCATCCACGATAAAACTTCCCTGCAGCGGGTTTTCATTCATGGTCAGTCCCCATTCCCTGTTGACAATCAACTGGATAGCAAGGGCACGCCTGACAGACTCGGTTGAGGGCGTGGTTATGGCTTCATCAAATGCGTTGGTATGAAGGCTGTTGCAATTATCATAAATTGCGCACAATCCCTGTAGCGTAGTTCTAATATCATTGAACTGGATATCCTGGCTATGCAGGGATCTGCCTGATGTCTGGATATGATATTTCAGTTTCCGGGATTTTTCATTCCCCTTGTATTTATATTTCATTGCCACGGCCCAGATTCTTCTGGCAACCCTTCCTATCACCGTATACTCAGGGTCCATACCGTTGGAAAAGAAAAAAGAAAGAGAGGGTGCAAAACTGTTAATATCCATCCCCCGGGAAAGATAATACTCCACATAGGTAAACCCGTTTGCCAGGGTCAGGGCAAGCTGGGTAATGGGGTTGGCCCCGGCTTCCGCGATATGGTATCCGGAAATGGAAACCGAATAAAAATTTTTAACCTTATTATCAATAAAATACTGCTGGATGTCCCCCATCATTTTAAGGGCAAACTCAATGGAAAAAATACAGGAATTCTGCCCCTGGTCTTCTTTTAAAATATCGGCCTGGACTGTCCCTCGCACATTGGACAGGGCAAACCGGCGAATTTCTGCCGTCTCATCTTCTGAAGGTCCACGGCCGTTTTCTTTTTTAAACTTATCCATCTGCTGGGCAATGGCAGTATTCATGAACATGGCCAGCATCATCGGGGCAGGGCCGTTAATAGTCATGGAAACCGAAGTATTAGGAGCGCAAAGATCAAAACCGTCATAAAGCACTTTTACATCATCCAGGGTACAGATGCTTACACCCGATGTTCCGATCTTCCCATAAATATCCGGGCGGATTTCAGGATCATACCCAAAAAGTGTTACCGCATCAAACGCAGTTGACAGTCTTTTGGCAGGATAACTGCCAGAAAGAAGCTTAAACCGCCTGTTGGTGTCCTCGGGACCACCTTCCCCTGCAAACATCCTTGTGGGATCTTCATCAGCCCTTTTTAAAGGGAACACTCCTGCCGTATAGGGAAAATTGCCTGCAAAATTTTCCTTTCTCATCCATGTATACTGCTCACCCGGATCTTTGAATTGCGGCAGGGAAATTTTGGAAATTTTAGAATGGGACAATGATGTCCTGTATAAGGGTACTTTCAACTCCCTGTCCCGCACATGGTACACCAGTTCATCCTTGCCATACTTGTCTTTGCACTTGACAAATTCGTCAATCAGCTTATCGGTTTCTTCTTTTACACGGGACTTGGATTCTGCAACTGCCTCTTTAAATTTTGCAAGAACATCCGGTAATCCATCAAGCCCCATACCTTCCATAGTTTTTCTGGCCTCGATCAAATGCCATCTGGTTCGAAGAGCTTTGGACTGTTCCCGGGTTGTTTTATGGTATTGCCTTATGGTATCGGCGATCTCGGCAAGATATCTTGTCCTTTCTCCCGGGATAATGATGGTTTTTGATGATGATTCTTTTTTACTTGATCTTGGAATACCGGATTCCAATTTAATATTTTTCTTTTCTGCGATGAGATCCAGAAGGCCATGGTAAAAGGCTGTTATTCCGTCATCATTAAACTTGGATGCAATGGTTCCGTATACCGGAAGGTCTTTTGGGTCAATATCAAATGCCCTGCGGTTCCTCTGTACCTGTTTTCTTACATCCCTTAATGCATCTTCACTGCCTTTTTTCTCATACTTGTTCACCACGACTATATCAGCATAATCCAGCATGTCTATCTTTTCAAGCTGGGAAGGCGCACCAAATTCCGCTGTCATGACATAGACCGACATATCAACAAGATCAACAATCCTTGAATCCCCCTGGCCTATACCTGCTGTTTCAACAATAATAATGTCATAACCCGCAGTCCTGACAACACTGATCGCATCGGGCAGGGCTTCGGGAAGTTCTGTCTGTGACCTTCTTGTAGCAAGAGACCGCATGTAGACCCGGCCTGTTTCAATGGAATTCATCCTGATCCTGTCACCTAGGAGTGCGCCACCTGTTTTCCTCCTTGAGGGATCGCATGAAATAATGGCAATATTAATATCTTCAAAATCAAGGAGCATCCTGATAATTAATTCATCTGTCAAAGATGATTTGCCGGCTCCGCCGGTCCCGGTCAAGCCAATGACAGGAGCATCCTTTTTGCCAGCAATCCGGGAAATATTTAACATGATTTTTTCAAATGCAGCCTTGTCACCGGCCTTGGCTTCCTGGACCGCGGAAATAAAATTTGCCGTCACATATTTATTATCAATATTCAGGTTATCATAATCAAGGTTATCATAATCCACAGAAGGCGCATCCATGGATTTCATCATATCGTTGATCATTCCCTGGAGTCCCATTTTTGATCCGTCTTCAGGGGAATATATTCTTGTAACACCATAGGCATGCAATTCATCCATTTCCAAAGGGATAATGACTCCACCGCCTCCGCCGAAAATCTTTATGTGAGAAGCTCCTCTTTCCTTTAAAAGATCCACCATGTATTTAAAATATTCAACATGCCCGCCCTGGTAACTTGACACGGCGATTCCCTGCGCATCTTCTTCAATGGCAGCATCCACGACTTCCTTTGCAGAGCGGTTATGGCCGATATGGATTACCTCTGCACCAGAGTCCTGCAAGATTCTTCTCATTATATTAATGGAAGCATCATGACCGTCAAAAAGCGATGTGGCAGTAACAATTTTAACTGAATATTCGGGTTTATAGATTTGTATTTCCATGACTTAATTATTTCTCCTTTTCAGACATTCGGGAGTTTGACCAAACTAAACAAAGTTTATGCGCTATATTGTAACTGGCATAAAAACATGAAAAAATAAATGAAAATTTTTTATTTTCCTTAAAATATCAGTCCAAGGATAAAGTCGGTTTGAATTGTAATATACTCTTTGATGGTAAAATTTCTTTGCACATGCCAGCGCCGAAAGGCCCACATCTGGCCCAGGACAGAGATGTTGTGACCTGCCAGGTTCAATATTCTGTCATCAAGCTCAGGGAAACTGCCCCTGCCTGAAAGGGACGAAAGTGCATTGATAAAAATATCGGTGATGTTCAACTCGTTCATAAGAACCCTTTCCTTCCATTTTTCCGGAAGAAACTGGGTCACCTGGTACATAAGGAGTATATGGTCCGCCATCTTATCGCAGACATAAAAATATTGACGAATAACCCCTGCGAGTTTTTCTTTTCCCTTATCCGTATTTGATAAAGCATTTTCAACCGCATTCCGGACTTCCTCATGGATGGCTTTACATACCAGGTATAAAAGGTCTTCTTTGGAACTTACATATTCATATAAGGAACCTATGGAAAAATTAGCAGCCTTTGCAATCATTCTTGTTGTCGTCTTGTGATACCCGTGTTCAATAAAAAGCTTGACCGTGGAATCAATAATCTTCCGCCTTTTTTCCCGGACCAGTTCAGGGTTTTTTATCTGTGTCGGGACTTCCGTGTCAGCCAGTGGAATTTTGGATTTTTTAATTCTTCCCAAATGACCACTCCTTTTTCTTTAGCATATTATCAATATATATTGCTCGAACGAGCGCTCAGTCATAGATTTTCTTGCATTTATTCAATAACTTGTCAAGGAAATATATTCACCCCTGGATATTTGCCATAACGGTAGCGATTTTGTTCGAATCCGGCATAAAATAAGAAAATTACTGGCCAGTAGTGCTATTAAAAAACAAAAGAGCAAATTATTTATACAGTTTAATTATTTTTTCCCCAATCATTCTCTTCCACTTTATTTTATATGAAAGTTTCAGCCAAATGGAAAATGGTACTTTCATCTTTTGTTGTGGCCAATCATGCTCCGGCCATGCCGGTATTCAGAGATACTTTTCTTAACCTCAAAGAATTTACAATTACGGAAACAGAGCTAAAACTCATGGCTGTAGCAGCAATCATTGGAGAAAGTAAAATTCCGAAAACAGGAAATAAAACGCCGGCCGCAACAGGTACACCTGAAATGTTGTATATGAATGCAAAAAACAGATTTTGTTTTATATTTTTCATCACCTCGTGGCTTAAGTTTTTTGCTTTTACAATGCCCTGCAAATCTCCTTTAACCAAGGTGATTTCCGCACTTTCTATGGCTACATCCGTTCCTGTTCCCATAGCTATGCCGACATCTGACTGCGCCAGAGCGGGAGAATCGTTAATCCCGTCTCCTGCCATCGCAACAATTTTACCCTGTGCCTGAAGTTCTTTTATCTTATTCAATTTATCTTCTGGTAAACATTCGGCTGTAAAATCGCTTAAATGCAATTCAGCAGCAACAGCTTTTGCAGTATTGCCATTATCGCCTGTCATCATAATTACTTTTACGCCTTTGTTCAGTAATTCTGAAATAGCACTTTTACTGCTTTCTTTTATAGCATCGGAAATGGCCACATAACCCAAAGCCATGCTGTCAACAGCAATATATGAAACTGTTTTCCCAAGCTTCTGCTCTGTTATTATCTGTGAATTTAAATCAGCAGGAACCGTTACATTTGCTTTTTCCATCAATTTTATATTTCCCAAAGTAATTTTCTTTTCTTTAACTGTTCCGACAACCCCTTTACCTGCAATAGCTTCAAAATCCTTTACATCTATCAGAGTAACCCCTTTTTCTTTGGCATATTTTACAACGGCTTCGGCCAATGGGTGCTCACTGTACTGATTGAGCGATGCTATTTTCTGTAACAAATCATCAGAAGTTTTAACATCCATCGCAAAAACTTTTTCTACTGAGGGTTTCCCCTGTGTGATTGTTCCTGTTTTATCGGTAATCAAAACGTCTACCTTGTCCATAGTCTCCAACGCTTCTGCATTTTTTATTAAAATACCCGACTGGGCTCCCTTTCCTACACCCACCATTACTGACATGGGTGTAGCCAGACCCAAAGCACAAGGGCAGGCAATAATCAACACAGCTATGGCATTAACAAAACCATAAACATAAGCTGGTTCGGGTCCGAAAACACCCCAGACGCCAAATGTTACCAGTGATACCAGTATAACAATAGGCACAAAATATTTAGAAATAGTATCTGCCAGTTTTTGAATAGGCGCACGAGAGCGACTGGCATCATTCACCATTTGAATAATTTGAGAAAGCAAGGTATCCGCCCCCACTCTTTGTGCAATCATCACAAAAGATTTTGTGCCATTAATAGTTCCTGAACTTACTTTATCGCCCTCGGTTTTATCAACAGGAATAGGCTCACCTGAAATCATAGATTCATCGACATTACTTTGTCCCTGGGTAATTTTCCCATCCACCGGAATTTTATCGCCCGGCTTTACCCTCAATAAATCGCCTTCTTTAATATCGTGTATGGAAATAACCTTGTCTTCTCCATTTTCGATCAAAACGGCTTCTGAAGGGGCTAATTTTAAAAGTTCTTTCAAGGCTCCGCTTGTCTGACTGTGCGCTCTTGCTTCTAACAATTGCCCTAATAAAACCAAGGTTAAAATGACTGCAGTAGCTTCAAAATACAGATAAACGGTTCCAGCCTCGGTTTTAAATTCGTCAGGGAAGACATCAGGGAAAAACATACCTGTCACGCTGAAAAGAAAAGCAACTCCAGTTCCTATACCCACAAGGGTAAACATGTTTAAATTCCATGTAACAATAGATTTATAAGCGCGGACAAAAAACATCCAGCAGGCATAAAAAACAACCGGTAATGTTAAAATAAATTGCACCCAATTCCAGCTTTGCTGATCCATAACATTTGTTAATGGTTTTCCTGGTATTAGATCTCCCATGGCTATAATAAAAATGGGCAGAGAAAAGGCTATTGCTATTTTCATTTTTTTGAGCAGTTCTTTATATATTTTTTGTTCATTGCTGTCACTTGGGTTTAACGGTGTTAAATCCATTCCACAGACAGGGCAGGCACCCGGTTTATCCTTTACAATTTCAGGATGCATCGGGCAAGTATACTCTGTACCTTGAACAAGGCCAGGTTGTTCAAGCAAATCCATGCCGCACACAGGACAACTGCCGTGCTCATCATAGGTTTTTTCATCCTCGCAGTGCATAGGGCAGTAATAGACACCGTTTCCTTTTTGTCTTAAGATTTCGTCATGAAGGTGATCATGATGTTCAGTACCGGGCATTTCAATGGTATAATGCAGACCGGCCTTTAATAAAGTTTCCTGTAATTTTTCCAATGCAATATGAGAAGTCATTTCAATCAAAACTTCTGATTGTTTCAAATCAACCTTTACATTTGTTACTTCCTTTAAATTGCCAAGCGCACCTTCTACGCTGGTTTGACAACCTGCACATGACATGCCGGTTACTTTATAATTGTGTTGCATATCTTAACCCCCTTGGTTAAAAGTAAAAAATAGTCCTGTAGAATTTTCAGATTCACTGTGTAGAACAGGCTAATGATGATGGTCAACATGAGTTTGTTTCCCTTTTTGCCTGCTATTTCAAATAGGATTCAAACATAAAATCTTGGTAAATACCAGCAATATTTTCAAAAGGGCTGATTTCAGGATAATGCTTTTGACATTTATCAGGCTCTGCCGTGACCAGCAACGCCTTTGCAATTCGGATTATCTTCCCCCTGATTGGGGTGGCGTCAGGTTGACGCCGTCTGGGTTTATCCGCTATACCGGGCAAACAAAAAGGGCAGAAAAAAACATTTTTTCTGCCCTTTAAAAAAAATCATTCAAGCATTTACATGCTAAACTTTGCCATATTAGCTGTGTTTCTTCCTGCTGAGTCCTGCAACCCCTAAGAGGCCAATACCAAAAAGAAGCATTGTGGCAGGTTCCGGAACTGTATTTAAACTCTCCTGAACATTTCCTCCACCCAGCTCAAACATTTTGCTACCATCACCAGCCCAGAAGTGACCCAGAGCACCAAATCCCATACCTTCAAGATAATTTACTCCACCAGTATATTCCCATTGACCTAACAAAGTGCCAGTCAAAGAGTATTTTTGTAAAAACTTTGATGTCATATCTGCCGTCCAGATAGCACCATTTACATATTCCATTCCATCAAGATGGTCTCCACCGATGGTCGGCACTGTGCCAAATGCCTTTGTCCATAAACCGCCTGTTGAATAATAAATATTACCGCCGCTACTACTACCCTCAGCTCCCAACCACCACTTCCCGCCACCGAATGATAACATGGATGCATTCCCCCATCCGTAACCGCTTACGGCACCATCTCCTGTTACAACTGTGCTATTATAGGCCCCGGTTACCTTGTCAAAAGAATAGATGACACCACCAGATACAGCGGCGATAGTATAAATATAATTAGAATCAACATACATTTCCCCGATAGATCCACCAGTTAGCGAACTAGGTGCGCCTGACAAAACAATACTTACCGGTGTTGTAAAGGATCTTGGCTGATAGTTTGGATTAGGAGTACTGCCATCTGCCAAAAACTTTGGTTCATCTTTTTTAGCTGGATCTGCCACTGAAACCGTTGTCTTATAGACAGACGTGCCAGAGCCATAATAGATGTCATTACCATAGCAGGCAAGGTCATATTCAGATCCTGAACCACTAAATTGTGAAAACTCATAATAATCACTTGCCGAAGCAGTCATGGTAAAGCCCGTCACCATGAGTCCGGCTACTAATAAAATTAAAATTTTTTTCATTGTTAACTCCTTTAAATTAATCTCAATTTTTTCCTATAATTATATTGTAACTAAATATTGCATGTTATGTGCCATTAGTACAAGCACCAAGAAATTAAATCTATTTATATTGTTAATACAAAAGGTTATATACTAAATTGTTTATCATATTTTTCAGCATCATTTTTCTGTAATCATAGATTATGAAAAAAATGTAACATATTTATGAAAAAAATTACATAGTGCTATTATAATACCGATTTTCATGTATTGACTTTACAAACAGGCATGATATCGTAGTTAATTCAATTGATCACCTTAATTTAGGACTCCTGGTATGAATATCCGTAAAGCTAAAAATTTTTTCTTGATCACGATTATTTTTTCAGTACTTTTTTTTTCTATTGCAGACTCTGCGAATGCAAGCATTATGGAACCTGAAAAGCTTCCCATCCAAGGGGAGATTGTCATTCATTCAGAAAAGGACATTCCCCGACTTGAGTGGATCGCCGGCAAATATCTTCAAAAAGGCCGATTTCAGGATTCTGCCGACCTGTGTAAAAAAATTCTTACTTATAATGGAAACAGTCTTAAAGCAATGGCATACCTTGCGGCTGCATATAAAGGTCTGGGTGAAGAAAAAAACTTTAAAAACCAATCCGCTGCTTTCAAAAAACAGCATCCTGAATTTACTGATCTCTATCTTGCGCTTGCCTGGACATATTCCGCACTGGAAGACTTTAAAAAAGCAGAGGCTATTTGCAAGCAGGGTATAAAAATTATTAATGACTCCAATGATCTAATAATGGAACTGGCAAGTCTTTTGCTAAAACAAGGCAAAACTGGCGAGGCCGGAATTTACTATAACTCCATACTAAAAAAGAAAAATATCCCTACAAAAATTTTTCTGAATGCAAACTTCTCTCTTTGCAGGATCAGACTTGAACAAAAAAAATTCGATGCTGTCATAAAACAGGCCGGAATACTGACAGATCTCTATCCTCCCATACCTCAAAGTTATAAATTCCTGGCTGACGCATATATGGGAAAAAAAGAATATGAAAAAGCGGTTAATACTTATAAAAGGCTGATGAGTGCCAACCCGAAATCAGAACTGCCTTTTCAGGAAATGGCATTAATCTATAATGACAGGCTCAAAGATAAAGGCCAAGCGCTTTTCTATGCCCAAAAGGGTGTGGAAAAATTCCCTGGCAATCCAAAGACCATGGATATCCTTGGATGGATACTATACATCAATCAGCAATATTCAAAAGCATTGCATCAATTTCAGGCCGCAGTAAAAATTTCAGATAAAAACCCCTGGTTTTATTATCATGCTGGAATGGCGTATCAGAAAATGGAAAAAAAATCCAAAGCCATAGAAAATTACGAAAAAGCATTAGATCTCTTAAAGGGCCGGCCCGCCACGAATTTTAAAAAACAGATAAAAAAACTTATTGTGCAATGCCGCTAAATTCCAGTTCATTAGATGGAAAAAAGAGCTTCCGGTGCAAGCCGGTTTAAACCTTTAAGCAAAATCGCTGCCCTTATGGCAAATATCCAGATTAATAAAAAAGCAATTGACAAATTAATTGCTTTAAATATAGTATCTTGAATATAGACTGAGCGCTCGATCAGTTTTTTAAATTGTTGAGCGATTTTATTGTTAAAAGCCATGAACAAAAAATACATAACTTATAATACAAAGGAGGCAAAGGGTGGATTTTGACCTTACCAAAGAGCAGGAAATGATCCGTAAGGAAGTAAGAAAGTTTGCCCAGAAAGAGATCGCCCCCATTGCAGGCGAGCTTGACGAAAAAGAGGAATTTTCCGAGAAGCTTACTCGAAAGATGGGAGAAATCGGTCTTTTCGGCATGTTTGTTTCAGAAAAGTATGAAGGCCAGGAAATGGACTATATCTCATACATTATCGGGGTTGAAGAAATTGCCAGGATTGACGGCTCCCAGGCAGCCACAATTGCAGCAGGCAATTCCCTCGGTATCGGCCCCATCTACTATTTTGGAACACAAGAGCAGAAACAAAAATACCTGCCCAGACTTTGTGCAGGAGAAGGCCTTTGGGGATTTGGCCTGACAGAACCCACGGCAGGCTCTGATGCCGGCGGCAGCAGGACAACTGCTGTTCTTGAGGGAGACGAATGGGTCATTAACGGGTCTAAAATATTTATTACCAATGCTGCCTGCGATATGACAATGGGTGTTACTGTCCAGGCTGTTACTGGCACAAGGGACAACGGCAAACCTGAATATTCGTGTATCCTTGTTGAAAAAGGAACCCCGGGGTTCAAAGCTGTACCCATGCACAAGAAACTCATGTGGCGAGCTTCCAATACTGCTGAGCTCTATTTTGATAATGTGAGAGTCCCAAAGGAAAACATCCTTGGGAAAAAAGGTGACGGATTCCACCAGATGCTGTCCACTCTTGACGGGGGAAGGCTTTCCATCGGGGCCATGGGGCTTGGCGGAGCCCAGGGCGCATATGACCTTGGTTTGAAATATGCCAGGGAAAGAGAACAATTCGGCCAGCCCATATCAAAATTCCAGGCCATAGCTTTCAAGCTTGCAGATTGCGCCATGGAAATTGAATGCGCCAGGAACCTTCTCTACAAGGCCTGCTGGCTGAAAAGCAATAAGCGCCCCTTTGAGAAAGAAGCTGCCATGGGCAAGCTGTATTGTTCTGAAGTCATGTCCAGGGTTGTTGACCACGCCGTCCAGATCCACGGGGGGTACGGTCTTATGAAAGAATATAATGTGGAAAGGTTTTACAGGGACCAGAAACTCCTGGAAATAGGTGAAGGAACGTCCGAGGTCCAGCGCATTGTAATTTCAAGATATATTGGCTGCTGATGCTGACAAGCAATGGTTTAATACCGGAGGAAAATATATGAGCAAAAGCCATGAGCCGTTATTGCTGGTTGAAGAAAAAACAAAGGCTGTTATTCTGACAATGAACAGGCCAAAAGTAATGAATTGCCTCAATTTTGATCTGTTATATGCCATAAGGGACCAGATTGACGCTCTTCAATACCGCACTGATATAAGGGCCGTTATCATTACAGGGGCCGGGGAAAAATCATTCTGTGCAGGAGCTGATTTAAAAGAAAGGGCAGGATTAACCCCTGGTGAAGTAAAAAAATTTATCATCACCATCAGAAACCTTTTGACGTCCATCCAGAATCTCCCCATCCCGGTGATTTCAGCCGTGAACGGGATTGCCCTCGGCGGCGGCACTGAAGTTGCCCTTGCATCTGATATCCGTATTGCATCCCAAAATGCAAGCATGGGATTAACAGAAGCAAGGCTTGCCATTATCCCCGGCGGGGGCGGCACCCAGAGGCTGCCCAGGATCATTGGCGTGGCAAAGGCCAAGGAATTGATTTTTACAGGCCGGCGCGTGGATGCCAAAGAAGCACTTGAGATTGGCCTTGTTAACAAAGTTGCAAAACCTGGAGCTCTTCTGGATGAATGCATGGAAATGGCTGAAATGATTGGCCAGACCGGCCCCATAGCCGTTGAGATGGCAAAGTATGCAATTGACAAAGGTATTGAAACCGACCTTGCCACAGGTCTTGCCATTGAATCCAATGCATATCGTGTGACCATTCCCACCGAGGATAGGATAGAAGGCTTAAAAGCTTTTAGAGAAAAAAGAAAACCCCGTTACAAAGGGAGATAGATACAAGCATGACTGAGAACAGAACCTTCTGGAAAGCTGAAGAAGAAAAACTTGAAAACCGGCGGCAGGAAGCCATATGCTCAGGCGGCCAAAAGGCTGTTGACAAACTTGCCAAAAGAGGCAAACGCCCTGTCAGGGAATTGATATCAGACCTTATTGATCCCGGCACCCAATTTTTTGAACTCTCCACGCTGGCAGGATTCGGCATGAATTACCCTGGTGTAAAAGATGTCCATTGTGCCGGAATCGTCACCGGTATAGGAAAAATCCATGGCAACTGGACCATGATCATGGCCAATGACAGCCGTGTAAAGGCAGGGTCTTATTTTCCCATTACGCTTAAGAAACACATGCGGGCCCAGGCCATTGCGGAAAAATGCGGCCTGAACAGTGTCTATATCGCTGATTCAGGCGGCGTGTTCCTTCCCATGCAGGCAGATGTATTCCCTGATGACCAGCATTTCGGGTCTATCTTTTATAATATGGCAAGAATGTCAGCCATGGGGCTTCGCCAGGTCACCTTAAGCACCGGCGGAAATACTGCCGGGGGTGCTTATATTGTATTTATGGCCTGCGAATCCATCATGATTGACAGCCAGTCCTTTTCTTTTCTTGGCGGCCCACCCCTTGTAAAGATGGCCACGGGAGAAGAAATTTCAGCCGAAAACCTTGGCGGGGCCAAGGTCCATACCGAAGTTTCAGGCGGGGCAGACCATCTTTGTTCCAACCAGGCAGAAGCCATTAAAAAAACAAGAAAACTTCTTTCATTGACAAAACCCCATAAAATCCATCTCCATACTTATGAACCAAAGGAACCAAGGGTTTCTCCTGAATCCATTTACGATGTCATGCCTGTTTCTCCGCATAAAGGGATTGACGGCAGGAAAATCATTGAAGCCATTGCAGATGAATCCGAATTTATTGAACATAAAAAAAATTTCGCACCAGGCCGGGGTTCAAATATCCTGACCGGAAAAATAAGAATCAAGGGGCTTCCCATCGGCCTTATCTGTTCCAATGCAGCAGGGATTATCTTTCACGAAGCTGCCAAAAAGGTTGCTGAATGGGTAGTAAGGTGTTCCTACGAAAAAATCCCCCTGCTTTTTATCCAGAGTTCACCAGGATATATGATCGGGTCTGATTCCGAGCATGCCGGCATAGGCAAATACGGGGCCGACATGGTCCGGGCCGTCTCCTGCGCCCAGGTGCCAAGGGTACAGCTGGTCATAGGCCCTGATAACGGGGCAGCCAATTACGGCATGTGCGGAAGAGGATACAGGCCCAATTTTTTATTTTCCACAATGAGGGCCAGGACCGGGGTCATGAGCGGGAAAAGTGCGGGCGGGGTTCTTTTAAGCATTGAGCAGGCCAAACGAAAAGCCTTGGGCAATCCCATGACAAAAGAAGAAATTAAAGAATTCCAGCAGAGAATGATAGAGAAGTATGACGGAGAAGCCCATCCTTTTTTCTGTGCATCAAGAATTTTAAACGACCGGGTTGTTAAATTTTGTGAAATCCGGGACTGGCTTGCGATGGCCTTTGAAGTCAGCCATATAAAACCGGTTGGTGAACCCACTTTTGGAAATTTCAGGTTTTAAAAATATCAAGGAGAAGCACCATGACGGAATATGATTACTGGAAAATTTTCCCGAGGATGCCCAAAAAGGTAACAATCGGAGATATTACCGTACGGGACGGGTTTCAGCATCTTGAAAAATTTATTTCCACACCTGCAAAAATCACTTATCTTGAAGAATTGATTTTCGCAGGGTGCAAGAATATTGAAGTCACAAATTTAGGCAACCCGAGAAGCATGCCGCAGTTCAGTGATGCTGAAGAACTTTTAGCCCATCTCAGAGGAGAAAATTTTATAAGCCGCGCCGCAAAAAAAGGCGTTAATATGGATGATGTGGTCTTAACTGCCATTACAATCCGGGAGCCCTCTGTTGATCGGGCCATTGAACTTAAAAAAAGAGGCATAGGCCCGGACAGGGTATTGATGATGGTCTCCACCGAAGAACAGCACCATTTTGCCAACTCGGGTACAAGCCTTCCAAATTATTGGAAAGAAGCTGAAAGATGCATAAAAAAATGTTCCGATGCCGGCATTAAAATGTGCGGTACGGTCAGCACTATCTGGGGAAGCCCCATTGGTGGTGCAACAAAGCTTGAGGATGCTGTTGAATTCACCAGATACTGGCTTTCCATAGGGGCAAGCGACATTGAACATGCAGATCATGACGGGTCTGCCTCGGCTGCTGATGTTTACCGGTATTTTTCCATGATCCTTGATGAAATCCCGGATAAAAGTCTTCACATTGCCCATTTTCATGAAACAAAAAGAGTGGCCTCGGCATCTGTCCTGGCAGCGCTTCAGGCCGGCATATGCCATTTTGAGGCAACCCTCGGCGGCCTTGGCGGACAACCTGCCAACTTCCTGGACGACAGGCCCATCAAAGGTACGGGCGATTATTATTATGACGATGAAAGATACGTGGGGCTTGTCTGTCTTGAAGATACCCTTGTACAAATTGATGAAATGGGTATAGAACATGGATACGACGTTGACAGGATCCTGTGGCTTGGAAAGCAGATAGAAAGAACCTGCGGCACAAGATTAAGGAGTGAAGCCATGATTAACGGCAGGACACTTAAACAAGGCCATATGCAGTATGCCAGGCCAGGGCTTGCAAAACTCAAAGAAAAACTGGGCGAAGACCCGGATCAAAGTTTTCCAAAATAACGATGACAAGGAGATGCTATGGAAAAAAATGACAAAATGCCTCATATCAATGTAGATTATTTTGAAGATCTCACAGGAAATATTCAAAATGGAGAAAAAGATGATGTAGATGAAGTAGGAAAACGCATCAAACAGCTCAGGGAAGAGCGTGGTATTTCCATTGAGGATCTTGCCAATCTGACAGGATTTGAGATAGCCAGGCTAAATGACATTGAAAGCGGCATTGAAAAACCGCAGCTTGGAACCGTGATGAAACTTTCCAAAGCTTTGGATTCTGCTGTAGGCCGCCTGGTATCCGGTATGGGAACAAGGCTTTATTCCATTACAAGGAAAGATGAAAGAAAAAAAATTTCCCGTTCCACTTCAAAAACCAGCAAAAAAAATGTTTATTCTTACATGAGCCTTGCCCCTGAAGTGCAGGGCAGGCACATGGAAGCGTTGATCGTACAATTGGAAAAAAGTGAAGACAAAGATATTTCAGTCCATAACGGGGAAGAATTTGTTTTTGTCCTGGAAGGCGTTGTCAACCTGATCATTGGGAAAGACACCTATGATCTGGAACCCGGTGACAGTGCCTACTACCTGTCCACAACTTCCCATTTTATTACTGCAAAAACAAAAAAAGCCACCATACTTGCCGTTCTGTACGAATAAGGAGGAAAAAATGTCAAAACTTTTGTGGAAGCCGTCTGAAGAAAGGATTAAAAGCACAAACATATACCGCTTCATGAACCTTGTGAATAAAACATTTGACAAAGACTTTAAAGACTATCCCTCCCTTTGGGAATGGTCTGTGAACAATCTTGAGGATTTCTGGAAAACTACCTGGGATTTTATTGATATAAAAGCCTCAAAATCCTATGACAAGGCCATTGATGACCCTGAAAAAATGCCCGGGGCAAAATTCTTTGTCAATTCCAGGCTGAATTTTGCTGAAAACCTTTTACGCTTTAAAAATGACAATACAGCATTAATCTTTCGGGGCGAGAATTTGGTTCGTAGGACACTGACATACAAGCAGCTGTATGATGAAGTAGCAAAGACAGCCGCATCGCTAAAAGCGCTTGGTATTAAAAAAGGCGACAGGGTGGTTGGATTTGTCCCTAATATGCCGGAAAGCATCATAGCCATGCTGGCTGCCACAAGCCTTGGTGCAATCTGGTCTTCCTGCTCCCCTGATTTTGGGATCAAAGGTGTCCTGGACAGGTTCGGGCAAACCCGGCCAAAAGTATTGTTTACAGCCGACGGATATTTCTTCAAAGGCAAACCCCTGGACAGCATTGAAAAAATCGCAGGTATTGTTAAACAAATCCCCTCCATTGAAAAAATTGTTGTGATACCATATGTATCAAAAGAACCTGATATCACATCTTTACCCAATGCAGTGATGTTCAGCGATTTTAAAGACCCTGGCGCCACCCTGATTGAATTTCAGCAAATGGGCTTTGATGATCCTCTTTATATCATGTATTCTTCCGGGACAACCGGACTTCCAAAATGCATGGTCCAGAGCGTGGGCGGTGTTCTTTTACACCAGAAGAAAGAACTGGTGCTCCATACCGACCTTAAAAAAGAAGATACTATTTTCTATTTTACAACCTGCGGGTGGATGATGTGGAACTGGCTTACCTGCTCCCTGAGCGTGGGGGCCACCCTTGTCCTCTATGACGGGAACCCGTTTTACCCCGGCCCGGATACATTATGGGAAATGGCCCGGGATGAGAAAATTACAATCTTCGGAACAAGTGCAGGATATATTGAAGCCTTGAAAAATGCAGGGGTAAAACCAGGAAAACAATTTGACCTGTCCTCTTTAAAATCGGTTCTTTCAACAGGATCGCCCCTGTCAGACGAAAACTTTGAATTTATCTATAATGAGGTTAAAGAGGATCTGCAGCTTGCCTCCATATCAGGAGGATCAGACCTTAACGGTTGTTTTGCCCTTGGCAACCCCATGGGGCCTGTATACAGCGGTGAACTCCAGTGCCGCGGCCTTGGCATGAAAGTCTTTGCATATGATGATAAAGGCGAACCTGTTGTAGGCCGGCAGGCCGAGCTTGTCTGTGCCGCGCCATTCCCGTCCATGCCTATCTTTTTCTGGGGGGATGAGGACGGCTCCAGATACCACTCTGCCTATTTTGACGACTATCCCGGAATCTGGACCCATGGTGATTTTATCATGGTAACCGAGCATGGTGGCGTAATCATGTTCGGCAGATCCGATGCAACGCTCAACCCCGGTGGCGTGAGGATCGGCACGGCTGAAATCTACCGCCGGCTTGATGCCATGGAAGAGCTGGAAGACTCTGTAATTGTAGGACAATCCTGGAATAACGATGTCAGGGTCATTCTTTTTGTTAAAATGGCAAAAGGATTTGAACTCACAGATAAGCTTCAAAACAAAATCAAAAAAGACATAAGGGCCAATGCTTCTCCAAGGCATGTCCCGGCAAAAATCATTGAATGCCCGGACGTCCCCTATACACTTAACATGAAAAAGGTTGAGCTTGCCGTCAAAAAGGTGATCGAAGGCAAAGTTGTTAAAAACAAGGATGCATTAAAAAACCCTGAGGCCCTTGATTTCTTTGCCGATCTTGAAGAACTTAAATCATAAAAAAAATATTTGAGGTGCAGTATGAGTAGTGAAAAATGCAGGGTTGACAAGGTGTTTTCCACTACTCATGCTCCTTGTTCCTCCTCATCGGTAAAAGACCATTATAATTCAGAAAATCTTACCCGGAACATTAAAACCGCATTAATCAAAGCCGGCAAAAGCCTCTCAAACCTTGAATTAAAGGATCTCGCCCCCATTGATCAGCTCCACACAGGCGGAATTATGACAAGCATGGAACTGATTAAAAAGGCAAATCTTTCCTGCGAAGCTAAGGTTCTTGATGCAGGCTGCGGTATCGGGGGATCTTCAAGACTTCTTGCCGGGCAATTCAAATTCAAGGTTACAGGCATTGATATAGCAGACAAGTTTATAGAAGCTGCAAACTTTCTGACAAAGTGCACCAGACTTGAGGACAAACTAGTATTCCGGCAGGGTTCCGTTCTTGATCTGCCCTTTTCAGACAATACATTTGATGCTGTTTTATGCCAGCATATTTTAATGAATATTGAAGACAAATCAACGGCTTTCAAAGAATTTTACCGGGTGTTGAAAAATGACGGGAAGTTGATTTTACACGAAATTACCAGGGGTAAAAATGATAGCCTTTTGTTTCCGGTTCCCTGGGCCGGGAAAGCTTCCATATCATTTCTTGAATCATGGGATACCATCAGTACCCTTCTTGAAAAACAGGGTTTTGAAACAAGGTTCCATTTCAATGGAACCGAACATGCGTGTTCATGGTGGGAAAAGGTCAAGGCTGTATCAAAAAAGGCAAGCCACACCCCCCGGCCAATAGGCCCCGGCCTTGTCTTTGGGAACAATGCAAAATATTTTGGTAAAAACATGCATGCCAATTTTAAAAATAACTCCATCTGCCTTGTTGAAGCCATTCTAAAAAAAAACAGGGCCGGCATTCATAAGAGTTATCAGCCATCCAGGGTTTTAACGGCGATTTAACTCTCTATTTAAAAAAAGGCTGAAAAATTTTCTTTGAATATGCTGCCTGCCATTTGATCAATTAGGTCAGCCACCTGCTTTCTTGCATTATCAATTGCATCATAAACTGGTGTATTGTCTTTCTGATTGTCCTTCAAATCTTTAAGATGGTGTCTAAAAAGTTTATCAACCGGTTTCTTTGCCTTATCGACCAGTTTTTCATCATGAGTTCCAAGCTTCTCAGCCATTTGTTCAATAAACTTATCAATATTATCTATTAAATTATTATTATCTATTAAATTATTTCTTCTTTTACCGGGTCCATGATTTTCAGGAAGACTCTCTTTTGCAGAAGAAGGAACCATCCCATCTTCTGATATTGCCTTGGCACCCGGTAAATTTTTTGCAGCTTCAGGCTGAGCATCAGTTGCAGGCAACATACCGGTTTGAGCCTGCACCTCGGATGTCATTGCATAAGATTTTTGATGCGTAATATCCGCAGTATACATGGATATTGTGTCATATCCACCCATTGATAATGCTTTAGCCACAGCACCATCCATATTTCCCCGGGCCATTTTTGAAATCACTTGATCAATCCCTTTAACAATGTCTTCAATATCCTTTAGCTCTTCTTCACTCAAATCCCCGGCAACAGAAAACGAAAAGCTTTCCTGTGAAGTTAAAGTGATTTCCCTGTGGTTTTGAGTAATTGCAGCACTTTTTGACCCTGTCTGCAAGACACCCTTGCTGTTGTACATAAATGCATTAAATTCAGAAGAGCTGTTAGATGTCAATGTAACGATATCACCTTCTTTTGTTTTTATGGTCAATCCTGCATCAAGGCTTTCATAGGCATTAAAGGACTGTTTTTTTACGTAGCTTGAAAGTTGGGCGTCAGACAATGCACTTTGGTTTTGTGCCAGTCCTGCCGGCAAAGCATTATTAGGTATGGTACTCATTTCTCTTCTCCTTAGAATCGGGGAAAATTTTTGTGTTTATGGTAAGATACTTATCGGCAGGCAAGGAGAAAAAATTAAAATAATATCTCATGTTTTTTTAAAAAATATTTAGTATATTCAAAATTCATTAACAGTACGGATCAATTTTTTTAAGGCCACAAAATGGACACTTTTGAATTTACAAAAAAAAAGCTTCTGTCGCTTTCCAGTCAAAACCGGAATAAGCATATTATCAAGTGGTTATCCGGGTTTTATCACAAACTTACAACCAACCGCTTTAACCTGGCATCATTAGAGCTTTTTACACACCAATATAACCAAATCATCAATTGGACAGGTATGGCCCCTTTTATTAAGCCTGAATCCAATCATACAAGATTGTGGATTGAAGCAGTTTCCAACAGGATTCACTACCACAGGTCTTTCACCTGCACCGCAATCCGTGACCATGATTTACTCAGAAAAGTTCAAACAAATGATTTGATTTTTCCCTGCAATCAAATTGACTTTCATTGCCATGTGGCTCTGGACGGCCTGAGAAGCCTTTTTAATGTAGGGTCTATTTTCAGAACCTGCGAAGCTTTTGGATTTAAATCTATAATTCTCGGGAACACCCCCGGAAAAGAACACCCCGGTGTTCAAAAAACTGCCATGGGCGCTCAAAACCGGGTTGGCCAGGAAAAAGTAATGGACCTTGGCCAGGCCATGCTTGATAAAAAGGAAAAGGGGTTTAAGATCATTGGTGTTGAGACCATTGCAGGCGCCCTCCCCTTTTATGAGATTCCATGGAAAAAGAGAACCATTGTTGTATTCGGGAATGAAGAATACGGGATCTCGTCACATGTAATGGAAACATGTGACAATTTTGTTCATATCCCCATGTTTGGTAAAAAAAATTCAATCAATGTTGCCAATGCTGTCAGTGTTATTGGTTTTCATATAGCAAGATCACTTTGCGGCAGATAATCTTTCACCCGCATTTTTTTAAAAAAAAACCTGAACCGGTTAATGGACCGGTTCAGTACGTCAGGCATTTCAGACAGGCCTTCAGCATACATATTGATCTGTTTACTGTAAAAATATTTCAAGGACAAAATCGCCGGTCTCTATAGTATCGCCGGGATATATTTTCTTTCGTTTCCGTGTTTCAATGGCCCCATTGACTTTTACAAAGCCCTCAAAAATCATAAATTTGGCTTCTCCTCCGCTTGACGCAAGATTTTCAAACTTTAAAATTTTATAAAGTTCAACCGGTGTTTTTTTTATCTTAACGATTCTTTTTTCCACTTTTTTCTTTATTCTTAAATCAAAGTAAAAATTATTTTTTAATTAATTAACAGATATGCCGTTATCCATCAACAAAGAACCTTGCATTAAAGACAGGATACATATAATGAATAAAAAAAAAGCAAAAGGAATATCTTAAATATGAAATTTTTCAAAATAACAAGTTTATATCTTATTATCTCTTTTTTCATTTTCCAATCTTCAGGGTTTGCCTTTCAAACCACCGGAAGGCAGTACGCAATATCAGGCAAGACCATGGGAACTTTTTATACCATTAAATTTATCTCGCACAAAAGCGAATCCCTTTCCTTATGGGAAGAAAAGGTTGATACCCTCCTTAAAGAAGTAAACAGAAAGCTTTCCATGTTTGATGCCAAAAGCGAAATTTCATTATTCAACAAAAAAGCAACAGGGAAGCTTGTGACAATCTCCCCTGAGTTTTATGCTGTCATACTGACCGGCAAAAAATTATACAGGATGACCAATGGAGCATGGGATGCCTCGGTTAAGCCCCTGGTTGACCTATGGGGATTCGGAACAGAAAACAGTACAAATAAAATACCTGACCCAGGTAAAATAGCCGTGGCATTATCAAAGGTCGGATTCAACCACATAGCCATCAAAGGAACTAATGCTGTTCAAAAAACAAAGCCCATAACCCTGGATTTTGGCTCCATTGCCAAAGGATATGGGGTTGATGCCGTTGCTAAACTTTTCACATCTTCGGGCATTAATGATGTTCTTGTGGAAATAGGGGGAGAACTCTATGCTTCCGGTAAAAACAGAAAAGGAAAATACTGGAGTGTTGGAATCAGCAAGCCTGACAAAATATATATAAACCAGGGTTTATATAAAATTATCCGTCTGGATAACAAAGCCATTGCCACCAGTGGGAATTACAGGAATTTCTTTGAGATAAAGGGTAAAACATTTTCTCACATCATTGATCCCAAAACAGGTTTCCCGGTGGATAACGGGATTGTCAGCGCATCTGTAATCTCTCAAAACTGTACTTTTGCGGATGGTCTTGCTACAGCCCTGATGGTCATGGATTTAAAAAAAGGTATCCGGCTTGTTAACAGCCTTGAAGATACGGAATGCCTGATCATACAGAAAAAAGGCCAGAAACTTTTAAACCATGCTTCAAAAAATTTTGGTGATCTGGTGGTGAAATAATTTTTATTTTTTACATTTTATCCCCTGGAAAGAATTCCTTGTCTCAAGGGTCTGCTGGATCATATTAAAGATTTCCCCGTATCGACCGGCTCACAGGCTTCTATACCAGTCACTCTTTCTATCATTTTTTTCAACGCTTCGTGTGACTTTTTAGATAGCTTTAGGAAAGACCAGAGGGGACAGGAACTTTCCTTTGCACTCCCATCCCCTCTGGCGATGACATACAATGCCCTACCTACTTGGATTTCTTGGTTTTCTTTTTGTCTTTGGCTGGTTTCTCACTGGTTTGCTTCACAGGAATGCATCCACAGCCACATCCTTTCTTTTTTTCTGCCATTTTAATCACCTCCTTTCTGCTTAAGCAATTAAGCAGTCACTTAATTATATGCACAAAAAAAATTGCCTGCTATCTTGCAGACTCCAGCTCTCTTACTCTCTGCCGTACTGTATTAAGTTCGTTTTTAAGCTCTTTCTGATATTTTTTCAGCGATTCCAAATCCGACCTTTCTAATTCAACTTCCCGATATTTTCCTGATCCCTGGCATCCGCACGTGCAAACTTCATTTAATATTTGCCGGCAATTTTCCATTGCTTTTTCATCTATCGAATATGGTATCCAGTATCCTTTCTTCTCGCTTCTGACAAGACCTGCTTGTTTCAATATTTTAACGCTCAATACTTTAAATATTTCAGAAGGTTCTATATTCATTCGGTCAACAATATTGCAATTAAGTGATTAAGCAATGACTTAAATATAAGCTATGATTTGATCATGTCAAGCTTTTTCTTTACTAATTCCTTGCTTTTTTTTATGCAACGGCAGGGTAAATTATCTACCACAGGCCCGAGGATCCACCGTCACGATATCTCTGTCCTTGCCATTACCTTTTTTTCATATTTTATTACCTTTTTTTCACAATATATTACCTTTTTTTCACAATTTTTTTCACCAATACAATAGCCTTGTAAAAACACCTATAAACTGCCATATACAGTGGCCAATTAAAAATGGCACAGGTTATGCAGACCCACAAAATAAAATAATAGCCCTGACGTAATCTAAAAAACGTCATGTATAATAATTGAATCGGGAGGTTCTGATGAAACGATTGTCTGTTCTTGTTTTTTGTTTATTTTTTCTGTTCATGGTGCCAGTTATGGCCGTCGCCAGCACGTATGCGTTTTCGGATAATTTTAATGACAACGTTCTTGATGGCTGGACAGCAAAAGCTGGCACCTGGTCTATTTCCGGTGGAGAACTCAAGGCCTCGGGCACACCATATTCTGTCCTATGGAAGGACGGCAGCAATCAGGCCAGCCTGTACCAGTCGATCACGGTAGATGCGTATTTTGATCTTACCAATACCGATTCTTCCTATGCCCACCTTAGGCTGAGAAGCAGTGAAAACTTAAGTGGGGTACAGCATTTCTGGGACACAGGCTACCTGGCCCAGTTCAGTGGAACCGGAATAACGATACTGGATACATATCTTGGCAGCAACCCGACAATTGGTTCTTATACATTTTCAACATCACCCTTTGCACAGGCAGGCTGGCATACTCTTCGATTCGACGTTTCCGGCTACGGGTCCAACACCAATCTTCAGGCGTGGTTGGATAACGTACAGTATATAGATACCAATTACGATGATGCTGATAACAGCAACGACAATGGCTATATAGCACTTGGACGGCTGATCAAATATGACAATGCCCGCGGCTTTTCCTCCGATCAACCGGTTCCGGAACCTGCAACCATGTTCCTTCTCGGATTTGGCCTGCTGGGTCTTGCCGGTGTGAGCAGGAAAACAATCACACGAAATTCATGATTCGGAGCAGATTATGAGGCCATTTCCTCATGGAAAGAAAAGATTGATACCCGATAGATCATACTTTAAACAACTTTGATCTGGCGGTAAAATAGTTTTTATTTTTTATATCTTATCCCCTGGAAAGAGTTCCTTGTCTCAAGGGTCTGCTGGATCATATTAAAGGTTTCCCTGTACCGGCCGGCCCACATGGGGGCTCTTAATTCATCTGGGTGTGGATCACCTGTTATGCGCTGTATGATAATCTTTCCAGGCAATAATTCCAGAAAGTCACACACAGTACCCACGTATTCCTTTTGTTCCATGGGTGTGTATTCACGCCCTTTCCACATCCTGTCGAGAATCGTTCCTTTGATAACATAAAGAAGATGAATTTTTATCCCGTTAATTTCACTGTCAGCCAATCTTCTTGCAGTTTCAAGCATCATTTTCTTATCTTCGCCCGGAAGTCCTAAAATAACATGGGCACATATATTTATCCCCCTGCCAAGGGTTAATTGCACAGCATTGGAAAAATCTTCATATGAGTGCCCCCTGTTGATTAAATCCAGGGTGGAATCATGGGAAGACTGGAGCCCATACTCAAGCCAGACAAGGTATTTTTTTGTGTAGGATTCTATCAAATCAAGTTTTTCTTCATCAATGCAGTCAGGCCGTGTTCCAATTGCCATTCCTACCATGCCGTCACAGGAAAGTGCCTCATCATATATTTGTTTCATATGTTCCGGGCTTGCATAAGTATTTGAATAAGATTGAAAATAAGCCATGAACTTTTTAGCTTTATATTTTTTCACCATGCCGATTTTACCGGTCTTGATCTGCTCTTTTATGGAAATCCCCTTTGCAAACTTACCAGACCCGGAGCCTTTTTTGTTGCAGTAAATGCACCCTTTAAAGGAAAGCCTGCCATCCCTGTTAGGGCATGACAGCCCTGCATCAACAGCAATTTTCTGCACTCTTTGGCTAAATAATCCTCTAAGATAAGAATTATAATCCGAATACCTTTTCTTTTTATCCATTTAACGCACCAAATCATTTTTAAGTCATATTTCCCACATTCCAGTCTTTGAAATTCGAGAAAAAATATTTTTTCCTTTTCTATAGTCCTGCGGAGCATATCAAGTCAACAATCTAGTTTATTTATACTGAAAAGCCATTGGCAGTTACCTTGCCGTTTAGATTTCTTTAACATCTTTCACTAACCTGACAAACTTATATACAATGACTTCATCATATGTCATTATATTTCCCGGTATCTCCCTTAATCCTGATGGCATTTTTCCGGAAGCACAAACTTTATCCGGTTTTTAAAACAATTGAAAATCATCCATGCCGTGGTATAATTTATGCTTTAAATCCATCTTTGATCAGTGGGCGGGCAATAAAAAAAACAAAACCAGACTATATGAATGGACATATGAAAAACAAATCAGCTTTTTTTATTCTTGTTTTGGTTTTGACACTATTTTATACAGATCTGTACGCCCGTAAAATTGAATTGATATATGTCAATTTTCCCCCTTATGAAGATCATGTCAACGGTAAACCTGCCGGTATACTTGTCCGGATTGTAGAGCAGGCTTTTAAAAGGGCAGACATTGCATACAGACTCACTTTTTTCCCTTTCAAGAGAGGATATAACCTGGTTAAAGATGGCAAATATGACGGGCTGTTTAATTTTTACAAAATTGAAAAACGGCTGGCATATTTTGATTATTCAACTCCGATTATCAAGAACCCCCTGGTTTTCTTTGTACGTAAAGATTCCACTCTGAGATATCAATCCCTTGATGATCTTAAGGGGAAAAAAATCGGGGTTATGATCGGTTATACTTATGGCAGCAAGTTTGATGATGATGAAAATATCATAAAGGATGCGGCAGCTGAACATGTGCATCATTTAAGAAAATTAGTGTTGGGCCGTCTTGATGCCTACCCCTGTGATAAAATGGTAGGCATTTACATAGCAAGAAAAGAAGGGTTGATGGGTGAATTAAAAATTCTGCCGGTCCCGTTAAAAATCATGAACGGCTATATCGGCTTTACCAAGGGTAGACACACCCTTGTGATTAAAAAGATAAACCAGCAGATCAAGTATATGAAAAATAATGGTGAAATAAATCAGATCATCAATAATTATATCATCCGCAACAAGTTTTAATCATAGTATTTCAGCAGTCCCCAGGCAATTCCGGCATAGATATATTCCAAAAAAATATTTGCATCCAGTACGCAGCGATTATTTATCATATTGTACACCTGCCCGGATTTTTCAATCAACCTTATTGACCAAAACCTCAAGCAGTTATATATTAACAGGTTATAAATTTTAATTATAAAAGGAATGCGCCTGCGCTGGGAATGCTGATCAAAAAAATGATTATTGAGTTAAGGAATTATTCATGATCCGATTCTGGAAAAAATTTAAGAAAAAAATCAGTAAAAATCCAAGCAAGCCCCGGAGCAGCCTTCAACTAAGGTATAAAGCTTTTTTGGGCCTGCTGACAGAAAATGAACATGCCCTGGATCTGATGACTGAACTGGAAAATAAATATTATAACCAGCAATTGATCAGCATGCCTTATCTTAAAAGTATGATAAAAAACCTGGCCCGAACAGTTAAAAATATTATCTTTGACCTTTCTGCACTATCCGGGGGCAGATATAATCACCTGCTCCACGCATTTGAAGACATGGAAAAAGAGGTCAGGGAGTTCACTTCCGGCAGTAAGGATCCGATTTACACCCCTATCATAATTCCCATGGACAAAATCACTGCCAGATATATTGATAAAGTCGGCAGTAAAATGGCAAACCTGGGAGAACTTAAGAATAAATGCAATCTGCAGATTCCGGATGGTTTTGGCTTGACCGCCTGTGCCTATACCCATTTTTCCGAGTATAACACTCTGTCTGAAAAAATTGCGAATATTTTACACAAGACAGACGTTAACAAAAGCCATGAGCTTCTGGCGGCTGAAAAAAAAATCAAACAATTGATTGCAGATGTCAAAATGCCACCCGAAATCGAAGAGGTTATCACTAAAAAAAGCAGAAAACTTGAAAAAAACCACAATCGGCGCATTTTATGGGCAGTGCGCAGCAGTGCCATTGGAGAAGACCTGGAACACTCCTTTGCCGGGCAGTTTTCCAGCATTTTAAATGTTCCCGCAAGACAGCTTCTGGAAAAATACAAGGCAGTCGTGGCCAGCAAATATAATACACGCAGCATCCTGTATCAAAGGGTAAAAAACATTCGTTCAGAAGATGTCAACATGAGCGTGGGATTTTTGGAAATGGTGGATGCCAAATGTTCTGGAGTCCTTTATACCACTGACCCGGTCCGGCCTGATAAGCAGGAGATTGTTATCTCTGCGATCTGGGGGCTTGGCCAGCTTCTGGTGGAGGGCGCTGTCTCGGCTGACACCTATATTCTGATGCGCACGCCGGATTTTGCCCTGTCCAGAAAGGAAATTGTCCCTAAAAAAATTGCCCTCAAACTTAAGGAGCAGGGCGGATTGAAGCAGATCAGGATCCCTGAGGAATTGATTACCAGACCCTGCCTGACAAAAGAGCAACTGTGTCAATTGGGAAAAGCAGCACTTACAATTGAGGCACATTTTAAATGCGCCCAGGATATAGAGTGGTGTTTTGATGAAAAAGACCAGCTCATCATCCTGCAGTCCAGACCCCTGCATCTCAATACAAAGCAGGAACCTCCGGCATCAGAAACCAGGGCCCCCATAATTTCAGACAGGGCCAGGCCGGTTGCAGCCGGAGCAGGAGCCGGAAAGGTCTTCAAAGCCGGTGATATCCACGATCTTTTTGATTTCCCGAAAGGAGGCGTTCTTGTCATTAAAAATTCCTCTCCCCAATATATCGGTGCCTTTCAAAAAGCAAGCGCTGTTGTTGTGGAAAAAGGCAATCTAACCGACCATATGTCCTCTGTGGTCCGGGAATTTAAGGTACCCTGTGTTGTAAGGGTTCCCAATATATTTTCCATTCTTGAAAACGGCCGGGAAATAACGGTGGATGCCACCAGAGGGGTCATCTACGAAGGGATTATCCACGAAATTTTAACTCATAAGGTCACAATGCAGCCCATTGTGGTCAATATCGAACGGACCGAGTCTTACTGCATGTTAAGAAAGATTGCAGATCTTATATTTCCTCTGAACCTCACAGATCCAAGGGCAGTCAGTTTTAAAGAAGAATCATGCCGTACCTGGCACGATATTATCCGGTTTTGTCATGAAACTGCTTTAAACGAAATGTTCTCCTTAAAGGACAAGGCCCAGCTTGGAAAAATAAAAAATATTTATAAGATAAAAACAAAGCTCCCGTTAAGTCTTTTTCTGCTGAACTTGTTTGAAAACGCCGTGACCACCCCTGACCAGAAACGGATCGGGGCCGATTCAATTGTCTGCAAACCGTTTCAAGCTCTGTGGAGCGGTATGAATGCCCCTGGCGTATCATGGCAGGGCCCGGACCAGATGGCACAAGCAGGCGGTATCTTTACGGCCATGATACGCACTCCGTCCTTTGAGAATATTGGTTATGACACCAGGAGTTTTGCCGTGGTCACGCCAAGTTATATGAATCTGAGCCTGAGCATGGGGTACCATTATGTTGCAGTGGATTCATATGTGTCGGACGACCCTTACCTCAACCATATCACCATTTCCTTTAAAGGCGGTGCCGCAGATATTCGCAAACGAAGCCTGAGGATCCTTCTGGTGTCAAAAATTTTAAAACAGGCAGGATTTAAGACCCACGTCAATCAAGATTTCTTAAAGGCCAGGATTAAGGCGGAAGAGGCAGATACCATCAACAACTGTCTTTATATTGTTGGAAAAATGCTTGCCATAACCCGGTTGCTTGATTTGTCCATAGAAAACGAAACCACTGTGGAATCCTATGTCACAGAATTTTACAGGTCAATAGATCTTCCCTTGGCATGATTTTTCAAATCACCTTATTGACCAAACCCTCAAGCAATTATATATTAACAGGTTATGAATTTTAATTATAAAGAATATGATGTCATTGTTATCGGTGCGGGCCATGCCGGGTGTGAAGCAGCCATTGCTTCTGCTCGCATGGGCTGCAATACCCTGCTTTTGACCATTGACATGGATAAAATTGCATCCATGCCATGCAGCCCTTCCATAGGCGGCATGGCAAAAGGACAGCTTGTCAAGGAAATTGATGCCCTTGGCGGTCAAATGGCAAAGATCACTGATTCCTCTGCCATTCAATACAGAACACTAAATACCAGGAAAGGCCCTGCTGTTCATTCAACCAGAACACAAAACGATAAAGCATTGTATTCAAAAAACATGAAAGCAGCCATTGAAAAAACAAAAAACCTGGATTTAAAACAGGCAATGGCCCGGGATCTTGTACTTGAACAAAATAAAGTCAAAGGGATTGTTGACCATACAGGCTTTGAATACTCAACACAGGCCATCGTCATTGCAACGGGAACATTTCTTAAAGGTATAGTCCACATAGGGGCATCAAAACTTGAGGCTGGAAGGGCCGGGGAATTTTCATCAATCAGGCTTGCAAAAAATCTTGCAGCACTCGGGTTTAACATGGGAAGGATGAAAACAGGCACCCCGCCGCGGCTCCATGCAGACACGATTGATTTTTCCAAATTCAATATTCATAACTCAGAAAACAGGCCGAAACCATTCTCTTTTTCAACAAGTCAAATTTCCAATCCCATGCTGCCAAGTTTTATGGGCGGCACAAATAAAAAAACCCATGAAATTGTCAGGCAGAACCTTAAATATTCAGCACTTTATGGCGGCCATATTAAAGGCAGGTCTGCAAGATATTGCCCCTCATTTGAGGATAAAATCGTTAAATTTCCGGACAGGGACAGCCATCATGTCATACTTGAATATGAAGGCATTAACTCAAAAGAAATTTATGCATCAGGACTTGGGAACAGCCTGCCTCTGGAAATCCAGTACAAAGTTGTCAGGTCAGTCAAAGGCCTTGAAGCAGCCAAGATCATGAGACCTGCCTATGCAATTGAATATGATTATGTAAATCCTCTGGAATTATCCTCCTCCCTTGAAACAAAAAGGATTAAAGGACTTTTTTTAGCCGGCCAGGTCAACGGCACATCAGGATATGAAGAAGCAGGAGCACAGGGCCTGTGGGCAGGTATTAACGCTGCCCTGGCTGTCCAGGAAAAAGAACCGTTTATGCTTGATCGCTCCCAGGCTTATATGGGCGTTATGGTGGATGATCTTGTAACAAGGGGAACAAAGGAACCTTACCGGATGTTTACCTCCAGGGCTGAATACAGGCTGTTGTTAAGAGAAGACAATGCTGATTTAAGATTATCCCGGATTGGGAATGAGCTTGGGCTTGTGGATGACGACACTTTAAGATTATGCAGAGAAATACAGGACCAGACCCGAAAAGAAATCCAGCGGGTTAAAAAAGCTGTTGTAAAGCCCACTAAAAAGATTAATGAATTTTTGCAGGCCAAAGGCACGGCTCAAATAACCAACGGTGTTAAACTTGAGCAGCTTTTAAAAAGGGCACAGCTTGATTATCAATCTTTAAAGGAAATCTGCCCGCCGCCTGAACCTGTTCTGGAAAGGGCCGAGCAGCAGGTTGAAATAGAGATAAAATACGAAGGGTATATCCAGCGCCAGGTAAATGAAATAAAAAAATACCAGGACCTGGAAAAAATAAACATCCCGGAAAATTTTAATTATTCCAGAGTCCACGGCCTTTCAAATGAACTAAAAGAAAAGCTAGCCAGGATCCTTCCTAAATCCTTGGGGCAGGCATCCAGGATAGAGGGGATGACCCCTGCTGCCATATCTGTGTTAATGGTTGGAATTTCTGCATTCCGGCGTAATGGCCGGAGGGCTTGACTCAAAAAAAATAAACCTTACTATAATAAACATAAATAATTAAAATAATTGAATTAAATAACCAAAGGATTGATACATGGCCGATGATTACTATAAAATTTTAGGTATTGATAAAAAAGCCGGTGCATCCGAAATAAAAAAAGCATACCGGAAGCTTGCCTTAAAATATCATCCCGACAAAACAAAGGGTGATAAACTGCTGGAAGATAAATTTAAAAAAATCAGTGAGGCATATGCTGTTTTAAGTGATCCTGAAAAAAGGAACCAATACGACACCTATGGATCAGCAGATTTTCAACAAAGATTCTCACAGGAAGATATTTTCAGGAACTTTGATATGGGGGATATTTTAAAAGAATTCGGGTTTGGCGGATCCCGGGGCGGGGGATTTTCTTCAGCCTTTGGCAGGGGACGGCAACAAGGCGGCTTTTCAGGGATGGGTGGGAACCCGTTTTTTCACAATATGGGAGGAGGAAGTTTTGGGCAGCAGCAACCTCAGATGAAGGGTAAAGATATTGAATATGAAATTCCTTTAACCATCCATGAAATTATCAACGGCACCACCAAGACAATTACCATCAACCAGGGCGGCGCGGCTAAAGCCATAGAGGTAAAAATCCCCAGGGGGTTAATCCGGGGCAAAAAGATCAGGCTTGCCGGGAAAGGTGAAATAAGCCCCAATGGAGGCCCTCCCGGCAACCTGTACATTAAATCCAGACCCATCCCTTCAAACGGGTATACCATTGACGGGAATGACATACTGCTGTCAAAACAGGTCAAACTCACCCAGGCACTCTTAGGAGACACAATAGAAATTATAACACCTGACAAGACGACCATAAACCTTAAGCTTCCTGCCGGAACGAATCCAAAGTCAAAAATGCGCATACCAGGGCGGGGGATTCCCCAAATGAAAGGAAATGGTTGCGGAGATCTCTTTGTTGTGATTAATATAACCATGCCCAGAAAGCTTACAGCAAAACAAAAAAAGCTTATTCAACAACTTGAAGGAACAGGATTATAAACCATATTATGCCTGAATTTATCCCCTTAATCTCAGAGCAAGAGATAAAAAAGCAGATAAAAAATGTAGGACAACACATATCCCATGACTATAAAACAAAAGATCTTGTTCTTGTGGGTGTGCTGAAAGGATCATTTATTTTCCTGTCAGATCTTACAAGGCAGATTTCCATTGATCATGAAATTGATCTTGTGGGTGCGTCTTCCTATGAAGGGACGTCTTCAACAGGCCGGATCATTTTTACCAAGCAGCCTGACCTGGAGCTTGAAAACAGGGACGTTCTGCTGGTAGAAGATATTGTGGACACAGGGAATACACTTTTAAAAATAGTTGAATTTATAAACTTATTAAACCCCGGCTCCGTTAAAATTTGCTCTTTAATTGACAAACATGAGCGACGTGAGGTAGAAATTGATGTTGATTATTCATGTTTTTCACTTGAAAAAGGGTTTATTGTCGGATATGGACTGGACTATAATGAAAAATATAGAAACCTTCCAGCCATCTATGACCTGAAACTATAGGAATAAGGGGAATCTAATGATTATTACCTGTAATAAGTGTTCAACAAGCTTCAACCTTGATAATTTTCTTATCAAAGAAGACGGTTCAAAGTGCCGCTGCAGCGTTTGTAAAAATGTTTTCACAGTATATCCATTGCCAGGGGAATCAAAGCAAAAACCTGAAAAATCACCAGGTCTCAATCTTGAATTGGAGACAGATGACGAAAAAATTCTTGAAGAGCCCTCCCCTTTTGAAATGGAAGATTCCAACCTTGAACTCGAAGATTCTGATTTTGAGATAGATGATACAGACCTTGACCCTGGGGAGGCAGACCTTGAAGTTGATGAAGACTTTTCCTTTGAAGAAAGTGAATTTGAAATCGACGAAGATGCCGAACCACAGGAACTTGAACTGGAAGAAAATCCTTTAGAATTTGACGACACCCCGGAAGAAAATTTAGACAGCATAGAATTTGAACCTATTGATGACGAAACCGGCTCATTTGATATTGAAGAAGATGAGCCTGACCTTGAAATGGAAAAAGAACCTGACATCCAGGACATGGATTCAAAAGCACAGGACTTAAATCTTCACGAAGACTCGATAGAGACGGAAGATGAATTTGAGCTTGAATTTGATGTTGAAGAAGATTTTGAAACAAAAACTCCAGAAATTGAAGAAGAACTTGAGGATGCCCACCTTGAAATAGAAACCCGGCCTGATGATGACGACCTCTCATTGTCCCTTGAAGAAGACAAACAGGAAGAGACCCCCCCGGTAATAACACCGGAAGATGAATTTTCAAAATATGATGAAATTTTAGAACAGGAAACAGAACCGGAACCCGAAGATGGTTCCCTTGACGAAGAAACCATAAAAAAAGATGAAACACCAAAAGACGAAACACCCCGGGTTCAAGAATCCAGACCTGTCATGAAAAAAACTTCAGGGGCCAGGAGAAGAAGGAAAAAAAAGAAAACCGTTGTCGGGACGCCTGTCCTTATTTTACTGCTTATATTCCTCCTGATTGCAGGTGCCTATATTGCCAGCATCATGACCGGATATAAAATACCGTATCTATCTGATATTAAAATCCCTGTTATTGAACAATACCTTAAAAAAGCCCAACCTGAACCATCAAAAGTCAAACCTGTCCCAAATCAGAAAAGTGTAAACGGAAGATTTGTTACCAACTCAACGGCAGGCACCCTCTTTGTCATTACAGGAAGGGTGGAAAATCCTTCGAATATCGCATTAAGCCATATTGAAATCCGGGGGGCATTGATCACAAAAGGCAAAGTCAAAGCAAAAACAAAAAATGCCTTTTGCGGGAATATCATAACAGAAGAAATGCTCAAAACAGGAAATATTGCAGATATTAACAAGCTTCTTGCAGTAAAAGCGGGGAACCATAACTCAAATGTCAATATAAAACCAGGCTCTAATATTCCTTTTATGGTTGTCTTTTCCAATCTCCCTGAAAAATTACAGAATTTTACCATTAAAGTCATTAATTTTGAAAAAGCAAAAAAACAACCCTGATAAAATTAAATATTGACAATTTAAATATATTTATGATACCTTCTCTGGGTTTTTTGGCGACGTAGCTCAGTTGGTCAGAGCATGCGGCTCATATCCGCAGAGTCCGGGGTTCAAGTCCCTGCGTCGCTACCACGGATTTACAACGGCCGGTATTCATGGTGATCCCATGGTTACCGGCTTAGGATATTATTTCATGCCGGCTTTTCCATTTCTGACAAGACAGAGTTAACTTTTCCCGGTACCGTATATAAGCAGCCAATCCATCTCAATATAGCATTCACGGCAATCTTTCAAGCTCTCTTTCAGGGGACAGGCAAAAAAAAATTGTAACGGTTCGGGGAGTTGTTCGTTATATAGATATGAAGGAAACCTATAGTTCATTTTACCGCGCCCACAAGGACAAGCTGTTCGGATATCTGATACGTCTGTCTGGCGACTACCAACTGGCTTGTGATATAATGCAGGAAAGTTTCACGCGTTTTCTGGAGCGTTACGCAGGTAAGCCCCTTAACCCGTCTTTGCTCTATACGATTGCCAGGAATGCGGTTCTGGACGACGTCCGAAAGAGAACGCAAAGAAAAGACTATCGTGAGCTTATCGATGATCAACCCCCTGATCTGGAAAAGCAGATGTTGATCCGGGAGGATTACAGAAATGTTCTGGCAGCCATGCAACAATTAGAAAAAACAGAAAGGGATATCCTTGCTTTAACGGTAAGCAGCAATATGACCTATCGTGAAATTGCCGCTGTCGCGGGTATCAGTGAGGCTAATGTAAAAGTTAAGGTCCACAGGGCGCGTATCAGGCTTAAAAAAATTCTCAAAATGGAGAAAAATGATGAATGAAATAATAAGCATGTACATTGATGATGAGATGACTTTGGATGATAAGATTGCGTTTATTGAAAAAATCAGGGCGGATATTTTTTTTTCAGATGAAACCATGGGCCTTTTACAGCAGGAGAAACTCATCCGTTCAGAAGTCGTAGAACGTCTTCCTGTACTTGATACCGGACCACGCTTTGACTGGAAGAAATTTTTCAAACCATTTTTTCAGCCAATGGGCATTGTCGCCTCAGCTCTTGCAGCACTTATAGTTCTTCTTTTAATTTACACCCCTCATCCGGCACCTGGCCTGATAACCGAGCGGTTTGTCATTTTTAAACCGGATGTCAGCCAGGTTGAGATTACAGGCACTTTTACAGACTGGAAACGCATCCCAATGAACAAAATCGATGATAGCGGGTATTGGGAGATTTATCTGAATCTAACCCAAGGAGAACAGCGATTCGTTTATATTCTGGACAACCGCTATTCTTTTGCTGATCCAACCATGCCCGCCCGTGAGCGAGACGATTTTGGCGGAGAGAATTCTATTTTTTACGCGGCACAAAGAATATGAAACAATTTAAGGCCGTTCATGGATGGGCAATGCTGTTTATCCCTGTCATATTAATACTGATAGCCAGCCTGACCGGATGTGCAAGCCACTATTACCGTGTCAAAGATAATAAACTATACTTTTACCTGCAAAAACAAGATGCCCGCATTGTTCAATTTGCCTGTTCAAAAGACGGGTACAAACTTCATCCGGCCGAGAAGGCTGATTCACGGACGTGGCGGGTAATGGTGCCTTCAAATACCGAGTTTGCCTATTTTTATATTGTCGATGGCAAAATATTCCTGCCGCCCTGTCCGCTCAAAGAAAAAGATGATTTCGGCTCTGAAAACTGTATTTTTGTACCGGACATGTAACTTTTGGCCACTAAATCCGTTACAGTATTAAAACCTGACCCAACTTTCGGTTTTTATGCTGGAAAGGCTTCCTGCTGCGATTAGACGATACGAATTGTGTTCATGTCGAAGCTGGATATTCTAACATGTTTTTTGGGCTGTTCTTGACGGAACCCGAAAGTTGAAAATCTAATTTCAAGGAGGCAAAATAATGAAAAAAATTTTTTGGGCCGCTATCGTTTTTTTTCTCTGTTTTTCAACCGTTCAGGCAGATGAGATCAATGACGGCTTACCCGCCGGGACCGCTGACCAGATCATAATCCGGGCACAGGCTATGGTCAATGCCGGCATATCAAGAGAGGAAACCGTCAAGATGACCCGGACGATGCTGCAACATCGGTTCCAAAACCAAAATATATTGAGGGCGCAACAAAGCGTAATCAATACCGTTGAAAATAATTTGCCGGCAAACCCGGTCATGAACAAGATGTATGAAGGGATAGCAAAAAACATCCCCGAAGACATGGTGGTACAAGCCATGGACAAGACGCGGGTACGTTACGCCCATGCTTACCGCTATGCCAGGGAGGTAGCAAAGAGCCCGGCTCGGGTCCACACCATCGGCAATGCCTTGGCACAAAGCATTGCGGCCGGGATGCGCGAGGCAGATGTTGAGCGCACGATTCAGGATCTGCTCAAAAGAACACACGAGATGACACAGACCCGCTCCGACGCACTTGCCGAAGAAAGCGCATTGTATTTAAAGACCCTTGCACGCCACGGCATTTCCACTGAAGCTGCCGCGGATATTGTCTGTAAAGAATTAAAACAGCAACGCACCGAACGGGAAATGAAACAGATACGTCAATCTTATATGCATCAAAAAGCAAACCCGGCATCCTATGCCCACAGGTACGGCATAGTTCATGATTCCGGTGGTTCTGGTAATTCTGGTAATTCTGGTAATTCTGGTAATTCTGGTAATTCTGGTAATTCTGGTAATTCTGGTAATTCTGGTAATTCTGGTAATTCTGGTGGTTCTGGTGGTTCTGGTGGTTCTGGCGGGCATGGCGGATCCATGGACCAATAATCAGCTGGAAAAGCAGATACTTGTCAGAGACAAGTTCTGTCTATAGTCCAGGTGCGCAGCCGCATCAACTGAAAAACCATTGATGGTCTGCGCACAAATTTCATACCCCAAAACCCATTGCCACCACAAAAATCCCTGTGGCCAGGTGAAAAGTAGCTGAGTTGGTCAGAGCATGCGGCTCATCTATCTCCGCAGGGCCCGTGGCTCAAATCCCTGCTCCTTGGTTCTATTTCTAAATGTTTCAGTCAAACTATTTGATAATTTTCTTTCTGCTGACTCCTGCAAGACTTAAAAGGCCGAATCCAAGGAGAACCATTGTTGCAGGTTCGGGGACAGCAGATGGACTCGATGTTTCTATTTGGAATATATCAGTCTTGCTCAAATCAAAATTAAAATAGCTAGCTGATGAATAGGTTATATGCAGGGAGTTATCCGTCCATGACAGGGTTGGCGTAACTGGAAGCATCCCACTATCTGTAATGGTGATCCCCGTAATTATCTCTCCTGGAATATCGAAAATCATGTTATCGATCCATGCTTCAAACTGTGTAATCCCACCTGCAGTTTGTGGTATAATCGAAAGGGTATTATCAGTAGAATTAAAATCCATATCCGCCTGGGCATGCTGCATGAACCAATTGTCAGTATCGGTTTTGTTTGCATTGGTAAGTTCCGGGCCTGATATGATAGTGGCTCCTATGTGTTCCCATTGTTCATCATGATACTGGAATTGATAATCATAAATAGTCTTATTATAAAAATCTCCTTGAATTATACTTGCACTAGCAATATTAGTGATACCTGATAAAAACAAAATCATTAAAAATCCAACAAACACTCTTTTTTCCATCATTACCTCCGCTTAAAAAAGAATCAATCCATATTATTCCAGTTGCACACCTCAAGTTCGCAACAACAAATTTACAGCAAAAATCATACCAGCACAAGACAATATTTGGGTCAATTATTGTCTTTTCCTGCTGACACCAGTAAGACCAATAAGTGCAATACTGAAAAGAATCATTGTCGCTGGTTCCGGAACTGGCGAGGTGTCTGCAGAAATGGAATATATTCTATTGGTGGACCAGAAATTCGCAACATCAATAACTGTGCCTGCCCCGGTTATACGTGAATTATCAGAATGAGAATGAAGGATATTATTTCCCGTATTACCAGCAAATCCAAAGGTTGCTTTTCCACTAAAAGCCCATCCAATGAAATCACCTGATTGATAGCTGATCTTATCAGAATCAGCTACAGTAAATGTTTGCACGTTCTGTGTATCACCAACCATGAATTCATTTTCCCCAATAATAGTATAGGTATCAGCTGAAGTAAGTCTTAATATTTGAAAATATACATTGCTGCCGCCGTCACTGTTAAACTGTGCACGGATACTCCAGGAATCAATTACACCATCATCTGTAAGCTGCAAAGAGGTATCAATTACATTAAAATTTGACCAACTGTCCACAGAAGGTCTTTCAATAAGTGCGTTACCTATCGTTGCGGCACTTACGTTGCTGAATGAACAAAGCATTAACAAAAGACTGCACAATAAGAAAATCAATTTCTTCATTAATTTACTCCTTTTCAAGCGTAAGTTGAATAAAATTACAAACTATCAGTTCTTAAGTTTAAAAATTAGAAGCAAAAAGTATACCGTTTGAAAAATGGCTATCACTTTGGCCTCAGATCAGCAATGTTCAAAAAACATTGCTCCTTTCCAGGCAAAATCTATTACCTAAAATACATAATAATATGAAAACTATTTCACAATCAATGCAAAATCATTACTTTATTTACAGCCGAAATAAAAAGCAAATGCTTTTTTTACACATTAACTTTCCTCATTTTTTATAAAAATGTCTATAAAATATTTTTCCTTGGCATCTTTGATTCCAAACAAAGTTTATGGTATTATTTAAAAAATTAATCAGATAATCAGGAGACTTTATGCCGGGTATATATGAAATTTATGTAAAGGACCACTTTGCGGCTGCCCATGCATTGAGAGGATATGATGGGAATTGCTCCAATATGCATGGACATAATTGGATTGTTGAGGCATATATTCAATGTACAAAGCTTAACAAGCTCGGTATCGGCATTGATTTCAGGGATGTAAAAGCCGTTGTAAAAGATGTTTTGGGAAAACTTGACCATACCAATCTCAATGAGGTTGCCGAATTCGGCAGCATCAATCCCACATCTGAAAACCTTTCCAGGTTTTTATATACAGAACTTTCCAGGCGGTTGAACACCGAACATATAAAGGTCAAAAAAGTCATGGTATTTGAAAGTCCCGGATGCGGTTCTTCCTTTCAGGAGGCTTAATTGCAGCTTGATATCTGTGAGATTTTCTGCAGCCTTCAGGGGGAATCCACCTTTGTGGGGCTGCCCTGCATTTTCATAAGGCTCTCTGGATGCAACCTTGATTGTTCATGGTGCGACACAAGGTATGCAAAAAAAGAATCCCAATCAATGAACCTTGAACAAATCATGAAAAAAATTGATTTGTTTAATTGCAGCCTGGTTGAAATAACGGGTGGCGAGCCTCTTTTACAGGGCGGCACGCCTGCCATGATATCCATGCTTATTAAAAAAAAATACAAGGTTCTTCTTGAAACCAACGGCAGTCAAAGCATTAAAAATATTGATCCTGAATGCATAAGGATAATTGATGTCAAATGCCCTTCCAGCAATGAATCCGGCAGTTTTTTACCTGAAAACATTAATTTTTTATCTGAAAATGATGAAATAAAATTTGTCATTGGTTCCCGGCAGGACTATGACTTTGCAAAAGGCTTCATTAAAAATAAATTAACAGGGCTTTCACGACAAAAAATCCATCTTTCGCCTGTTTCAGGACAGATCCTGCCAGAAGCCATTGCTGCCTGGATGATGGAAGACAATATCCGGGCAAGGCTTTCTTTGCAGCAGCACAAGATCATATGGAACCCTGACAAACGAGGAGTTTAAATAAAAAAAATGACGAAAAAAGCTATCGTGCTTTCCAGCGGCGGAATTGATTCCACAACAGCCATGGCCATTGCAAAATCAAAGGGGAAAGAGATTTACTCCTTAAGTTTCAGGTATGGGCAAAGGCATTCAGTGGAGCTTGAAGCTTCTAAAAAAGTCGCCCTGTCACTCAAGGCAAAGGAACATAAAATAATTGACATTGATTTAAGGCAGTTTGGCGGCTCTGCCCTGACTGATGAAATAAAAGTTCCGAAACATGAAAATGTCGAAGACATCAAAGATGAAAAAGAAATCCCCATTACTTATGTTCCGGCCAGGAATACTATTTTTTTATCCTATGCCATGGCCTGGGCTGAAGTTTTAAAGGCTGCATCCATTTATATCGGGGTTACTGCCGTGGATTATTCAGGATATCCTGACTGCAGGCCCGCCTTTATTGAGGCCTTTGAAAAAATGGCCAACCTTGCCACCAGGACAGGGGTGACAAAAGAAACCGCATTGAAAATCAAAACTCCCCTGATCAATCTCTCAAAAGGGGAAATCATTAAACAAGGTAATGCATTAGGGGTAGACTATTCTTTGACCATCTCCTGCTATGATCCTGATTCAAAAGGCCGGTCGTGCGGTGGTTGCGATAGCTGCCTTCACAGGATAAAAGGCTTTAAAGAAGCAGGCATCTGCGATCCTACGGTTTATTATCACCCATGAGGGCTTTGGCATAAATCTCGACCGGGTGTTTAACAAGGACAGGCTGGTCAAGTTTTGCCAGCATGTCGGAAACCTGCATCATACAGGCAGGGCAGGAGGTTGCAACTATTGAGCAGCCTGTATCCACAATATCCCTGGCTTTTTTTAAACCGATTTCAGATGAAATATCATAATGTTTAAGATTGAAACTTCCTCCCATGCCGCAGCAGGTGTCACTGTCCGCCATTTCTTTTAAAATATTGCCCGAAGCAAGAATGACCCGCCTTGGTTCATTAAACACCCCGAGAGACTTTTTAAGATGACAGGGATCATGATAAGTAACGAGCTCTTTTTTCCTCTCAAGTTTTGGGATTGCTGAAAAAATATCAAAGCGCTTTTCCAGAAGCCAGCTTATGTCCACAGTCTTTTGAGCCAATGCCTCAATACCTTTTAAAAACTTTTTATCCTTATCTTTTAAAAGTGAAGGCCAAAGGTTTATGATGGTTGACGAACAGGTGGCACAGGCTGTTACAAGGTAATCAAATCTTTCCTTTGAAAAAAGATCCACGTGAAATTTTACAAGGGTTTCAAAGGTCTCAAAATCCCCTGATGCGATTGCCGGGATACCGCAACAGCCCTGATTGGCCGGAATAAGAACACGGGTTTTAAAATACTTTAATACATCTGCAACACTAAAGCCAATATTCACAAAGACCTTATCAATCAGGCAACCTGTAAAAAAAGCCACCTTTAAACCTTTTCCTTTGACCCTGAAATCAAGGTTTTCAAGTGTTTTATTAAAAACAGGTTTTTTCAAAGGAACAATATGCCTGTGCCGCAAAAGCGGCGAAGCAATCCTTGCACAGGAGGTTTTCTGGAAGTTTTTTTCCTTTTTAAAAAAAATCTTCTGGAAAAAAGCCGCCATCCCCATGATAGTGTTGAATGTTTCAGGGCTGGACAGGATTTTTTTAAACAATATCTTTTTGGGAAGTGAGAGACCAAGATATCGGGCAATGACAGCTCTTGCTCTTAAAAATATCTCAACCGCATTCACGCTGCCGGGGCATCCATGGGCGCATGATCCGCAAAGAAGACACCTTTGAAGGCGGTCGTTCACTCCCTTTGCATCGTCAAACATCTGATCTATCAATCCATTGATCAGGACAAGCTTTCCCCTTGACACATCCGCTTCTTTTCCTGTTCTGGCAAACAAGGGGCAATTTGCCTGGCACATCCCGCACCTTGTACATACGGCAAGCTGGCCTTCCAGCCCTCTGACTTCACTGGCAAGCTGCTGCATTTTATCCATATGAATACTCTGCAGTCTGCCTGACTTCCTGCTTGATCTCTCTTTCATGAATGCCGATCAGGTATAAAAGACCGTCAAGGCCGACACTCGATATGGTATTGGATGCTTTCTGCCTGACAACAGGCTTTGCATTAAAGGCAACGCCCAGACCTGCTATGCTGATCATGGGAAGATCGTTTGCACCATCGCCGACTGCAATGGTCTGTTCAAGGGCAATATTCTCCTTCTGGGCAATCTGCCTTAGCAATATTGCTTTTTTCTCACCGTCCACAATATCACCGACAACATTCCCGGTAACCACGCCATTTTGAATATCAAGCGTATTTGCATACACATAATCGAACCCGAGCAGGTCTTTTAAATATTCACCGACAAAGGTAAATCCCCCGGACAGGATACCAAGCTTATAACCAAGGCCTCTCAAGGTCTTGGTCACCAGGTCTGCACCTTCGGTTAAAGGCAGGTCCCTTGAAATTTTTGCAAGCTGCTCTTGTTTTATCCCTTTTAAAAGTGCCACCCTTTTTCTAAAGCTTTCTTTAAAATCTATTTCCCCTCTCATGGCGGATTCGGTAATTTTATCCACCTTATCCCCCACACCGGCCAGCTTTGCCAGCTCAACAATGACTTCGGTCTGAATCAATGTCGAATCCATATCAAAAACAACCAGTTTCCTGTTTTTCCTGTAGATATTGTCCACATGAAAAGAGATATCAATCCCGGCTTCCTGGGATATTTCCATGAACCGTCTTCTCATATCAAGGATATTCAATGGTTTGCCGCTGACGGAGAGCTGTACACTAGCCCTTGGATTATCCTTTGTCTCTTTAAGGGAAATCCTTCCTGTCAGGCGGGTGATGCCGTCAATGTTAAGATGGTTATTTGCAATAATCGATGCCACAGCGGAAATCTGCTGGGCTGTGACCGTCCTGCCAAGGATTGTGATAATCCGCCTTTCTTTTCCCTGGGCGTGGACCCATTTTTCATAATTTTCAGGATCAATCGGTTTGATGTCTATCGCAAGCCCCATGTTGTGACCCTCAAATAACATATCTTTGAAAATTGAAGAAAAATCTTTTGAATTAGGAATTTCAGCCAGTATTCCAAGGGAAATATGCTCATGGATCACGGCCTGGCCGATATCCAGGATATTGACATCATATCCTGCCAGAATCCCTGTAAATTTTGCATCAAGCCCTTTCCTGTCCCTGCCTGTAATATTTATCAATACGACATCACTCATTGCCGGTATCCTTTAATGCTTATTTTTTTTAAAATCAATCTCAAGTAAAATCATAAAGACAGGGGAACACTTTTTTTATATCTTCATTTTAAATCTCACAGATGATATTCTGCCTTTTAATTAATATTTTAAGCTTTTATATCTTTGGTTGGCAGTGGTTTGCAAGCAATTTAAGAAGGAGGTTAACAATTTTACGAAAATTTCTTCAAAAATAATTGCCTTGGCGTATCAATTTTGAGATACTCAAAAAAAATTATCGGTAGCATAGAACTTACATTTGGCCCTGAAGATCACCACGGGCTGAACAATACGTATTTAACGAGGATTAAAACGGTGAAACTGTTCCAATAAAGGAGATGCATACCGATTAATGGAACTTAAAAATATCATAAATCCCAGGTCCCTTTCAGGCACTGGCTTTTTAAGTATACTTATCACGATACTTATCATCGCCCCCACTATTGGGAGCTTCTGGGTTTTTTCAGAATACAATCAGAAAAAAGAAGAATTGGTCAAAATAAAAGAACAATATACCCGGTTTTATAAAACCAGGCTTTTAAATGATATTAATAATGTGATCAATTTTATTGACTATAAAAAATCCAACACGGAAACAAGGGTCAAAACCCTTGTGAAAGAAAGGGTTCACCATGCCTATTCCCTTGCATCCCATATATACACCATGGACAAATTCAAGGAACCGGGAGAAAAAATTAAATCCAAAATCATTGAAACCTTAAGACCTATAAGGTGGGACAATGGCAGGGGATATTTTTTCATCCTCAATTATGATGGTTTCATGGTTTTAAATGCAGACCTTTCTGAAATGGAAGGTAAGGACACAAAAAAACTAAAGGATATTAATGGCAAATCCATTATTAAAGATATGGTAAGCCTTGCCCGGAAGAATGACTCGGGGTTTTATAGATACAAGTGGTCCAAACCTGATTCCACAGGGAATGATCATGTGAAAATTACATATGTGAAAAATTTTAAGCCCCTTAACCTGGTAATCTGTGCAGGGTTTTACCTTGAGGACATGGAAGCGAATATAAAAAAAGAAATTCTGAACAGGGTGGCACAACTGACAGACCACAAGGACCAGTATATCTTTGTCTTTAAAAAGGACGGATTCTGCTTAAGCCACCCCCTGAAAAAATATTACAGGAAAAATATCATTAACCATACAGCCCCGGATGGCAGAAAAATCGTCAGGGAACTTATTGATGTCAGCAATAAAAAAGGCGGGGGATATATTACCTATCCCTGGGAAAAACCCAGTACCGGAAAAATTGCTGACAAATTGAGCTATGCAGTTTCTGTAAAAGACTGGGGATGGACAATCGGGACAGGTGTGTACCTGGATGAAGTTGCCAAAACCATTGAAACTGAAAAAAAGCTGTTCAAAAAAACATTAAAAAGAAATGTCCTGATTATCATGTGGTTTTTCTTCCTTGTGGTAATACTGGCACTCATCCTTGGCTTTTTTATCACAAACCGCCTTGACCAGGGAATCAATGTATTTACAATTTTTTTTCAAAAGGCTGCTGATTCAGACATTAAGATTAATGAAAAAATGTTAATTTTTAAAGAATTTAAACTCCTGGGAAGACTTGCGAACCAGATGGTTGAGGACAGGATTGAAAAGGAAAAGGCGTTACGAAAGGCAATGCGTGAGACAGTGAACGTTCAAAACCTGTTAAAAAATATTACCGACTCCATGCCTTCTTCACTGGTTGCCATTGACCAGGATATGAAGGTCATCCAATGGAACAAAAAAGTGGAAAACGCCACTGGCATCACTGCAAGAAATGCAGAGGGAAAGCAGATCACAGATGTTTTCCCGTTAACTGAAAAAGAACTTGCCCTGATAGAAACAACATTTAAAGAAGGCTGTCCCTGCACACAGACAAGGGTGGTTAAAATAAAAGAAAATGAACAAAGACATGAAGATATCACCATTTATCCATTGATTACAAACAATACAAAAGGGGCTGTAATACGAATTGATGACACCACAGAAAAAGTCAGGATTGAAGAGATGATGATCCAATCTGAAAAAATGCTCTCCATTGGCGGACTTGCAGCCGGTATGGCTCATGAAATCAACAACCCCCTTTCAGGTATTATCGGGAATACAGATGTTTTAAAAAACAGGCTGCTCAAAGATTTGCCGATGAATATAAATGCTGCAAAAAAAGCAGGTACAAGCTTTAACCTGATCAGGAAATATGCAGAAGAAAGAGGACTGCCCCTGGTTCTTGAAAATATCCGGAAAGCAGGCAGCAGGGCTGCTACAATAGTAAGCGACATGCTTTCTTTTTCCAGGATGAGCTCTTCTGCTTTTTCCCCATGTGATATCGCAAGCCTGCTTGATAAAACCATTGAACTTGCTTCCACAAGCTATAACCTTAAAAAGAAATTTGATTTTAAAAAAATCAGTATCAAAAGATTTTATAATCAGAACATGCCATTGGTCATGTGTGAAAGCAGCAAGATCCAGCAGGTATTTTTAAACATCCTTTCCAATGGCGCCCATGCCATGTCTGAAACACTGTACAATAATACTTCTCCTGAATTCACACTTAAGCTGGACTTCGACAGGACCTATGCCATTATCCATATCGGGGACAATGGCCCGGGTATCCCGGAGGATATCAGGAAACGGATTTTCGAACCTTTTTTTACAACCAAGGAAATAGGCATAGGGACAGGTCTGGGACTTTCTGTTTCATATTTTATTATTACGGATCATCACAGGGGGACAATGGAAGTTGAGTCAAAGGTGGGGGTTGGAACAAGCTTTATCATAAAACTTCCCATCAACCAATGATGCCTGTTGTTTAAAATAAAACTTTTTGACCAACAGGGTGGACCAAAAAATAAACTATGATTGTTTTTTTACCCTTAAAATCAGTACGGATGAAATAAGATAAAACACGGCGAACAAGGTGAATACAATCCTGAAATTCGACCCGGTTGCGTCAAGGATAATTCCTGACAGCCACGGGCCTAGGAAGCCTGCAAAAAACCCGTATGCGGTAAATACCAATCCGAAAATTTTCCCAAAATTATCAAGCCCGAAAACCTCGGTCACAAGAGGGGCTGAAACAGTAAAAAGACCGCCAAAGGCAAGCCCGATTAAGCATGCCAGAAAACTTATAATATAAAGATTGCCGGTCATGGGCATTAAAAGATAGGCAAAGGCTGCCAGTAAAAAGACTGTCTTTAAAATTTTTCGTTTGGAATACCTGTCCGACAGCCTGCCGCAAATAAGACGGCCAATCCCGTTTAACACATTAAACCCTGTCAATATATAAACATATTGTGTGATGCCATATCCCAGATGCTTCCCGAAAGAAGAAGAAAGAACTATCAGGGAAATCCCGGCAGCCCCGGACAATGCCCATACGCACCAGAGAAACCAGAAAGACGAAAGTCTTAATGTCTTTTTCAAGGACAAATTTGGCAACTGCTGTTTCGCCTGGTCTTTTCCATTCCCCGGAATCCTTATAAACAAGGCAGATGATGTGCCAAGAATAATGGAAATCAATGCTGCGAAATCGGATGTAAAAACATAGCCTTTTGAAACCAGCAAATAGGTAAAAACCGGGGACATTACTGCTGCTGAGCCCCCGAATGTCAGATTAAGAATGCCTGTAATAAATCCTTTATTTTCAGGGAACATCCTCTGGAAAATGGTGAGGCACGGGATATATACAAACCCGCAGAAAAAACCTTCAGTAAATGCCCATAGATAGACCTGGCCAATGGAGGCTGCATGCCCCGCAAAAGCCATGACCAGAGAACAGGCAAAACTGCCTGTGAAAATAACCATGCGCGGGGCAATTTTTTCTTGTAATTTGCCCGCCAGGTACATTGAACATCCTGTCCCGGCAAGTATGAAAAACATAACCCTGCCGATCTGGGCCTTATTTACATGAAAAAGTGCCTGCCATTCCAATGCCATGACACCGGGAAAACCAAATACAAAAGCCCCTGGGAAAAAAATCGTCAGACATCCGAAAAACAGTATTATTTTTTTATTTGAAAGGAGAGGCATAGCTTCTTGAGAGCATTATAATTATTCAGTGCAGGATCATCCAATACTTTTTCAAATAGTTTTTTCTTAATCTTCCCTACATCAGGTCCGGGATTAATACCAAGGATCTTAATAATATCATCCCCTGTTATCTCAAGGTGGTCCATCCGGAAGGCCAGGTTCGGGGCCATCACGTCATAAATTTTTTTCAACCTCCTGCGGATTTGCGAAATTGTATAAGGGCTTTTGGCAAGGTTACCCTTTTTGTCTGCAATTCTCATCCGCATAAAATCCCGGTAATCAAGCCTGTATTTATCCAGCATGGAAAGGAGCCTTCTTACAGCCTTTGGGGTGGTTTCACTTTTCAATGGCCTCATATGCGCCTTTATTAAAGACTCGATATAAGAAATATCCTTGGATGAAAATCTTAAGGATTGAAGGTCGCAAACCGCATCCCTGCTATAATTTTCATGGCCTGCAAAAGTCAAGCTGCCTTCCTTGATCCTGGCAGCGTTAAATTTTCCTGTATCATGTAAAAAACCTGCAAGCCTTAATATTGGCAAAGAAGATGGCAATGCGTCGCCCACAAGCATGCTGTGTTCAAATACGGTTTCACCATGATGGGGACCGCCATCAAGGTCGCAGCACCTGTCAAGGCTTGGAAAAATCTTTGGCAACAAGCCTGTTTTTTTTAATGCCTTGAAAAAGGCTGAAGGCTTTTCCAGGCCAAGCGCTTTTATAATTTCATTTTGTATTCTCTCTTTTGCAGCGGATTCATCCAGCAAATTCTTATTGGCAAGAATAATATCAAGGGAAGACAGGGAGAAAGAGCCTTTTATCATGGCAACAAACCTGCATGCCCGGATCATCCTTAACGGATCTTCCCTGATTCTTTTTTCAGGTTCCTTTGTAAACCTGATCACAGCGTCTTCAAGGTCTTTTCTCCCGTTAAAAGGATCAATAATCTTTTTGGCTATAGGGTCATAGGCCATTGCGTTTATGGTAAAATCTCTTTTGGCAAGATCTGATTCAGGGAAGTTTGCAACATCAAATACAGCCCGCCCGGAAGAAACTTCAATACCGTTTACCAGGCAGACAGGAAAGGCCTTTCCAACGGTTTTAACTTTTTGATCTGAAAAAAGGGATTGTATCTCTTTTATGGCTGCATTGGTCAAGATATCAAAATCATCCGGGGATTTTTGCAACATGATATCCCTGACCGCGCCACCTACAATATAAGCCTGGAACCCGCTTTTCTTAAACCTGTCTATAATGAACCGGACGGTTTTTTTGACTTTTTCAGTAATCAAGACTGCCATTTAAAAAAAACCTGTGTCAGCACACCAGCAAAAAGAAGAACGGATATAATTGAATTCATATGAAAAAATGCCACATTAATATGCTTTAAATTATCAGGATTAACAAGTTTATGCTCAGTTATCAAGAGAAGGCCGATGACTCCTAAAAATAATAAAAATACCTTATGCATACCAAAAGTCACATACATTATAAAAAGAAAAATAAATGTGGCAACATGGAGCAATGAAGAAATCCGCATGGCTTTTACAGGCCCGATTGTTGACGGCAGGGAAAAAAGTCCTTCCTTTTGATCAAAATCAATGTCCTGGCAGGCATAGAGGATATCAAACCCGGCAATATAGGTCAAAAGCCCAAGACTTAGAAAAACGACACTGAATGACAGGTTGCCTGCAATCGCCACCCATGCTCCGACAGGAGCAAGGCCAATGGCAAATCCAAGAAAAAGGTGGCAATATTTTGTAAATCGTTTGGTATAAGAATAAAACATTAAAAGAAATAATACCGGGAAAGAAAGGAAAAAGCAGAGTCGAGACAGCATGGCAGCAGAAAAAACAAATACAATGGATGACAGGGCAACAAATAAAAAAGACTCCTTTTTTGTCAACCGCCCTGAAGGAATTTCCCTTATCGCTGTTCTTTTATTTTTAAGATCAATATCCGCATCCGCAATCCTGTTAAACCCCATGGCAGCAGATCTTGCTCCGACCATGGCCAGAACAATCCATATAAGATCCAAGAATGAAGGAGGGTAAGTCTCCCAGGCCATTACCACGGCAGACATGGCAAAGGGGAGGGCAAAAACCGTATGGGAAAACTTAATCATTCTCCCGAATGTAAGTATCTTATTTTTAAATGCTAAATCCATTTAACTTGTCTTTTAAAACCTTTAAAAAAATTTAATATCTGCCATAGACAGGTGTACCGCATCCGGGGCATTTTCCACCTTCTGCCAGAAAACTTTTAATCCGGTAAGCATATCGTTTCACCAGAAGTTCATTGCAGGCATGGCAACGGGTATTTTCCGACAGGTTCCCCGGCACATTTCCAATATATACATGCCAAAGGCCTTTGTTCCTGCCTGCTTCATATGCCTTTTCCAATGAAGACACGGGAGTTGGCGGTCTGTCCGTCATTTTATAGCACGGGTGAAACCTTGAAATATGCCATGGGGTCTCTTTTCCAAGATCATTGGCAATGTATTCCGCCATGGCATTTATATCATTTTCATCATCATTCAGACCCGGAATCAACAGGGTGGTGATCTCCACCATGATTCCCAGGCTCTTCATTTTCTTTATACTTTCTTTAACAGGTCCGAGCCTTGCCTTGCAATAGTTCCGGTAGAACCTGTCGTTAAATGCCTTAAGGTCCACATTTGCTGCATCAAGGTAAGGGGAAATCGTTTCAAGGGTCTTTGTACTCATATATCCGTTGGTGACAAATACATTGGAAAGGCCCTGCTGTTTTGCAAGCCGGGCTGTTTCAAGGGCCAGTTCAAAAAAGATTGTAGGCTCCGTATATGTATATGCAATACTTTCGCATCCTGTTTTTACAGCTTCTCTGACAATTTTTTCAGGGCTCATGTCATTACTGCGGATCATCCCGTCGTAATATCCCTGCATCTGGGCGATATCAGAATTCTGGCAAAAGGTGCATTTGAAATTGCAGCCCACCGTGGCAATGGAATAAGAAAAAGAACCCGGTTTAAAATGGAACAGGGGCTTTTTTTCTATGGGATCCACACTCATTGCAACCACTTTCGGATACACAAGGGACATAAGCCTGCCGCCTTTATTTTCCCTGACCCCGCATATGCCCTTTTTACCGTCTTTGATCACGCAGAAGTGGTGGCAGATATGGCATTCTACAGCCTTCCTGTCCAGTCTTTCATAAAAAAGGGTTTCCATCTTCTAAGGTCTCATCCTTGTGACCCATCCTGTCGCAGGGTTATAAGCCTTTGGCTTCTTCACTTTCAGCATCAAAAGCCTGGTCCTGAATTTTGGCACGGGTTTGATACTCATGCCAATCAGTGTTCCGAAAAATGACTTTTGAATAATTTTATTATTTTCAATACAAGATGCAACCTGGCCACAGGCAAAAGGCAATTGCAAGGTTGTCTTCCATTTTACAGGAACATTTCCAAGAATGGCAAACAGGATCTGTTTGAGCTCCCAGATGCTGAAAAAGTGGGCATGGGTATAAATACCCGGCACAAAAAAACTTTTAAACCTGCGGATCATGTTTAATGGTGCATACCGGTTTAAAACACAGATAATCACCGTATCTTTTGCCACCCTGCAGGCCTCTTCAACGGCCTTTGCCGGCCTGCCCGTAAATTCAAGGCTTGTGAAAAAAAAGGCTTTGTCAAATTCATTGTCATCAAAAGGAAGTTCCTCGCCAGTACTCCTGTGAAGTTCCACCTTATTGCCAAGCCTTTTAGATGCTATGTCCAGCATATATGGTGAAGGATCTATCCCTGTCAGGTTCAAGCCCCTGCCCAGCAACGGCTCAAGGCTTATCCCGGTCCCGCAGCCGATATCAAGGATCCTCTGCCCTTTTTTAGGGGATAAAAGTCCCATTAATAATTTGATTTCAAGGTCCAGGCAATACTTATTTTTTGTCTGGTCAAGCCAGGCATCATATGATCCTGCATCTTTAAAATCAAATACATACCCCATGGTTACTCAATAATCTCTTTTACCTTTTCCATCATATCCCTGACAGCTGCAACAGAAGGAGAATCATCCTCCATTTCAAGAACCGACCTTCTTTCCATGTCAAACTCAAGAAGGTTCTTGTCATCGGGTATGGTACACAGTATTGGTATGCCGATATTTTCAACTTCACCCAGAAAGGCTTTGCTTAAATTTTCCGGTGCCCGGTTAACGATCAGTCCCTTATGTTTCACATCCAGTTTCAGGTCATCGAGCATTTCATTGATTCTTCCAACAGCTCTAAGGCCCCTTAAGGCATAATCCGTAACCATAAGAAGGATATCCACCTTGCCGCTGGTCCTGCGGCTTAAATGCTCCATCCCGGCTTCATTATCCACCAGCAGGTATTTATAATTACTCTCCAGTTCGTCGGCAAACCGGTTAAGAATATTATTTACCATGCAATAACATCCCTGGCCTTCCTGGCGGCCCATAACCAGAAGATCAAACGATTTTTCTTCTATCAGCACCTGGTTCATAAGCATTTCAAGGTACAGTATTTTGTCCATGCCTGCGGGCACACCCTGTGGATCTTTCATGAAATCTTCACGGATGTCGCCCACTGTTTTTTTGATATCAAGCCCAAGAGTTTCACCAAGATTGCTGTTGGGATCTGCATCAATTGCAAGAAGAGGCTCTTTCTGATGTTTTGTAAAATATCTTGTAACAAGTGCTGAAACCGTTGTTTTTCCGACTCCGCCCTTGCCGGCCATTGCGATTATTTTGCTCATATGCACTCCAGACATATTTTTTTAATTTCATGTTCCAATAACATAACGCAATCTTTAAAAAAAGCAATCAAAGATATCCAAAACCCGCTGGCAAACTTAAAAAAGATACCCGCCGATTGATTCTCATTGCCATCAACATGATTCACCTGAAGATTAAACCAGAACTCCGGTGTTGAACTGAAAATTTTTATTTTTTCTTTTTAAACCAGGGTTTTTCCCCGTAAAGTTCAACCAGGCAATCAGGGCAGATACCATGGGTAAAAGTAAGCTGGGAATGTTCTTCAATGTATGAATCAACCCGCTTCCAGAAGCCCTTGTCATTCCTGATTTTTTTACATTTGGAACACATGGGTAAAAGCCCCCTCAGTATTTTGATCTCAATATGGGTTTTTACCCTGACAAGCAGCTCGGCAGAATTAAAGGGTTTTGTTACATAATCAACACCGCCGGCATCAAACCCTTTTACTATGTCCTTTGGATCGGTCTTTGCCGTAAGGAAAATAATGGGGATGTGGCGGACGCTGAAATCAGCTTTTATCTGCCGGCACACTTCATACCCATCCATCTCGGGCATCATGATATCCAGAAGGATCAGGTCCGGTTCATTCTTTTTTATAAAGTTCAATGCCTGCCTGCCGTTCTGGGCCATACCCACTTCATATCCTTTATCAGACAAAAGCTTTCCTAAAAACTGCAGATTCTGGGGTCTATCATCCACAGCTAAAACCAATGTTTTTTGATGGTTCATAAGACAACTCCGGATTAAGGTTGTGTTTCTGACTCTTTTATTATTTTAGAGATATGTTCACCTATTTTGGAAAAATAGTTTAAGCTTCCAGGCAATTGTTCCATATCAAAGCTTCTTGCCTGTTTCTCAAGTTTTTCAGAATATAAATAAAGATATCTGTATTCAAATTCTTTGGCAAGGAGTTTTAATTGTCCTGCAAAATTTATAATCTCATCAATGACCATGGCATCTTTCAGGTCATTCCATGTTTTTTCTTCAATATCTTTCAATGCTTTTTGCAATTTTTTTAACCGGCCTATTGCCTGGGACGAAATATTGCTGTCAAAAGACTTTGATGAATCCTGCGTGATTTGATCCGGTTTAACGCTGGTATGTTCCAGAAATGACCGGAAAGCCTTGATTAATTGCTTTTTTGATATCGGCTTTTCAAGAAAAAAATCACAAAATTCTTTATATCCCGCGGATTCGGATATATCACCGATTGCAATAACAGGGATATCTTTGGTATTTTTATCAGCTTTTATGGATTCTATTCTTGTTTTAAAAAAAGGACTTCCCAAAATATCCCATATCATTAAATCAATCCTGTTATTACTCAAGGCTTCAGCAACAGATAATGAATCAAAAGCTTTGATGATCTCAAAATCAAAATCCTTTAAAAAATTGACCACCAGGTCACGGTTTACATCATTGGCATCAACAATTAAAACGCAAGACCTTTCAAATGAGACGTTAAAGCCTGCAATATCTTCATCATCCCTGTTCATGGCGACAAAAGAGGCCATCTGGATATTTCTAATATGAACCGTGAACCGGCTTCCCTTATTTGGAACAGAGTCGACAAAAATCTTTCCATCCATCCTTTCTGCAAGACGTCTGGATATGGCAAGGCCCAAGCCTGTTCCCCCATATTTATTCACATCCTGTTCCTTTTGCTGGGAAAAAACCTTAAATATGGCATCTTTTTCATCCTCTGAAATACCAATACCTGTATCCTCGACACAGATTACCAGATCATTTTGCCCGGGATTCCGGTTGTCCGCCTTATAATCCGCACTGACACGCACATATCCCTTATCTGTGAACTTAATTGCATTGCCTACAATATTCACCAGGATCTGCCTTAAGCGAATTTCGTCTAAAATTATAATTTCAGGCAAATGGCTTGAAATATCCAGTTTAAATTCCAGCCCTTGCTGCTCTGTCTTTTTTGCAAACATCTGCTCAATTTCACGGAGTAACTGCCTTATATTAAATGCGCGGTATTCAACCCTGAACCTGCCTGCCTCAATTTTTGAAAGGTCAAGGATATCATTTAGCAGGGTTAACAATGTTTTGCCGCTTGAACGAATGGAAGAGATGTAATCCCTTTGAGTTTCGTCTTTGATATCTTGTTCAAGGGCCTGGGAAAATCCTAAAATTAAATTCAGCGGGGTTCTGATTTCATGGCTCATATTTGCAAGGAACTGGCCTTTTGCCTCATTGGCAGCTTCTGCATTTTCCTTTGCTGCTTTTAATTCACAGGTTCTTTGTTCAACAATCTTTTCAAGGTCGTCCCTGGCTTTAACCAGCTCCTTTTCGGCAGCTTTCTGCTTTTCCAGCAAGTCTGAACGCATTTTATCAATATGCCTCAACTGGTCTGATATTTTTCTTTCTTTTTTTAATTGAGCTTCATAGCTTCTGGTCTTAATCCTTAAAAAAAGAAATGAAATTCCTGCCATCGACACGATATAAATTAAAATTGCCCACCAGGTTTTCCAGGGTCTTGTGGCCACATGGATATGGATGGCCGGCCCTTTATAATTCCATAACCCATCGTTATTTGACCCGAAAAGTCTTAATACATAGTCCCCTCCGGGGATATTTGTATATTTGCCATACCGCCTGGTTCCAATATTGTTCCAGGCTTTATCAAAGCCCTCCAGGAAATAGGCATACTGGTTTTTTCCAGGTTGCGAATAATTTAATGCGACAAATTCAAATTCAAAAAAATTATCCTTCCAGTTCAGATCCAGGATTTCCTGAGAATCATAAAGCTTATTAAAAATAAGTTTTTTTCGGCCCTGCTTCATGGAAGTCAGCGCGACAGGCGGGATATAGGCGTTATTTATAATCTTTGCAGGGTAAAAACTATTAACTCCGCTTAACCCTGAAAACCACATCTGTCCGGCTCTTGTCTTGCAGGCACTTGTTGAATAAAGCGAAAAATTATTACCCTGGAGTCCATCAAGTCTGGAATAGACCCTGACAACCTTCAGGGTTTTCAGGCTGAATTTGATCAGCCCTATGTCAGAGCTTAACCACAGGTTCTGATCATTGTCCTCAAGTATGGCCCGGATTGACTTGGTTTTAAAACCGCAATTTTCATTGAAATGCTTGAATGTACCTGCATCTTTATCAAATAAATTCAACCCGCCATCACTTGTTGATACCCAGAATCTGCCCGAATTGTCGATGTAACAGTCTGTAACCATATTTCCACTTATAGATAAGGGATTATCCGGGTCCATTTTATAATGAATAAAAGTCTTTGTCTTTTTGACAAACCTGTCGAGCCCGTTGCCTTGTGTCGGTACCCACAAAACACCTTCTTTGTCCTGGAAAAGGCTTAAAACAATGTTTGTACCAAGGCTTTCAGGATCATCCGGGTCATTTTCATACTGAAGGAATTTTGCTTTTTTTTTGCTGAATGAAAACAGCCCGTCCGCCTCTGAACCAAACCAGAGAATATCAGGGTCTTGATTATCCTCGATCATTCCCCTTGCAACAACGCTTGCATATGGATTTTTATATTTTTTTTCAAACCTGGCCGTATCAGGATTAAAAATACCATGAATCCCGTCGTTCATTGATATCCACAATTTATTTTCATGATCTTCCATCACTGAAAAAATATAATTATCTGAAATTCCCATGGGATTGTCAGGCTCTTTTTTAAATACTGTAAATTTTCCATTTTTTTCAAGCCTGTTCAGGCCTCCAAGCTGTGTTGCAAACCAGATATTCCCTTTATGATCTTCAATAATGGTTGGCACCACATTAGAGCTTAAGGTGTTTGAATCATTGGGATTATGCCGATAGGTCACAAATTTTTTAAGATTTGGGTCATATTTATCAACAGGTCCTGTATTTTCAACTATCCACATGATACCGGCCCTGTCTTCAAAACAACTCATGATGATATCGCCGGAAATACTGTCTTTTTTTTCAGGATTATGCCTGAAATGAATAAAAGTTTCTTTCTCAGGATTAAAAATCTCCAGACCTGCTGCTACAGCATAGGAACGCCCAAGCCACAGGTTCCCGTTTCGATCCTTTTCTATGGAATAAACTTCGTCATTGGCAAGGCTTTCGGGGTTCGCAGGGTCATGCCGGTAATGAGAAAAATTCTTTGTCTTTAAATCAAATTTATTTAACCCTCCTTTGCTTGTCCCGATCCATAAAATATCATTATCACCTTCCTCAATAGCGTATACCCGCCCTTTCCCAATGCTTTGGGGATTTTTCGGATCATGGAAATACCGGGTAAATTTTTTTGTCTCAGGGCGATACGAATCAAGCCCTTTTTCCGTACCGATCCAGATAACATCGTTTTTATCAACAAAAACCGTCCAGACTGAATTATGGCTCAGGCTGTTGGGGTTTCCCGGCATATGTTTGAAACTTTCAAACCTTTTTGTCTTTTTATCAAACTTATTCACGCCTGCAAGTGTTCCAAGCCAGATATTGCCCTGGCTGTCCTGGTCTATCGTCTTTGGGGCCCAGTTAAACTGGTCGCTGTTAATGCTGTAAGGATTTTTGGGGTCGTTTCTATAGTATGTAAACGAATCTGTTTTTTTATCATATACATCAAGGCCGCCGCCGACTGTTCCAATCCAGAACAAGCCCTCATCATCCTCAAAAATACCGGGAGCGTAGGACGAGGACAAAAGATTGGGACCGGCTTTATAAGTTTTGGTTTTATAACCGTCATACCGGATAATGCCATTGGTGCACCCAATCCAGATGAAGCCTTCCCGGTCCTGAATAATGCTTGCATTATATGCCCCGGTATTGAAGGGATGGTCAAACTTTAAGCCCTTGTTTGCAAATGCCCGGCCGCAGGTCAAACTAAGAATCAATACGCATACAGGCAAAAATTTCATTTTTAAATCCATGGGGCTATAATTATTTTCAATCATCCGGGGCAACATATACATTTAAAAAATAGCAGAATGCCTGATATTCCACAAGCTATTTTGAATGCTGCATCCGGGTAATATGCGCATCTGCATATAAGGCTGAATCGTCAAATATATTGCATTGGTACACACCATTTTCTTTTTTCCAGCCAGACCTGATTTTGCCTTTGTCCCTGCCTATTTCACGGCAAAACCTGATTTTAATATTCTTTATTGATTTTTCATTATTGTTTATGGTCTCATGATACAAAGTTTCCAGAAACCCAATGTATATAGTATTATTCACATGCCCGTTCACATCAAAATCCGAATACCTCAGGCTGATATCCATATTTTTTTCCGGATTGATCTTCCCGCAGCTTTTCCAGTCGTCAAGTTCTTTGTCAAAGTATTTCTCTTTTTCACACTCATAAAGTTCTGAAATCCAGGCCGGTACTTTTGCAATCCGCTTTCTCTTGAAATCATAAAACAACCAGATGCTTGAACCCCTCGCAACCACACCGGCACAGGATTGTATGGCATACTCCCTGAATCCTTTAAATCCCTTAAACCCTCTTGACCAGGTTGTAACCTTTATGTCATCACCCAGAACAGGGTAAAAGAAAAACTCTATTTCAAGGCGGTTTAAAAACCATACAACGCCATTTTTCAGAAGGACATTCGGACCTACCCCGATTTTTGCAGAATGGAAAGTTGCAATTTCCTGGAAAAACCTTGCTGCGGACTGGATTCTCAATTTAAACTTATGGTCTATATCAAAAAAACCCAGTTTATATGATCTTTCTATTTTCATTTTTATCCTTTTTATTGTCATCCGGCTTTCTTCCAGCCAGGCCAACCCTGTCATTTTGAACGGGATGATCTTCTTTCATAAATTTTATGGCATATTTAAACAAAGGCGGGCCTATGATCTGATTTAAAACAATAATTGAAATAATGATGGCGGCAAAAGAAGGCCCCCACTCAGGGAATTCAACAACCACTTCTTTTGCAAGCCCCAGGCCTACTCCTGCCTGGGTGATATATGCCATCCAGCTGATACTGTTATCCTTCAGCGAATTTCCTGCCAGAGTGCCGCCGATAAAAGATCCTAAAAAAACAGCAATGGCTCTTGTAAAAAAAAGGGTAATGGCAACAGGCCAGGCCTCAGCAAGGACATCCAGGGACAATGATGCACCGGTAAGTGTAAAAAATGCGACATAGACCGGCAGGCTTACATCATAAAGAATTTTTAAAAATTCTTTCCTGATTTTTGATGTATTGGACACAAGAAATCCTGCCACCATACAAATCAAAAGAGGTTCGAGAAGGACTTCAACAAAAAAAATATCATGGGTGGCCTGCCGAACCCGCAAGGATAAAATAAATACCAGGTAGCCTGTTAATAAAATAAACCCGGTCTTTAAATATTTTTGAACCGGCAATAATAAAATCATGAAAATTATTTTTGAGACAAGGTAGCCGATAAAAACAGACACCCCGATCTCTGAGACCATAAGCAGGATAAACCCAAAATTAAAGTCCAACCCTGAAAGGAGTGCATCAGCCACGGATGAATTGGCGGCAAAAAGCAGGATAACCACCACATCCATGATCATCGTAACCCCGAGGACTATTTGAGTAAAAGGCCCTTTGGCCCTTAATTCATTGACAATGGCAATGGCGGAAGATGGCGACCGTGCAACCAGTATGGCACCTGCAAGGATTGATACGGCAATTTTAGCGGAGACCGGCATGGTTTTCATGAAAGGAATAAACCCGGAAACAAAAAAAATGGTCAGACCTGTTAAAGAAAACGTACAGAAGACAAGACAGATGGTGATCCATGCTATAGTTTTCAGCCTGGTCTTAAGTTCATTTATATAAAGTTCTCCCCCGGCTGAAAAAGCTATAAACCCGAGAGAAATCTCATCTACAAAGCGTAAATTCGAGATGGCACCCGAAGGAATCAGGCCAAGGACAAAAGGCCCTGCAATAATCCCGGTCAACAAAAAACCACTGATCAAAGGGAGCCCTGTTTTCACAAGGCTCTGCCCGATCTGTTTGGAAGCAACCGCAATGATTGCAAAACAGGCGGCAAATACCAGAATCTCCATAAACTATCCCTTGATAAAATCAAGTACAATTATTGGTGTTTTATGGCCCATGGGTTTATCATAACACGGAAAACTCCAATTTGAAAATACAACCGGCCTGAAACAGGCTCTTATAAGTTTAGTATTGCAGCCTTTTTTGTTTGATTGAGGCAGGCCGGAGTGATAAAATACTCAAAGTTTTATAATTTTGCCCTGAAAAAACGGAAAAAAAAGTGTAATAATATGCAGACCGGCCCTGGTACAAATATCATCACAAAAAAAAATCATAATATCCTCGGCCTGGCCGTAAAATGCCGCCTGCTGACAAGTGAGCAGGAAAAACAAATCCTTGCAAAACTTATTGTAAAATTAGAGGGAAACCCGGATTTTTCTGTTATTCAGATTTTCAGGCAAGGCTACATAACGGATGAAAATATTGATTTCCTTTTTTCCGTCAAGAAACACCTGGAATTAAACATGCTGGACAAACGATTCGGGGAACTTGGAGTTGCCAATAAATTAATCCACCCTGAAAATGTTAAACTCGCATTAGACCTGCAGAACCAAATCTTTAAAAAAACTCACAGGAGCAAGCTTATAGGCGACATCCTCCTGGAACAAAATAATATCACCCTGGCCGGCAAATCAGCTATTTTGCTTACCCAGGACAGGGTAAAAGATGAGCTCCTTGAAAAAGCCATTAATGACATTGCAGCCACAAAAATAGAAAAAATTGCCATTAATATGAGATTCGGCGCCATTGCCGTTAAAAAGAGAATGATCACCATAACGCAATTGAACCTGGCCTTGAAGCTGCAGAAGGAAGAGGAAAGAGCCCAAAAGCCGCGAAGATATCTTGGAGAAATACTCAAAGAACTATTCGGGCTGTCAGATAAAAATTTAATCCGTATTTTAAAAACCCAGAAAGAATTTGAAAAAAAAAGACTGTCCCTTGAAAAAGCCCTGCAAAGCTACAATTTTGAAACCATCACAAATAAACGTTTGGGCAAGATCTTTGAATACAGGTTTTCCAAAAACAAGCTTGAGGCCCATATCAGGATCGCAAATGATTTTTCAGAAGACATCCTTATACCTGATCTTATTAACTGGCTCAAATCCATTGGTATAAGCTTTGGTATATGCCATGAGAAAGCCCTTAAAGCATTTCTGACCCACGGGACCATTGGTTCCGAAATCAAGGTTGCCCAAGGGTATCTCCCAACAGGACCTGTTAACGAGTCCATTGAATTTTTATTTGATATAAGCCCTGATACCGGGATTGAAAAAACAGGTTCAAAAAAGCAAACTTTTGTAAAAAAGGGGGACATCCTGGCAAGGATAACCCCACACAAAGATGGGAAGCCTGGAAAGGATGTCTGCGGATTCCAAATCCAACCCCCCGGTCATAAAATCATACCTTTAGGCTCTGGTAAGGGCGTGGTTAAAAAAGGGACGATTTTTTTCGCAGACATTGACGGGACTCCGGTCCTGTATAAGAACAGGACACTTTTTGTAACTCCGCGTGACAGGAACTATCCGACTAAACATTTTGCCGGGCATATAACAAACGATTTTGGCACAAAATATCAATCCGCAAATCTAATAGTTGATGGAAACATTGACAAAAATGGCAGGGTGGTCTGCCACAAGCTCACTGTTATGGGTGATGTAAATGGTAAAATCAGGGCAACCGGAGAGGTCAGAATCAAGGGCAATATCGGATGCGATCCAGGTTTAAAAGATAATCCCGCCATTATCAGCTCTCATGATAATATTATTGCTGACAGGGATATTGCCAATGCCGTCATTATCACCTCAAAAATGTTAAAAGCACCCAATTCCGACCTGATTTCGTCTAGAGTATATGCTTTCCAGGACATTTTTCTTAAAAATATATCTTCAAGAGAGAATGGGCCAACCCTCCTTCAAATAGGCAAAAACCCAAACCTCACAATCAATGCCATCAACCGGTCCATTGATAAACAAAAACAGGACTTGCGCCTGCTCCTTCATGAGGATGAACAAGAAAAAATTAAAAACTGGTTTAACAATAAAATCCAGGTACAGGACGGTTACCTTGAGCAGCAGGCCATTTTAAAACACCTTTTAAAACTTTTGGATGACAATGGGATTATTAAGTTTGAAAACCTGGATATCTTTAAAACAAAAGAACTTGATAAATTCAAAAACGAATTAATTAACAACACTGAAAAAATGTCTCTTAAAGACCGAAAAATTTATTTTGCAGAAATGCTAGACATAAAATCAGCCATGTACAGGGCAGCGGTCAATGCCACACAGCGGCATAAAAATGAATATAATGCCCAGAAAAATTTTATTCTGCAGAAAATTGAAAAGCTTAAACCTGAAATCATAAAAAAGAAACAGGAAATTGATGATCTGTACAAGAAAAAGGACTTTCTCAAATTAAGGCACGCCAAGGTTGTGCCTTGTTTTAATTCAAGCATCAGAGTGAAAAACAAGGTTGGAAAGGGCACGGTCATTAAGGGGAAAAAATCAGTAATAGCGTTAGATAAAAGCCTTTACTGTGTAAAATTCACAGAACAGCTTAAAAAAGGGAAAAATAAGGCTGAAATCATCATTAAAGGATTATATGATTGATTTAAAAAAAAATCTTCCGGACCGGCAATTCTCAGGTAACCATATTGCGACCATTTGCTTTTGATTGATAAAGTGCTTTATCTGCTCTTGATATAAGGGATCTGCTTTTATCATTTTGACCGGGAACACAGGTTGCAACCCCCAGGCTCATTGTAGTCCGAATGGTCTGATCCCCATATTCCAGGTTCAATTGCTCTGATTTTAACCGAAGCGTTTCAGCCAGTTCAAAGGCATTTTCTAAAGGTTCATCAGGCATAAGAACAACAAATTCTTCGCCGCCGTAACGGGCCGTGATATCTGTTTTTCGCTTAAAGACCGTCTTGAAGAGCCCTGCCAGGGCTTTTAGATATTCATCCCCTGCCTGGTGGCCGTATTGATCATTGATACGTTTAAAATTATCAATATCGCCGATAATGATTGACACCGGCGTCTTATTCCTCACAGACCGGTTCCATTCAAATAAAAAGGCCTGGTCAAAAAACCTTCTGTTATACAGTCCGGTCAGGCTGTCAACCCGGCTCATTTTTTCAAGGTCTTTTGATTTTTCTTCCAGTAAATATTCATTTTCAAGGGCAACCCAGTATTCCCTGTTCCCCCGGCGGGCCACAAAGCAAAGATATATGAAAAAAAGAGTCATGGTCATGACAAGGGGCATATTCGTATGAAAAACAATCATTGTAAGGATAGCCGGCCCCAGTATGAAAAAATTAAAGGCTATTGACAGCACAAGCTCCGGTATGAATGCAACAACGCCACCAGAGCAAAGGCCAATGGTACAGATAACCATCAATAACTTTGCCCCGGGTTCTCCATTTTGAATCATAAACTTTGCATACCCGACGCCCCAGATCAGCGCAGTTACCGCAACACTTAAAAAAAAGAGTCCATTGTTTATTCTCTCAAATTTATGCTGTGTCCACCTGGCTACAGGCAGGTGAAGGAGCCTGAACAGGCAGATTCCGGTTATTAAAAACAAGAACCGGTTGGAGAATTCAGGATACCTGTAATAATAACCGTCTGAAAACAGAACAATGCATACGACTACTATGTAAAAGGCTATACCAATGGTGGACCGCTTTTTTAAATCATTGATCACCCTTGAGTTTACCCTGTACTTTTTAAACCCCAATCTTTCCCCCGGCATCATCTTTAATTTCAAGGTATAACAGGCTTATGACGATTCGACTGCAAAGATATCTTCCCGCCTGGTTTGGGAATAATTGTATCATAGCCTTTTTGTTGAAGATGGTTTGCAAAAGCTGCACTTTGAGACTCTTCCCCATGAACAATCCCGATCTTTTTTATTCTAAGGTTTGATCCGGTTATAATCTTCTCAAGCTCATGTTTGTCCCCATGGGCACTGAATCCGCCTATTTTTTCAACTTTTGCATTAAGAGGATAGGTTTTTCCAAGTATCTTAATTTCAGGTACTTCTCCTTTTTCCCCGGGTCTGGCATCCCTGGCGCCCAGTTCCTGTATCCGCCGTCCAAGCGTATGCTCCGCCATATAGCCCACGAGCAGAATAGTGTTGTTAGAATTATGGACCCCGTATCGAAGATGATGCAATATCCTTCCTGCTTCACACATCCCTGAAGCGGAAATCACTACGTGGGAGGAGCTGTCCTGGGTAAGCTGCATGGATTCAGGTACTGTCTGGACAAACCTGATTTTATCAAACTGGAAAGGGTTTTCTCCTTTTTCAAGAAAAGCTTTATGGGTTTCATTATCATAGGCTTCAGGATGCTCGCCAAATACCTTTGTTATATTGGAAGCAAGCGGGCTGTCAACATAGACAGGACGTCTTGGAACCTCGCCCTTATCATACAATTCATGAAGAATATAAATCAGTTCCTGGGTTCTGCCGTAGGCAAAAGAAGGGATGATAACAGAACCTTTTCTTTCAAATGTATCGTTCAAGACCTTTTTCAGCCTTGAGCCAAGGTCTTCCACAGGCTCATGTTCCCTGTCGCCGTAGGTGCTTTCTATAATCATCAGGTCAATATCCCTGTCTTCTTCATCAAACGCAAGGGTTGGGTCCTTTAATATGGGTTTTCCAAACCGGCCTACATCCCCGGTGTAGAGAATCCTATAGGTTTTGCCTTCCTTTCTGACGGTCACAATTGAAAAAGCAGAGCCTAGAATATGGCCTGCCACATAAAACTTTACCGTTGTGTTTTCCCCTATGGTTACAGGGTATTGAAAAGGGTATCCATCAATGAAATCAAGGGAGCGCCTTGCTTCTTCCATTGTGTAAAGAGGAGTTATAATATCAAGTTCATGCTGTTTTTGAAGTTTGTGAATGGTTTCTATATTGAGTTCATATGCATTTTTTTTCAGCATCTTTTTGATGTTGTTTTTTTCTTTATTGGACACTTTATGGTTTACATTATTTTGCTCAAGTTTATGTAAAAAAGTTCTTAATGACTTATAATTCAAATACTGAGCATCTGATTCCTGGATATGCCCGCTGTCCATCAGCATATAGTTTAAAGCATCTGCCGTGGGCCGGGTTGTCACTACACGGCCTGCAAAACCGTCTCCTGTCAATACCGGGATACGGCCGGAGTGATCAATATGGGCATGGGATAAAATCATGTTGGTGATCTTGCTTCTGTCTATCGGGAAAATTTTATTTTTTTCCCGGCTTACTTTCCGCCTGCCCTGGAACATACCGCAATCAAAAAGAATTCGATCCGTACCTGTATCAAGAAGATGCATTGATCCTGTCACTTCGCCTGCCGCGCCATAAAATGTCACATCCATAAATACCTCAATCAAAATTTTGGGGGTCTTCTCTTATCGGTTCTTTAAAAAGATTAATGCCTTCTTCCGGGCAGTTTTTATATACCGGTTGGGTTGAAAGCGTTGTTAAAAAATTTCCTGCATATTGATTTACTTTTTCAAACAAGTCCTGCCTTTGACTTTATTTGAGCTTACCCTGCACTCAATGTCAAGATATTCTTTCTTTACAAACCTTAAAATTTTTTCTAATATTTATGATACCATCTGCAAATTGAGGAATTACACTTAAACTTGAAATACTGTTCATCTTATTCCGGGCTGCATGCTGATAAAATTTGTATTCATATTATTTTGACCATTTAAAAAAGGAGGAGAACCATGGTAGAAGTTGCACTTATAGACCACTTGCACATCTTTAAGAGTCTTACAACCGATGAATTGAATAAACTTACTGATCTTTGTTCTGTGGAGGATTATCAAGTTGGCCAGAGCCTTTTTATAGAAGGAGACAAAGCAACTGATATGTGGATTGTTATTGACGGCAGCGTTGAACTGCGGTTTGAAATGCCAAATTCCAAATCCGCTTCAAATGAAAGCACCCTCTCCTCGCATAGTAAGGATATCCCGGAATCACTGATTTTCGGATGGTCCTGTTTTACCCCGCCTTATCGCATGAAGCTTTCAGCATATTGTGCATCCAGAAGGTGCAAGGTACTTAAAATTGACGCAAAAAAACTAAATAAACTCATGGTCAAGGACACTGACATCGGCTTTAAAATAATGAGCTATCTTGTCCAGGTTGTAGGATACAGGTTCAATCAGATGAAAGAAGGGGTGGCCAAATTCATGGGAATCAATATGATGAATTCATGGTAAAATCAAGGATGTCCCCTTAAGTTCTAAAAGCCGCTTTAAGTTTTTTTCATGGAAAGGGAAATCCTTTTTCTTTTCACATCAACTTCAAGGACGGTTACGCTTACCATCTGCCGGACAGTGACAATCTCACCGGGATCTTTGATAAAGCGATCCGCCATCCGGCTTATATGCACAAGACCGTCCTGATGGACACCTATGTCCACAAAAGCACCAAACGCCGTAACATTAGTTATAATGCCGGGCACCTTCATCCCCGGGATAAGATCCTTTATGCCGTGGATGGTATCATCAAAGGAAAATGCCTGGAATTCTTTCCTGGGATCACGCCCGGGGTTTGAAAGTTCCTTTATAATATCATTAAGCGTTGGCATGCCAATGGTATTGGTAAGGTAATGATTAAGGTCAATCTTTCCGGTATTGCTGATGTCCTCCATTAAATCTAAAATACTTGCACCAGCATCCTTGGCCATCCTCTCAACAATCCGGTAGGCTTCCGGGTGGATACCGGTTTGGTCCAGGGCATGCTTTGCATTATGTATTCTTAAAAATCCGGCAGCCTGCTCAAATACCTTTGGTCCTAGTCTCGGCACTTTTAAAAAATCCTTTCTTGATTTAAACGGGCCGTTTTCACTGCGGAACCGAACCATATTGGCGGCAATGGTGTCATTGAAACCCGATACCCTGGAAAGCAATTCCCGGCTTGCGGTGTTAGCCTCCACCCCGACCTTATTTACGCAGGACACCACCACATCGTCCAGGGATTTTCTCAATAATTGCTGGTCCACATCATGCTGATACTGGCCCACACCAATAGATTTAGGATCAAGCTTGACAAGTTCTGCCAACGGGTCCATGAGCCGCCTGCCAATTGAGACTGCACCCCTGACCGTAATATCGTGATCCGGAAATTCTTCCCTTGCAGTTTTTGATGCCGAATAAATGGATGCCCCGCTCTCGTCCACCATGACAATATGAATCCTGCTGTCAAGGGCCAGTCTTTTAACAAAGGCTTCGGTCTCTCGCCCTGCTGTTCCGTTACCAATGGCAATGGCCTCAATTTTATACGTTTTAACAAGATTTAACACAATTTTTTTTGCTTTTTCACCATTGCCCTGATGGGGAAAAATAATATCATGGTGCAAAAGCTGCCCCTGTGCATCAAGGCAGACCACCTTGCAGCCTGTCCTGAACCCCGGATCAACGGCAAGGATTCTTTTCTGGCCCATAGGGGCTGACAAAAGGAGCTCTTTTAAATTCCCGGCGAAAACTCCTATGGCAGCCTCATCAGCCCCGGCTTTCAATTGATTAATGCATTCTTTTTCAATGGATTTGGATAAAAGTCTTTTATAACTGTCTTTTATGGCAGATTTAACTTCAAGAGCCGACCTTGACTGATTTTTTATGTACTTCTTCTCAATAAGCCTCAATGCCTGTTTCTCATCAGGCATAACATGCACAAGAAGAAAAGACCCGTTTTGACCTCTCAGCATGGCAAGTACCCTGTGGGATGGAGCCTTAAAGGCAATCTCGGACCAATCAAAATAATCTTTGAATTTTATACCATCCTCTTTTTTGCCCTTTTTTACCCTGGACCGGATTTGTGCTGTTTTTAAAAATAATTTCCTGATACCGGCCCTGACATCAAAATCCCCATTAATTATTTCCGCAATAATATCCTTTGCACCTGAAATCGCTTCTTCAACCGAATCAACACCTTTTGTTGATGAAATATATTTTTTGGCTTCGTGAAGCGGGGCCTTGTTCGATTGGACTAAAAGAAAGTTTGCCAAAGGCTCCAGACCTTTTTGCCTTGCCGCCTGTGCCCTGGTTCTTTTTTTGGGCCGGTACTTTTCATAAATGTCTTCCAGAACCGCCATTGAAAACGAATTCTGGATATCAGCCAATAGTGTCACAGTTAAAAGATCACGTTCCTTTAATGATTTCAAGATCGCCTCTTTCCTGGCATCAAGGGCATTCAATTTTTCTATCCTGTCACGAATGGCTGCAATGGTAACTTCATCCAAAGACCCGGTTTTCTCTTTTCGATACCGTGCGATAAAGGGTATGGTGGCACCCTGATCCAGCATTCTGGCAACCGCCAGGACGCCGCCTTCAGGCAACTTCATTTCCCTGCTGATTATATTTATTATTTTCATAAGATCATATGGGAGCAAAGGATCCTGGTGCCGATAAACACCAGAACAATTCCCCCGAAAATTTCCATTCGTTTACCAAACATCACTCCCAGCTTTTTCCCGGCCTTTATGGCCAGAAGTGACATTATTGTTGTAATAATACCGATCATAATACCGGGGTACCAGATGTTTACCCCCAATACGGCAAGACTTAAGCCAACTGCCAGGGCATCAATGCTTGTAGCCACACTCAGCATTACCATTGTCATGCCTCTGGACGGATCTTTTTTCCGGGTTGCAGGAGTTTTGTCCATTCCTCCCAGGATCATTCTAACGCCGACAAAGGACAGAAGTAAAAAAGCAATCCAATGGTCAAAGGCTTTAAAGTGAGACACAAAACCGACACCCATAAGCCAGCCCAGCACCGGCATTAAAAACTGGAACAGCCCGAAATGAAAAGACAGACGGAACATGGCCCTTGCATTATTTGCAAACCCTGCTGCCGCTGCTGCCAGGCTGACAGCCGAAGCATCCATGGCAAGCCCCAGTGCAATAATAATAATTTCAAATATTGTCATAATTTTTTTAAAAAAAGTTATTATATAAAAAAGCTGGTAGTCCTTAAAGAATCCTTGATTGGAAGTATCTGGCACGGCAATGGTTTCCGGTCGTTTTAAATTCTTTTTTGAACCTTTGCCATTTCTACAACAGGCATTGGTTCAAACGGTTCTCCCGGAATCATGTTCAAAATTTTCCTGGGCATACTGCGGTACAATAACCGTATTGTTACAATACTGCCCTTTTGTGGCACAAAAGGAAGTGCGATGGTTTTGACAACACTCTGCTTTGCCTTTATCCGGCTGTCTTCAATCACCTTTCTTGCCTTTGCAATATTAATGACTTTCTTGCCTTTTTCATCTCCAAAAACCGTCCGGAAGGCCACAGCATCTTCCGGCAACTCACGCCCGGCATCAAGAACACCTGACTGAAAGGTTTTTTGATTTTTTTTATCCAGGATAATAATTTCAAGCCACACCTGTCGAAGGTCACCAACTCCCGTAGGAATCGAATGCCCGGCACCTGTATTGGTGACGGTTATATTCAATTTTTTTTGCCTGACCAAAGATGTATCAAGTGACAATACTGCGGCATTTTGAAGCCTTTCAATTGCCATCTGGTTTTTATTTTCTCCATTAAACTTACCAGGCACCAATGCATTGGCCCCCACAAAAAAATGGGTGAAAATATGTGGCCTTTCAACGCTGTCATCAGTTGCAGATCCTGGGTTTTCAGGCCGCAGTGTAGAGCCTGTTGCCGGGATGCCGGGTCTCTGGTACATATGGCAGCCCTGGCATGTAAGAGCTTTTTTAGGATCTTTTGAATTATATGGGCTGTTTTCCCATTCCGTGTAAGTGGTTTCAAGATCAGTTCCAAACACCACATGCTTTACATTATGACAGGTTCCGCAGATCCTGGATTCCGTATGCAGCTTAGAGTATTGAGCTTCATGGAAATCAGGCTCGGCATCATCAAAAGGCCCGAACTTTACGCCGGGATCATCCTCGCCCTGGCCAGGTTTTACCACAAGACCGTTATTATACATCCTTTTTATTGTTTCGGCAGAATGGCAGTAATCACATTGAACACCCTTGGTGGCAATCTCAGGTGTTTTAGATAAATCATCTGAAACCTTTTTGGGAAATCCTGTCAGAACTCCCACAGGTGTATGGCATTTCACACAAGATTCCGCTTCCTTTATCTCAGCCTCATCTTTCAGTCCCTTGCGGAAAAATTGCGATACCCTTGAATAAAAAGGGTCTTTATGGGCAAGATGGTGCATGGAATTCTCCCATTGTTCAAATATCTTTGTATGGCATTCTCCACATGTGTCAGGCATGATGAACCGGTCAATATGAATTGATTTTTCAGGTAATGCAAAAAGTGTTGCTGCAAATAAAAGAATAACTCCGGCAGACAGACCCGAAAATATTTTAAACCGTCTTTTAAAACTCAAATTTTCTCCTTCTTATTTCACAAATCCGCCCGGATACTCTTTTGTTTCTCCATCCAGTGTCAGGATCGTCCAGTTCCCGTTTTCTTCCTTTGCCGCAACCAGGCAGTCCAGGCGGGTCCCATCATTCAAAGTAATAAAGCAGACACCACCTTCGTTTAATGTATTCACTACAATATATTTTTTATCACTGGAAACCTGCCGAAAAGTCTCTGTCCCTTTTTCAATGGCAATAATTTTATTGTATTCATCTTCATCTGCTTTTTTAATTTCCATCCTTAAATCATTTATCTGCTTTTTCTGGTCTGCAATTTTTTTTATTATAGTTTCCATCCCTTTTTTATCTTCCAACGGCATGGAAACAAGGATCTTTTTATGCAGTTCCATATCAGCTTCAATAAAATTTATTTTTTGTAACAGCCCTTTTATGCTCACACTCATATATCACTCATCTTTTTTATGTATTTTTTAAATTAAACCCGCCTGACCAGCGCCTTATTTTCTGGGGGTTCATGATTTACACAGGTTTCCTTTTTGAGCTTGCTTTTTATTACCTCTGGCCACCCATTCCAGGAACCTGGCCATGACATTTTTTTTCTTTTTTTTATCTTTTGCAAAAATTTTGTTCATTGCAATGTCCTTCTATCTGTCATTTCAAATACCATGAGCATCTGCCTTGCTGCTCCCTCAAGCATATCACAACCGTTTTTTATTTATAACCGATTTTATCTGATAAAGATATTTTGCTTCTGACAAAAATACCGGTAGCTCTTGCAATCTCTTTATCGTTTGAATCGTGCAGGACCGATTCACAGATAAACTGGGAACTGTTCTGGTTAACAACCCTGCCGATTGCTTTTACAACGCCCTCTGATACAGGACGGGTAATATATGTTGTAAAACTTGTCGTTAATACAAATACATCTTCAACTAAAGAATTGGCAGCAAAAAATGCCGCGTTATCCAGCGCAAGAAAGTATAATGCGCCGTGCATGGCCCCTGCTGCATGGTAAAGCTCTTTTCTTACGGACAGGGTTATTTGGGCCTCACCTTTTTTGACACTCACCCTGGCACCGGTAAATTGCACAAAGGGCGATGAATGCATCATATTTTCAAGCTTCATGTAATGTTCACTATTTGCCACTCCCACATTGCTCCCGTTCATAGATCATAAATACTAAAACATAATATCCTTGACCCCTAAAGTCAATCTCACCAACGCCTTCCTTCAGGGCCAACGACAGAATATTGTAAAAATTCTGTACTGGGACCGGAATGGATTCTGCCTGTTTAATTTATAATTGACCTGGATTCCTGCAAATGGTAACGTTTCGGAATAAATCGGGGTCTTGTTTAAGTGAATGTTTAAAAAATCGCTTTGCTTAACCCCTGTCCTGATGCTTGATTGATTGACAAGAAATTATCCGGGTGAATAAATGAAGTTAAAGAAAGCAATAACCATTGAAAATGGCCTGCCAGGCATGTGAATAATGGCAATTGTTTTCGAGAAGCAGATTTCATACTTCTTATTATAGCAAATTAATTATCATGTATCCCGATTCTTTTTAAATATTTCTGAAAGGGTTCGCAGCAATATTTGCTTGCTTGAAGTGCCTGGCCGGGAATTTACCAAAAAGCAACGCATTGAATATTTATTCTGGAAAAAGAAAAACAAATATATTTTGGATAGGTGAAACTTATGGGAGAAAAATCAGTTCCTGCAAAGGTATTTAAGCTTTTATTTTCTGTAGTTGTTTCGATGATGATGGTTTTACAGGCACATGCCAGTGACTATGGCATTATGCCTGCTGGTATAGTGCATCGTAAAATCGTGAGATATGAAAAAGTGATAAAAAAAATTCTCCGGGCAACTGAAGCGGATTTCAGCCAGGTTCCCGGAAAATTCATGCCTGCACCAGATGCCGTGGAACTTATGACCACAGCCCCGTGTAAAAATGAGTACACCACCCTGTATATCCTTATGGATGTCATTATATTTCCAGATGAAGAAGGTGCAAAAATCAGGATGATGCAATGGAAAAGTGAGCTTGCAAACTTGTCGGGCGGAAGGGTTATGAACTTTCACGGGCACCAGGCCCTTTTTTATCCCGGCGGCCTGAACGGCAGCGTAAATGCAGACGCATCGTTTTTCTGGCGGGTGGGTGCCAATGTTTTTCAGATTGAAGGACCGGCAAATTGCATACCTTATTTATCCGTTGCTGAAACTTTTTATGCAAATGCCGCAGGCTACGGGTTCATAAAAGACAACACTGTGACCGTTGCAGATACAGATGGTGACGGGGTGCCGGATGATGCAGACAGGTGCCCCCGGTACAAAAAAAGGAACTCTGGTGGATCAGAGCGGGTGTCCGTATACTATAGTGAACATGAGGGCTGTTCCTGACTATTTTTCAAAACCCGGAGATAATGCTGATATCATAGTAAAATTATCAGGTTCGGACGGCAGTGTCCATGCCGGCAGGCCTGTAATTCTCACAGGCCCCGGAATCACGATGAACGCCGTTACTGACGGTTCGGGAACTGCGCGCTTCAGGGTAAATCATATGGATAAGAACAAAATTTCATATAATTATGTTCTGACAGCAGAGAATATCCGTAAAAGGCTTACAATTCCTGTAAACCGGCTCAGGGTTGTTTTTGAAAAAAATCCTGCTACCGGCAGACCTTTTACCGGGGTGGCAGCAGATGGCAAATCATTTGTTGAAATAAATATCGACACAACAGGTATGGGACCCGGCCTGCTCAGGATAGAAAAACCCGGATTCGGGCGTATTGAATGCGGCAGCACGGGATCACAGTGCAAGGTTGTGCGCATGTCAAATAATCAGGTTACCCTTAAATATTATCCTCCTGCGTATCTGCGGCAGAAAAATTTTAACGCTCAGGTTGCCTTTACCAATGAAGCAAGGGCTGCGACAAGCTCTGCAATCGCTTCCGGCACAATATATTTCAACAATGCAAGGGCACCATGGGCAGTCCGGGATACAATCAGATTAAATTTTGAAAATTCAAAGGGGATAAAGCTTGCCTTTGCCTCTGATATACTTGCAGTACGGCCTCCTGTCATGCTTGTACACGGATTCTTCGGCGGCAGGACAACCTGGAAAAACCTGCAGATGTACCTGGGGGGAGAACGTTTTGATCCGGTGATTGACGAATATTATGCAGGTGACCAGGATATCCACGACCAGTCAAAGGCATTGATGGCCAATATATCAAGGGAGCTTGCAAGGTACAGGGCTTTTGATCTCAAATGTTTTCGGGTCGATATAGTAGGACACTCCATGGGCGGTCTGATTGCCAGGAATTATATCAAAGGCTCCGCTACAGGGATGATGTCCGCAAGCTTATAATGGTGGGAACTCCAAATCATGGTGCAGGTTTTGTGTATACTGAAATAGGAGAAGTGGGAAGCACTATTTTTAAAAAGCATGCAAAAGCTTCCAGGCAGCTTTATGCCGGGGGACCTTTCCTCCATGACCTGAACAGGGGAGAGGCAGGCGGTTACCATCTCCGTCCTTTTGTGCAGTACGGCAATATTTACGGCCTGCCCGACGACTGGGTGGTCGAAGGCTCTTCAGCTTTTCTCAACGGGGTAAGATCAAGGTATATTGAAAATGCCGTTCATTCTCCTCTCCTGCCCATGCCGGGTGAGGCCATAACAGAATCAAAAACAATATGGGGATGGATAGAACAATGGCTGACCCATGATATTCCCCGCAGTATCCTGAAAAATTTTAAAGTGAATATCGTATCGGGAAGCGGGCATGTGTTCAGGCATACCCTGCAGTTGAAATCCGGAAAAATCTGGGAAGGATACAATGATATTACAAAATTTCCGGCAACACTGAAACCCTGGGAAGACATTGGAACCGGGCCTGGGTCAAAGGCCCTGATAAACCTGGCCATTTCAGGGCACAGGTGGGGAAATATTTTTGTGAATGAAAAAACCCTGCTGGAGCTTGGTTTCCTCTCTCCCGGGTCTGTTTCTCTTCGTGTGCGCAAGGGCAGCGCGCGTTTTGTAAGCTTTAACCGGAAGAACGGGGGGCATTTTGAGGTGGTGGTAGGCCCGAAAACAGCAGGCAAGTGGTATAACTTCCATCCCCATGCCAAGATTATAGGACTTGATACTGATTTTGTCGTTACTACAGGTTCAGGAAATGATATCAGGGTTGATATCCTTGAAGGCAGGGTCAGGCTAAAAACTTCTGCCATAAGACAGGATAAGGCACAGGTTTTTCACAGCGGCCAGGCAGTTGAGGTTTCTGCCGGCGGAAAGGTTGCAGTTTTGCCTGTATCCTCTAAAAAGTGGTGGAAAGATAAATTTTATACTGATCATCCAGGACAGAAAACAAATTCTGTTCCTGTTGACCGCAACCTTTTGAGGGCATCTGCAGATGCCTATGTCTATGCCTACAAGTACCGGAACTGGAACCGGTCCAACAGGGGCAAATATGATCAGCTGATGGCTGGCTGGCATCCTGCCGGAGGAGAAAGCAGGGCATATATACGTTTTGATCTTTCAGGCGTGAATGCTGCCGCAGTCAGGCGGGCTGTATTAAGGCTTTACTATTTTCAGACCAGCGGCGGGACAGGTGTAAAACTTGGCATTTACAGGGTCACCTCCCCTTGGGGTGAAGGCTCTGATACCTATCATTCAGGGCAGATTGAAAAAACAGCTCCCCCCGGCTCAATAAGCTGGGTACACCAGCCCGGAACAGACCCTGCCCCTGTTGCCGTATTCAATCCTGGCAACGGCCTGCGGGAGTGGACAGATGTTGATATCACCTCCCTTGTCAGGAAATGGGGTTCGGGCGCATCCAATTACGGACTTGTCATAAGGGCGGCAGGAAAACTTTCTGCAAATATTGCCGAATCGGTTTATCATTTTGCATCAAGGGAACGTGATTCAGGATTGGATAAGCCCGGAGGGAAATACAAGGGCCCTGTATTGATGCTGTATCACGATATGAAGAATGGGACAAAGGTATGGGGAAAGCGCATCAAAACCCACATCCCTGCCGGTGGAAAGCTGATAAATGGTAATTTTGAAGCAGGTCCCGGAAATCTCGGCAGGTTTGCCACCCTTGGCACAGGATCAAATTCCCTGCCCGGCTGGCGCATTGAACGCGGATCAATAGATATTGTCGGAACCTACTGGCAGCAGAAAAATGGTCACCGTTCCATTGACCTTTGCGGGTCCTCATGCAGCACCCTGACCCAGACCTTTGCTGCAGTGCCTGGTAAAACCTATGTTTTAAGTTTTGATCTTGCAGGAAATTTTTTCCATTCAGGAGTAAAACTGCTCCAGGTGAAAGCAGGTGATCAGGTCAGATCCTACCAGTTTGACACAAAAGGGAAAAATGCAGGCAATATGGGCTGGCAAAGGCAGGCATTGAGATTTACCGCAACATCCGGGTCTTTGAAAATTTCATTTGTTGCACCGGATAATATCAACGATGCTTATTGCGGCCCTGCCATTGATAATGTGAATATCAGGCCTGCTGATTAAAACGGGGGTAATATGAAAATCACATGTTGCAAAAAGCAGCGTAAAAATAAAGTAATTTGGGGGAAATTTTATGCACCGTTGGGGTTAATCTGGAACTCAAGAATAACTTGCATAGTCATAGCTTCCCCAATATTTAATAATTCAAATGGAATCTTTAATGCTCTGCTGAGCAAACGACCCTGACAGTCGGAAAAATCTCTGTGCAAAACCTTAATCATGAACACCAAATAAAAATCAGAAACTGATTAACGATAATCATTTTTTCCTTGCGAGAATTGCTGGATTCTCCATATGTTTCTTTACAAAGCCTTGATTCTGATGTAGTGTGTTCCGCTTTGAATTTAAGAGGCCGGAGCTTAAAAAATTATTAACGATTTGCCGGGAGAAAATTAATCATGTCTGCCATATTTGGTATTGATTTCGGAACATCCAATTCAGCATTGTCCGTTAACATGGACGGCAAAGTAAAGCTGCTGGACGTGGACAGGGAAAACCCTATTTCAAATTCACTGAAATCAATTCTTTATTTTGTGAAAGAAGAAGGCATGGCCATGTCATATGTCGGGTATGAAGGGGTTAAAAAATACATTGAAAACGAAGCCTGCGGCCGGTATATGCAATCGATCAAAACATTTCTTCCGGATACCGGATTTGAAAAAACATCCATTTATGGGAAATCCTATACCCTTGAAGAATTGATCTCCATATTTTTCAAAGTCATGAAACATCGGGGGCAAAAAATAATCAAGCAAGAGGTTTCTGATCTGGTTTTAGGCCGTCCGGTTATTTTTTCAGAGGACAAAGGCAGGGATAAGATTGCGCAGGAACGTCTGAGTCAGGCGGCTAAACTTGCCGGGTTCAAGAATATTTCTTTTCAACTGGAACCGATTGCTGCTGCCCTGGCTTATGAAAACAGCCTTGAGACGGGAAAAGAACAGATCGTATTAGTTGGTGATTTTGGTGCCGGCAGTTCTGATTTTACCATTCATAAAGCCTTGAAAAAGGTGGGCACAAGAACCAGGGGGAACCATGACATTCTTGCTGTGGGGGGCGTTTACATAGGCGGTGATATCTTTGACTCCAAAATCATGCGAAAAAAAGTGGCAGTTTATTACGGTAAAAATGTACAGGTAAAATCCATGTGGAGTGACAATTTTTTCGGGCTTTCCCCTATTGTTATAAGAAAACTTATGCAATGGCATCTCATTCCCCAGCTCCGGCTGCCAAGGACTTTGAACAGTATTAAAGAGCTTAAGGTAAAAGCAAAGTTCCAGGATAAAAAACTTTTGAAAAACCTTGAAAACCTGATCAATTACAATTACGGATACCTGCTTTTTCAATCCATTGAAAAAGCAAAATGCGAATTATCCGGCATGGATGAATCGTGTATTTATTTTAATGAATATGATATCTGCATTGATGAACTTCTATCCAGGGATGAATTTGAAAATATTATCAGTGAAAAAGTAGCCGTCATTAACGCATGCATCAGCTCAACCCTCAAAAAGGCGAATTTATCTTCAAAAAATATTGATGCGGTTTTTTTAACTGGCGGTTCATCCTATATTCCCCTGATCCGGGCAATATTTGAAAAACGGATCGGGCCGGATAAAATCAGAAGCGCAGATGCATTTACCAGCGTTGCCTATGGCCTGGGCCTGCACGGCCGCAACATTGAATAAGGCATACAAAAATTATTTTGAAATCATGGTGTGAAGGATCTGGCGGTCGGTTTCAAGCATGCCCTTTGTTGCAAGCTCTCCAATATTCCTGATTGTCTGTTCCACATCTTTGTCAATAATGCCGTCGGTATGCCTGGCATAGCTTCCTTCCATGGCCAGAAGGGCACTATAGACAGCCGAGCTGACCCCGGCCGAGACTTTAAGCGCGCAGCCCTGTTTTGCACCATCGCAAATCATGCCTGTTAAGCTTGCCGCCATGTTTTTAATGGTGCCGCTGACCTTTGCAAAATTTCCACCCAGAAGATAACAGACCCCGCAGGCGGCACCGGTTGCTGCTGTCAGGACACCGCACAATGCCGTGAGCTGGCCTGTAAACTGTTTTATATAAATGGCCATAAGATTACTCAGGATAAGAGCCCTGACAAGTTTTTCCTTACCGGCTCTGGTTTTCTGCGCTACTGCGACCACCGGCAGGAAGGTGGTGATTCCCTGGTTCCCGCTGCCCGAATTACTCATCACAGGCAGACTGCACCCGTCCATCCTGGCATCCGAGGCTGCGGCCGTCAATGACATGGCATAGGAGGCAAGATCATCTGCAATAAATTTCCTTAAGATATTTTTCTGTATTGTAATACCGGCCTTGAGGCCATATTTTCCTGTCATGCCTTCCTTTGAAACAGCTTTGTTAAGCCTGGCACCTTTCAGGATGAACCTGATTTCTTCAAGCGGGGCCTTGTCTGCGAATTCAAAAACCTTTGCCACACAAAGACCGGTCCTTTTCTCAGGTGTCTCTTGCCCGGAACAGGCCATGGCCCCGCGAAAAACAGCCTCTCCGTTCTTCTCAACATAAATGATATTTGTATGGCGATGTGAAATAATGGTCCTGGAGGTTTGACCTTTTATTTTGCAGATGCTTTCAACGTAAAGTTTATCTGTTCCATCCTTTACATTTATATCCACCTTTTTCCCATCCACAAGCCTGCGTGCTGTTTCAAGATTTTTATCATTTACTTTTTTTAACACCTCAAGCCCGTCTTTTGAACTGCCGCATACAGCGCCAAGGGCGGCAGCAATGGAAAGGCCAACCATACCTGTGCCTGGAATCCCTGCCCCCATACCGTTTTTATAAATATTTCCACTGACCAGGACCTTAATTGTTTCAGGAAATTGCCCAAGGGTCTCCCTTGATTTAGCTGTTGCCAGGGCAACGGCCACAGGTTCTGTGCACCCCAGAGCCGGAACGACTTCCCTGTTGATGAGTGCAATGATACTACGGCGTTCATCTTTATCCAGCATGGGTTTTCCTTTCACCGGCTTTATTTTTTAACCCTGTATTTTACTAAAACATGGCTCTTGTTAATTTTTTGCGCATCCAAAAGCTCCAGGCGGGTATCCAAGGTTTCATTAAAAAGGGGCAGGCCTTTTCCAAAGAACCGTGGGACCATCGTCAGATGAATTTCATCAACCAGGTTTTCCTTCATGAAAAGAGTATTTATAATTGACCCGCCGATAAGGGTTGCAAGTTTGAACCCCTTTGTTTCAAGCTCTTTAATGATCAGGCACGGTGCCTTATCTGTAAAAACCAAGTCCTTGTCCGGGCTTGTCCTTGTTTTGTCCCTTGTCATGACAATATTTTTACGGCCGGGCAATACTTTTCCTATAGTATCAAATGTTTTGGAGCCCATTATCATAACTCCGGCTTTTCTTGTAATATGAACAAAATACTTTTTATCCGCCTGCCCGGTCCAGTTTACAAGTTGCCTGGAATCTCTTGCTATCATCCCGTCTGCTGTAACAGCCATCAAAAGTATAACCCTCATTTATCATCATCCTTTATTCATGTCTCAGGCTTCCGGCCATTCCATGTTTTTATCTTCTATAAAATAACAGAACCTGTCAAAGTTCACTTCTTTTTTTGAAACCGGACAGCGCAGGGTGACTTTGGTGTCACTTAAGCCTGTAACTTCCCAGTCGCCTGATCGTCTCGATCCCTCGATCTTTATTTTCTGTCCCTCTTTAAAAGGATATGGTTTAAACACGGTTACGTGATGCTCCATTGTATCTGTCTCCTGTTTTTTCTACCGGGTATTCTTAAAATTATATGCTTTTTTTTCATGCAAAGCAAATCCTGGCAAAGGGAAAACCTAAGATAAATTAATTAACCCTGTCATTTTTCCGGGATCAACCCATTTATCAAATTGTTCGCCAGTTATAATCCCAAGCTCAATGCCTGCCTGTTTCAGGGTTTTATTTTCCTTTTGGGCTTTTTTTACAATCTTTGCCGCATTATCATAGCCGATATGGGGATTCAGGGCTGTTACAAGCATGAGCGATTTATTGAGGCATTTTTCAATATTTTCAAGATCAGGCTGCATCCCATCCACTAAATTATTTTTAAATGACAAGGCTGCATCCCCCATCAAACGCGCCGATTCAAGAAAACTGCAAATGATCACGGGTTTGAAAACATTAAGTTCAAAATGACCGTTTGATCCACCGATATTGATTGTGACATCATTACCCATTACCCTGGCACACACCATTGTCAAAGCTTCTGCCTGGGTGGGGTTTACTTTCCCCGGCATGATGGAAGACCCTGGTTCATTTCCTGGCAGAAAAAGCTCACTTAAACCGCATCGGGGCCCTGAACCTGAAAGCCTTATATCATTAGCGATTTTCATAAGACTGCCTGCCAGTGTTTTCAAAGCCCCGTGCGTGCTGACAATGGCATCGTGTGCTCCCATGGACTCAAATTTATTCGGAGCCGTAACAAATGGGTAACCCGTAAGATCGGCAATAATTCCGGCAACTTTTCTATCATAGCCCAAAGGCGCATTAAGACCGGTTCCCACGGCTGTTCCGCCCAGTGCCAGCTCAGACAGGTGAGCCAAGGTGTGGCTAAGGGCTTTAAGGCCATGGTCCAGCATGGAGGTATATCCTGAAAATTCCTGACCAAGCGTCAAAGGGGTGGCATCCATAAGATGGGTGCGGCCGGTTTTTACAATATTTTTCCAGGCCCGGACTTTTTTTTCCAGGGATGCTTTCATTTTTTCAAGGCAGGGTATGGTATGGTCTTTCACCATGACAAGGCCTGCAATATTCATGGCTGTTGGAAAGGTGTCATTAGAAGACTGGGACTTATTTACATCATCATTGGGATGAATAAAAAGTTTTCCTTTTCCAAGCTTGTTGCCGAGCAGCACATGGGCCCTGTTGGCAATGACCTCGTTCACATTCATGTTAGTCTGGGTCCCTGATCCTGTCTGCCAGACAACCAGGGGAAAATGATCATCAAGGGTTCCCTTGATAATTTCATCGCAGACCCTTACAATGATATCTTTTTTTTCCCCGGGCAATACCCCCAGATCATGGTTCACAATTGCTGCGGCTTTTTTTAATATTCCAAATGCCCTGATAACCTCCAGGGGCATCTTTAAATTCCCTATTTTGAAATGGTCCAGAGACCTCTGGGTCTGCGCGCCCCAGTATTTATCAAAAGGGACCATAACCCTTCCCATGATGTCTGTTTCTATTCTTGTCCGCATTAAAAAAACCTCCCTCTTTTATTAATCTTTCAAGGATACGTGCATAAAGGTATTTCTTTTTTTGCAAATACATTATATTAGAGACTTATATTAAACTAATATATGGTATAAACGAAATTATTAAATATATTTTTTAAATAATCAGGAGAATTAAGAATGAAAACCAGCATTAAATTTAAATTTCTCATTCCAACCGTTCTACTTATTTTTATTGCCATGGGGGCTTCTTCCCTGATCTCATATTTCCAGTCAAAAGATGCATTGAATTCGCTTATAATAGATCAGATAACAAAGCAGGCCGATTCCATTTCCATTATGATGGAATCATGGATCACTGAACGGAAGATCAACGTAAAAAACTGGACAAAGGAAAAAGAATTTCCCAATGCAGTTGACACTTCCTGGGTGGACGGGTTCTCAAGGAGAAAATCCAGTGAAAAACTAAGCAGTTTTAAAAAAGACTACAACAGCTTTGAAAGCATTAATCTTGCCGATAACACCGGACTTGTGACATCTTCTTCCGATCCTGACCTGATCAACAAGTACAAAGTTGACAAACAATCCTTTTTTCAAAAAGCGCTGAAAGGAAAAATGGTAACAAGCCTTATTTTTAAAAGTAACAAAACAGGACAGCCGGTTTTTGCCATTGCCGCACCAATTTTGCTTTCAGATGAGATCACAGGTGTGATTTTCGCCATTATTGACTTTACCTCATTTTCAGATAAATTTATCACACCGGTTAAAATCGGCCGGAAAGGATTTGCTTTTGTGACTGACAGCAAAGGCGTCGCCATTGCCTATCCTGACAAAAACCAAATTTTCCGGTTAAACCTTGCCAAACTCGATATATGGGCATCCCTCAAGGACAAAAAAAGCGGCCTTGTAAACATAAAGCTGGACAATAAAAAATGTGTCGTGGCATTTAAAAAGTTAAAAGACCCGTTTATATACATCAGTGCAGCAGCAGACAGCGATGAAATCTTTTCTCCTGTTACTCTTCTTGCCAAGGTCAGTGCAGCCACGGTTGCAATATCCATAATCATTGCTGTTTTGATTATTCTCTTTATTGCCAATTCAGTTCTGAAACCTTTAAAAGAGGTTGTGACCAACCTGAAAGATGCAGCAGAAGGCAACGGGGATCTTACCACCAGGATTGAAGTAAGTTCCGTGGATGAAATTGGTGAGCTGGCAGAAAGTTTTAATATTTTCATAGGGAAAATCCAAAGTATTATAAAGGATCTGGCACAAAATTCATATGACCTTACCTCATCGGCAAAAAACCTTGCCGATATCTCCATTGAAATGAACAATTCATCTGACCATACATCAGGAATATCCGCAAACGTGGCAAGTTCCAGCGATGATATGAAAGGGAATATCTCTCTTGTTGCAGAGGTCCTTGATACCACATCAAACAATATTAATACCGTTGCCGCCGCCGCCGATCAGATGAGTGCAACAATTAATGAGATCGCATCAAATACGGGAAACGCAAGCCAGATAACCCAGAGTGCGGTTGGCCGTGCCAAAGAAGTAACAAAGCAGATGAGTGAACTTGGAAATTCTGCCTCCCAGATCAACCATGTTATAGGTACTATCACGGATATTTCAGAGCAGGTTAACCTTTTGGCGCTGAACGCAACCATTGAAGCTGCAAGGGCCGGGGAAAGCGGTAAAGGTTTTGCTGTCGTGGCAAATGAAATCAAGGATCTGGCACGGCAGACGGCTGATGCAACAGATGAGATCAGGTCAAAGATAGAAGCTATCCAGGCATCCACAACCAATACTATTTCAGGCATTAAAAACATAACCAACACTGTCAATGAAACAAATGATATCGTCATAACGATAGCTTCAGCCATTGAAGAACAATCTTCTGCAAGGAAATTGCAGGAAATATTTCCCAGGTATCTTCAGGCGTGAGTGAGGTCAATGCCTCCATGGCCAAGACTTCTGAAGTGGCAAATAATATTGCTTCAAAAATAGAAGAAGTAAAAGTTTCAGCAACAGAGCTTTCATCCAACAGCGACAAGGTCAATACAAAAGCCAAAGAATTGTCTAACCTTGCAAGCAAGCTTGACAGCCTTGTAAACCAGTTCAAGGTTTAAAAATTAATTGCTCCGGGGTAAAGTGCTTTAATCCCGGGGCAATTAATTTTACAGGATATGCTTGCTACAGGAGATCAGCGTAAAAATCATTGCCCTTATCGTCAATAAGAATAAAGGCTGGAAATTTTTCTACAGTGATCATATAAACCGCTTCCATGCCCAGCTCTTCATACTCGATAATCTCAACCTTTTTAATAAAATCTTTTCCAATGCGGGCTGCCGGACCGCCTATAGAACCAAGATAGAAGCCGCCATGTGTCCTACAGGAATTTGTGACCTGCTCTGTTCTGTTGCCCTTGGCAAGCATGATCATGGAAGCACCCTCTTTCTGGAAAACAGGCACATAGGGATCCATTCTTCCGGCTGTAGTAGGACCAAATGACCCTGAGGCTTCGCCTTCTGGTGTTTTGGCAGGACCTGCATAATAAATAATATGATTTTTCAGGTATTCTGGCAGGCCTTTTCCCGCTTTAAAACCTTCCATGAATTTTGCATGGGCAATATCTCTTGCCACAATGATTTTCCCGGTCAAGGCGAGTCTTGTGGCAACCGGGTAATTGGATAGCTCAGCCCGGATCTCATCCATGGGTTTGTTCAGATCAATGTGAACCGCAGCTTTCATTCCAGGCTCTTTTTTCGGCAGATATTTGGCAGGGTCTTCCTCCAGCTGTTCCAAAAAGATCCCATCTTTTGTAATTTTCCCCTTGATCTGGCGATCGGCAGAGCAGGAGACACCCAGGCCGATGGGACAGGATGCCCC
>JAADHV010000107.1 GCA_013151635.1 Deltaproteobacteria bacterium | reverse complement strand
ACTTGATTTTTTTTCGCCGAACTGGGTGTCTTTATACAACCTGACAGGTGATAAGCCTTTATATCTTACAATTAAGGTGCCGAATTTTTTTAAAAGCAAGCCTGCAATCCCCTTGCCGTCAAACTTGTGCATAACTGCCCTGTCCCATTTATCAGGGGGTAAAAATTTAAAATATGTTTTATTGGTTCCAAGCAGCAGGCCTACCTGTCTTGCCTGCATCAATTTCAGGGAAAAGGATAAAAGAAGATCCAGAGTATTTTTCTTCTTAAAAACAATCCGTTCAAATTTGTCCAGATCAGGCAATACGGGTTTCATTTTTAGAGTACGGGCTTAAAAAGATGTCGGTCCGGCTGTTATCTGTCCTGGTTTTATAAAAAAGATTCTGGAACAATGAGATCTCTTTTGCCTTAAAAGAAATCAAAGACCCGATAAAAAAAACATGGTAGATGCGATAGACATTGTCTGAAACAATCCTGAGCAATTTGTCTTTGTGTTTTTCCATTTGCAGGATCCAGTCATTTAATGTCTTTACATAATGGGTTCTGAAATTCTCTGCATTCAAGAGTTCAAACCCGGAAGCTGACGCCAGGTTCACAAGGTCATGCTCAAACATGAGTTCACCACCGGGAAACATATATTTATCCAGAAAAGAATTTTCATATCCTTTTTTCCTCCTGGTATTGGTGGTGATTGTATGCTGCATGAAAAGCCCCCCTTTCTTAAGGGTTTTCTGAACAATTTTAAAAAAATTGAGCATATTGGCTTTTCCAACATGTTCGGACATACCCACGCATGAAATTTTATCAAAAACTTCCATGCCAAGATCCCGGTAATTTAAAATTTTTATCTTGATTTTATTGGAAAGCCCTTCTTTTTTTATCCAGTGTTCAGCATATTTTTTTTGTTCCAAACTAAGTGTAATTCCTGTTACATCCACACCATAATGTTTGGCCGCATAAACGCCAAAATTGCCCCACCCACAACCGATGTCGAGAAGTTTTTCCCCTTTTTCAAGCTTTAACTTCCTGCATATAATATCCATTTTTTCATTTTGAGCATCATCCATTGAAGCATCTTCACTTGTGTAATACCCACAAGTATATCCCATTGTCTGTCCTAGGAAAAGCCTGTAAAAATCACTTGGAACATTGTAGTGGTATTCAATATTTTCTTTCTCTTTTTCCTTTTGCTTAATAAAAAAATGGGAAAAAAATGATAAAATACTCTTTCTCTGGTCTGTACTCAATAATTTATCGCAGACAAGTTCATAAAGTTCTTTTATACTGCCGGATATATCAAAATACCCTTTTATATAAGCTTCCCCGAATGAAAATGCATCAGGGGAGATAAGAGCCTTGAAAAATTTCCGGTCTTTAATAAAAAGTTTGTGCTTGATACCCTCTTGAGCAGTTGAATATTTATTGCCGCTTGTATCAATAATTTCAAGGGGAATCATTTCCCGGTTAAGGGTCTGGATAAATCTTTTCAGGAAAAAAGATTCTTTTTTGATAAGAGCTTTCATAATTTCGCCTTTCATAGAAGATTGAGATTACAAAAAAACTATTTTACACAGGATTTTAAAAATAACTAGAGTATAGATTCAATTTCCATTTCTGTAAATCAAAAAAATGATAAAAAAATTGTTTCAGGCTATTGCTTTGAGGATATTCCTGGTTTCCAAAAGCGCTTTGGAAATATTATTTCTTTTCCTCCCAAGCTGGATTTTTATGCTGTCTTTTTTAATGAATTCAAAATCAGCCAGAGACTTTAATGTTCCATTTAAAGAATCAAGTGGTTTTTCCCTGTGTTTTAGAGAAAAGACAAGGGTCAGGGTATTAGGCGTGATATCAAGCCTGCTGACTCCCGCCTTGATGCAGTAAACCCGCAGCATAATTTTCAACAGCATGTTCTCGGCCTCTTTGGGCAGTTTCCCATATCTGTCTGTAAGTTCTTTTTTCATATCAAAGATATCTGAAACACTGCTGAATCTTGACAAGCGCCTGTATACGGTTAATCGCTGTTCCACCGATTCTATATAATCATCAGGAAACCCGGAAGACATGGATGCATTAATTTCAGGTTCAAGTGCCTCAACGGTTTTATCCCCTTTTAATTCATGTACTGCCTGGTCAAGGAGTTTTAAAAACATGTCATACCCAACAGCAGCGATATGGCCGGATTGCGACGCACCAAGTGCTGTTCCGGCCCCTCTTATCTGCAGGTCTTTCATGGCAATCTGAAACCCTGATCCAAGATCTTTGTATTCCATTAATGCAGACAACCTTTTTTTAGCATCCTTTGTCAACCTGTTTTCATCGGAAATAAAAAGGTATGCATAAGCCTGGTGATCACCACGGCCGATCCTGCCCCTTAGCTGGTAAATCTGGGACAGTCCGAACCGTTCGGCCTTGTTGATTATCATTGTGTTTGCAGAAGGAATATCAAGGCCGGATTCAATGATGGTTGTGCATACCAGGATATCAATTTCAAGATTTACAAACTTGAGCATCACTTTTTCAAGGTCACTTTCAGAAAGTCTTCCATGCGCCACACCGACCCTTGCCTCAGGAACCAGGTTTTCCAAATTCCGGGCCATTTTAAATATGGTCTTGATATTGTTATGCACAAAAAATATCTGGCCCTTCCGGGAAAGTTCTCTTTTTATGGCATCTTTGATAATCGGGTCTTCATATTTTGAAATATAGGATATTATAGGCTGCCTGTCGGCAGGCGGGGTTGAGATCACACTTATATCCCTCATGCCGGTTAAAGACATGTGAAGTGTCCTTGGTATGGGAGTCGCAGTAAGGGCCAGAACGTCAACAGAACTTCTTTTCTTTTTTAACGCTTCCTTATGCTTTACGCCAAACCTTTGTTCCTCATCAATTACCAGGAGCCCGAGAGATTTAAAATCAACATCTTTCTGCAAAAGCCTGTGAGTTCCTATAACTATATCCGCAAGACCCGAACTGATTGACTTTAGAATCCTTGCCTGGTCTTTTCTGCTTCGGAATCTTGATAAACATTCAATATTAACAGGATAATTGGCAAAACGATCCTTAAATGTTAAGAGGTGCTGTTCTGCCAATATGGTGGTTGGAACCACAACAGCCACCTGCTTGCCGTCATTTACACCTTTAAACGCTGCCCTTATGGCGACTTCTGTTTTCCCGTATCCCACATCGCCGCAGACAAGCCTGTCCATAGGGATGGCTGATTCCATATCAAGATGGACATCATCAATGGCCTTTAACTGATCACGGGTTTCTTCATAAGGAAAAGCTGCTTCAAAATCATTGTAATAATTATCAGGCCTGCTGAATGCAAACCCCTTATTTACCTTTCTTTTTGCGTACAGGTTTAAAAGATCAGCGGCAAGTTTTTCAACTTCTTCTTTGGCTTTTGCTTTTGATTTTATCCAGGCTTTGGAACCGATTTTATCAAGGACAGGAGTATAGCCATCCACCCCGATGTACTTGCCTATCATCTCAATGCGATCAACCGGCAAATACAATTTATCATTATCAAGATATTGAATAAGAATAAAATCTTGTGAAATACCATTCACTTTTAAGCTGCACAACCCCTCATATTTGCCCACCCCATGCTCGACATGAACAACTATATCCCCATTTTTCAGTTCTTCAGGAGTAATGAATTGTGTTTTTAAATCTTTTCCGGAAGCTTTTTGCCTGCGTATTCTTTTTTTACCGAAAATCTCATTTTCAGTTACAATGGCCAGGCCTTCTTCTTCTATGACAAATCCGGATGATAAATCCCCGAATATATAATAAACTCCGGGGCTTTGTTTTTTTGCAAGACCAAATGATTTTAAAAAGCAAGGTTCAATACCATAGGGTTGCAGCAATGACAGCAATCTTTTTGCCTGTGACTCCTGGGTTAAGACACAAAAGACTTTCCTTTTGCATGTGAGATGATTGTTAAAATAGTCAACCAGGGGTGTTAAGGGGTTTTGCTTTGTCCCTTCCCTTTTTAATAATGAAGACAAGTCTTTGTTATCCTGATAATAAAATAAAAGCGGGGGCACAACTTTGTCATCAGGAGATGAAACAGCCATGGCAAATTGTTTAAATGATATATGCTTTTTTGATTGAATTAATAATTTTATCTTATCCCATTTCAAGTATATGGAGTCAGGATCGACACAAAGCCTTTTCTCAGATGCGGTGGTTTTGTAATTAAAAAGAGCTTTATTTTCAAAATCATCTGCAAAGGATTCCAGTTCATCAGGAAAATCCAGCAGCAAAGCCGTATTTTCGGGAATATAATCAAAAAAAGTGTCAAGTTCCTCATAAACAATGGACAGCATGCTTTCAATGCCGGGGAATCTTCCTGTTTCTCTTGTTTCATTTACATATTTCCTGATATCTGCCGCATCAAGGCCTGCAATTGTTCCTGCCTGCCTGAGACGAGCAAGGATATGCGGCAGGTTTTCCCTGGTTGATATTGCTTCTGTTGCGGGGATTATTATCATCTCAAAAATTTCTTTAATCCCTCTCTGGGTGAATGGAGAAAAATAGCGCATTGATTCCACAAGATCCCCGAAAAATTCAATTCGAACAGGGTATTTTTCCTGGGGTGAAAAAATATCCAGAATGCCTCCCCTGACTGAATATTCACCTTTGTCTTCCACAAGAGAGGTCCTGGTATAACCGCCGGATTCAAGATCCAGGATCAGGGCATCCCTGTCGATTTCTTCATTGGCTATCACTAATTGTGCAAATTCATCCAGGCTTTTTTTAGGGATTAACTTTTGTAAAACAGTTTCCACAATAGTTACAATTATTAAAGGGTCAGAACCTGACTCCATGATTTTTGACAAGGCAGCAAGTCTTTTTGTAGAAGTTTCTTTATGGTAGGCAAGGGATTTAAAAGGAAGTATATTATATCCGGGGAAAAAAATGATTCTGTCTTTTTTCTTTGGCAGAAAAAAATTCAATTCATCTAAAAAGCTTAAAGCCTTTTTAGTATCTTTTAAGACAACAACAATTGAAATATCCGATGCCTCATATAACCGGGCCGTCAAATAGGCCTTATGGGCTCCGTCAGTCGGCGTTATAATAACGCTTTTTGTTTTGTTTTGAATTGCTTTTATTAAATGGCTGGGCATATTTACCTGAAAACAAATTATTTGGGTGGGTATAAAATATCCTTTAAAAAAATTATGGTTTTGATTTAAAGGAAGTTTTGAAAAGAATCAAGAAAAAATTATTTGAACTTATTTGCAAGATCATTATCAATTACATAGATGCAAGCCTCATTCGCCCCCTGGGTTGTGTACCCGAACTTCTTGGAAAGATTGTCCAAAAGGAATTTAACATCTTTTTTAATTCGTTTATCATGGGATTTATATTTTTCAGTATCATAATCTTTAATCGCATTCCTGAAATTTTCATTTTCAATAAAAGGTTCTAATACCCGTTTTTTAAGATTGTGAACATATCTTTCATATAAGGATTCAAAAAGCCTTGTTTCCGTAATATTTTTTCCTTCTATCATTATCTCGTGGGTAAGGCTTCTGGTTGTGTACTCTTTTAACACGTCATTTCTGATTTCCTGCCTTCTTTTCTTGTCCATGTTCTCAGAAAGAAGCCGGTTTTCAATGCTTTCAAGAAATGCTTCCGTAACATGAATTTCCTCTTTTGTAAAAATACATTTTACAACAGAGTCCAACTCATTTGTAACGGCAGAAATATAATTTTTAATATCTTTAGCAATCTGTTCCTCGTTGTAATAATATAATGATTCCTTAACCTGTTGAAGAACACTGTAATCATACATTCTCAATAAAGAATCCAGGAATCCCATGGGGATCATCCTTTTAGGCTGGTCATCAAGCTTGCTGAAAAAAGTCAATAAGTCAGGCATATTGATCAACCGGTCTTCTTTGGCATATTTTGAATAGAACTGATCAAAAATTTTAATGGAATCACGGCCTGACAGCCCTTCTTTCCCATAAATTTCCGATTCTTCAATAATTTTTTTAAACATTTTATGATCCAGTGATTTAACATCATCAGCTTTCAGCCATTTCGGGATATTACCGGAAAACATTTCCATTTTTAAGAGCATCATTTGTTCATCACAAAAATTCTTATATTTTGAAGTGTCTTTTATCCATTCAGCAAGAGCTTGTGACTTTTTACCGATTCTTGTGCAGATGATGATCCTTGCAAAATTTTCCAGGACCATTGGAAGAAAACTGCCTTCTATATGCTTTCCAAAAATATTATAATAAATTTTAACTTCTGTTTTCACATCAAGGACATACGGGATATCAACATATTGTATCCTGTCTTCAAATGAAGGAAAATCACGGATGCTCCTTTTGTCCTCGGGGTTCATCAATGCAAAAAACAATGAATCCACCCTTTCTTCGATATCTTCCACTTTATGAAGCCCTTCACTGATGATATTATGAAGTTCAACCATCCGGTCAATGTTATGGGCCTTTATATCCATGAGTGCATAAATCCCGTTATTGATTTTTGCAAATCTTGAATACATGTAATTGATTACATTAGAATCTTGAAAAAGGGCATTAATCCTGTTTTGAAGCATGTCATTTGAAATAATGTTCTGCTTTAAAGGCCTGTCACCCGGGTTGAATACGCTTATGCCGTTTCCAAGGCGGCGGTTAAAACTGTAAGGTCTGGCATAGAGCATTTTAAATACTTCAGACGGGTTGCCAAGACGTTCAAGCAAAAAACGGTAAATTGAAGAACAAATAGTGCAAACTTCCTCCTTAAAGACCCATTCATATTCTTTTTCCGTGAACAGATGCCATTTAAACTCATCGTTTTTAATCAACTCATCCAAGACTAACCTTCGCTGGTCTTTAGGTATGGCAAGGAAAGGATTATCATGGGAAATACAGGGAACTTCGATATATTCGGTATTTGCAGCAGCAAGTAATTTCTCGCCGGTTCCAGCTTTAAAGCCTGTATCTTCTCCTTTTTCAACATATTGAATTAGTTTTTCAAAAGCAGACATGGAAATCGTCTTGTCTTTATCCTGGAGTTTCTTAATATTCAGCCGCCATACTATTTCATACCTGCGGCCTTCTTCAGTATTGGCATATATTTCAAACTTTTTTAGCAAATTATTTAAAAATGTACTTTTCCCACACCCATGCGGCCCGTAAAAAATATATATCCTGTTCTGCTGGGCTCCATGGCGTAAATATTCCATTTGCTTCATAAAGCGGTTGGCAAAAAGCATGTCTGTAAAATAAGGATTCTCGGAATCTTCGACAAAAAGCCTTGAACAATCATAATTGGTAAAGCTCAGCTTATCTATGTCTCCTGCAATTGTGTCTTCTGATTCGTCAACATAAGATTTGATCATATCATGGAAGGCCTGGAAAATGTTTCTTAAAATCCTTGAAGGCTCAGCATTTAAAATATTTAAAAATTCTTCAAACGGAACGGGTTTAAGCTTCTGGGAATCAGTTATATTTTTATCCAACAGGTCAAGGGTTTGATCCACTGATAATTTTTTTGAAGGCATTTTTTCCATACTGTATTATAACTCCCGTTTATGAAGTTTACGGTTTTCCATAACATAAAGCATCCTTTTCCATTTGACAGGTTCAGGTTTTCCCCCTTTGGTCCGGCTGGAGGAAGGATCCCAGAAATTGGCATAGTTTGTTGCGGTCTGGTTTGATATCACAGGCTCGCTGGTCTCAAGATAAACAGGGCCTCCCCATAAATATTCTATGCCCACCATGGTGTTTTCAATAAAATCTAGTTTCAGCGGCTTGTTTTCAAATTTATGATTTAAATATAAAATTCCATCCTTGGTGCCGGTTTTATCAATAAATATTTCAGGCGGGTGGTAAAGGGTGTCAATGACCATTTGCTTGTAATCTTCGGCTTTTTTAGATTTGATATAGTATTCCCAGGACATCCTTGCACCATTAAACCGCTTGCCTGCCACAAAAAGATCATGCCTGGTAACAAACTCCTGGTCAATAAATCTATTAATAAATGTAAAATCATTATAATTTTCGCGGACCTTCAGTATAAAGTCATCGCCTGAATTTTGTCCTGTATTGTACTTTTTCTTTCCCACCTCATCTTTTAAAAACATATATTCAAGGGAATAACATCCTTTATCTTCCATATCCTTAATATGTTGAACCAGCCTCATGCCAAGTGCATAGGGGTTTAATCCGACTTTCGGCATAGAGGTTACCCCTGCATTGACTTTGGCAAAATCCGCTTCGTGGCCGCAGATCCTGTCATCCCTCATAAAAAGATATTCATGCCAATAGCTTGCCCAGCCCTCATTCATGATTTTTGTTCTAATCTGCGGCTGGAAATACGAAGATGTATTTCTGACAATTTGAATCACGGATTTGATCCAGTTATTTTCATCCTCTCTTAAAAAAGGAGAGAACCTGATGATATATTCCATGACATCCAGGTCAGACTTTACTTTTATGGAAAGTTCCTTTTTATAAAGCTCCTCGAATTCAGGGTATTTGCCGGTCACCTGATCAAAGAAATCTTCATTTGTTTTAATAGTGGCATTATACCTTGTGATCTCTTTTAAATACTCATGAAGGGGAACATTTTTAATCTTTTGCAAAAAAATATCAAAATAATAATCCATCCTTGTCAGCGGCTGCCTTGTATCCCTTGTAATATGCTGGTTAAGCTCTTTTTGATAGCCCACAAGGTTATCCAGCCCCCGGGAAAATTCAATGGCATAATCAACCCATCTGCCCTTTTCCGAGCGGAGTTGCGAAATCAGCCGTTTGTCTGACAATGCCTGGCCTGTTAAGTCGATATCCCATGTATTTTTATAAAAAAGATTGTTCTGGAAAAAATCAATATGACCCAGAACGTGGTAAAAAATCATTACATTAAGCCAATCCGGATTGTTATCATTGTAAAATGAAATAGCAGGCCTGGTGTTGATAACTGTTTCATACGGATTGGAAGGATAGGCTTCATACATGCCCTTGCCTGACAGGACCTTTACATCATGTACCCAATAGTCGTAAAGAGTCGGTATCATAATTTTAGGACTAAGCTCGATCATGTCCCGGTTGGTCACAATATATTCAAGGGTTTCATTGTCAAATTTCAGGCCCTGGTCACGGGCTCTCAGTTTGCATTCTTCCATTATGCCTTTGGCATGCTGACTGACAAGTTCCATTATTATCTCACTTTCAGGTTAGAAAACCATCTCTTTTATGAAATAAGTTTTTTTATGCCTTGAATAATCCTTGAATCATCTGCATCTTCATTCATTACATCCAGTTTGATCAGATTACTGTGATTATTTAATACGCCTGAAGATTTTAAATATTTTTCAACTTCAGTCTGTTTTGAACCTACATAGGAATGTTCTACAATGGAAATACCGATCCTTGCGACATAATTAAACATTTTTTCAATTTCTTCAATGGTCTGTTTTCCTTCCTTATCCCAGTCATCCCCGTCTGTGCCGTGAAAAACATAGATATTATAGTCCCGGGCCAGGTTTTCTCTTTCCACAATATCATTTACCATCTTAAATGCTGTAAATACTTTTGTGCCCCCGGCAACCTTATAAGAATAATACTTATAAAAGTCAGGCACTTCCTTGGCTTCCGTATCATGAAGGATAAACCTTGTTTCCACCTGTTTATCGTATTGATATAACAACCAGGAATATAGCATGACATGCTGTGATACGACAGTCTGGGTAACTTTCCCACCCATTGATCCTGAATAATCCCTTAAAAAGAATATAAGGGCCTGGGATTCGTAATCTTTTTCCCTGGATAAAATCCTGTAAATCAGATCCTGGGGGGAAATAATAAACTTTGTGGTATCAATATCGTTTACGTCCGGGATATTTCCAAGGGTAATATTGGTCTCAACAATCTGTTTCAAAGTTGATTTTTTATCCAGAACCTGGCCCACACCTTTATTTTTATCAGTCAGGTCATAAACATATCGTGCAAGGGTTCTTTTTTTACCTTTGTCCTGCAAATTTGGCAGTTGAAAATCCTCTGATAAAACTTTTCCTAACTCATAGGCATTGGATTCAAGTTCGTGGTCTCCACCTTCTCCTTCCCCGGGGCCTTCTCCTGCACCTTCTTCTCCCTCTTCCCCTTCTTCGGGTCGGACCGGCTGTTCTCCGATAATATCACCTTCTTCACCCTCGCCTGTTCCGCCGGTAGGTTCTCCTTCACCAGGCTCCTGGTCGGGATGGATATCATCATGGACAAATTTTTCTTCAACCGTGGTCGGAACAATGATAATTTTTTCTTTCCCGCCTGATCCCGGTTTGACAATTTTGCCTATACGGATTTTACGTTTAAATCCGTCTTCTTCTCTTCTTCTGTCTCTTTCAAGAAGCTCATCAAGGGTTATCATAAGTATACCTGCCTTGCTTATTTATCATCCTCTTGACTGCAGAAATATTCAATGGTTTTCTGGGCACATGTCCTGCAATACCCAAGCTTTTCATTCATTGTATAAATCATTCTGTCATAAAGCTTTTGATTCTCCTCATTGGTCCTGTTGGCAAGGGCGCCGATTAATGATCCCGCCCCTGCTATATCCGATTTCAGCCTTACATCGGTAATGGCCTTGACAAGTTCCAGGTTATCCATAAAATCATAGTTCGCATCAATGGAAAGTTTCTGCCCGTAAATCTTTCTTATCGAATTTCTGAAAGAAGCCCTTTGTTCCTCGGTTTTCAAACCGAGCCGCTCTTCAACATTTTTAATATATCTTTCATCTATCTTAAGGGCTTTGAGTTCCCCTGTCTGGGGATCTTTGTACTTCCACATCATATCAGGACCAAGATGTTCCGCATCAACACCGATAATCATGTTTACATAATTTAATACATCCTTTTTTATTGCCAGGGGTTCATCCATATAAGCGTTGAACATTTCAGTCATAATTCTTTCACGATAGAGCCCTCTTGCAATTTTCAAATCCTCCATGAACTTTGCACGGTCGGACGGCTCCTGGACATAATCAAGAACAGTTCTTTCAAGGGCATGAAAAATATCCAGGGCAAACATGCACTGGCCCTCATTAGTTTCAGAACTCTCCAGAAGAAGCTGTACTGCCCGGCCAAGATTTCTCTGGCCAAGGCCCTTTTGCCCGAATCTTTTTGTGATGTCCGTGTCCTGGTTTAATGAATCTATCAGTTCGGCAAGGGTCTTAAGGCTCTTTTCCCCGGCAACTTCTCCTGCACTGAGCTTCATGGTTTCCACAGGGGTTAATTTATCTGATCTTGGCAATCTTGTCAGGACAACACTTACAGAGGCTGCATAATTCAAATTCGGGTCCTGGTGCAAAACTTTCGAATCAAGGGATCTTTTTGTATCCGTACCAATAGCATACTCTGTCAAGGTTTTCTGGATTTTATAATCAGTATTATGTGCGACATAACAAATCCTGCACCGGTCAACAATCGGTGCTTCTTCCCGTTCGGAAAGAAAAGTATCAAATTCAGAATTATTACTTGTGGCAATGATAAGTGTGTCAATTGGCCATTTAAATCCGTCCAGCTCAATCATCCGGTTCTGGATTACCCCGAGATATACCTGCACGAGGTCTTTTTTGTTTTTATAAATCTCATCGCTGAAATGGATGCCTCCGCCGGCCACCCTTGCAAGAGCCCCTCTTCTCAAATCGAACCTGTAGGGGTTGTTGGAATCGGAAATATGCAAAAGCCTCTGAATGGATTCTTCACCCATGAGGTCCACGGCAGACGAAGTTATTTTATCTTTAGCAGGGTATTTCCCTGTAATGGTACCAAGACTTTCAATTAATGGGACCGGGGTGACTTCAATAAAGGAAAGCATCTTTGTGACATTATTGTCAGTATGTTCCCGGATTTGATTGAGAATATATGCTGAGCAGGCACCAAGCGGGCGGTATTTTTCATACAGGGCATCTATCTGTTTATCAGGATATTTAAATTTCTTTGACAAATACTCTTTTGACTGTTCCTTAGTTTCACAAAGGCTCATGGCCAGGATCATCGGGTCTTCATATGTCTGGGATTCTATAAAATTAATCCTGCCATAGCCTCCCAGTTGATCTAAATTAATGTACTTGAATGTATATTTCCTGTTTTTTGGAATGCTTAAAAATTCCCTGTACCTTGCACAGAGATATTCCACAAAAAAAGTTTTTCCATTGCCGGGTTCACCCACCAGGACAAAAGCCATTTCCCTCGAAGATCCGCCTTCTGAAGCGTCTTTGACAAAGGAAACAAAACTGTTGATTTCATCATACATTCCCACCAGGTGTTTTTTCCCATGGCTGAATATATCAAATTGATATGTTGTTTTCCCTTTAACCGTTATTTTCTGGATACCTGCACCAAGGATCATCCTGGATACCCCCTGAAAGGCATCTTCAAAGATTCTTTCTCCTTTTTTAAGCGCTTGAACATGATGGATTAAAGATTTTGGATTTGTTTTGCCGGCCATTTTACCCTCCCCTGGGCAGCAAGGAGGCATATGCTGCCATTCAAAATTAGTTGGAATCTTTTTTTAATTTCTGCCAAAGGCAGATAATAATTAGTTGGACATTAACGTTGATCAAAATAACTAGAGCGAATTACGATTTGCATTTATGCTTGATTTAAATATATCAACATAAAAAAACAGTGTCAAACGATTTACTGAATTTTTCATTCCTTTTTTACGATACTTTAGAAAAGGAACAAGTAAAAAAAATGCTGTGGATTTCCTGATTTTATTCTTCTATGAAAAAATCTTCAAAAAAAAATTTCATTTTCTTTTGAACAGGACTTTATTTATTTATTAAAATTCAATAAACTTATGTCAGTTGTCGATTCAAGCTGTGTTAAAATTAATTTTAACAATGATGAGGGAAAAATGACCCGGGAAAAATTATTATCTGTTTTAGATATTGCAAAAGAACTCAATGCAGGTAAGGCCACGATAAAATTTTTGCTTAAACGGTTCAAAAAATGGATACCTTATGACTTAATTGAAGGACAAGCTTTCTATCCTGGCAAAACACTTAAAAAACTATTTCTGATACAAGAAAAACTCGACATGGGCATGCTTCCCGGCGATATTGAAAAAGAACTGGATGGCTTATCTGGCTCAGGGTATAACGATTTTAAAAACCCGACCCAAGATGAAGATATCCGTCTGAGCAGCGACGGCTTAGCTCTTTTAAAAAATATTTTCAACGACTTTGGGGTGCAACAGAAAAGAATTGCAATAGCCCATGAAAAAAGAGCTGAGGCTGAAGAAAGGAAAGCTGTTGCCATTGAAAAAAGGGCTGAGGCTGAAGAAAAAAAAGCCGAGGCTATGAATAATATTGCCAATGCATTACAGGAAATGAACAACATCCGGGCAAAAGATCCTGTTGCCCGGCAAATTGCTGCCGCCGTGATTGCAAGCGATGTAACAAACAAACAAGACAGCCTTAGCCTTGTTGAGCAGGATGACCTTTCCTCCCTGCTGGAAGAAGATAACTTGCTGGAAGAAGATAACTTGCTGGAAGAAGACAGCCTCCTGGAAGACCTTGCAGGACCTGATGATTTTTCTGACACACTTGACCAAGCATTGGAAGACACCTTAAGTGATCCTTTAGATGTAGAACTTAAAGAAGAACTCCAAATAGATGATTTATCAAAACTGATTGAGGATGAAAAAGAACCTGAAAGCACGGAAAGCTTCTCAACAGTGCTTGACGATCTTTCACAGCTTTTGGATGAACCTGAAAAACAGACTGCCAAGCTTGATGATCTTTCAGCCTTGATCGACCAGTCAGGTATTATGCTTGAAAAAAAACAATCTGACAAACTTGATGATCTTTCCAAACTCATTGACAAGGTATCAGACCCTGGCCAACCTTCCGGGAAATTAGATGATCTGTCAAAGTTGATTCAAAAACAAACCGATCCTCCCGTACAGATGGATGATTTGTCAAAATTGATCGATGGACCGGAAACCGTTAAAGGGCCTGTTCCCGGTGAAGATTCTGAAGGCATTGTACCAAAAATCAAAATTGATATTTCACCTGAAAAAGATTTGAAAAAATATAAGGCTGCCGTCATGAAGGTTATTCTTGAACTAAAATCTGAAGGCCTGGATGCAAAAGAAACAACCGACCGTTTAAACAAAAATAAAATTAAAACGCTGTCCGGGAAAGCTGAATGGGGCCAGAAAGCAATTTCGCAGATCTATAAATTCATTGAGTCTGCAAAATAAATTTTAACTATTTTGCACCCGCCTTTTTTGCAAAGCTTGTATTGACAAATTTTTCAAGGTCAATCAGGCTTGTCATGATCTTCATCTCATCCATCATATATTTCTGGATTGTATCAAGATCTTTAATTATAGGGAAAAGCTCGCCTGTCAGTATCCGGTCAGGAGGATCAGTGAGTACTTTTTTGATAACTTCTTTATCCTGGGAAAGAAAGTCTCCCCCGATTACGGATGCAGGTTCAGGTTGTGCATCAATGGCAAGGCCTGATCTTACAAAGCTGTCGCAGATTTCCTGGACTGCTTCAGGATATTTTTCAATGATCTCGTTTCTTACGACAAAAACGCAGCAGGGGTGATTCGGCCATAAATCTTTGGAAAGATAAAATTCTTCGCCATGTCCATTGGCGATAACCTGTGATCCAAATGGCTCTGCAACAATAAACCCTCCTATTTCACCATCTTCATCATATTCTATGGCCTCTGGCATTTGAAAAGGAGCAACAACTTCAAGGGTTACATCAATCCCACTTTCAGTTGATCTTCCGGGCTTTAAGCCCTTTTCGGACAAAAGCTTATGAAACAGCATATTATGAACCGAAAGCTGATAAGGGATCAAAACTGTTTTACCGGCAAAATCTTCTATCTTTTCTATATGGGCATTTTTGCTTTTAACTAAAATGCTTCCTGATTTATGAGCAAATAGTAAAAGTTGCAAATCAACACCTGATTTAAATAAATCCATGGCTGTGGGAGCAAGTATAAGGGCGCCATCAAGGGATTTCACTGAAAGTGCATCAGCCACCTCGTTCCAGCCGTTTTTCACGACAGGCTCAAGGGTACAGTGTTCAAATTTCTCCATTCCCTTTTTTAATTTAAGGTCAGTAACACCAAGAATAAGATGATCTGTGATTTTAAGATAACCGATCTTTATTGCAGGTTTTTCCGCCATTGTGGTACCCTCCAGGTTATGTGCGTGAATAAAGACAATCTTTTTTATTATGCTTAACTAATTTTCAAAGTCAATAGATATTTTCCCAAAACAAGGTCTTCTGGTGTCGTAATTTTCATATTTAGCTTAGAGCCTTTTATAATAGCCACCTTATGACCCAGATGTTCAACTAATGAAGCATCATCTGTCCCCAGAAAAGATGTTTTTACTGCATGGTCAAATGCACGAAATATCAAGTTAAATTCAAATGCCTGGGGTGTCTGGGCCGTATAGAGAAACCTGCGGTCCAATGTTTTTAAAATACTTGTACCCGGGCTTTTTTCTTTTACTGTCTCCGTTATCTTAATACAGGGAATGCAGGCTTTATATTCAAGAGCGTTCAGGATACTATTTTCAATTATACCCTGGTCTACAAAAGGGCGGACGCCATCATGGATCAAAACTATAGTTTTTTTTATATCTTCTGTTCTTTCACGAACAAACTTTAAGCCATTTAAAACAGAATCCTGCCTTACTTTTCCGCCTTCGACCAAATGGATTTTTTTTGAAAATAAAAATGGATCGATAATATGTTTTTCACAGTAGTTAAAGTCTTTGCCCGGAATAACAAGAATAATTTCATGAAGCATATCACAATCGTCAAACTTCATGATTGTCCTCGTAAGAACAGGAATGCCGTCAAGTTCAAGATACTGCTTTTTAGTCTTGGATTCCATCCTGAGACCTTTGCCTGCGGCTACAATTATGGCAAAATTTTTGGATTTTTGCATTTTAACTTAAATATGACAACTCTTTTGGCAAAGGAATTCCTTTGCCCATATGGTCTTCGCCATAGTTTACATTGGCAAGGATTTTAAGATCGTTTAACGCTCTGGAATCACCTTTAAACTTAACGATCTTAATTTCTTCCTTTTTAATCTTTCCACCTGCCCATTGAATATCAAGAACACTTGAGGCATCAAAAATATCATCATTGATATGCATTTTAACTTCACCACCGTAATGCTGGACAATTTTAGCAACCAGAAGACTTGGGCGGCTATGGAACCCACGGTCCATAGGAATCCCGACTTCTATAACAGAGGTCTCCATATTTGCATTCAAAATGGCAGATGCTAAAACTTTCCCGGATGATAAAAACTTCCATGCATAAAACAAGCAGAAATTAACCGCCCGGTCCAGCAAAACATCCGGGTCGATAAAATCAGACAAAGACACACTGACATTTTTATAAACATCTTTAAAACCTATATCATAAAGATGCCGCTCATAAAAATGCAATAACCTTCCCATTACCTGGAGCATGTGAAATACAATGGAAAAATGGCTTCTAAGTTGTTCAAGTTGAAAATTTTCCGACACTGATTTTGTATTTACAACATATGAATCAAACGAAGACTGGATGTTATGAATCAACATTTCAAATTTCCTGATTTTGACCTCATTGATCTGTTCTGGCACAAGTTCATTTATTTTTTTTAAATCATATCGTTCATAAAATGCAAACTGATCAAAACTTTTTACAACTTCTAAAAATTCGCCTGCAATCAAAGTCAAATTCTTTTTCTGCTGGTCTTTGGCATTAAAATCATCAATATTGTGAACAAGCTGTTGCGTGGATGAAATTCCGGGAAAATAACTAAGATTATACCCGCTGGCCGGTATATTGATATTAAGGCGGCGGGCTTCATCCAAAATTACAGGCGCAGCAAGTTTTATTGATTCTTGTAAAATTTTAAGCGTGTCAAATGCTTCAAGCTTAAACGTTTCATAACGGTTTTCTTCAAAAGCATAGTATTTAAACCGGTTGAGAATATGTCGCTGGGAATAGCAAGCCAGCGCAAGGTGCTGGATTGTTGCAGACAACTCACGATAAAAAACCCATTCTTTGTTTTTTTTTGCCCCGTGGAAATCTAAAAAATCCTCAAGAATACGGGAAGTTGTAATAAGCTTTGAGTATAATTTTTTTGTGCAGATATAATCATCATCTTCAAGTTCAACAATAAACAAAATACATTTTAAAAATTCAAAGGAAAAAATATTGGCTTTTTCCTTAAAAGAGATATCACAAGTAAAGCTCATGGTTAATAATCCAACATTTAAAATAAAAAAGGTCGGCCTGACCAGTTAATAAGCCGAATTTTGTTACCTGTTCTCGTTACCTCAAACAGGTCAACGATCATTCATCTTGGATGTACATTGCTGCACACCTCATGCGACCTACCCGAAAACTTGGGCGGACAACCCTTAAACGTTTTCCTATTTGGTCTTGCACCGGACGGGGTTTACCAAGCTTTTCCAGTCACCTGGAAAACTGGTGCGCTCTTACCGCACCGTTTCACCCTTACCCGGATAAAACAACCATCCGGGCGGTCTATTCTCTGTTGCACTTTCCTTCACGTCACCGTGACTCCACGTTATGGAGCGTCCTGTCCTGTGGTGTTCGGACTTTCCTCCAGGTTAATACCCAGCGATCGTTTTGCCTGGTCAGACCGATTTTTAAGAATCTATATGATAAAGGATTCTACTGCATTGAGGACATGAAATCAATGAATTACCGCGCTGCACCTCAATATATAACTGAGGCGGTATATTCATGAAACACCCCATGCACACCTCGTTCCTCACATTTATTACAGCAGATCCATTATTCATTTTTGATATTTTTGCAAACCGCTTCATCAATAAAGGGTCCAGATTTTTGCCGATTTCCTTTTGCCTGTCAAGATATTCATCAAGCAGTTCTTTATCATCAGTTGATTTTTTATCAATGTCTTTTTGTTCAGCTTCTGTCTGGTCCTTTAGAAGGCTGTACTCTTTTTCACTGTCCCGGACGATCCCTTCGATTTTTTCTTTTTCATCAAGATATTCTAATAATTCTGTTTCCAAGGCATCTTTACGTTTCTTATTGTCATCCACTTCTCTCAAAAGGAGCTGGTATTCCTTATTTGTCTTTACCATCCTTAATTTTTCATTGCTTCTTACAATATGGTCATCAACAATCTGGATTTCTCTTTCAATATCCCTGCATCCTGTCGAGGCCCTTAAAAGATTTTCTTTATTTTCTTCCAGGGCTTTTCCAAAGCGGTTTAACCTTATGCTTAATTTTCCTTTTTCCTTTTCAACTTTTTCAAGGACAGCCTCAAGTCTTACAATTTCACTTTCAGCTTCCTGGAGCTGGACCAGGGTTTTTATATCTTGTTTGAAAATATCATTCATAATTTTATCCTTAAACTATTAAAAATGGATCTTTTTCTTTTTTAAATTTTTTTATCTGTATATTCAATCCGGCTTTTTTGATCACTTGGCCTAACTTATCAGAAAGAAGGTCCACAGCCATATGTTCCGAACCAAAATGTCCCACATCAATAAGCCCTTTTGAATGTTCTTCAACAAGTCTTGCTTCATGATATTTAATATCCCCTGTGACATAAACGCCGGCTCCTGATTTTAGAAACTCATCAATAAGGGAACCGCCGCTGCCGGTACAGATTGCAATGCTTTTAACAGACAAATCCATATTTCCCGTTACTCGCAGATAAGGCAATTTAAGTCTTTCTTTTATCTTGTCTGCAACCTGTTTTAAGGTCATGGAAGATTCAAGCTGCCCAAGCCTGCCAATTCCTGTAATTTCATCTGGCAACAAAGATGACGAAGTACTGCAAAAAAATCTTTTTGTTTTTTTTAAGCCGATCTTTGCTGCAAAATAATCATTCAAACCATCTTTTGCCTTATCAAGATTTGTATGGGCCGATACAATGCTTATTTTTTGCCTTGCCGCAGTTTCAATAGCACTGCCCGGCATTTTACTGAAGTCCATTGAGTTTTCAGGCCGGATCATTAAAGGATGATGGGTTAATACAAGATCTGAATTCCATTCTTCTGCAGCAGTCATTAAAGCCATGGAAACATCAAGCCCGATCATTATTTTTTTCACTTCCCAGTCCGGATTTCCTGCCTGGAGTCCTGAATTATCCCAATCTTCAGCAATATCAAAGGACGCAATTGCATTAACCAATTCCAATATGTCCTTTGTTTTCACCATGATAACCCCATCTGCAAACAAAAAAAGCGTGGTAAATTACCACGCTTTTTTTGTATATCCGGTTGATTTTCTTCAGGCACATTCATATGCGAGTTAAGCATCCTTTCATGTTTCCGGTTCCAATCATAATGATACACCTGCATTTTTTTCATTTGGTGGGCCCACCTGGACTCGAACCAGGGACCGACCGGTTATGAGCCGGTGGCTCTGCCAAACTGAGCTATGGGCCCTTTCATTCACACAAACTTGCAATATATATATAAATACAAATTTCGTGTCAAGATTTAATTCTCAATAAATGTCTTAAGTTTCTTGCTTCTCGTCGGATGCCGCAGCTTTCTCAATGCTTTTGCCTCAATCTGCCGAATACGCTCACGTGTCACGGTAAAATCCTTTCCAACTTCTTCCAAAGTATGGTCGGACTTTTCACCAATCCCGAACCTCATCCTGAGGACTTTTTCCTCACGGGGTGTTAAAGTGGCAAGAATTTTCCTGGTTTGCTCAGCCAGACTGAAATCAATGGCTGCATCTGACGGGATGGAAAACTTTTTGTCTTCTATAAAATCACCGAGATGACTGTCTTCCTCTTCCCCGATCGGGGTTTCAAGGGAAATAGGTTCTTTGGCAATCTTCAATACCCTTCGGACCTTTTCAATGGGAATTTCCATCTTTTCTGCAATTTCTTCAGGTGAGGGTTCTTTGCCCATTTCCTGCACCAGGTACCTGGATGTCCTGATAAGTTTGTTTATGGTTTCAATCATGTGGACCGGAATCCTGATGGTCCTTGCCTGGTCTGCAATCGCCCTTGTAATGGCCTGTCTTATCCACCAGGTGGCATATGTGGAAAATTTATATCCCCTTCTGTATTCAAATTTGTCAACAGCTTTCATCAGGCCGATATTGCCTTCCTGGATCAAATCAAGAAATTGCAGCCCTCTGTTTGTGTATTTTTTGGCAATACTGACAACAAGCCTTAAATTAGCCCTCACCAGTTCTCTTTTTGCCAACTCGGCATTTCTACGTCCTTTATCAATGCTTTTGACAATCTGGTTTAAAAAGTTGGAATCCCCTTTAATTTCACTCTTCCTCAAAGATACCTGGGATAGAATCGAACAAAGGTCCCGGTATAAAATCCGGGCTTGCTTCTTTGTGATATCAGAGTTTAAGCCGGTCCAATCCACAAATGTTTTTTCACAGGAAAGCTGATCAAGCATATTCTTTGTTTTTGAATTGAATGTGGCTGCACATTTTACTAATAAATCATCAATTCTTGCAAACCAGACAATGGAATTTCTAATATTTTTTTCAATATTATCAATTACATTGGACTCAAAACGCCATTGTTTTAACTGCTCAAAAATAAACTCTGTATTTTCAAAAATTTCTTTTGCCAGGGTTTCGTGTTTTTTTGACCCTTTCTTTTCTGCAAACAACCGGTCTCTTTTTTCCTGATTTTCTTCATGTATTTCTTTAATAATTTTAAGGGAATTTAAAAATTTTTCCTGTTTGGAAACCTCATCAACAACTCCATCCCCTTCATCCACGTCCCTTAAAACATGCTTGGGACGCATGGATTTTTTCTCCATTTTGTTCCCATACATGAAAATCGTATATAATGATAACGGGCAATCGAGCATGGCCCTTAAAATATCACGCTCTCCGCGCTCAATCTTTTTTGCAATTTCAATCTCACCTTCACGGCTGAGCAAAGTGACCATGCCCATCTCTTTCAGATACATTTTAACAGGATCGGTAACAGCACCGAACTCTATATCCGAACGATCTTTTTTGGGAGCAAAAAGGTCTTTCACGGTTTGCTTTTTGTCAATTTTATCCTTTTTTTTAATTCCTTTTCCTGATTCCTTTTTGTTTTTCGCCTCTGTTTTTGTATTCTTTTTTGCCGGGGTTTGCTTTTTAGTCTTTTTTGTTTTTTCTTTTTCCTTATCAACAAGTTTTATCCCAAGTTTTTTGAACTGGAGGACAATATCCTCTATTTGATCCAATGATTTTAAATCATCGGGTATTGCATCGTTAATTTCGGCAAAAGAGAGAGAACCGGATTTTTCTCCTTTTTTAATAAGCTTTTGTAATGCTTTCTTGCTAATCATCACATTCTCTCCAGACTTATTTGTCTTACCTGCCATAAAATGCCTCCCAAAGGCTAAAAGTTATATTCGATCATGTAATTGCTGAATTTCTTTTTGCTTTTGTTTTAAAAGGTCCATCAATTCAGAGTCACAGCCCTTTTCCGCACTTATAATTTTACTGGTTAAAGTGTTCTCCTGTTTTTTCCTTACCCTTATAATTCTTTGGATTATAGACATTGCTGTTTTATAAATATCTTTGTCTGAAAAAAAATCATCCATGGCATAAGATGCTATAAGTTCCTGATCCCGGGTATTTTCCATACCTGCCATAACATCTGTAATGAAGGCCTCTTTATTAGAATCAATACTTAAAATTTTCTTTCCAATGCGTTTTAATTTTTCAGAATAAAAATAGTCTAAAACATCCTTATTTTTAATTTCATCTATGATTTCAGGGCAATTGAGCATTATTGAAATCATCTGTTCTTCTCTTCGATCAGATGCAAGCTTTTCTTCATCTTTATTTTTATCATTCAAAGATATTCTTTTAGAAGAATGGCTTAAATACTGGTCCCTGACTTTTTCCAGAACTGCTTTTTCATCAATATTCAGTGTTTCAGCAAGTTCTTTAACGTGCATGGATCTTAACGCACTGTCCCCGATCACAATCAAATGCTTTTTCATATCATTTAAAATATTGATCCTGCCTTCCACTGAAAGCCCATGCGTATCAATCGATACCTGTAAAAGAAACTGCATAACCGTTTTAGCTTTTAAAGCAAGTTTCTTAAAAGCTTCTTCCCCGTGCTTTACCACATAGGAATCCGGGTCATTTCCCTTTGGAAGCACAAGCACTCTTGTATCAACACCCTCTTTCATAAAAATTTTAATACTTCTTTTTGCCGCACTGATTCCGGCTGCATCAGAATCAAAAACAAGTATCATCCTGGGTGCATATCCTTTAAGAATCCTTACATGATCAGGTGTTAATGCCGTGCCAAGACTTGCAACCGTATTTTTAATACCATGTTGATAAAGGGATAAAAAATCAAAATATCCTTCAACAATATAAACAAAACCCTCCTGCCTGCAATGCTGTTTTGCGGCATGAAGGCCGTAAAGGATACGGCTTTTATTATAAACAGGAGTTTCAGGCGAATTCATATATTTGGGCATGGAATCATCCATCACCCTGCCACCAAAACCTGCCACCTGCATATTTATATCAAAAATTGGAAACATGATCCTGTTTCTGAACCTGTCGTAATACCCGGCCTTTTCTTTTCTTTTTAAAATCAAACCGCTTTGAACAGCAGTGTTTTTAGAAATTTTCTGCTCCTTTAATACCTTTACAACAAAATCCCAGCTCCCGGGAGAGTAACCCAGCCTGAACTTTTGAATAATATCGCCTAAAATCCCTCTTTTTTCCAGGTATTCTCTGGCTTTCCCTGCCTGGTCTGAATTTTTTAATTCTCCGGAATAATAAGTCATTACGGTTTTATTTAAACGTAATAAACTCTCTTTGAGGCTAATTTCTCTTTTCTTTGCAGGATCAACTCCCTTTGTTTCTATGGTTATATTATACCTTACGGCCAGCATTTTTGCCGCCTCGGGAAAAGTAATCCCGTGATATTTCATGATAAACGACAATACATTGCCACCAGCGCTGCAACCAAAACAATGAAAGATCTGTTTGCTTGCATTTACGGAAAAAGACGGTGTCTTTTCAGAGTGAAACGGGCATAATCCAAAAAAATTCCTTCCGGATTTTTTCAAAATTACCGACTCTGAAATAATATCAACAATATCTGAAGTATTTAAAATCTCTGAAATTTTCTCTTCAGGAATATACATCTTCGTGGTGCTGACTCCAAAATTTAACGGTTTTGCAAGTAAAATAAGCTAAGTATTTAAAATCACATGTCAATAATTATCTTTAAAGCTAATTACTATTTTGAAATCCTTATGGCTTCTTTTAAATCAAGGCTTCCTTCATAAAGCGCTCTCCCGGTAATAACACCGGTCACGCCCTTTTCTTCAATTTCAAGGAGATTTTTAATATCCTGAATACTACTGACACCGCCCGATGCCACAATGGGTATTGAAACAGCCTCGGCCAAAGCCGCTGTTTCTTCAATATTCGGGCCTGTCTGCATCCCGTCCCTGTGTATATCGGTAAAATTTATTGCCGCGACCCCGCATGACTCAAACTCCTTTGCAAGGTCAACTGCCCGGGTCTCAGATGTCCGGCTCCACCCTTCAACTGCAACCATGCCGTCTCGTGCATCAATTCCAACAACAATTTTACCCTGAAACCTTTTACAGGCATCTTTCACAAGCCCTGGGTTATAAAGTGCCTCACTTCCGATGATAACTTTTGACACACCTGCATCGACATACATTCCAATGGTTTTAAGATCTCTGATTCCCCCTCCAACCTGAATTGGAACATTTATGCCGGCCAGGATGTCCTGAACGGTTTGAAAATTTTTAACTTGCTTTGCAAAGGCACCATCAAGATCTACAACATGAATCAAAGTCGCACCTTCAAGCTCCCATCGCCGGGCCATTTTTAAAGGGTCGTCCGAATATTGGGTAGTATCTTCCATACGCCCCTGTAACAGTCTGACACATTTGCCTTGTTTGATATCAACAGCAGGTATAATTTTCATTGATTTTCACTATATTTTGTATAATTTTCCGGCCAACCGGCATTTTTAAATAAATTTTACAGTGTTCCCTTGCTGGATAACGCACCGGAAATATTCTCATTGATTCTGGTGGCCATGTGCAAAGATCTTCCAAACGCCTTGAAAATGGATTCAAGGACATGATGCTCATTTATTCCATAATAAGAATTAATATGAAGATTAAATGCCCCTTGAACGCAAAATGCCTGAAAAAATTCTTTGGCAAGACAGGCATCGAACTCTCCTTTCCCTTTAAGATCTCTGGAAAAATTATAGACAAGATACGGCCTGTTGGATAAATCTATTGTAACCTTAGACAAGGCATCATCCATAGGCACACAGCAGTCACCAAACCGGACAATTCGCTTTTTGTTTTCAAGCAGCGTTGAAAGTGCCTGGCCGAATACAAGTCCGACATCCTCTATTGTATGATGGAAATCTACTGCAAGGTCTCCTTTGGCTTTAATCTCAAGATCGAAAAAACCATGAACCGTAAAGGCTGTAAGCATATGGTCAAAAAAAGGAATCCCTGTTGAAATATCAACTTTGCCAGAACCGTCCAGATTAAAACAGATACTAATATCAGTCTCTTTTGTTTTCCTGGAAACACTTGTTTTTCGACCCATAAAAAAATCCTTGAATTGCAGTTAATTCCGCACCAGTCCATTCCGCATCTAAATTCATCCAATAAAAGCGAATCCTTTAATATATGAAAACAAGGCATTTTTGTCAAACATTTTTTACTGGATAAATTTATTGTTGCAATCATTATCTTTTATAAATATAATAGTTTAAGATTAATTAAAGTTAAAAATATCATATCGTTAAAAAATGGATACTTCCACAATAACATATAGCAATTATCAATCCGGTTTTATACATAATCCTGTATCAAAAATAAATTTTAATAATAAAGCCTCCTTTGCAAAAAATACCCGGAACTTTAACCCGGTTGCGAATACCAACCCAAAGGAGAATATAAGTCAAACATCACAAATCAGCAAAACAACAAAAGAAGAGAACCGCCAGGCCCCAAATAACGCAGGACCCCATAATTCCGGGCAACTGACCCGGGCAGAGATGCAGGTCGTTGAAGAACTCAAGCAAGTTGATACCAAGGTCAGACATCATGAAATGGCACATATTGCAGCCGGCGGGAGATACATTACTTCAGGGGCAAATTTTACATACACCCAGGGACCTGACGGGAAAAGCTATGCTGTCGGCGGTGAAGTTAAGATTGACGCCTCTTCTGTTCCGGGTGACCCCCAGGCAACCATCCGAAAAATGCGTCAGGTCAGAAGTGCTGCCCTTGCTCCTGCAAGCCCCTCGCCTCAAGACTTGAAAGTAGCATCCAAAGCCACATTGGCTGCATCCAAAGCTCTTTCAGAACTCATGGTACTGCAAGCAAAAGACAAGGCAAATTCCAACGAAAAAAAAGCATTCGGGAGCCTTAAAAAGGCTGCGGGTTTTTATGAAAAAATAAACAATCTGCCTGAAAGCAATACCTCATCTATCCATATTGAAGTTTAAATATTATCTATAAAAAAGCCTTACAAAACTCATTTGATTAATCGAACAATCTGTTTAAACTGATCTCCTTTTGCTGCCCGCATCAATTCAAAAAATACCATTTCAACACAGGTAACCTTGCCACCCGATTGAACAATCCTTTGAATTCCTGTTTCTTTATTCTCTTTTAACCTGGAAGACACGCAATCTGTTACCACCTGGACATCGCAGCCTTGTTTGATCAAATCGTATCCTGTCTGGAAGACACAAATGTGGGTTTCAATCCCGGTCAAAAGGATCTGGGTTCTTCCAGCCTTTTTGAACTTATCCATAAACCTTGGTTCTTCACAGCATGAGAATGAAAATTTTTCAATGGGTTCCTCGCCTGACAGGTGTTTTGAAACAGCCTCGGTTGTGGGGCCTAAATTATCCGGAATTTGCTCCATCCAGATAATCGGCACCCCAAGGATTTTCATTCCCTGGATCATGACACCAAGTGATTTAAACAAAGTTTCTTTTTCATACATTAAGTTTGCCAATTGCCCCTGCACATCAATCAACAGCATAATAGTCTTATCAATGGCGAACATCTATATACTCCTTTGACTTATAGTCTGCAGTTAATGGTTTCACAATTTGTAAAACCTGCCGTTTTTTGTTAACAAAAACTATTATAAACAATGAATTAAATTTTTTATAATAATTTTTAAATCCATTGGAACCAGCCAGATTAAAAGGACTGGCTGAACTTTTCACTTTCAATAGCCTTTTAGCATGATTATTGCAATAAACTCTTTAATAATTTCTTTTTAAAGGAGTCTATTTTATGGTTGCATCAATACAAAGCAATGTATCAGCCTTACAGGCATTTTCCAAACAAATTGCGGTCAGTGCAAACAATGTTGCAAATGCACTTTCCGATGATTTCAAAAAGAGCCGGGCAATAAATACGGAAGGAAGGAAAGGACAGGTTGAGACGACCATCACAAAAATTGACACACCGGGCCCGCTTGTCGAAGATCCTATGAGTAAAACAGGTAAATTAAAAGAATTATCAAACACTGACATAGCAGAAGAACTCACAAACCAGATTATTGCCGAACAAGGATTCAAAGCCAATGCAAAAGTAATTAAAACATACGAGGAAACCATAGGCTCCCTTGTTGACATTTTAGGATAAATTTATGGCAAAAACCACTTCTTGCGTACTATTTTCCCTTATCTATTTTTTTTATAGGAAAACTCTCTCTTTCAAATCCAATACAAAATCAATACATGCCCAGGTTTAGGAAATATCTTTCATTAGTATTTCTGATGTTGCTGTTATTTTCATGTGCTTCACAAAAGAGAATTGCCCCTGGACACCACATCCCTCCACCACCAAGTGGATCAGAAGTTTTTAACAGTTCAAAAATCCAGGTGGAATCAGCATATCAAAGAAAAATTATTGTACAATATGCTGTCAAGAGCCTTGGTTTGCCCTATAAGTGGGGCGGTCAATCCCCCGAAACAGGTTTTGACTGCAGCGGACTTATTGTCTATACCTATCAAAAGGCCGGTGTTATGCTGCCAAGGACAGCAAAAAAGCAATTCGGCAATGGCCAGATTGTATCAAAACAAAATTTAAGGGTTGCCGACCTTGTTTTTTTTAAAACCCCTAAGGTAAGAAAAGTGTTCCATGTTGGAATCTATATTGGTGACGGCATTTTTGTCCACGCCCCAGGCAAAGGCAGACAGGTCACTTATGGATATTTAAGCAACCCTTATTTCAAAAAACACTATATAGGGGCAAGAAGCTACTTATAATCATATAATGCAGTTTGGGTTCCGCCTTTACCCCTGCACTTATAAAAAACAACAGTGCGTGGGCGGCATCTAATCAAATTGTTCTTGGCCAATTGAAAACAGAAGAGAAGTCAATGGGAAACATGAAATCAGAAGATTTTACCTTTGATGAATATGAAACGGTTTACGGGGAGCACGGTCGGATTGAGACACGCAAATATACTATGACTTCTGATATTGAGTGGCTTTACGACAAAGAAAAATGGGCTGGCTTTAAAAGCATTGGCATAGTGGAAAGCACTCGTGAAATAAAAGGAGAATATAGTCACGAGAAACGATATTATATTTCAAGCCCATCAGGTGTTGATATTCAGGTTTCAATTACCGGCCAAGTCCTGACTATTATCATGAAAAGCTTTTATAGATGCTTCGTTCCATTCTTTCCCGCGCATTTTTTAAATATCAAGATAGTACCCGGCTTTTTCAAAAGGGGATCCTTCACTAACCTTTTAGCCAATTTTCCCCCGGTATTTTCTCTGCCTTTTCCCATCAGTTACACTCCCCTATTCTGTTTCAAGATTCATTAATTTTTTAAGATTTTCTTTCACGGCCTTTTGATCTTTGGCGGCAAGGCCACCAATTTTTCTTACAATAAGGCGGCTATCCAAGGTAAATAATTTCATGCGAACCTTAGATGGTGCAGGAAGTCCGGCCTTTTTGATGCTGCCTATTTTTACATCGAGCGGCCAATCGGGATTTTTCGCACTGGTTATCATAGCCATGACGCAATTTTGAGTTGCATCATTAAATTTTTCATAATCAGACAAAATCAATGCTGGCCGTCTTTTATCGGTGTTTTGATCCGTGAAAGGAAAGGGTACCACGATAACATCAAATATTCTATAAGCCACGGTAAGCCTCATCATCATTTTTTGAGGACCACTCAGAAAGAGTGTCCTCAAGGGCTTTGGCAAATTCAAAATCAATTGGGGTTGCTTTACGGATAATAACCTTTTTGTTTTCATTGACCTCAAAGGCCACAGAATCACCAGGGTGCAGCCCTAATAATTTTCTAATCTGCCCCGGTATAGTGGCTTGACTCTTGGTTGTCAGCTTGCTTGTATTGATTGCGAGTTCCATTTTGTCACCTTTTTTAATTAACATTATGGATATAATGTATTACGGTAATACCGTAATGTCAATAAAAACCCTATGCCTTCAAAATTTTTTTCAACCATTATCACCCCATGCATTCATGACCATATCTCTTTTTTTATCGCCCACGACTTGGAGATAGGTTTCAGTGGTCTTTGTGCCGGCATGGCCGAGAAGATCAAGAATTAATGTAATTGGTAATTTCGGTCTTGCCATAGCGATACCAAAACCATGCCTCAACCCCTCACTTGTGGCCTGGGGACCGATGATACCGGCATTAGCCATAGCCTTTTTTACATTACGTCATGCAGTAGCTTTATGAAATTTCCAAAAAAGTTCCATTAATCTTTTTTTATAATGTGGACTTTAACTTTTAAGCCTGTTCGTGTTGTTGTGTTTTCAATTAGTTATATTTAATAGCTTTAAGGAAACTCAAGCCCGAAAGTTGAGTTATTAAGTAGAATTTGAGAAATAGTCTAATAGTAACTATATTGGTTCAATATAATTTAATCAGCATGCAGGCAGTGTTACAGATAGAAAAGGCAGGACCAATTCGATGATCCTGTCTTCTAAGCTGCTGTAGAATTAATTAATTGCTATTTTTTTTCTGCTTACTCCTGCAAGGCCGAGAAGGCCAAGACCGAAAAGGAGCATTGTGGCAGGTTCAGGTACTGGGGCGTTAGTAGTAACTAAACTTATTGTATAGTTTGAAGTCCAATTGTCACCAGTACTCACACCCAGACTATGACGCATCGCATAATTGCCAGTCCCTATTCCAGTGAACCCAGAAAATATATCGACCGGGGCAGATCCCAGTAAATTGACTGTACCGTAGTATATTTGACTGTAGGATAATAGGTCATACAATTGCCAACTCACTTGTGCCGCTCCAAAACCACCAGTAGGATTATTAAATATGGCTGAAAAGTCCATAGTTAACGAAGTCAACATCATTCCAGAGTCAACTGTGAAGTTAAACCAATCCATATCTAAATCTGCTGGAGAAGGTGCAGAATCATAATAAAAACTTCCCGACACAGTGTTAGTCCCTAAATCAAGAGTTCCAATATCTGCCCATAGGTCCCCTGACACGCTTTCGGAGTAGGTCAAAGCAAAACTATTGCCTACCAATACTAAAATTAGAACGAATAGTAACATGGAAAATAAAACTTTTTTCATTTACTCCTCCTTATTCTTTTATATGAAAGAACATACCAAACCAATCAGGTTCTTTCATGATTCGTTGTGGGCACGCCGGGATGAAAAATCAAGGCAGCCCATGGCTGTCAGTTTAATTAAAAAATAACTATTGCTTAACTTTTTCATCGTCATGTCAAAATTTTTCTACTTTTGAATTATTATAAATTTTTATTCTGCAATAAAAAATTTACAGACCAGCATAATAGGCATACCAAATTGTCAATTGTTTTTAGACCCGTAGTTTTCCGTCCATGCCTTACAACAGGTTTGGCGTTACTTTTCTTCTTTGCAATATAGTTGCAAAAATCACACCAAGAATACAAACACGTGAAACTCCGTTAAATGGGCTTGGTTAAAAAAAATATCAAACGCAATCTATTACATTTTTTCACAGTGTGAAATATTTTACATAATTTATAACATTTTTTACATAGTGATAATCATACAAAACAAAAAAAAATAACCCTCTCATCCTGACAAGGGATTATCCTTTTTAAACAAATCTAACAGATAAGCATTTAGATATAAATAACTATAATAACTGTTATACCTCTGAGAAGTTCCGTGACACTTTGATCACCAACTCTGTGAGAATAAATCGGATAATCTCCTGAAAAATATGTCCATTCGCCTTCCTTTTGATATACCGTGACACGGCCGTTGCCATCATTGCTCAACAAAATCATTAATGCTTTTTCAGAATCTTTTGAAGACGCTTGCTTTCGGAAATCCTCAAGAGCCATTTGCTGTTCGTTAGATAGCTGAATCTTTAGCATATTCCATCCGGTGCTGTTTTGGTTTCATTGTCTCAAACAGCACCGGGTGGAGTTCCTTTTGGGAAAGACATGCTATACCGAAACTGGAAAAAAGCATGTAAAGAAATCGGAATTGATGACAACGATACCTTTGATACTGTTGAATTGCATTTTATCCTGACCAGAATTTTCTGATTATTTTGAATAAGTTGGATATTTTTTATTTTATTTTGAACAAAACAGGGAA
>JAADHV010000094.1 GCA_013151635.1 Deltaproteobacteria bacterium | reverse complement strand
ATGGTCCAATAATAAAAAATAATTTTCAATTTTTAGCAGATTATTTTTTAAAAAAATATCCACTTAAAAAATCCATAGATGATATTGCATCTGAATTTAATGAATTTTTTAAAAGCTGAAGAAGTATATAAAAATTTATTAAAACTTCGAGATGTTCTAAAAGATAAAAATGATGTGATCGAATCCAACTTTGACAAGGATTCTTATGATAAATTAAATTTATTAAAATTTAATGTTTCTGCCTATTCTCGCCTCGCAATAATTTCATTCTATTCGTTCATGGAATGTTTTGTTAATACAATTGGCTTTGATTTTTATTATCGTCATAAAAATAATTTAGATGTAAAAAAGTCTGAAATATTGAAAGGTAAAAAAAAGGGCCGCGCGGTATCTTCAACTTGAATATAAATTAGAAAAGTTCCCACCAATTATTCGGGAAGATAAAAAACAAATCATATTTATAAAGGATGATAAACAGGTAGAAGAGCCTTTTAAAACATTCTTTCAGAATTATAAAGATTTAAGAGACTCTTCTGTTCATTATTCACCAGTAAAAGAAAAAATCTGGAATAGCCCATTTGATTGGATTACAAAAGCCAGAGAATTTAAAAATTTAACAATTGATTCAGCAATTCTGTTTTGGAAGGCTTGTTATCCAGATAGTGATGGTCCAGAATATTTGGGTAAATTAGATCAAAAAAAACAAATTGAACTCGCCGAGAAAAGATTAAAAATTGATAATGAAATGCTAATAAATATTAGCTAATAAAAATGAAGTTTCAAAAAGTTAAAAATACTGACCGGCATGAGCGATTCATACCGAATCATGTACAATAAAACGGCATTTTGACCGAAAATAAGCGACACAAACCGGATATTCAGCACTTATTTTTAATAATCAAAGTCATATTTTAATAATTTACGCATATTTTTATTATAGGTATCAATCTTCCTGGCTACCCAGTGGAAACAGCGGCTTAAAAACCAGCCAAAATCAACGTTAAAAAGTCAGCCACCCTTACAAATGGATATACCTGTCCGGCATTGATCCTGTCCGGCATTGATCATAACCAAAGTTAATAGTTTCCCTGGTGGCATCTGAAGCTGCCTGTGTTTTTAATCAGTAGTTATTGCTATTTTCGATATTTCTCCCATGATAAGGGCATCATAACCGTTGATAAGCCTATCAACAACTGTTTTGGGCATAGTGGTTTTAACAAAAATATTTTTCTGATTGGCAACCGAGTAGTTAAGCCGGATTAAAAGCTTTTTCATACTCGGAACTGATAGTTCAAAAGAATAAATGTTTCACTATACTCAACGGAAGGTGATCGATTTATCACATATTATGGCACCCTGTGATTTCATTTTTGCTTATATTTAAAACCTGCTTTCTCCAGGATATATTCTAACACTATACCCACTTCACCTTGTTTCTTTAATTCATCAAGCATCCATTTTTGTATCCTGGCATTCACATGAACACGTTTTAAATGTGGTGGTAAACCTGTATTTGTTTTAGCAGACGAACCGGGTCTAAAGCGTGATTGATCAAATCAAATTTATCCATTATTTTATTCTTAGCAATTTCAGTATGCTTCAATCTTTGGAAAGGAGTCTGGGCAGGAAAATATATTTTTTTTATTTTGCTGCTGTCCCTGCATTTCTTTTTAAGTTTCATAGAGGGTTGAAAAAAATTTACATAAAGGCGTACTGCTCGATATAATTCTGAGAGCTGCTTATAAGCGTGTTGTCCGTTGCAGTCGGAGCGATAACCGGAGTCGATGGCTCAAACTATCTCACACCAATTCTTCAAGAATCTGACACGGCAGCTGGTGCAGATTTTGCCGACGTCACCAGTGACGATATCGAGGGTGCCTTTGAACTTGGTTCAAGATCATGACAGATCCACATATTCAAACGTTACAGAACAAAACAGAACTTTTGCAGTTCATACTCTTGTTCCATGGTTGACCCGGATAGAACAGGCTTGTAACAGGATTCTTCCTGCCGAGAAGGAAAAAGAAAAATATTTCTGTGAATTTAAGCTTGATAATCTTCTGAGAAGGAATCAGAAAACCCGTTATGAGTGTTATCAAATAGGCCTAAACCTTTCCTTTCGTGCAGGGTGCCGGTCACCTGGATAAATATTGGCCGGTTTTTATTTTTCCCCTTGATTAAAGCCGAAACTATATGATTATATAACAAAATTATTTTTTTTAATTTGGCAATTTTCCTATCAAAGGTATGTGAAGATTTTTAAAAATACAATATATTGTGCACAGATGTAAAAGTTGACTTCAAATCATTTTTTTTGTTGACTTTGGATCAACTCAAACCGATAATATGACAAAGGACGAAGCAAAAGAGTGTTTGCGTGAGTTTGCTCAAATTGGTTGTTTTCAACAATCAGTACACTGTCGTGAGCGGATGAAAGAACGGCAGATCACCACAGATGATGTGTTAAATGTTTTTCTTTGGGGCAAGGTCACAGAAATTGAATATAAAAAAGAACATGATAACTGGCAATGCAAGGTGATTGGCAAAGATATTGATGGAGAAGACCTTGTATTTATAGCTGGTATTTATGAGCATTGCCATACTGTAAGATGTATCACTGTATATTAAGGAGGGGGATGCTATGAAATGTCACGAATGTAATTCAAACATGAAAGAGTCAAAAGAGCTTTATCACTATATTGAGTCTGGCCTTGATAATGTTTGGTTGGGTGATGTAAGTGTTTATCGATGTGAGTGCGGAGAATATTTTGCCTCTATTCCTGCAATTATAGAATTGAATTTAGTGATTGCACTTTATTTAATTAAAAAGAAAACTTTTCTCAAAGGCCGAGAAATAAAATATTTAAGAAAAAACGCCGGGCTAAATGCAAAGGCATTTGCAGAGTATATCGGTATCGACAAATCAACTCTTTCAAGATGGGAAAATAATAAGCAAATCATTGATAAGTCAAATGATCGAATGATTAGACTTTTTTATGCAACATTCAAGGGGGTTTCACCCGATAAGATGAAAAGCTTCTTCGATGATGTGATGAAAGAAATAGATAATAACGGTGAAGAAACAAGGATCAATATTCCGATTACTGATATTCTTTCAGAACAACAAGCAGAGTGCAGGGTTTGTTAATAATTCCTCTTGAGCAGAAACAACACCTTAGAAAATTGGAAATCTTGAGTAACATCAGCCTGAAAACATGTTACCCTGACAGCTATTCCGTAGCTTTTTGTTTTTGTTTGCTATAAATTGTTAACTATTTGAAATTATAGACTAAATAATTTAATATTTATCTAAATTGTCTTGTGTTTATTTGTTGTAATTTACCCCAAATAAGGACTCAAAATCCTCCGGGCTAAGCCCTTTCCAGTGTCTGGATTGCCTATCTGGGTGGTGTTTTTGTAATGCGCGACAAAGACACGCGTGTTACCAACGGACGTAATCCTGCTTTTCGTGCTTCCCTGTATACCATTGCAGCATTCTCCTGTTTAACACAATAATCCACAGAAAAGACCGGTAAGCCGCGCTTCAGGTATTTTCTGTATTGAAGAAGCTGCCTGTCTGTTGACCATTGCCCGTCATACCGGGTTCTCAGATCCCCGGCCTTTGGGTCATACCAGTCGGCATCCCCTGCTCCGTGAAACCAGGTATCTTCCACAGCCAGGGCATCAATTGCTTTTGCGTATCGATCCGGCGCTTCATCAATCAGGAACGGAGCATTCTGCGGAATAACAAGAAACCCCTCAGTTACCTCTTTCCCGGCCCTGCCGATCTCTTCTATAAAACGGATCATTTCCAGCCCGGGATTGACATTTGATTGGCGCGCAGCTTCCCGGACGTGTTCATCATCGTAAGCTCCAACCCAATCCAGATAGACACCGTCAAAACCCAGTTTGGCCAGCTCCGGAATAATACCACCGGGTCCAAGCCAGATATCTTTCCATCGCTGGTCCCAATATGCCACAGGATAGCAGCCCTCCCATCCATCCGGATCAGGAGTGACCAGGAAATCCGGGTCCCCGCCCTTCCGGAAGGTGGGTGCCACCCATTCTTTTTTCCAGTATGTCCGCCAGTTCTCTGCCTGGCCGATATCAACATATGCCAGGACAAGACGCTTTGCTCCATTGATTGTTTTTCCCAGGGCCCGGACCATGAAACGGCAGTCAAACGTATTGTCCCTGTCGTTATAATTAGGTTCCACCACAAGCAACGGGTAATCCGTATCGGCCAAGGCCTGTATTGCGTGTTCTGAGTTAATATCCTGGATTTGATACATCCAGGTCCGGGCCTGTTGAAGTAAGATTCGCCGGGTTTCACCGGCTTCTGATTTGCCGGGGCTCTGAAGGCCTGCAAGCAGGACCAGGAAAAATAAAGCAAACAGCCTCCGTAATTTTCTAAAAACAACCATTCTGCCTCCAGTTTATTTTGTACGCCTGCCTTTGATTCCTTCTTTATCGCCTTAATCCCCCTCCGTAAGCAGTGCCACTTCAAACTGTGACGATAGGAATACCATTCATGGCGGGGTTTTTCAATACCCAGCAATTCTCGGTGACTATTTTTTTTAGAGACAGGTAGGGTTTCCATGAAAACTTAAATGTTTTTTTCGCGGTGTTGTTCCTATTCATCACGCAAGTGCTTGATATTACACATAATATACTGAAAAATCAAGAGTGCCATATCGAGCATAATTTTGGTCATGGAAAAAACAACCTGTCCATGATATTTTTCATGCTGAACCTTCTTGCATTCTACACTCATCAGGTTCTTGAGTTAACAGATTCGCTGTACCTTTAGGTTTATGGTATTCGAAAGCTGGGAAACCATGATAGAGAAAATAATCGGTCCACCTGATTTCATGCCACCTTGATGTTATTTTTTCTTGTTCAAAGAGAATCCATCCTTGAAAAAACCATAACAACTATTCCTTGCAATAAAGCCTTGGGATCAGTTTGTCATAGTAATGTTAATGACAGCAATTTATTGAGGACACCTGCTCACAGTTTTGCTGTTTAGTGCAGCAAACTTGCGTGACCTTCAGGTTAAACCCTGCCGCAAAGATATGTGGCAGCCTTTTTGCCCATCGGTCAATTGGAATTTTATCCGGTTATCAGTTGTCTTGATGGTCAGGCCCGGTCAGGATGAGGGGGGATTTAGCACAAGCTCTCCTCATCCTGACCGGGCCGGGTTCGCCAAATATATAAACATCAGGCCTGGCAAAAAAATGTTGATCAACGACAAATATTTTTTTCGTGCGCGTATTATAGATGACGCTGATCAAAATGTCGAGTTACCATAACTTCACTGTCATCATGCTGGATAACAGTCCACCGGGAATTGCTGTTCAATACCTAAAAACTTGACATTACAGCAATACCGTATTAGGTATACAGGATGATACAATTGACAAAAAAGCAGCAGCATGGAAGCTGCAGGACGTTGTTGCAATACATTTTCCTTTTACAGATTAAAATGCCGGGCAAAGGCGGCCTTTTGTCCGGGGATAAGAAAGGCCAAAAGAAATCTTCACAATATTGATGCGTCTTTAAAAGGAATGTCATAATTAAAAAATCATGCCGCCACAAAAAACACCAGGCCTAAATACCACTCATCTTTATTTCCCTCTGGCAAAATTAGCAAAAAACAAAAGCATATTTTCCGATCCTGAAAAAGGAATATTCAAAGAAAAATATAAAGAAATCATGACTTCCATCATCGGGAAGCAGCTGGCATTAAATACTTATTATGCTAACGACCTGATTGCTTTAGCCAATACAAGGATAACAATTGATTTACTTAAAATTTTTGACGCCCTAAAAATAAATTTCAAAGTTAACCTGAATGATATTACAAAAGAAGAAAGGAATCATGCCCTTGACCTGGCCATGGGGCAGATTATTCAGGCTAAAAGAGAATTTTTAGAAAATATTAACGTCAAAGAAATTCCTGAAATACAAAGCCATGTTAAAAATTTTATAAGCAAAACCATTGAAAACCACAAGTTTGACTTTTTTAAGGAGCATCTTAACGAGCTCAAAGCATACCTTGAAATGGCAAACAGCGTGATTACATCTGAAAGAAATTACATTGGAACTGTGGCTGCCATTAAAAGAGTAATTGATAACGAACAAAGAATATTTAATCTGCCAAAGGATGAAATAGGGGAAACAATCGAGCATGTGATCAAGACCACCCTTCTTTCATTAATGCTTGCAAGACAGATTAACGGCTTTGATCAAAAGGATTATGAATTATTAAGCATCATCTGCCTGGGGCATGACGGGGGAAAAGCATTAATACCGGAAAATATAATTTATAAAAACGGGCGGTTAACCCAGGTTGAAAACGACATCATGAAAAGCCATGCGTTATTGTCTTTTATACTGGCTTCCAATAACCAGTTCAACCTTGATTTCGAGCCTTTTGTAATGGCTTTGCACCATATCAAGGAAGATAAAAACCTTCCGCAAAGCTATGGCATTTCCAAGGACACCCATACATCTTTTTATGAATATTTAACGCCAGGTGCCCAGGCAAAGCTTAACGAGATATATCATTTAACAAAAAAATATTACAGGATCATAAGTATTGCAGATACATTTGAAGCCATCACGGCACAAAGAGTTTATAAAAGAGCGTCTTCCATAGGAAAAGCACTTGAAATCATGATAAGCGATAATAAAAAAGGCCGTTTTTTTTATCAACCCTACCTGGACAGGTTCATCAGGTTTATCATAAAAAAACACCTGCCGAAAAATCTTGCTTTCAAAATTACAGACGAAATTTTAGACTATTACTATAAGTCAGATAATTTCAGCCCTGAAAAAAGGAATAAGTATAAAAAGGAATATATTGGGGTTGTTATAAGATCTTATTCCATACTTGAAAAAAAAATCGACTGTATCATTTATAATAAAGCTAATAAAAAAATTGAACGCAGGTTAAAAATACTTCCTGCCTATTTTTTAAAACACATCTATTCTCACTAATCTGAAAATCAATGCCTGAACAAAAATTAAATTTTTTTTAAAATTAATTCTTGACAATATATTACGTATGCGTATAATCCGTATAAATATAATACGCAAGAAAGGAAAAAAAATGAATTTCCCACTTCCGCCGGATTGCCCGTATTACTTAATGTCCAGGGCCACGCTGACTGTTACGTCCCAATTAAAAAAAGGATTTATCAAAGAAGATATCAGCACCATAAGGCCTGCATACCTTGGGGTTTTACTCTCCTTGTGGAATGAAGACGGTCTTAAGGCTAACGAGGTTGGCAGGAGGGCGGGACTGGAGCCATCCACCATGACAGGGCTTTTAGACCGCATGGAAAGGGACGGGCTTGTAGAACGAAAGCCAGACCCCAATGACAGGAGGGCAAACAGGATTCATTTGACTAAAAAAGGTGTGAACGCTGAAGTTTCCGCAACAAGAGTTGTATCGCACACACTTGAAAAAGCATTTAACACCATACCTGAAAAAGACATTGAAACAACTAAAAATGTACTTCGCACCATTCTTTTAAACTGTGGCAGGGAGGATGTAAAATGAATAAAAAAATCGGATTTACCTGTGCCTATACACCGGTTCCTTTAATCGAAGCTGCAGGGTTTTCTCCTTTCAGGGTTTTTCCCGAATCAAAGGCACCTGACCTTTCTGGAAACCTGCTCCATGACAATTTATGCCCCCATGTCAAAAAAGTGCTTGACCGAGCCATTGCAGGCGATCTGCCTGATCTTGAAGGCATGGTTTTTATAAATTCGTGTGATTCCATGCGGCGGCTTTCCGATGCATGGCATGAGGCAAGGCCTGACGATAAAATTATTTTTCTGGATCTTCCTTCGGGAATAAACAGTTTAAGCCTTGATTTTTTGTCAAAAGAATATAAGCGACTTACAGAAACCCTGTTCAAATGGAACAATAAAACATGTTCCTCAAAAGAAATGACAGCCCGGGTAAACAATAGAATCGACACATGGAACCTTCTTGCAGCCCTGGTTAAAAAATCTTCGGGGAAAATGTCCAAAGCTTATACCAAAGGCCATGCCTCACTGATCCAGGAGATCATTAATACGGCGGCAACAAAGTCCGTGGACAAAGCCCTTTTAATGGCACAAAACAAGATTGATCCACAAGGGGATGCCAGGCAGGGCGCAGCCCCTGTATTTCTTTTTGGAAATCTTTTGTTTGATCCAAAGGTGTATGATCTTTTTGAAGAATGGAATATTAATGTGACTGGAAACGATTTCTGCACATCCTCAAGATTCATCACTCCTGTGGATAAAAATGCCTGCGATAATATTTTTAAATCCATTGCGGCCTCGTATCTTAACAATACGTCTTGTGCAAGAACCATGGATACTTCAAAACCAGGCAGCATTGCTATGAATATTGTTCAACAGGCAAAAGAAACTAATGCAAAAGGGGTTATCGGGTTTACCTTAAAATTCTGCGATCCCTATCTTGCCAGAATTCCAATGATACGAAAGGCCCTTCAAAAAGAATCCATTCCTTTTCTAATGCTGGAAGGTGACTGCACCATGGGCTGCATGGGGCAGCAACAGACAAGAATCGAAGCTTTTGCGGAAATGCTGGAGGTGTAATTATGATGTATGAACATTTTGACAATATTGTAAAAGGAATAACAGAAAAACTCAACCATGATCCTGACGGCATCAATGCCCGGAAAAAATATGTCCTGGCAATTTCCAAACTGGGGAAAAAGCTGTATTCCAGGGATGAGAACATTGCATGGTGTGGAGTGACAGCGCCTTTTGATCTTCTCAGTGCCATGGGAGTTACCTCCTGTTTTGTTGAATTTGTCGGCGCCATGCTCTCTTCAACCGATACTGCGGGCTTTTTCCTTGAAAAAGCGGAAGACGCAGGTTTTGCAACGGATTCATGTGCTTACCACAGGGCTGTCATGGGGGCTGTATTGGAAAATGCCATGCCTGAACCTGATTTTATAATAGGGACAAGCAGCCCATGTACTGCCGGACTTGCCATTGTGGAAAATTTTGCACACCAATATAAAAAAGATTTCTTTATTTTAAATGTACCGCAGAACTATACAAAAGATGCTGTAAAATATCTTGCGACCCAGCTTGAAGAGATGACCCGCTTTGTGTCTGATCATACAAAAAGGCCGCTGTCAAAACAAAGGCTTTCCTTTGCCCTTGAAAATTTCAACACGTCAACCAGTCTTTTAAAAGAGATATATGATCTTGCCAGGACAAAGCCTTCCCCTGTTGACAACAAATTTTTAAAGGATTTTGGTACGGTCGTGGCTCTTTTAATGGGAACAAAACAGGGAATTGATATCTGCCGGGCTTTTAAAGACGAACTTGCCCGCAGGATTAAAAAAGGCCTTCATCATGCTTCAAAAGAAAAAATAAGGCTGATGTGGATACAAAACAGGATTCAATACCCTTTTCCCATAAACGAGATGTTAGATGACCTGGGCGCAAAAATAGTCGTTGATGAACTGAACAATGTCACCTGGGAGCCAATGGACCCGGACAACCCTTTTGAGAGCATTGCAAAAAGAATGATCTCTATTCCTTTCAGCATGGGCACGGCCGAGCGGATCAGGCAGATGCAGAACCTTGCAAAAGCTTACCGGATTGACGGGGCAATTAATCCCTGCCACTGGGGATGCCGCCAGGGAACAGGTGCAAGAGGCCTTATTTCAAAAGGCCTTAAAGACATTAATGTGCCTGTGCTGAACCTTGAAATAGATTGCGTGGATTCAAGGAACCTTGCCAAAGGCCAGATAGAAACAAGGGTGGAAGCTTTTATTGAAATGCTTTCTTAAAAAAACCTTTTTTTAAAAACTTTGATTCAGGAGAAAATAAAAATGATTTTCCTTGGTATAGACATAGGCAGTCTTTCCTGTGATGCCGTACTGATTGATGAAAAAAAGAATATTTTGTCCTCTTCGGTCATTCCCACAGGGGTAAACAACATGGAAGCCATTGCCCGGGTAAAAAAAAACGTCCTTGATGCATCAGGGATCATGGAAAAGGATATCAGCTCGATTATTTCCACAGGATATGGCAGAACAAGGGTAAAAGAAAGGAACGGCGCAGTCACAGAAATCACCTGTCATGCAAAAGGGATAAAACATATGATTCCCGGAACAAGGATTCTTATTGATATAGGCGGGCAGGACAGCAAAGCCATGCGCCTTGATCCTGACGGGAATGTAGTGGATTTTGCAATGAATGACAAATGTGCCGCAGGCACAGGCAGGTTCCTGGAAGCCATGGCAAGGGCACTGGAAGTTGATATAAATGAACTGGGACAGCTTGATAAAGGGGCAACAAGCGACCTTGTCCTGAGCAGCATGTGTACAGTATTTGCCGAAAGTGAGGTGGTTTCCCTTATTGCAGGCGGGACCGGACAAAAAGAGATTGCAAAAGGCCTTAACCGGGCCATTGCAGCAAGGACAAATTCCCTTGTTAAAAGAGTGGCGCAAGACATAAGCGGCCTTCCCGTTGCAATGTCAGGAGGTGTGGCAAGAAACAAAGGAGTTGTAAAAGCCATTGCCAGAAGCATGAACATTGACAAAGTCCACACCCCTGAAACCCCGGATATCACAGGTGCCCTCGGCGCTGCAATTATTGCCCTTGAAAAAACTTTGCAGAAAGGCTGATCAAAAAAGGTAAGGATAAAAACACAAGGGCGGCCTTTAAAAAAGTTTAATCAGACCACCCTTGTTAATGGATTTTGGTCAGACAACAGGTCTTGGCAGCACATTTGCCCTTTGGGCAATTTCAGGAACCATGTGTTCCCATTCAATGGCCATAAGATGGACACCTGCCACGCCCTCCATTTCCTTGAATTCTTCAATCTGCTCCAAGGCAAAACGTATGCCCTCTTCTGCCTGGTCTTTTTTATCCACACCTTTGAGGCGCTTGATAAGGGAATCGGGAATATCCATTCCAGGTACGAACTTTGACATAAAATTAGCCATACCGGCATTTTTCATAGGGGTTACCCCTGCCAGGATATAGCATTTTTCATGGAGTCCCATGTCCACGGCTTTTTTCATAAAATCCCTGAACTTGTCCATATTAAAAATACATTGGGTCTGGATAAAATCAACCCCGGCCTCTATTTTATTGGCAAGCCTGTATACCCTGTATTCATAGGGGTCAGCAAACGGATTACAAGCCGCACCGATAAACATTTTAGGAGGCACGTCAATATCCTGGTCATTTAAAAACTTTCCTTCATCCCGCATTTTTTTTACCATGGATATAAGCTGCATGGAATCAATGTCATGAACATTTTTTGCTTCAGGATGGTTTCCAAATGTCTGATGATCGCCGGAAAGGCAGAGCATGTTCCTGATACCAAGGGCATAGGCCCCTAAAATATCACTCATCATGGCCAGGCGGTTCCGGTCCCTGCATACCATCTGGAAATTAGGTTCAAGTCCTTCTCCAATCATAAGTGCCGAACCTGCAACGGACGACATCCTGACTACCGCAGTCTGGTTATCGGTCACATTTACCGCATCCACATTGCCTTTCAGGTACTCAAACTTTTCTTTCAGGTATGCGACATTAGCTCCTTTTGGTGGTCCGCATTCTCCTGTAAATGCGAAATGTCCGGCATTCAGAACCTTTTCAAGATTACTGCCTGATTTGAGCTCACTCATTTTGGTTCTCTCCTTTGTCTTTTATATGTTTCCCTGAACCAGTTCTTCCCTGATACTTCTCCTGGGCCCGCCATCCCTTGCCGTTCTCCAGTTCTTTATCCCTTTTACACCGATCAGGTCTTCAAGTTTCCCGGCTTCCATTTTCTTTTTGACAATCGCATCCCAGATACATTCCGTATCTTTGTTCACTTCGCAAATTCCTTTGGATGATCCGCCGCAGGGCCCGTTCATAAGGCTTTTGGCGCACCTTGCAATGGGACACAGGCCGCCGAAATTATGGATGGCACAGGTTCCGCAACCTGCGCACCTTTCCTCCCATACCCCATGCCGGGTCGCACCGCCGAAAAAGGTGGTATTGACACCCGGATAAAATATCTGGTCTTTATACATTTCAGACAAAAACTGGGGGCCTACGCCACAGGCGAGAGAGAGTACTGCATCATAATCACCTACAATATCACTGATTTCTGCCACATATTCGGTGTCACACTGTCTTTCCAAAACCTTAATATCAATGTCAATATCGTTTCCCTGTTTCTTTCTTGCTATTTTCAGGGAGGAGGCCAGTATTTCAACTTCTTTTAATCCCCCGACATTGCAGACAGTGACGCACCCTTTACACCCGGCGATGAGGATCTTTTTATTGTCTTCCACCATCGCCAATATTTCTTTAAGAGATTTCCGATCTGCTACTATCATGATTCACCTCTGTCTTTTTTTAGTTCTTTTGTTTCAAGCCGCATGATTATTTTTCACAGGAGTCGGTCCCAACTCCTTTATTTTATCCACCATTTCATTTGCAATCTGGGCAAACCGGGCACCCTGTGCTGAAGAAAGGTTATACATTTCCACCCTTTCAGGCTCGATACCAAGTTCTGCCAGGGTCTTTTTAACGTATTCAACCTTTTTTCTGGCTTTCAGATTACCCTCGATGTAATGACACTCACCTTCAAGACATCCTGCAACATACACACCGTCCGCCCCGTCCTCAATCGCATTCAGAAGATGAAGGATATCCACTCTTCCAGTGCATGGCAGCTGAATAACTTTTATATCAGCAGGATAGGACAGTCTCATGGAACCTGCCAGGTCCCCGGCTGCATATGCTCAATATTGGCAGCAAAAAGCGATTATCCTGGGTTCAAATTCTTGGGTCATTATTAACCTCCGTTAATCAAAGCTGATTAATTGTTTTATATTATGCCTCTTCAAAAAGTGCATCAGTCTTCGCCATAACCTGCTCATCAGTAAAATGGTTCAGGCGAATCGCCTTGCCCGGGCATTCCGCGACACAGGCACCGCACCCATGACACTCGGACGCATCAATTTTTGCATACCCGTCCTCATGAATATATGGTATGTCATAAGGACAGGTCCTGACACAGGTAAGGCAGACCGCACATTTTTCAGGTGTAACCTCTGCCACAACACCGCCCACCATCAATGAATCCCTTGAAAGAATCCTCATGGCACGTGCCACAGAGGCCCTTGCCTGGGCAATACTTTCTTCAAGGGGTTTGGGATAATGAGCAAGACCCGCCACAAAAAGTCCGTCAGACGCAAAATCAACGGGCCGCAGTTTTGCGTGGGCCTCGACAAGAAAACCTTCATTGTTTGTGGGTACTTTGAATTTTTCAAACAAGGTCTTATTATCTGCAGGAACAACACCCGATGCCAGCACTACCAGATCAGGGCGAATGGTTACCGGCATCTGAAGAACATGGTCAATGACGGACAGCTCAAGTTCTTTATTGGAATTTTCTCTCAACCCCGGCATCTTTTCAAGGTCATACCGGATAAAAAGAACACCCAGTTCCCTGGCCTTCTTGTAAAGATCTTCCCTGAAACCATAGGATCTGATGTCCCGGTAAACCACATAAACTCTTTTTCTTCTATCTATTGCCTTAAGAGCAATGGCGCTCTTTAAGCTATGGGTGCAGCAAACCTTGCTGCAAAACGGATTTTCATCGTTTCTAGATCCTACGCACTGGATAAAAACAACAGCCTTTGCTTTTTCAACACGGCTGTCGCCCTCCCGCAAAGCAGCATCCATGTCCAGATGTGTCAGAACATCCGGATGATCACCATAAAGATACTCTTTGGGCCTGTATTCCTTTCCCCCGGTGGCAAGAATGGCAGCGCCGTGTTCAATGGCTGTCTTTTGTCCATCCCCATTGGCTTTTATGGTGGTAACAAAATTTCCCATAGAACCCGTAAACGCCTCAACCTCGGAATCAAGATACAGGTTGATGGAATCGCTGGCACTGGTCCTGTCAACAAGTTCCTTAAGATAATCCTGTATTTTTTCTCCCTGCCATGTAGCATTCAGGTTCCTTGCAATCCCGCCCAGCAGGTCAGTTTTCTCAACCAGGTGGACATTAACTCCCTGGTTTGCAGCGCTGAGCGCCGCTTCCATACCGGCCACACCGCCACCCACGATAAGAATGGATTTTTTTATATCCAGACTGACCTGGTGCAGGGGTTCCACAAGGGCTGCCTTGGCTATGGCCATACGAACCAGGTCTTTGGCTTTATTTGTTGCTTTGTCCGGCTCCTTCATATGGACCCAGGTATTCTGATCACGGATGTTTGCCATTTCAAAAAGATATTTGTTCAGACCGGCATCCCTGATGGTCTCCTGGAATAAGGGCTCGTGAGTTCTCGGGGAACACGAAGCCACAACCACCCGGTTGAGTTTCTGCTCTTTTATTACCTCTTTCATATGATCCTGGGAATCCTGGGAGCATGTAAAAAGGTTATCTTCCACATGGACCACATATGGCAGTGTCCTGGCATAATCCCTTACTGCCGGCACATCTGCTATCCCACCGATGTTGATACCACAGTTGCAGACCCAGACACCTATCCTGGGGGCCTGCCCTGCAAAATCGCTTTCAGGGGGAAGCTCCCTTGTGCGGGTCTGGCTCCATCTGCCGTCCTTTAATCCCATGGATGCTGTCGAGGCTGCGGCGGATGCCTCCATAACCGATGACGGAATATCTTTGGGTTCCTGAAAGGTTCCGCAGACATAAACACCTTTTTTACTTGTGCAGACCGGTGAAAGATTATTGGTCCTGGCAAAGCCGTGATCATTTAATTCTATGCCGATTTTATCTGCAAGCTCCTGGGCATCTTTATTAGGCGACAATCCCACGGAAAGGACCACCATGTCAAACATCTCCTCAACCGTGTTTCCTGATTCAGTGGAATAAACAATCCTGTATTTATCACCTGGTTCCGGGAAAACAGAATGAATTCTGGATCTCACAAACCTGACACCACTGTTGTCCTGGGCCCGGATATTATATTTATCAAATTCTTTGCCATGGGTTCTCATATCCATGAAAAAAATGGCGGCATCCAGCCCCTTGTCACTGTGTTCCTTTGCAATAACGGCCTGTTTGTTGGCATACATGCAGCAGACACCTGAACAATAAGAATGGTCCCCCTTGTTAATGTCCCTTGATCCGACACATTGGAGCCAGGCGATTTTTTCAGGTTCCACATTATCGGAAGGCCTTACAAGATGACCGCCATAAGGGCCTGATGCAGAAAGGACCCGTTCAAATTCTACACTGGTCATGATATTGGGGCTGTGCCCGTAACAGTATGAGACCATCTGGCTAGGTTCAAAAGGCGTAAATCCAGATGCCATAATAACAGCACCCACGTTGATTTTGTGTTCCCGGCCCTGCATGGAGTGGTCCACGGCATTGGCAAGACAGGCATCCACACACTGCATACACTCTGAGCAGTATCCGCAGTTCAGGCACCTTGCCGCCTCTTTTTGACCATCTTCCTGCCCGTATCCCAGTTCCACCTCATTAAAATTACCGGCCCGCTGGGCTGCGGCAAGTTCCGGCATTTTATACCGGTCAACCTGTGCCATATCCTGGGGTACCGGGCGGAAGGAAGGATTTTCAACAACCGGAAGCTGCCTGCCTTCTTCCATGTCCAAACCCTTAAGGTACCGGACAATAGATTCTGCAGCTTCCATACCGGCTGCAACGGCACCAATGGCAACACCAGGCCCTGTCTGGACATCGCCGCCTGCAAAAACACCTTCTTTGTCCGTGGCAAGGGTGACAGGGTTGACCTCTGCGGTGTTCCATTTACTGACTTTCAAATCTGCAAGTTTTTCAATGGCCGACAGATCCGGCCGCTGGCCAATGGCTGGAATAAGCTGGTCAATTTCAATGTCATATTCGCTGCCGGGTGTGGGAACAGGACGTCTCCTGCCTGAGGAATCAGGCTCACCCAGTTCCATTTTAATAACCCTTAAGGCTTTGACATGACCGTTTTCTTCAATAAGTTTCTGGGGGGCTGCAAGATAAGTGATTTTTGCGCCTTCATCTTCTGCTGCACAGATTTCCTCTTCCCAGGCAGGCATTTCTTTTCTTGTCCTGCGATACAGGATAGTGACTTCATCAGCACCCAGCCGAACCGCAGACCTTGCCACATCAATGGCCACATTACCGCCGCCGATGATGCATACTTTTTTACCCACCTGCGTTGTTCCGGTCAGGTTAAGCTCTCTTAGAAAATCAACTCCCTGACGCACGCCTTCAAGATCTTCACCCGGAATACCCAGCTCAATCCCTTTGTGGGCACCCAGGCCCAGGAAAACCGCATCATAACCGTCAGCCATGAGGCTGTCCACGGTAAAATCTTCCCCGAGCCGGACATTCAGCTTGAGTTCAACACCCAGGTTGGTCACAACTTCAATATCCTTGTCCAGCACTTCCCTTGGAAGGCGGTGTTCAGGGATACCGACCCTGAGCATACCGCCGGCCTGCGGCAGTGCTTCAAATATGGTCGCATCAACGCCCTGCTTTGCCAGGTGATACGCGGCTGACAGCCCGGCAGGGCCGGAACCGATGACAGCCACTTTTTTACCGATTTTTTCCGCACATTTTATTTTTACTTCCCTGGGGTCAAAACTGTCTGCGGCAAGACGCTTCAGATCCCGTATGGCAACAGGTTCATCCACCTGGCATCTTCTGCAGGCATCCTCACATTCATGGGGGCAGACCCGTCCCAGGACTCCCGGCAGCGGGAGCTGTTCCATGATAATTTCCAGGGACTCCTTATATTTACCCTGTTTAACCATCTGGACATACCCCTGGACATTCAACCCGGCCGGACATGTCAACCGGCACGGGGCCTTGTCTTTTTTCTCAATGGCAAAGCCTGACGGCATTGCCTGGGGATACAGCTTGAATGCCGCTTTCCTGTCCCGGAGCTCTTCGTCAAACTGGCTGGGAAGCTCGACAGGGCACACCTCGGAACACTCGCCACAGGCAGTACATTTATCAAGATCAATAAACCTTGGCTTTTCCCTTAGTTTAACGGTAAAGTCCCCTTCTTCTCCCGTAACGTCTTTGATTTCGGTCATGGTCATAAGCTCAATATTGAGATGACGTCCTGCCTCGACAAGTTTCGGGGATATGATACACATTGAGCAGTCGTTTGTGGGGAAGGTCTTGTCCAGTTGTGCCATTGTTCCGCCAATGGCTGTATTTTTATCCACCAGATATACAAAATATCCTGAATCCGCCAGATCCAGCGATGCCTGGATACCTGCAATGCCGGCACCGACAACCATTACCGACCCTCTACCTTTTTCGGCCATTTGGATCCCTCCTTTTTATAGTCCCACACGGGCCAGGTCCGGCCCAAGATAGGTTCGTTCAGTTTCACCAAGTACGCCCATGGCAAGGCATATGATCGTCCACAAATGAACAACATGATAATTACCGCCATAATATTCGCCAATGTCCTCTATCTGACCGTGACAATTATGGCAGGGCGCGACCACGTAATTCGCACCGGTTGCCGCGATCTGGTTGAATTTTGTCTTGCCATAGGCCCTTCTCTCATCAGGAAATCCGGCCTGCAACGCACCGCCACCACCGCCACAGCAGTAGTTATTACCCCGGTTGGGCATGGTATCAATAAAATTTTCTTCGCCCACAATGGTTTTAATCACAAATCTTAAATCATCTACTATTTTATTGGACCCGCTTTTTCTTCCTATATTGCAGGGATCCTGCACTGTAAACTTTGCGCCGATATCCTTGTTCCAGTCAGCGTTTACTTTCAGCTTACCCTCTTTTATCCACTGGGCATAAAGCTCAATAATAGTAGTCAATTCAAACTTATGAGGTATCTTGAATTTTCGCAGTCCTTCCAGGATTGCAAAGTAAGAGTGCCCTCACTCAGTATTGACCACAAGGGGGCTTTTTAAATTATTATCCACATGGTGAACAAACTCCTCAATAATATATTTCCAGCCCTCATTATCGGCCATGAACATGCAATAATTTTCTCCGGCCCACATCACGGAAGGATAAGTCCAGTCCGCACCCACGGTATGGAGAATTTTCCATAAAGGCCCCATTTCTTCAGGCTCGGTCACAGGTTCCCTGGAATTCTGGTTCAGTATCATATGGGCACCGGCCCGGTCCACTGACACCTGCAAATCCTCAAACCCGGGATGGTCTTCCCGGATTTCCTCAGCCACATCCAATACTGTAAATGTGAAATCATCCTTTTTTGCACCCATGGCACTGCCGGTTCGAATATGCTGGTCACATGAACCAAGGATTCCTTTGGGACGTTTTTCCCTGGGAACACTGCCACGCAAATTAAAGATCAGTGCCGGCACATTGATTTTCATGGGACAGGCTGCCACGCATCGTCCACACATACTGCAAACCCATTTCCAGTCGGTTTTCAATACTTCCTCATCCAACCCTAAGTTCAACATTCTTATGAGCTTTCTTGGATCCATGCCCATAAGCTCTGAAGCTGCACACCCTCCTGTGCAGGTTCCGCATGTCAGACATAAATCAAAGTTTGCATCAGGTACCTTTGATAGAACCTCATCTTTAAATTCAATGTCAAGATTATCAATCTTAATTGCCTCTGCCATTTTAAAACTCTCCCTTATCTTAATTTGGCTGCATTCAGATATTGCACAAGGTTATCAATACCACCGATGGTAATGATATGAACGCCCTGGCAAAGATCTTTCAGGCTGTTAACAGTATCGGCAAAAAGCTCCATGCTCGCCTTCTTTTTGTTGGGTGCTTTCATCAGATTCTGGATTACCCAGTCAGGTACAAGTCCGGATTTAAAATGGCGGTTCAAAAATTTGCCCATCCCTGCTGTCCTTAAAATCATGACTTCTGCAATTACAGGGACTTTGAAAGGCTCAACCTGCTTCATGAATTTTGCAAACTGGTCAACATCAAAAATAGGCGTTGTAAGAAAATACCCCGCACCCACATTCATCATATCTTCCATTTCTTCCATGCCGCGCTTGGGCATATTTTTTCCCCAAGGTGTTTCAATCCCTGAGCCCAGGACAAAATCAATCTTATTGTCCAGTTCTTTTCCTTCGATTGTAACCCCTTGTTTTAAATGATCCATGACCGATCCCAATTTTCCTGAATCCACATGGAAGAACATTGATTCCTGGAGAGTATCCCCTGAAATCCTGTAGTCTTCCGTAAAAACCAGAAGATTTTCAACACCTGTCTCATGGGCAAGTGTTAAATCTTTTTGCAGTTGAAACCGGTTTTTATCTCTTGTGGTGGTCTGGTAAATCGCATTTAAATTATTTTCCTTTAAAAGACCGCAGGTTTTAATGGTATCACTGACCACACCTTCGAGTTCTATTTCCGAGACAGAGACACCGTCCACACGGCCTTTTACCTTGCCAAGGCTTTTGACGAGGGCCTCTGGTTCCTCATCACTTAAGGGGACCTGCACTTCGGACGTTACAACAAATCTCTTTTTTTCCAAAGATTCCTTTAAATTCATGATTTGCCTCCTTCCTATTTTAATCCCAGTAATCTGGCCACTTCATCCTTGAGCTTGGAAAGGGGTAATGGCTTTGAAAAACAGACATTCGCACCGTTCTCTTTCATCTTTGCGAATTTGTCATCATCCAGGTATGCGGACAAGACGATAATTTTAGTGTCTTTTGTCTGCTCATTCGCCTTAATCTTTTTACAGACTTCATACCCTTTTATGTCCGGCATCATGATGTCAAGAATTAATAGATCGGGATGGAAATGATTAACCTGCAGACCTGCCTCAAAACCGTCCGAAGCTGAAATCACCTCATAGTCGAACTTATCTTCTTCCAGGGCCTGCACGATTGACTCAACAATGATCATGTCATCATCTACGACAAGAATCTTTTTTCTGGCACTTGCATCTTTATCTTCGGGAATAGGAATTCCCTGGCTTCGCATAAAGGTTTCAAGGTCGGACTTTTTTATCCTGCGATGTCCGCCAACTGTGCGATATGCCTTAATATGCCCGGCTTCAACCCAATTAATGATGGTTTTAGACGAAACATTGCAGTATTTGCTTGCGGTGAATACAGTCAACGTGTCTTCCATAACACCTCCTTTTTTAGGATTCTTATACTTTAGTTATTATAGTTATTTCATAAAATTTATTTTGTCAAGCAAATAAAAAATAACTATAATAAATATAATAATCTGAATATCTAAATACCCAATATCGCGCAATACCCTTATTGCAAAAGGCTTTTGCCTGCTCCGCTAAAAAAGTGCTTTATATTTAATTTTCAGGTTACTCCCCTTCAAGAGGAAGCATGATGGTGAACTTTGACCATTGGCCGAATTCTGATTCAACAACAATATCCCCGCCATGGTCCCGGATAAAGCCATAGCAGACTGACAGGCCCAGGCCTACTCCCTGAACGCTTTCCGTCTTTGTGGTAAAGAAAGAATCGAAAATCTTTTTAATATGCTCAGGCTTTATTCCCGTACCGGTATCCTTGATAATAATATAAAGCTTTCCTGAAATAACTGAAGTTGCTATTTCAAGGCTGCCCCCATCAGGCATGGCATACATGGCATTGGAAAACATATTAATAAAAACCTGGCGCAACTGGTCCCTGGAGGCAATGATGACCCCCGGTTCCTCAATAAGGTCAAGGCTGACTTTAATACTGTTTTCCCTGAACCTTTTTTCATATAACAACATCAGCTCATCTATAACCACATTAATGTCTATTTTTTGGCGCTCCTCCTGGTCCGGCTTTGAAAAGGACAGCATCTTTTTGAGCATATCAGCAAGCCTTTCGATCTCGGACAAAGACATATCAAGGAGTCTCCGCCTCTTATTTTCAGGTGAAATTTCGGTTTTCATCAATTCAAGTGTATTCATAATACCAAAAAGCGGGTTATTCAGTTCATGGGCAATCTGGGAAGTGAGCCTTCCCATGGCAGCAAGCTTTTCAGACTGGAGCAAATGCTGCCTTGCAGCGCTGAGTTCTCTTTCCGTTTGAAGCCGCTCTTTTAAATCGACAAACAGGCCTACTGTTGCAAGTTCCTTTCCCTTCCCGTCATAAAGAATGCTCGTGGAAAGATTTCCTTCAACAATCTCGCCGTTATCCTTTTTAAAATTCAGTGGATAGGAATTGAGTTTGCCCCTGCCCCCAAACTTTTCATCCCTCATCATCTCCATGATCTTCTTGGCCACCTTGCTGGAAAAAATCTGCTGGATGCTCATTTTTCCGATTACCTGGGAAGAATCAAACCCGAAAATGTCCTCAGCCCCCTGGTTCCATAATTTTATAGTCCCCTGCATATCCATTGCCATAACGGCATTGGGAGAACTAGTGATTATCTGGTCCAGGAAATCATGGGCTTTTTTTAATTCATTTTCATGCCTTTTTCTCCGGGTCTGGTCCACAACGATACCTTCATACCCCAGGATATCACCCTTGGGGTCATACCTGACATTACTGGTCAATAAAATATGAAGGATGTGCCCGTCCCTGCGCCTCCACTTTACTTCGTAATCAACGACATGACCTTTCTTTTCTATAATTTCAGTATATTCACGCCTGTCCTCAGGTTTTAAATAGATATCTTTTGCAAGGTCAAGGGAAAGAAATTCTTCCTTGTCCTGATACCCGAGCATTTTTAAAAGCGTTGGGTTAACATCTAAAAACCGCCCTTTCTTACTGCTGATAAACACTCCGCATCCGACATGCTTAAAAAGTCTTTGATAGCTTGCTCTGGAAGATTTGAGCTTCTCTTCCTGCCGTACATTGTGGGTGATATCGCGATATAGTGAAAGTTTTGATTTTGTTCCGTCCTGGTTGGTTACAGGAAGCTCTGACAGTGAAAATATTTTATCAACGGATTCAACATAAACCTCGCTGTGATGTGTTTCATTATTAATAAAAACCTCATCATATTTACACCAGTCACAAGGCTTACCAGAGCCTGTCAAAACTTCATGGCATTTCCGGCCAACCCCGTCGCCAAACAGCTCCTTCATGAATTTATTCATATATTCAACAGTATAATCATCATTGATAATATAAATACCTTCTTCAAAGGCATCCAGTGCATCCAGAAGCCTCGGGGTGTGGTCAGTCATGGCATATCTCCTTTAAAAGAAAAATAAATTATCATCAAATTAATACTTGCGCCCCTGTTCTTTGTCAAGATCAGCCCTGCCGGGTTCTGATCTTTTATTATTAAATACTTCAGGCAACCCTGAAAAACCAGAGGCTTTTCCTTGACACTTTAAATCAAGCCAAAGTATATAAAGCATCTGATCCGGTTATTTGTCTTAAAATGATACTAACCATATAACAGGAATCCATATGGCTGTTGGCGCAGGTAAAAAAAACGATATGGCTCAAGAAAAACTTGGGAAAGTCATTTTCTATCTTCTAAAAGGAAAACACTTAACCAAGGAAAATATAAATTATGCAAAACGGATTCAAAAAAAGCTCCAGCCGCCAAAGCCCTTGCTGGAAGTCCTGAAAGAACTTGAGTATGTGGATGATGAAAAGATCACCCGGGCCATCAAGGCAAACCGTGATAATCTCAAATTAGGAACGCTCCTTGTGGAGTTGGGACAGATCTCAAGAAATGACCTGGACAGAGCACTTAGGATACAATACGAAGAAAAGAATAAAAGAAAAGTCGGTGATATTCTAATAGAAAACCGGATTATTGATGAAAAAAGCCTGGTTGAAATGCTATCCCTTCAAATGGGGTTCCCTTTTCTGGAACCTGAATTCATAGAACTTGATCACGATCTTTTCAACCAGGTTCCATATAAACTTTTCATGCAAAATAAATTCATACCGATAAAAAAGCATGGGGATAAAGTCGTTGTTGCTTTTGCAGATCCGTTACACAAGCCGACCATTAATTCGGCCAAAGGCATTTTCAAAAAAGATATCGAAGTGGCTATTTCAAAAAAAGACTCCATTGATTTTGCCATTCAAAAAATGATCCGGGAGCAGAACAAGGACACAAAACCTTTGACCATGGATGACGAATCCATTGTCGGTATTGTGAACACCATTATTATTAACGGCATCAGGGCAAAAGCAAGCGATATCCATATAGAGCCCATGCATGACCGTTTCAGGGTCAGGTTCAGGATTGACGGTATCATGCACCATATCAAAGACTATTCAAAAGATATGATGCCCCTGATTGCAAGCCGGATTAAAATTTTAACCAAACTTGATATTGCTGAAAAAAGGCGGCACCAGGGTGGCCGGATTGATTTTCAATTCGGAGAATACAAGGTTGACCTGAGGGTTTCCACCTATGTCACGGTCCACGGAGAAAAAATCGTTTTCAGGATCATCAATAAAATGGACAAACTCCTTACCGTGGAGGAGCTTGGAATGCCGCCAAGAATGCTTGACAGCTTTATTACCCGCGCACTCAATGCACCAAGTGGTGTTACTATTGTTACAGGCCCTACAGGCTCGGGGAAAACATCAACCGTATACAGCTGTATCGACCACCTTAATACCCCCGAGACGAGTATTATCACGGCGGAAGACCCGGTGGAATATGTAATTGACGGCATTGCCCAATGCTCCATTAATGAAAAATTAAACTTAACGTTTGAAGAAACACTCCGCCATATTGTCAGGCAGGATCCTGATATTATAGTTATTGGTGAAATAAGAGACTTTTTTTCCGCAGATGTTGCAGTACAGGCAGCGCTTACAGGACATCAGGTATTATCAACCTTTCATACAGAAGACAGTATCGGCGCTTTGATCAGGCTGATAAACATGAAGATCGAACCTTTTTTAATATCATCCACCATCAATTGTGTCCTGGCCCAGAGGCTTTTAAGGAAAATCTGCCCGAACTGCAAAAAAAAATACACTCCGGGGCCTGCACAATTAAAACTTTTAGGATATCATGGCGGCGAACTGTCCGGCGGCACTTTTTACAAGGGTGAAGGATGCGGTCATTGCAGGCAGACCGGATACATCGGCAGGATAGCTGTTCACGAAATGCTCCTGCCGGATGAACAGGTAAGGGATGCCGTACTGAAAAATTCAACCACCCATGAGCTCAGACTAATCAGTATAAACAGCACAGGACTTGTTACCCTGTTTGAAAGCGGTATTTATAAAGCCTCAAAGGGGATTACAACCCTTGATGAAGTCTTAAGGTGCCTGCCAAGACTTGTTCCCCCAAGACCGCTTGCTGAAGTTAAAAGACTGCTTGGAGGATAAAGTTGCAAAAAGATCAATCATTTATAGAAATCATTGAAGAGTATGTTGAATCCGATAAGATTACACTCCCCCCCTTTGATAAGACTGCTCTTAGAATCCAGCAGGAAATACAGAAAAAAGATGTTAAGCTTTCCAGGATTGAAAAACTGATCATTGCCGACCCTGCTATGTCCAGCCAGGTCCTGAAACTTGCCAATTCATCCTTTTTCAGGGGGTTGTCAAAAGTGATGACCGTAAGGGAATCAATTATCCGGCTGGGCCTGGATGAAATCACAAGGATGGTCATGATCCTGAGCCAGAAAAAGCTGTACACCACAAAAAATTCTTTTATTAGAAATTATCGAAACATCTTATGGCAGCATGCCCTTGTCTGTGCCTTGGTCAGCCAGTGGGTTGCAAGGGAGGCAGGGTTTGAAGAAACAACCCAGGAAGTCTTTTTTGCTTCGCTGATGCATGATATTGGAAAATTATTTTTAATCACTGTAATCGAAAAAATCAAAATTTCCAAAGAAGCGGCCTTCATGCCGTCAAAGACCGTTATAAATGAAATTATAAATAGCCAGCACACCCGCCAGGGGTATAACTTGTTAAAGAAATGGAATTTACCGGATCAATATTGTCAGGTGACAAAAAAACACCATGATAAAAAATTTGATAACGCCAATGTCCCTTTAATTATCCTGAGGCTTGTGAATAAAACCTGCAACAAAATCGGAGTTTCCATTGAAGCCAGGAACGACGCTGCAAACTCGGTCACTGCCGAAGCAAATTTTTTTGGATTTTCGGAAATCAAACTGGCAGAACTTGAATTACAGATTGAAGATTCCGTAAAACGGGTCAGCTCTCATTATAATATCGGGAAATCTGTAAGAAAAGGGTAATAAAAACCATACCCTAACTGAAATGGAATAATAGATAGGTTCCTAATTTATCATAATGGTCCCGGGAGGAAAACTCGACACCTATATCTTTTTGATTGATTTTTTTTATATTAACCTCTTTTGATACGAGAGAATTCCAGGCGTCGTCCAGAGTAAACTCAATTACAACCCTGTCACCGGGGTTTAAATCCGGAAGTCCCTTGGTCCTTAGCTTAAGTCCTAACCTTGAAATATCCACAACCTTGACCGGATGCCTTTTATTTCCAAAAAGGAGTGCTCCTGACAGATCAACCTTTTTTCGAATATGCATCCTCCTTTCAATAACAACAGAAAAGACATGCCTGCAAGTGCAGGTACATTTGAGTTTCACCTCTTTTTCAACATTGGTAAACCGGGAAACATCCATCTGCCTTGTTTTCCCGCACTCGGGGCAGGAAAAATTAGCCTTACCGCTTTTTGTTAAAAAGGCTTTCTGTGTCATACCAGCTCCTTTTAATGATATCTACTCCATCAAAGATTAATTTTCAGGCATGTATCAACAAAGCCGATTCCTCTGCCATTTGGTTGATTTTTATCAATAAAGCATAGATGTCCTCAACATTTGATCATCTATTTAAACTAGCTCTCATATAGATGCGTCATTTACGTGCGATTGTCAACTGGCTCATTGAATTCACCGGTTTAAAATAAGGCAGACCGCAATATTGCTTTTCAGGTTGAAGAAGTATACACTCGCAAAACAGCTAAAATCGGATACGATCAAGTATCCTGATGAGTTAAGTAACTTTAAAAGGGGGAAAAATGAAAAATCATTTTATACCTGCAAATAAATTCCCCATTAAAATTGATGAAAATATTTTTATTCTGGGAAATTATTTTTTCAACCTGTTTCTAATTATTGGAGACAGGCAAACTGCACTGTTTGAAGTAGGAATCTCGGCCATTGTTGATACTGTGATAAACCAGATGGAACATCTTGATATAAGTCCTGATTTTATCATTCCATCCCACCCCCACTCCGACCATATTACAGGCCTGCCGGGCCTGGCAAAAAGATATCCAAAGGCCGGAATTATGGCTGCCAAAGGGGCAAAAGAATTCATTGAACACCCGAAAGCGGCACCGCTGTTGATTAAAGAGGATCATTTCATGTCAAAAAGCCTGGCAGGTTTAAACATTCAACCAGGCAGGCCACCCCTGGAAAGCATTCCAGACCTTGAAGGATCGATTGTCATCAATAGCAAGCATTCAATAGATCTTGGAAAGATCACACTGGATTTGACAAAGGTGGACGGTCATTCCCCGGGGAACCTTATCGGGGCTGTAAACGAAAAGAGTATTTTATTCTGTTCTGACAGCATTGGATTTCACTTTCCCGGAAGGGGATATCTGCCTTTGTTTTTCACCCATGCAGATTCATATATTTCCACCTTTGAATTTATAAAAAAAAGCTGTCCTTCCATTATCTGTCCTGCGCACCAAGGCCCTATGGCCGGTAAAAAGGCAGCATCTGCCATTCAAGAATCGTTTGACATTACGCTTGATACCATAAAAAAAATCAAAACCTCAAAACTTTCCGACCAAACCCTTGCCATGAGCATCTTTGAACAAAACTATAAAGATGAATTTACCCTTTATACAAGGGACAATATTAAAAATTGTGCAAAGCTGCTTGTAAAAAGAGCCAAAGAGGCTGCAATCAACCCGTGAATTATCTTTTAACCTGGATTGCCATACCTGCCTGCTATTGTTTGGCCTTTCTCATGGTCAAATAGATATTACCGGCAAAAATAAGGAATGCGCCGGCCCATCCTGAAGCCGAAAGGGCCGGGTCTATAGCAAGAACAGGGCCTAGCACGGCTGCAAGAAGAATCCGTGTAGAGGAAATGATACCACCTTCGATAGCTGTGACATATTTAAAACCCACAGTAATCAGGTATTGGCCGGCAATAGAGGCTAATGAACAAAAAATCAGATATTTCAATTCCGGGTAAAGGGGCATATGAACCTTATTAAAAAAAACAATGAAAATTAGCACAGACCCAAGGCCGAACAGGAAAAATAAAGTGGTCTCGGTATCATGCACCTTTCTTGAAAGGTTAAGATACATTATGGCGATGGCTGCACTGATCCCTGATGCAAGACCCCATAAAGAATTCTTATCATAGCTCATTGCTCCCGGGGCAAGGATCAGCCAGACCCCTGCAAAAGCTAAAATTACAATAAGGATTGCAACGGCATCACGCTGTTCCTTTAAAAAAACCCACGAAAAAATGGCTATAAACAGGGGATACGTCATATTTAAGATATTGGCCTGGGCAACGGACGTTAAATCAACACCTTTGAAAAAACAGTATACTGCGATACAATTGGCTATTGTCCTTCCAATCAGGTATTGCTTATTTTTTACCTTTATTTTTTTCCTTTTAAGAGCCATCAGGATCAATACACTGACAAATCCCAATAAAAACCTTGCCAGCACGAAAAATGCAGGATCAATATGCAACCCTTTGATCCGGGCCCACTTGATAATTACCGTGGCCAGGTAAAAAAAGAAGGCAGAAGCAAAAACACAAAGACACCCTGCCAATACCTTTAAATTAAATTGAAACCCTGCATGCACTTTTTAAGTATCCTTATCATTGTTGAACAACAAAAGAAAAATTTTTATAAAGAAGGGGAAAAATATCTTTTTTCAGGAAAAATCGCTATCCGTATTTTTGTTTTCCCAGATAACATCATCAAGGATCTGTTTAAAATAGGGTGTTATATTCTCAAATTTTATAGCCATCCCGTTTTGTTCCACCCTGACAATCATTCCCTGAAGCTTGAAGGGTTTATCAATTCCCGGAACGGAAAAAACAACCCGTACACTCTTGTTGGTTTCAAATTTTCCAGAGGTATTGATGTAAATACCGCTGGCACTGATATCATTTGTGTCGGTCTGGATGATCCTGTCACCAACCACAACATCAACATCCGTCCTTGTTTTAAGACGTTGATATTCTCTTTCTTTCCCTGTCTGCCAGGCTTTAAGAGTTTCTAAAATTTCTTCTTGCTGATCAGGGGTAAGATTGCGAACTCTCTTGATAATTTCATCCAGCATTTTCATATCGGCATCCATCGAGGGGGTTATAGTCGTTGATCCGCATTACTCTACGAATCTGCTATAAACCATTTTAAGTGAATTAACAAGCCATTGCACTATTTATTTTTTTGTTTATTTATCTTATTTATAGATTATAATCAGGCAGATACCTTGATTTAAAATTATCAAGACCCCTTGAAATTGTAAGGCGTTAGTGGTAATTCATACTGCCTTGGGTTTAACGGTTTTAAAAAAAAGAAAATATGGAAAATCACGATCATACATTTAACAAAGAGGTTCTTCCTTTAAGGATCAAAATTGATCATATTGATTCTCAAATACTCTGCCTTCTGGCTCAACGCCAGGCCCAGGTTGAAAAAGTGGTTAAATTAAAAAAAGAACACCATGTGCCGGTGTATCACCCTGCAAGAGAAGAAGACCTGATCTCAAAACTTCGGCTGCAGGCCGGAAAGGCCAATCTTGACCCTGATTTCATGGAAGACCTTTACCGGGTAATCTTAAGGCAGTCCCGGGTCAAGCAGACCGGGCAAATGGAGCAAAAGGCCGTAAAGCCGGGTGCCAGGATACTGATCATCGGCGGTGCCGGCCAGATGGGACGTTTTTTTGCTTCTCTCTTTCAAAAATCCGGCTATGAGGTCCGGATCCTTACACGAAAGGATTGGACAACGGCCGGGCAACTCTGTAAGGATATTGACCTTGCACTTATCTCGGTCCCCATTGATAAAACTTATGATGCAATAGAACAGATCGCACCATTTCTTGAGCCGGCAACCATCCTTGCCGACCTGACAAGTATCAAGGCCGGGCCTTTGGCGAAAATGCTCAAATCCCATCCAGGCCCTGTAACGGGGCTTCATCCTATATTTGGCCCGACTTCAGGCTCTCTTGACAAACAGATCATTGTCGTAACACCGGGCAGAGACCGGGACCACAGCCGGTGGCTTTTAGAGCAGCTCACTTTGTGGGGTGCTGTTATAGTTGAATCAAGCGCGGAAGAACATGATGAAATCATGGAAATTGTCCAGGCCCTGCGCCATTTCGCGACCTTTGGCTTCGGGCAATTTTTATATGAAAAACATGCCCGCCTTGACCGAACCCTTGAATTTTCAAGCCCGATTTACCGCCTTGAGCTGGGAATGGTGGGAAGGCTGTTTGCCCAGGACAGTTCACTATATTCTGAAATTATTTTTGCAACCAGAGAACGGCGGCAGCTTTTAAAAGATTTTATTTCCTCTTTAAATGCCCACCTTGAGATGCTGGAAAAAAATGACAAAAAACTCTTTAATGAAAAATTCAACCGGATTGCCAAATGGTTTGGTTCGTTCAGCGAACAGGCCATGCGGGAAAGCACCTTTCTGATCAATAAACTCATTGAACGTTTTTAATCAGCAATCATTTTTAAGCGGTTTTACCTTTCTTTGTATTGTTTTAATTTTTTTAATAATGTTTTCCTTGTAATGCCAAGTCTTCTGGCGGCTTCGCTCTTATTTCCCCCGGCCGATTCAAGGGTGGCAAGAATGGCTTTTTCTTCTACCTGCGAAAGCCTGATATTTCCGAAACCGGTTCCGGCATCCATATTGCCAAGTGTTTCAGCCTTTATAAAAGCAAGGTCTTCCATAACAATATAATCAGATCTGGCAAGCACCACGCCTCTTTCCACACAATTCATCAATTCCCTTACATTTCCTTCCCATTCATACCGGATCATGGCATCCATTGCATCCGGCGAAAAGCCCTTGATATCCCTCCTGTTTTTCTTTGAAAACATTTTAAGGAAATGATGTGCAAGACTTGGAATATCTTCTGTTCTTTCTCTCAGGGGCGGGATTTCAATGTTCACAACATTCAGCCTGTAATATAAATCCTGGCGAAAATTTCCCTTATGAGACATTTTTTTTAAATTCTTATTTGTTGCGGCAATAATCCTCACATCTGTTTTAATATTTTGATCGCTTCCCACGGGCGTAATTTCCTTTTCCTGGATCACCCTCAACAATTTCGCCTGCATGGCAAAGCTCATTTCACCGATTTCATCCAGAAGAATGCTGCCTTTGTGAGCAAGTAAGAATCTTCCCTTTCTTTTCCTGTCCGCACCAGTAAACGACCCTTTTTCATGGCCGAAAAGTTCGGACTCAAGCAGGGTTTCGGTAATGGCTGCACAATTAACCCTTATAAATGGCTGATGTTTTCTTGAAGAATTAAAATGAATGGCAGAGGAAACAAGTTCCTTGCCGGTTCCTGATTCCCCGGCAACCAGGACATTGGCATCTGTCGGCGCCACCATGTGGATGGTATCCAGCAAAGACAGCATGGCAGGGCTTTCTCCTATGATATCATGGGAAAAAGACTTCTCTTTTAACCTGGTCTTTAAATCCCGGTTTTCAGTTTTTAAAAAAATGCTTTCAAAAATGCGATCAATGGTCAATTTCAGCTTATCAAAATCCAGGGGTTTGGTCAGGTAGTCATAAGCACCTATCTTCAAGGCTTTTACTGCTGTCTGGACCGATGAATAAGCTGTCATGATAATCACAGGCAGGGAAGGATTATATGATTTGATCATCTGCAATGCTTCCATACCGGACATTTTCACCATTTTCATATCCATAAGTACCATGTCAAAAGGCTGGGCTTTTACCATTTCAACGGCGATTGTCCCGTCATTTGCCAGGTGGATCTCATGCCCCCAGTCACTCATCAAGGTTTTTAACATCCTTCCATGGGCTGCATCATCGTCAACCACAAGTATTTTTTTCATATCTTTTCCTTGTCCATATCCGATACAGGCAAATTTATAATAAAACAGGTACCAAAGCCTTTTTTGCTTTCCACACGGATATCACCTTCAAGGTTTTCAATTATCCTGTGAACGATGGAAAGACCAAGACCTGTGCCTGTGGACCTCGTGGTAAAATAAGGATCAAATATCATGTCAAGAGAATCTTCATCAATACCTATGCCATTATCCTTAACCCTTATTTCAATAACCCCTTTTCTGGAGGTATCCTGTACAAGGATTGTAAGTGTCCCGGCCTTCTCCAATGCCTGGACGGCATTGATGTATAGATTCAAAAGGACCTGGTTCATCCGGTCAGGGTCAGTCTGGATGATTAGTTTTTTGGTATCAATATTGACCTTTGTTTTAATCTTCTTTTGAAGCAGATCCCGGTGAACAAGCCTTAAAGAGTGGGAAATCAACTCTTTAATATCCACCTTTATTTTTTCAATTGACATGGGCTTTGCAAATTCAAGCAACTGGGTTATGGACCGGTTGATACGTTCTACTTCGCTTACCATGATCCGGGCGGTTTCCCTGTCTGCCTCATTTTTTTCATAGCGTTTCCCAAAATATGTGGCAAACCCTTTTATGGAGCTTAAGGGGTTCCTGATCTCATGGGCAACACCTGCTGCAAGCTTTCCGATTGCTGCAAGCCGCTTATTTGTCTCCACCTGGTTTTTAAGGTCTTTAATCTGGGTCAGATCCCGGAAAAGAAATAAAAATCCCATGATTTGATTTTCACTGTCTTTAATAGGGGATGCCGTGATATCCAGCAGGACTTTGCGATCACAATCAATTGCAAGATTGATCTCACGGGTGAGAACCCCGGGGGATATTTCCATTTCCTCTATCAAATCAATCATCTTCGGGAATGGTTTCTTAAGTTCACCTGCCAGGATATCTTTTGCCGTACTGTTCATGGAGGTGACTTCATGGTCACAATTAATCGTAACAAGACCCGAGGGCATGTTCTGAATCACATTATCGGAAAACGCCTTTACGCTGCTCAAGGATGCCTTGGTCGAACGGTATGCCTGAAAAACAAACAAGGCAACCATTCCGACACACCCAAACAGAAAAAAGAAAAAACCCCGCCAGACAGTCTCTCTTAAGAGCCTTTTCCGGGCTGTCTTCTCCCTTACCATGGAAAGCCCGGCAAAAATATAATGTTCCGCCAATCCAGGCATTTTACCACCGGGGCCTTGAATATAAGACCGGCTCCAGTCTTTTTTAGGCATTTTCTTACCCATCCGGTCAAAAAAGCGTTGGCCCATTCTCTCCTGCATCCCGCGCATCCTCATGGATTTATGCATGAAACCGGGCCGGACCGGCTCAAACCGTTTGAACATTTCAAAGACCTGGGTTCCGTTTTTTTGCTCTAGCACCCTGTGATACACAAAGGAAGGGCCTTTATTTATTTTCTCCATCCGGGGCATGTCATCTAAATATTGTCCTACCATGGATGGATCAGAGTGCGCCAGGATCCTGCCGTCTTTTGATGTAATCATCATGTAAACGACTTCCGGCTGTAATGATGTCTCCAAAAGCATGGCCTGTATCCTGTTTGCCCCCCATCGCATGGTGAACATGCCTGTCCTTGTTCCTGCCTCAAATGTTCTGATTAAGGATATCCCTTTTTCAATAAGTCT
>JAADHV010000126.1:11254-16289 GCA_013151635.1 Deltaproteobacteria bacterium | reverse complement strand
CATCAAGACTGCTACTGCGCTATGCAATATCTGCCGGTGGGCTGATGCTGGGAATATGGAACCTGTTCAGGCTCTATTTCACTGTCTTTGCTCCTGCAATATGCAGATAAACCGGAACCTTTCCACGCTCAGCTCGTATTGATAGTTAAAAACTTAATGGAGGCTGATATGGAACAGGAAAGGAAAAACATGGGAAGAAACAGCTGGATTGCCGTTTTTATGAGCTTGACCATGCCCGGATTAGGCCAGATTTATAACGGTGATCTGATAAAAGGAATATGCTTTTTTGTATTTTCTATTCTTACTCCTCTTGCCGGCTTTCGGTTATCTGTATATTTACCGGAAAGGTTCCTTTTGGCAGGTATCTTTAGTTCGTTAGTTATTCTATTAACTATCTATGCCGTGTCTGTAATTGACGCATACAAAAAAGCAGGCAGAATTGACAGGCAGTATATTTTAAAACCTGTCAACTGCTGGTATATTTATATTGCCATATGGATGACCGGGGCGTTTCTTATCACTGCAGCTGACAGCTATATCAAAGACAATAGTGTCCAGGCCTTTAAGATTCCCGGCTTAAGCATGGAACCTGCTGTTATGAGAGGCGATATGATCCTGGTGGATAAAACATTATATAGAAAGTTTCCGCCTCAGGCAGGCGATATTGCAGTTTTTGTGTTTCCTGATGACAGGAGTAAAATGTTTATCAAGAGGATCGCTGGTCTTCCCGGAGATATTATCAATATAAAAGGACGTCAGGAACCGGTTCCCCACGGTTATGTTTACGTACTTGGTGATAATGCCAGGCATAGCAAGGACAGCAGGGAGTTCGGTTTTGTACCGCTCAGAGATGTAATTGGTAAAGCTCAAGTCGTTTATTATTCATCGGGCAATGACGGCATTAGATGGAACAGGATCGGGCTGACCTTATAAACCCCATAGAAGGAATAGATGTTTCGGCAGGTTCCCAGCGGCACTGTTCAACAACATTTTAGTTATGTTTAAAGATTTGCATATTCTGGCGAAATCCTCTCGGCAAATGAAAGTAGGATAATATGAGAAAGAAATTGATTCTAATCTTTTGTTTTCTATCATTACTTATAAATTGCAATATTGCGAATCCTGAAACCCTGACCATTCAGACAAAGCATACCATATTTCAATTTGATTATAAGTCGAAAGATGAGTTAAAAGCTAAACGAATCTCTGGACAGATTCCAGACATTATTAATAGTCTTGAAATATTTTTCGGTGACAAATTTCATCTTAAAAACAAGGTTGTCATAAAGATTATACCGAACAGAGAAGTGAAAAATAGCAGCACTCCCGCTGCAAAAAATATATCCTTCCTCCCATGGCAGGAAACTATCAAACTTTATCCAAAAGCATTTTCAGAAGGTCGGGATCCGGCCGGACTCCTTGCCCATGAATTAAGTCACAGTATTATCAGAAATAATTACGGAAGATTTTTAGGACTTTATAACCCTGTTCCACGGTGGTTAGATGAAGGAATTGCCAATCAATTTATGATGAAAGACAGTATGTATACAGAGAAAAATTTAGGAGATGTATTAAAGAAATTTCCCCGTCTTCCGGGTACGGCTAATTTTCTATATGAAAATGGTGCCTTTTCTGTTTTCATAAAAAACGAAAAAGTGGGACCGCTGAAAATTTATACCATATCTAAAGGAATTGTTAAACTAATCATAAATAAGATAGGTCAAAATAAATTTTTAGAGTTTTTAGATGAGGTTGCCGGAAATAAAAACAAAAAAGAACTTTTTGATAAATATTTAGGGATGAGCGGCATGGAAATTTATTGGGAATATCGGCGAAATTTAGTTTCCAAGGAGTATAATGCTAACGATTATAAAGTGGCGGATTTGCACAATGATGTTTTAATTAAACTATTGCAGGACAGTAAGTATTTAACTAAAAATGACCCAAATCAACAGATGAGCTTTAAAACAATAGATGAAGGAAATTATAATTTGCTGACATTTGCTATATGGTTGACGGCTTACTATTTCAATGAAGAAGGTGAAAAATATGACTGGATGCAGGGTAAGGGTTGGGATGCATTAGACAGATACAGATTTCTGAATAGAAATATTATCAAATATTGCCTTAATACCATTAAGAAGGCTTTTAAAGATAATGAAAAATTTATTTGGATAAATGAAAAGAAGGATTTGGATACAATAGAAAATGAAAAAAAAGTTGGGGTTTTGCTTTCGGTTGAAGGTCTGCATATTGTTAGCACTATTGATGATGTAAAATGGCTCTATAACAATGGAGTTCGATTGTTCGGGCTGGTGTGGAATCTGGATAACAATTTTGCATATTCCCACGGAAGCAAAAATGGACTTACGGAAAAGGGAAAAGAGCTTGCTCAAAATATTGTAGAATGGGGCGCTCTTATTGATGTCTCTCATGCCTCAGAACAAACCATCTTTGATGTTATTGAAGTAACAGGAGGTAAGTATCCGATTATTGCGTCTCATTCAGGGGCAAAGGGTATTCGTGAGATGTCCCGTAATTTATCTGATGAAGCAATTAAAGCAATTGCCAAAACAGGCGGTATTGTAGGAGTTCCCTTTTATAAGGTGCTTTTAACAAGAGATAAGTGGAGAAAACCCGAGAATAAGATTAATGTGTCCGTTGAAGAGGTATTGGACAATATAGACTATGTAGTAAATATTACATCTATTGATAATGTGGCTATGGGTTCCGATTATGGCTTAATTCTTCCTCCTGCTGGACTTGAAAATGCTGAATTCGTTCAAAGAATAGCTATTGGGCTGTTAAACAGAGGTTATTCTTCTGAAGCAGTTAAAAAGGTAATGTATAAAAATGTATTTAGAGTTTTAGAAGATGTGATAGATTGAAGTTTGTCAAGGATTTTGCTTGACTTTGATGAGGGGGTATATGAAACTGAAACATAATCGGGTAGCCGGGAGTTTTAATCCCCCAACACCCTGCATGCGGGTCCGCACAGGGCGTTTCGCCAAAATTACCGGGCTGTGGCTGGGTAATGTATTTTCACCCCATAGTTCTTTGACAGATATTAACCCTTGTTCAGCCAGCCATTTATTGGTCATGCCGGATTGTATAGCCATAGTTCTGGCAAGATGCCATGGCCCTTTGCGGCTGATCGCTGTCATGATGGCCTGTCTTTTGGAAGTGCCAAGTTTCAAGTGATGGCGGACTTTTGTCCGGGCATAGCGCTATAGTTTCCAGTAGCACATCCGTACCCGGCAGCGGAGCCATTCGTCACAGGGTGGGCTGATAATTCCCCGATACGTTGACGGGAATATCATGACCCTAGTGCACGGTTTTATTAAAAAAGCGCAGAAAATTCCTAAGAATGAATTAAAAACAGCTCTTCCGCGGTTGAAAGAGCATCAGGAGGATTAAAACTGAAAGATAAACATAAATGAACTTTTTATCAAACTCAGCGAAAACCCTGGCTGTCACTGAAGTTAAATGTTTTTTTACTTGCCATTACAGTCCATACTCAAATCATGATAAACAATAATCAACTTCTCCAATTTAAAAATGCAATTGGTAAAGTGCATCTAATTGATGATGAATGTTTGTCAGAATTGCAGTCAATAAGCTATTATCATAAACTGGAAAAAAATGAATATTTCTCAAAGGAAGGCCAATACAACGAGAAGTTTGGAATGATCATTGATGGAATAATGAGAATATTTTATCTATCAAAAAACGGGGAAGAGCATAACAAATATTTTTGCCTCGCTAATGACTTTGTCACAGCAAGCATAAAACCAGACAAAAAAAGTATCACGAATATACAAGCACTTACAGAAACCACTTTAGTTTGCCTTCCTTATTCCAAACTCATTGTTTTATCTGAAAAATTTGAACAAATTCGCATTTTTATCCAGCAATTAACTTTGAATTATTTGGAGCAAAAACAAAAAAAAGAAATATATCTACTTTCCAATGAATCCATTGACAACTATCTTCTATTTTTAAAAAGCTATCCCGGCTTAATTAATCAAATTCCTCATTACCATATTGCAAGCTATCTTGGAATTACACCAACTCAATTAAGTAGAGTTAGAAAAAAACTGGAAATCAACCGGAAGCATCAACATATGTAGATGATAATATCATTGATCTACAGTATTCTCTTGAATTTATAATAACAATTAACAGGAGAGAAGGTCATGAAGCCAACTGATAATATTAAGCCAGATGATATTGCTATTATTCTGATTGAATTTCAGAAAACATGGACAGAAAGGAGTTTTTTCCATAAATTGATCCGGAAACAATATGAATCGAAAAATGTTTATCAAAATACATTGGAATTACTGGAGGTTGCCAGAAAAAAAGATGTCTTAATCATTCAAGCTCCTTTTATTTTAGATAAAAATAATAAGGAGAAATACAAACAAATTCCATTTCCACCAAAACTATTTGGTCAGTTTACCGCAAATACATGGAGGGCTGAATATACAAATGGCATATATTTGAAGACAGATATTGAAGTAAGTGGAAGAAGCGGATTTGATGCTTGTATGGGAAGCAATTTACAACAAATCCTTAAGAAGCATAATATTAAAAAACTATATTTTGCAGGGTTTACAACTGATCATTGCGTCGCAGACACCATGGACACTCTAATATCAGACGGATATGAGTGTACTTTGATTTCTGATTGCACAGCAACACGAAATAACAGGCTTCAAAATAAGATTGAAAAAAAATATCAATCAATTATGAGCAATGAATTAATAAAAGAAATTGAACATTTAGCATAATCAGGCAGCCAAGGGTTCAAATCCCCCACAATTCTCAAGGATTTGGTTATTGGAGAACTGCCTGACGAAAATGGTTTAATTGATTCCTTTATGAAAATTGGAAAAAGGATTAGAAAATGACAAATAATGCATTTTTTTATTTAGGACTTTCTTTCATCTTAATACATGAAATGGATGCAATACGCTGCAAAGAATGGCGAATCTTTCCACAACTTTCATCATTTAATGATACTATAGGATAT
>JAADHV010000126.1:0-11243 GCA_013151635.1 Deltaproteobacteria bacterium | reverse complement strand
ATACAGTTTTTATGATTGCTCACATTCCTCTACTTTTAACCAAGAGGGTTAAGAGTGTTGTTGGCAGCAACCCGGTTTATACGAAACAAAAGATTTAAGTGGAAAAAATACCCAAAATATCATTTTTAAAGACAAATAAAGCTGAAATAGAATTTGAAATATTCACGCTCAACAGTCTTTTTTCAAGGCAGGACGAACTGAATCTTTCGCTTGAAAAGCCGCATAGAGTGGATTTCTATCATATTTTGTTTATTAAAAAAGGAGCAGGGATACATTACATAGATTTCCAACCCTATAACTTCAATGAGGGTAGTATTCTTTTCATCTCTAGGGGGCAGGTGCATGCATATGAAGTACGTCCTGACAGAGATGGCTTTTTGATATTGTTTACAGAAGCCTTTTTATCAAAAAATTTAATCCACTCAGATATTTTATCTTTTTACAGGTTGTATAATTACTATCTTCATTTACCGATAATACAACCTGAAGAACTGGGGGAGAATAACTTTAATAATATAATCCATCAAATATATGAAGAATATAATTTTTCTGATGATTTTGCTAAAGAAGATATTCTTCGTTTATTACTAAAACTGCTCTTATTGAAAGCAGAGCGGATAAAACACACCTTGATTCCACAAGGAAAAAACTCAGAATGGTTCATTAAGTTCGGTGTCTTTAGAAACCAGCTTGAAAAACACTTCATTGAGACGAGAAACGCAAAAGAATATGCGAAGATGCTGAATATATCTTATAAACACTTAAATGAAATTTGCAAATCTATTACCGGGACCACTGCAAAAGAGTGCATTGATAATTTTATAATTTTAGAAATAAAAAGACATCTTGCCATGTCTGATATTTCGGCAAAAGAATTAACCTACGAGTTAGGTTTTGATGAACCAACCAATCTTGCAAAATTTTTTAAAAAACATACACTCCAGACTCCTTCTCAATTTAAGCAGAGTATAATGAAATAATTGTTCGGTTCGACATTTACCATTCTTTAACAGGGATCTACCTTTATATGCTTTCTGTTTAGATGTACTTTTATTTTTTTAATCGTAACATCATATAAAGGAGGTAAAATGAAACATTTAATTATTCTGTTTGCTGTAATATTTTTGTTTGCAGCTTGTCATCAATTAACCCAAAAGGAGGAAAAAATGGCCTTGTCAAATAAAGAAAAAGTTGTGGCCCTGCTAAAGAGCATAGAAACTGGAGACCCGACACCTGTCAGCTATATCAATCCCCAAAAATACATCCAGCATAACCTGATGGTAGGCGATGGATTAGAGGGATTTGGAGAAGTTATGAAACAATTACCCAAAGGAAGTGCAAAAGCAAAAGTAATACGTGCTTTCCAGGATGGCGATTATGTTTTTACACACACTGAATACAATTTCTTCGGACCGAAAATCGGTTTCGACATTTTTAGATTTGAAAATGGGAAAATTGTAGAACATTGGGATAATCTCCAGGAGATCGCTACAGAAACAGTTTCAGGCAGAAGCCAGACCGATGGTCCTACAGAAGCAATTGATCTGGATAAAACCGAAGTAAACAAGTCCTTGGTGAAAGGATTTATAAATGATATCTTAAAAGGCGGGAACCCAAGTAAAATTACAGACTATATTTCCCCTGAGAAATACTATCAGCATAATCCATCTGTGGCAGATGGGTTGGATGCATTAGGCAAAGCTCTTAAAGAAATGGCCAAGGCTGGTATGCCAATGACCTATACCAAAAATCATATGGTATTAGGACAAGGAAATTTTGTATTAGCCGTGTCAGAAGGCCAATTTCTTGGCAAGCACGTAGCATTCTACGATCTGTTTCGAATCGAGAATGGAAAGATTGCCGAACATTGGGATACCATTGAGGAGATTCCATTAAAAGAAAACTGGAAAAATGATAATGGGAAATTTTAAAATTAAAAACTGCACATAAACCACTTCAGCACAGGTGAGGAAAGCAGCGATCTTTTCAGTCGTACAGCTTTCCTCACCGGTTAAACGAAGTGAGCCCCGATTTCAAGCAATGTATTCGAATGTTGAGAGTTGAAAAAATATTGTTAGCATGGAGGTGCTGCGAATATGAATTTTTTTAAACCGCTTAGAAAATTATATATTAAATCAACCGATTTTACGCACAGCTATCAGGGTAAAGATAAAAAACTTGTCAGCTTCTATAAAGCTTGGAGTTACTGCTATGATTTTTCGGTTAACTTAGACCCTGCTTTTGGCAGAGAAATGAAAACAATGATCGGTTTGACGGTAAAACCGGGAGATACAACATTAGATATTGGATGCGGGACAGGTATAAGTACATTCTATGCTTCGAGAATTGTTGCCAAAGTTATTGGGATAGACTTGAGTGCCGATATGGTCCGCAAGCTTGAACAAAAAATCAGTCGGAGAAAATCAGTAAATATTGAAGTTATAACAGGCAGATTTCCGGAAGCATTACCTCATAACATTAGATTTAACAGTATCATCAGTTCTTTCGCCATCGTTCATTTTACGCCGGAACAGCGAAAAAACATTTATAAACAAATTTACAACCTTCTATTGAGTGGTGGGCGGTTGGGACTGTTCTCAGCTCAAGGTGAAATTGCTTCTTCATTTGAAACAAAGAATGAAATAGTAAACAATCTTGAATCGGCTGGCTTCAATAAGATTGAAGTAGATAGCGTGTCTGATATCTATCGCATTATAAAGGCTGAAAAACAGTGAAAGACTTGCTATCCAAATTATTACAATGCTTGAGCATATCACATTCTAATCATGATCAGGTTTCCCTTGTTTTAAAAGCCTTGTCTATGGTTTAAGCTTACCAAGTTTTCTTAATACTTTTTCCGGTGTGAAAGGCCAGGAGCGCATCCGGATTCCTGCTGCGTCATGTATGGCGTTGGAGATGGCGCAGGCAGCACCGTTCGTACTGACTTCTGAAATTGATTTACCACCATACGGGCCATATGGATCATCAGTATATATAAATTTCACCTTAAAATCTTCAGGAATATCACCGATCATTGGCGCGCCATAGGTCTGGAATTCAGCATTAAGGCACACCCCTTTTTCATCTTCATCCATTTTTACTTCTTCCCACAAAGTATGTCCAATGGACTTTAATACACCGCCATATACCTGTGCTTCAGCAAGTTCAGGGTTAATCGGCGTTCCACAGTCCATCAGTGCATAATATTTAGTAATTTTCACACTGCCTGTACGTGTATTAACAGCAACTTCACAAAAATGAGCCCCGTATGGAAGCGCGACGTCCTGGGTTGCATATGATGCATGGCCGATAAGTTGTCCTGGTCCTGTCCCGCTTTCAGCTTTATGCACAATATCATAAAACGAAAGTGTTTTGGATTTGCCTTTAACCGTTGCAGGATAGATGATTACAAGATCCTTAATTTCTTCATTCAAAATTTGTGCGGCATTATTCAGAATTTTTTGTTTAAGGTCTTCAGCCGCTTTTTTTGCAGCGTTTCCGGAAAAATATGTACCGCTGGAGGCATACGCACCCGTATCAAAAGGAGTGCTGTCCGTATCACCTGAAATGACCGAAATCTTATCTAATTCAATACAAAGCACTTCAGCTGCAATCTTTGCGCAGACCGTGTCCAGACCGGTTCCAAGATCAGCCCCGCCTGAATGGAGAATGACAGACCCGTCTGATACAAGGGTAACCCTTGCATTGGCCTGGTCAAGGCCTGGCAGGCCTGAACCCTGCTGCACAATAGCCATTCCCTTGCCATACCGGATATCAGGGTTCTTATGGGTGGGTTTTTCACTGAAACGAATCATTTTCTTACCCAAAGATATGGCAGCATCAAGGCCGCAGCTTGCTACTTTTACAACAGAGCCGTCCTGGCCTTCTCCAAGGCATTTTAATATTTCAAGCACAGACCCTTTTTTTACACAATTTTTTTCAATAATCTTTGAATGGTCAAGCTTCAATTCATCGGCTAGTTCAGCCAAAGCGGTTTGAAGAGCAAAAGACCCCTGTGGTGCGCCATATCCTTGATAAGCACCGGTTGGGTATATATTTGAATAAAAAACCTTAACCTTAAAATTAATATTATCACACAATAACAAAGGAAGAGATTTGGAGCAGGCATTCATGGGCACGGTCAGACAATGGTTTCCATAGGGCCCTGTATTGGCTTTTACATCCATTTGGATCGCTGTAAGTTTTCCGTCTTTTTTTGCCCCTATTTTTATTTTTATCTTCATGGGGTGGCGGGTACTTGTGGCTGTAAATTCATCTTTCCTGGTGTATTGATAAAACACCGGACGTCCTGTTTTCCAAGTGGCAAAAGCACAGACTTCTTCCAGGAGAATATCCTGCTTTGATCCATATCCGCCCCCTACCCGTTCTTTAATCACCCGTATCTTATTTTCGCTGATGCCAAGGATTGCAGCAACATTTCTTCTGACATGCCAGGGAACCTGGGTGGAAGCATGGACCACCAGACGGCCGTTTTCCATCCTTGTAAAAACTGTATGATTTTCACATGGGGTGCAATGAACCTGTGATGTTGAATATTCTCTTTCAATGACAAGGTCTGCTTTAGCAAACCCTTTTGAGATATCCCCGATACCACCTTTTACACTTGCTGCAATATTTTTATACGGGTCGGCCCCGATGTCGAAAGGATAAATTATTTTCCCATCCCCGGGATCTGCTTTTTCATTATCCTTTCCCTTATAAAAGGGTTTTTTATTCAAAAAGCTGATCTCGCCTTTATGGATAATCGGAGCATTATCTTTTTGTACCGCTTCAATGGTGAAAACAGGTTCCAGAACCTCATACTCAACCTTTATTTTTTCAAGTGCTTTATCGGCAGCTTCCGGTGTCTCTGCAACAACGGCTGCAACCCTGTCGCCAACATGTCTTAATTTTTTCCCAAACATTCTCCTGTCATGGGGGGAAGGCTCGGGAAAACCCTGGCCGGCAGTTGTAATATAGGCATCAGGACAATTTTCATGGGTAATAATATAAATAACCCCTGGAACCGATTGAGCAAAGCTGATGTCAATATTTTTAACGTATGCATGGGCATGCGGGCTTCGCAGCATTTTAAGCACAAGGCTTCCCGGAAGGAGCATATCTTCAACAAATGCCCTCTCCCCCATGACCAGTTGCTGTGCATCTATTTTACGGCGAACCTTGCCAACCTGCCTTAAATCATCCCGGAATTCTTCTGTAATCTTTGTTTGATACCCGGGATCTTTTTGTCTTTTTACGGCAATTCCGACTGCTTTAAAATATGGCTCATAGCCTGTGTCCCTGATAAAAAGGCCGGAAAGCGCATCAATAATGTCCTCTTTTTGGGGATCTTTTATCCTTTCAATAAGATCAGTTATAATTAAAGCTGCCGCAGGCGCATTATAAGCCGACTGTACAACGCCCACATCGACAAGTGCAGATTGAACAGGCGACATTGAATTATCCTGATTTAAATATTCAATTGTCTTTATATCGCAGCCTTCAATCTGGGCTGCCACTAAAAGTCCTGCACATACAGGCCTGCCATCCAGTAAAATGGTATCACTTCCTGTAAATCCGGTATGATCGTCACTGTTTCTGACTGAATAAATCCCATAGTCCCGGAGCAATTTTTGAACATTATCCCCTGGTTCTGCAATTATGGTCCTGGGAGTTCCGTTTAACTGGATATTCACCTGCATTTTTTCTCCTCCGGCTGATAGGCTTATTACGCCAGACACTGGTTTATGCAATCTGCCACTGCCACCCCGGCAATATATTTTTTATACTCAGATGTTCCATTGATATCAGAGACCGGATTGACCTGCTTAAAAACAGCTTTTTCTATGGATACATTATCAACCGCATTAATCGAACCGTTTTCAAGTTGCTTTTCTATTTTTCCCAACCTTATAACCTTTTTTCCAATTTCACGAACAGCGATAATGATTTTTTCTATTTTTTTCTTTTGGTCATAGTGCATGCTCACGGCAGCGGTGACAATGGCCGGGCTGTTAGATTGCAGGCAGACTTTTTTAATTTTACATTTAACATCTTTATCCGGTATGAAAATATTCAAAACCAGGCCTTTACGATTTGAATTTAAATAATCCTCTAATAAAATTGATTCCAGATCCTTTTTTTGAACCCTGGCCGACAGGGCAACAAGGCATGGCGAAAGGCCGGAAAGAACTGGCCCGGCACTGATATCTCCCCCAATGGTTTTCATATTCCTGATTAACCTTGAAGGCTCATGCAAGGCAGCCTGTTTTAAAATCCGGGGTGTATTATCATGGTCAATCAAATTTTGAAAAGTCACTAAAGCACCAATTGTAACCCCACGGGATTTTTTAACAGGCCCTCTTACGAGCCTGTCCAACCCAAGATTTTTCAGGCTGATGACGGTTTCATAGTTTAAATTATATTTATGATTATTAATAAACACACCATTACCAAAAAAGCCGGCCAACCCCTGGTGATCTTCAAAAAATTGCAATGCCTGCTCAAGCGTGTCTGGTTTTAAAAACTCCTTGATCATGAAAACCCCTCAAATTTTAAAAAGGTTCATTTGAAAAAACAGGACAGATCAATGCGGCACGGATCTGCCCTGTGGGCATAGTGTTTATTTTGGGATACTGCCAATTATACCTTCAACATAATAGTTCATACCGAGAAGATCCTTATCAGTCAGATGTTTACCCGCTTTAACCAGGAGTTTGCCATCCTGTCTCCTGATGGGGCCTGTAAATGGGTGAAAAGAGCCGTCAGCAATGGATTTTTGTGTTTTTTTCACCAGTTCGACAACATCGGCTGGCACCTTTTTACTGATGGGTGCAAGTTTAATCATCCCGTCTTTAATACCGCCCCAGACTGCCGTGGATTTCCAGGTGCCGTCCAATACTTGTCTTGCAACTTTTGTATAATAATCACCCCAGACATGGGTTGTTGCTGTCAACTGGGCATTCGGACCATATTTGGACATGTCTGAGTGGTACCCGATGGCATAAACACCTTTTTCTTCCGCAGTCATAACAGGTGCAGTGGAATCGGTATGGTGGGTTATAACATCAACACCCTGATCTATCAAGGCTTCTGACGCTTCACGTTCTTTGCCAGGATCAAACCATGAGTTTACCCATATTACTTTTACCCGGATATCGGGATTAACACTTTTTGCGCCAAGGGTAAATGCGTTAATGCCTCTTATTACTTCCGGGATCGGGAAAGCTGCGACATAACCCAGTTGATTTGATTTTGTCATTTTTCCTGCAATAATGCCGGTAAGATAACGGCCCTCATAAAACCTGCACATATAAGTACCAACATTTTTTGCCAGCTTATAGCCTGTTGAATGTTCAAATATAGTTTTGGGGAAAAGCTTTGCCACCTTTAAAGTTGGATTCATATATCCAAAAGAAGTTGTAAAAATAAGCTTGTAACCACTTTTTGCCAAATCGCGGATAACACGTTCTGCTTCTGCACCCTCGGGAACACTTTCAATAAATTTTGTAGATACTTTATCACCTAAATTTTTTTCAACGGCAAGACGTCCCAGATCATGCTGGTATGTCCAGCCTGCATCTCCAATTGGACTGACATAGACAAATCCAATTTTTAACTTGTCTTTTCCAAAGGCCATGGAAGAAAATCCTGCAACAATGAATACCATTGCACTTATAAATAATACGGTTCTTGGCAGCCAGTTTTGTTTCATAAAAACTCTCCTTTTTTTAATTGTTTTCCGGGTGGAATGTTATTCCCAGCGAAGCCGGGGAATTTAACCTGATTAATTTTTTATCCCTGGAAATTAAGACCAGCACAGCAATAGTTGCAAGATAAGGCAGCATGGACAGAACCTGGGATGGAATTTCAAAACCAAAGCCTTGAATATGGAACTGAATGATGGTAACGCCACCAAACAGGTAGGCACCGGTCAGGACCCGCATGGGCCGCCATGTTGCAAATACTACAAGGGCAAGGGCAACCCAGCCCCGTCCTGAAACCATGCCCTCAACCCACATGGGAGTATATGCAACTGATAGATATACGCCGCCAAGACCGGCCATGGCTCCACCGAACAGAACAGCCAGGTAACGGATGCGGATCACGGGGAAACCCAGGGCATGACCTGATCTGGGACTTTCCCCGATCGCTTTCAGGATAAGGCCTGCCCGGGTCTTGTAAAGGAACCATAAAACCAGCGCCAGCAAAACAAGGGAAAGGTAAACCAGAATGTCATAGGAAAAGACAAGACGTCCCAGTATCGGGATATCACTGAAAAAAGGGATGTGAATTTCCCTGGCACCTTTCAGGGCGACACTTGTATAATCAATCCCCATAAAAGAGCTTAATCCGGTTCCGAAAATCGTTAAGGCAAGTCCGCTCGCGACCTGGTTGGCCATAAGCGTAAGCGTAAGAACAGCAAAAATTAATGACATGATTGCGCCTGCCAGCATGCCGCATGAGACAGCAAGCAGAAGGCTTCCGGTTTTTGCCATGACAATGAAACCCGAGATGGCACCCACCAGCATCATCCCTTCAACACCTAAATTCAATACCCCTGATTTTTCAACAATAAGTTCTCCCAAGGCGGCATAAACAAGAGGAGTCCCGGCCGCTATCGTAGCCACCAGTATATTCATCAAGGTATCCAAAGTCATGGTCTTGTTCCTTTTAAAGCTGAAGTGGATTTGAGCCTGATCTGAAAATGAATAAGAAAATCAGCAGCAAGAAGATAAAAAAGGAGCATGCCCTGGAAAACCCCTGTCACGGCAGACGGCAGGTCAAGGCTCATCTGTGCTGACTCTCCGCCCAGATAAAGAAGCGCCATCAATAGACTTGACAAAAAGATGCCGCCTGGATGAAGCCGCCCCACATAAGCTACGATGATTGCTGCAAACCCGTACCCCGGTGATACAGACGGCAGCAACTGCCCGATCGGGCCTGAAATTTCCGATACCCCTGCTATGCCGGCTGTCAGTCCTCCTGCCAAAAGACCAATCCAGATCATTTTTTTATATTTAAATCCTGCATATGAGGCAGCATTAATGGCCAGTCCTGAAACCTGCAACTGGTATCCGATAAAGCTTCTTAAAAGAAAAATCCAGCCCACTCCAACTGCGGCAAACGAGATAAGGACACCTGCATGAAGCCTGGTTCCTTCTACCATAACCGGAAGCAAGGCTGATTCTGAAAACAGGACGGACTGTGGAAAACCATACCCCTGGGGATCTTTCCAGGGGCCATGAATCAAAAGGCTCAAAATAAGGACAGCAACATAATTAAGCATGAGGCTCACCAGGATCTCATTGGCATTGTACCGGATTTTTAAAAAGGCCGGGATAGAGGCCCAGAACATTCCGCCTGCTATACCGGCAAGGAACATACCGGGCAGGATGAAAAAACTTGTGCTGCCATTGAAATATATAGCAACTCCGCCGCCAAAAATGGCTCCCATGGTCAACTGGCCTTCAGCACCGATATTCCAGATATTGGCTTTAAAACCAATGGCAAGGCCGATACCGATCAACATGAGCGGAGACGCTTTTATGAAAAGCTCCCCGATCCCGTAGAAATCATTGACAGGTTCAATAAAAAATGCATAAAACGCATTTACCGGGTTTTTTCCAAGCAGGGTAAAAATCAGCAATCCGCTGACAAGCATTAACAATGCAGCAATCAACGGAGAAAAATATTTCATCTGTCTGGATGGTACCGGTCTTGGTTCTATTTTAAACACCATGGTTCCCCCTAGTCTAATTCATCGATTCAGCAGGCCCGCCGGGAAACATGCCGCTCATCCATATGCCGATTTCTTCTTTTGTTGTATCACATACATTTAATGATGGAGACAAGTGTCCTTTTGCAATAACCATCAACCGGTCACAGATTTCAAACAATTCATCCAGTTCTTCGGAAATAACCATGACAGCCGTTCCTTTATTCCTTAAATCAATGATAGACTGCCTGATGATATTTGCAGCCCCGACATCAACCCCCCAGGTAGGCTGGGATGCAACAATCAGGTCCGGTTTTTGAAGAATTTCCCGGCCTGTAATAAATTTTTGGATATTACCGCCTGAAAGGCTTGTGATCTGGTCTTCCGCACTGCCGCATTTCACATCAAAAGCCTCAATACACTCATTTGCAAATTGAAATGCTTTTTTAAATAAAATCAGTCCACCTTTTATAAGCTTGTGGCGATGGGCTGTTAAAAGATAATTGTACATCAGGTTCATTCCGGGTACGGCGCCCTTTCCAAGCCTGTCTTCAGGAACAAACCCCAGCCCCATTTTCCTTCTTTTACCCGGGCCAAGATGCCCCACCGGCTTTCCTGAGATCATCACATCTCCAGGTTTTGGGGATAGCCACTCTCCGACAATCGTATTGACAAGTTCCCGTTGTCCATTGCCTGAAATGCCGGCTATGCCCAAGATTTCTCCAGCGTGTACAGTTAAATTGATATTGGTTAAATCAGTTCCGAACTGGTCTGATTTAGATTTATTAAGATGGTAAACTTCAAGGCATTTGTCCCCATTTAAATCAGGATTGCCCTTGGTACAAACAGGCAGTTCCTTTCCTATCATCATCCTGGCCAGGCTCGAGGGCGTCTCCTTTGACGGCTCAGCATACCCGGTTACTTTCCCCCCCCGCAGGATTGTAGCTTTATGGCAAAGCGCCTGGATTTCATTTAATTTATGACTGATATAAAGGATACTGCATCCTTCTTCTGAGAGTTTCCTTAAAGTTTCAAACATTTTAATAACAGCCTGGGGTGTCAATACAGAGGTCGGCTCATCCATAATCAAAAGCTTGGGTTTCTGGATCAGGCATCTGACAATCTCAACCCTTTGCCTTAAACCAACGGGAAGTGAATGAACAAGTCTTGCAGGATCAAGGGGAAGACCGTATTTTTGTGAAATATCTGCTATTTTTTGTGAAAGCCTTTCCATATCAATTTTATTTTCCATGGCAAGTGCAATGTTCTGGGCAACACTAAGCGTTTCAAACAAAGAAAAGTGCTGAAATACCATGCCGATGCCAAGGCTCCTGGCATTGGCGGGATTATTAATATGAATATGATTCCCTTCCCATATAATGTTTCCTCTATCAGGCCTGACAACCCCGTAAATGGCCTTCATCAAGGTGCTTTTCCCAGCACCGTTTTCACCCAGGACAGCATGGATTTCACCTTTGGCTACTTTTAAATCAATTGAATCATTGGCGACAACAGAAGGGTATAT
>JAADHV010000029.1 GCA_013151635.1 Deltaproteobacteria bacterium | reverse complement strand
ACCAAAGCAAATAAGGAGTGTTGAGCCGGTCGGCCGATCCAATAATAAATGCTTTTATAAAAATAAAAAATCCTTTCCTGGCCCCTTTATCAGAAAAGATATCAAATGCTTTTTTTATAGATTCCCAATTGATGGCATTATGAAATTCCATGAACCCCATAGCGCTGACATGCTTGACCCATAGCGCTTTCAGCAAGAGCAAAACAGCCCCTGTCAAAAATAAAATTCCCATTGCTTTAAGCTTGCTTCTTTTATCAATACCACGGTCCGCAAATATATCAAAAAGAACAAGGATTAAAATAAACAAACCCAGAACAAGTCCTATTTCTTTTATAAGAAAAAGAAAGCATATTGGCATGGATATGGTCAGCAACTTCAAATGGATATTTTTTTCACTTAAATAGATCCAGAAGATTGAAAAAGAAATGATTGAAAGAAGATAATCAACTTGGAGTTTTGTAAAAATACTCCCGGAAAGCACTGTCATCAGAATGACAAGAATGCCTATATAAGCAATCGTTTTTTTATAGTTTTCTTTTACAAAAACTAAAAGAGCACTGATTAAAATTATATTTTGTGCAAAATAAGATACTTGTACACTGTATTTTCCCGTCATCAGATAAAAAAAATAATGGATCAAAGATGTTCCGGGGGTATATGCAAGTGTTCTTGAGTCTAAGGGGCAGCCCGCAACGGGAAGGTGATTATAAATATAAAGATATTTTCCAATTATTCCCCAGTAAACATAATCATCAACTATAGTGAATGTCATCTTTACTGTCAGGATAAAGGAAATAGTGATAAGGATCAAAAAAAATATTAACACCCTGAATAAAGGGATAAGTCTTTTGTGGTTCTTCTTTTGCAGCCAAGCTGCTCCCCAGAATATGCAAAGCACGAATCCTGAAAGGATCAAAAAGGACGTACCCGTCTGAAGACAATTGAAAAGTGCAAACAAAAACAACAATACGCCAATAAATGAAATAGAAAACAAGGAGGCATAGGAAGGATCAATTTTCAGCCACCTGCTTGACGCGTAGACAAAACCTGAAAAACATAAAATTGTAAGAAAAATATCTATCATACCCCTACTCGTCCGGAAATTTTGTATTTAAAAAAGAATCAAGACCTTTTTCCTTTAAATAAAACTTTGCATACTTATAAAAGGTTCCTTCAAAATTTCCAAGGGCGAGGATGAACCCCGGCCATCCGTCCAAAAAACCTGAATTTAAAAAATACATGCTGAACGCGGCCCAGGATCCATGCACCAGGGCTTTGAACATGCCCGGCTTCTTATTTGTTTCAAGCAATTTTTCAGCCCCGAGGGTGGAGTATCGATTGGCTTTAAAAATTACTTCCTCAAGATTTTTAAACGGTACCTGGTAAATATTGGATTTTAAATAACCGCATTCTCTTTTGCTTATAACTTCATAGCGCTCATGTACAGCATCATTTTTAAATCTCAAAGCTCCTTTTTTAAAAAGCTGGGGCTGCCTGAAATCAGGGTAAAATCCCGCATGCTTAATCCATTTACCCATAAAATAATTTTTCCGCGGGACATAATATGCATCAAGGCTGTCTTTTGAGTTGATTATGTTTAATATTTCTTCTTTTGCATTCTGGGTCAGGCGCTCATCAGAATCCAGGCTGAATATCCAGTCATGGCTGCAGGCCTCAATTGCTTTATTCCTAAGCTCTCCAAACCCATTAAAAGGTATCTGGACAACCTTTGCACCAAAATCCCGTGCAATACCCGCGGTATTATCTTTGCTGAATGAATCCGCAACAACGATTTCATCTGCCCACACGGCACTTTCAAGGGCCTTTGTTATTTTTTCTTCTTCATTAAATGCAATGATATAAACAGATAATTTGTTCATCTATCTTTATTTTTTACTCCTATTGAATCTCAATCTAAATTATTTTCTATTCCGTCTTTACAATAATAGCCATTAAATTTTAATGTTTTATCCAGGAGTAAATCATTTCGGCAAATTGATTCCCTTGTATTTTCCTTATGCCACAGGTGATAGCAAATGGCCAGGAACGGATGCTCTCTTCTTTTAATACCATATTTATAGAGTCTTGCAGCTATTTCCGAATCCTCACGCCCCCAGCCTTTAAACTCCTGATTAAACCCATTGACCGAAAAAAGATCGTCCCTGAAAAATCCCATATTGCACCCCCTTATACCCGATAATTTTGAAGTCGAATAAGAAGGGAAAAATGGAACTCTTATTATATGATGACTGTTTGAAATAGCAGCAGTTATAACATGCTTGAAAAGGCAATATATCGAATTTGTATCACTGAAAGTAAAATTCTTGCTGACCTTTTTACCGACAATCACCCTTTTACCCTGGAAAAAAAAACCTTTATGAGCTAGAGACAAATGATCTTCAATATAATGAGATTCCGGTATACAATCTCCATCCAAAAAAATCAGATATTCTGAGCTTGACTTTAGGATTGCCTTATTTCTGATCTCAGCCAGCCTGAATCCGTTATTCTCATGCCAGACATGTATGATTCGAATATAATTTTTCCCTATGTATGGCTTCAACATTTTCCTTGTATTGTCATCTGAGCCGTCATCCGCAATAATAATCTCTTCAGGGAGCCTAGTCTGATGCAAAAGCCCGTCCAGCACTTTTTTCAGTGCATCCGGGCGGTTATATGTGGTAACAATTACAGAGGCCCTCATGATTTACCGACTTTTTGGTCTATCACCCTGAAAACATCCTCCACGCTTAGCTCATTCATGCACCGGAAATTGGGACACGGCTTTTTTGCATAGCATGGCGCGCAATCCATATCTTTCCGGATAATGGTATGAATTGTGCCGCAGGGTCCTGTTCTCACGGGGTTGGCAGGGCCGAAAACAGCGAACACAGGGACATTCAGGGCCGCGGCAATATGCATGGGCCCTGTGTCATTGCAGACAAAAAAAGAGGCTTTGGCAATAAGGGCTGAAAGGCTTTTCAGGCTTGTCCTGCCCGCAACAGATACGGCTTTTCCATTTGAATTAGCCACAACTTCTTTTGCAATGCCAGCTTCAGCAGCACTTGAGATGATAACAGACGGAAGATTGAGTCCTGCTGCAAGCCTGCCGAATTTTTCAGCCTGCCAGCGGTTGGCGGGTTTTCCTGCCGAAGGGCTCATTACAACATATTCAGGAGGCAGTTCTTTTAATATTGGCGGGTCAGGGTCATAGGGAGCAAATGGATATTCTTTTTTTTCAATGGAACATCCCATAAATTTTGCAATTTCAAGATACCGGTCAATGGCATGGATATCCATGCTGCCATGAATTTTATGGGTATAAAAAAAAGGGCTGCCCTCATCAGACTCCTTAAACCCGATTTTTATTCCGGCATTTGAGAACCAGGTGATAATGCCGGATCTCAGAAGTCCTGAAAGATCAATTGACACATCATACCGGCAGGCTTTCAGGCCTTTTCTCAAGTTATTGATCTCTTTTATGGTGTTATATAGATTGCCGGGCTTTTTCCACAGGTCTTTTTTTATCACCCATAATTTATCAATCATCTCATGTCCTTCAAGGAATTCATGAAGGCCGTGGGCAACAACCCAGTCTATTTCTGCATTGGGAAATTTTTCTTTTACAGCAGCAAGAAAAGGAAGAGAGTGGACAATATCTCCCAGGGCACTTGGCTTGATGATTAATATCTTTTTTATATTATCAAACAAAAAACATACCTCTAAGACTGCTGCAAATTATTTTTCAAAAGAGACTTGCAGGTTTCCATAACCATGTCAACACTGATCTTATCCATGCACTTGTGATCTGTTTCGCATACATCCTTTAAGCATGGACTGCATGGAACCTCCACCCTGAGCATAACGCTGTTCTTATTTGACGGGGCTGTGGCAATATGGTCTGTCGAACCGATTAATGCCGCCTGGTTGATATTCAAAGCTGCGGCTGCATGCATAAGCCCGGAATCATTAGTAATAAACAAAGAACATTTTTCTATAAGTGCGAAAGCCTGGCCAAGGCTTGTTTTACCTGCAATATTGATACAGCATCTGCCTGACAGCTTTGCAATATACCTGCCAAGCTCATTATCCTGAGGCCCCCCGAAAATAAGTATTTTAACCTTGAATTTTTCAGCAAGCCTTTTGCAAAGTTCTGCATATCTTTCCGGGAACCAGCGTTTGGCTGTTCCCCCGGTTGCCCCCGGGTTAATTCCGATAACAGGCTTAAAAAAATCAAATTGTTCTTTTTTAAGAAAATGCTTTGCAAATTCCCGGTCAGGTTCACAAAGGAATAAATCAAGCTTCCTGCCGTCATCTAGCAGGGAAGCCCCCTTTAAAATACCAATATAATAATCAATTAAATGTCCCTTTTTCAGCAAAGGGTTCAATTTTATCTTTCTGTTTAAAAGAAAGCCTCTTGCATCTGTATTGTAGCCCAGGCGCTCTTTTATGCCGGCCAGGAAAGAAAGCAGGCCTGCTTCAAACGCATTTTGCATAAGGATGGCAAGATCAAAGTGAAAATCCCTTAAATCCCGGGCAAGCTTTAAGGTCCCAAATCCTTTTTTATGACGCTTATTGCTGTCATAAACCATGATATTGTCAAGATAAGGATTGTTTTCATACACGGGAATCACCCATGGTTTTGCAAGGACTGTGATGTCTGCCTCCGGGTAATTTTTCCTGACAGCCCTGATGACAGGGGTGGTCATGATGGCATCGCCCACCCAGTTGGCGGCCCGTATCATGATTCTTGCCTGAGAAGTGTCTATAAGGTTAATAAATCCCATATAAAAATTAATTAATAGTCATGATCAACTAAGGTTAAGGGGACAATAAGGTTTGGTTTTCCACCTGTTGTGAACCCAGAAATATTGTTCAGGGCATTTTCTTATCATGGATTCTATTGCAGATACATAATTCTGGGTATTATTTTCAATGTCTCTAATTGTATCTCCTGTGATCTGCAAAGGAACTTGCGGTAAAAATTCCATAATATGTTTATCATTTTCTTTCCTTATAAACATGGGAACAACCGGTGCTCTTGTCTTTAAAACAAGTTTTGCAAACCCATTATTGGTACATGCAGGTCTTCCGAAAAAATCTGCAAATACCCCCTTGTACCAGTCCACGTTCTGGTCAAGAAGAGTACCAACAACACCGCCTTTTTTTAAAATCATATTAATTTTTTTTGATGCTTTGCGCAGCGGGATCACGGTGGTTCCGAAACGCTGCCGCATTTCACGCATGAATCGTTCCAAAGGTTTAAAATCAAGTTTGCGGTAGAGTACATACGGTTCCATACCTGTTTTGCCAACTGCTGCGGAAAGAAGCTCAAAATTACCCATATGGCAGGTCAGGCAGAGAACACCCTTTCCCTTTTCCCTGGCGTTTTCAAGATGCTCCAGCCCCTTGACGGAAAAACGTTTGAATAGCTCATCCCTATTTTTTGAGTATGACCAGATAACCTCGAACAAGATACCTGTAATGTGTTTAAAATTATTTTTTGCAAACCTTTGGGCCTGGACATCGGAAAATCTGTCAGGATAGGCATAATTTATGTTTTTCAGGACAACATTCCTGTGACGTTTATCTATTTTATACCAGATAAGTCCCAATAAATCTGAAAAAAACTTGAGGACCTGTTCCGGAAATAATCCGAACAAAATGACCAAAAGCTTAATCAGCTTATAAATTCTTTTATCACTCATTATAGGTTTTAAGCTTTTTATTTAAAAATGCCCGGAACCGTTCAGGGTCTTGAAAGCAAATATTAATACCCACCACCACCAGGTCTTTTTTCCATTCAATATTTGAATCTAACTTTGCCCAATCCTTTTCCGTTGTTAAGATCACATCGGCAAAAACCTTTTCAGCTGTTTTGTTTATCAATGAAACATCAGGCTTCTTATACCTGTAATGATCTTTAAATTCAAGATGATCCAGAACATTAATGCCTGATTCTTTCATTGTATGATAAAAAGATTGATTTTTTGCAATCCCTGAAAAAAGGACCGCCTTTTTCCCTTTCAGCATACTGATATCTGTAATGCGATTTCTTAAATTCTGATCATGAATAATATGTTTATAAATAAACGGCTCATGAAATGTTTTAAACCACGGGCAACCAGGGTAAAATTTCAGCACTTCCTTTATAGTCCGGCCCTTTTCATCATTGGTGCGGCTTCTTGTAAAAATAATTGCATCTGATCTTTTAGCCGACATTCCAGGGGTTTCCCGCAATCTGCCGGCCGGAAGGAATCTTTTATTGCCAAAGGGGTGTAAATGATCCAGAAGCAAAAGATCAATATCCCTTTTAAGTTTCAAATGCTGGAATCCATCATCAAGGATGATAACATCAGGGTTGAAAGTATTAATGGCTTTTATGCCTGCCTTGAACCGGTCTTTGCCGACTACCACGGGAAAAGCTCCTCTTTTAGCCATCATATATGGTTCATCCCCGGAATCTCCGGCACCTGAAAAAACCTGGTTCCCGTCTGAAACAATCAATGAATTATCTTTATATTTTCCCTTATACCCCCGGCTTATGACAACCACTTTCTTTCCCATTTCCTTTAAAAGGCCGGCAAGATAAATGGCCATGGGAGTTTTTCCGGCTCCCCCTGCAACAATATTTCCAATCGAAATAACAACACAGGGAAGCTTTCTCTGCTTTATGAATTCTTTTTCATAAAGCCGGACCCGGAGTCCGGCAGCAAGGCCATAACAATTTGAAAGTACGGCTAAAAACCGTTCAAGGGAAAACATGCCGGGTTTATAATCCTGATTTGAGATATACGTGACCCTTTTTTCCAGTTTATTTAAAATTTTTTCAAACAATATGAAGAATCTCCATATTTTTGATAATTCGTTTGACCGCACCGGAATTCTGCAAAAAAACTTCCAGGCTTTTTTTCCCCATTTGCTGCCTTACCCGGGTGTCTCCCAGCATTATTTCAAGTTCTTTAACAAGTTCATGCCCTGATTTCACTTTTCTGGCAGCCCCATGACCCGTGAGCAGGCTTGAAATCTGCAAAAAATCCGTCATATCCGTACCAAAAAGAACAGGCTTTGCAAAAGCCGCCGGCTCCAGGGGGTTATGCCCACCCTGCCTGACCATTGACCCCCCTATAAAAGCCACGTCGCAAATGGAATAAAGCTTTGACAAAATCCCTATTTTATCCACAAGGATAACTTCCGGGTGGTCTTTTAATTTATCCATGGTTGACATTAAAACAGCCTTAACATCATTGGACAGGAAATAAGATAATATCTCAGGACACCTTTTGGGATCTCTTGGTGCAAGAATCATTAAAAGCCTCTGAAAATTCTTCTTTACCTTTTTATATACATCACAAAGAATCTTTTCTTCTCCGTCATGGGTGGAGCCTGCAATAAACACCCTTGTTTCCCTTTGAACGTAAAAGCTGTCCATCAGGCTTTTAACATGGTTTTTATCCATATTCATATAAGGCTGATCAAACTTGATATTTCCCACAACAGAAATCTTGTTTTTATCAATCCCAAGGCGTTGAAACCGTTCTCCATCCAGCGGGCTCTGGGCCATAATACCGGCCAGGGAAGAAAAAAACATGGCAGAAAATTTTTTAAAAAACAAATATCCTTTTAATGAACGTTTTGAAAGGCGGGCATTAATTAATACAACAGGAATTTTGCTTTTCTTCATTTCATGTAAAAAATTGGGCCACAGGTCTGTTTCCACAATAACCACTGCACCAGGTTCTATCCGCCGTATTATTTTTTTAACACAATACCCAGGATCAAACGGGAAATAGCCTAATTGGTCAACCAGGCCCCCATCTCTTACCAGGCATTGATCAGCCATATCAAACCCTGTCTTTGTTGAAGCCGTAAAAACAATATCAATGTCTTTATGCCTGTCTTTTAAGGCTTTTACAAATGGTAGGGCTGATACGACTTCTCCCACGGAAAGAGCATGAATCCAGAGCCTCTTTTTGCCGGAAACTTTTTTTTTAAAACCTGTTTTAAACCCCAGGCGCTGGCACAGGTTCGCTCTTCTTTTCTCTGAAAAAAGGCAGATGAACGGCAGGAATAAAAGAGTAATAACAAATAATATATTAATTAATATTTTATAAAAAAAAATCATCGATCCAGGTCTTTTATACACCAAAATTGTTATTCCGAATTAATAAGG
>JAADHV010000047.1 GCA_013151635.1 Deltaproteobacteria bacterium | reverse complement strand
GCATCCCCTGTAGCTGGTTTATAAACAATATTCACCCTCTCCTTTGGTGCAACAGACGCTTCTTTAGCCATAGATTACCTCCTTGCTGGTTTATATAAATTAAACAATCTGTAAAGCCTTAACAGGATCAAGCATGGAGATTTTTTTAATAATTGATCCAATCAATTGTCCATGCTGATCGTCCTTCTGGAGCCTGAGACCTCTTAAAGCCAGGGACAAAGCATCAATGGCATTATCAGGTTCCCATATTTCCAGATTAAATCTATCTATATTTTCTAAAATATTATCTATATAGGATGAGGCTATCTGTATCTTTTTTGAATTGATCAACAATTGGCAAAGCCCGATTTTCCACAAAAACCGTTCCCTTTCCGAAACAGCCTTTGACACGTGAACCTTAAAAAGCATGAGGGCTTGATCCAATTGTTTTTCTTTTATCAATTTTTGTGCAACACTCATTTCATCTGAAATAATTTGATTAATGCTGTCTGGCTGCCCCGTACCACTGGTATTTGTTTTGCCGGTATCATTTTTATTGAGCTGCTTGAGCCATTCAAGAGTTGCAGCATCGGCAAACGGTGTCCCATCGGAAAATGACAGGTTTTCAATTCCTTTCAGGGTCTGGACAAATAATGCTGTTTCAGCCTCGATTACACGGGCGACTTCGGGATGACCCATCTGTTCCATACTCTCTGCCACATACCTGCTCAAGTCAAGCCAAAAAAGAAACTGCCTGACTTTCCCCTCACAGGAATCAGCCAGGTTTCCCCAATTACCTGCATCATATAGGCCTGCTATTGCTGAGATAATCTGTTCATCAGGCGGAGGGATCATGGTTTTTCCACCGGTTGCTGCCGGCAGTTCGTCAATGTTTGCCCATGCAACTATCCTGTTCAGCCTGTAGGCTAAAGGCTGGTATACATTTTCTTTTCTCAGGGCAGACGCGGATTTGCCAAGAATACTCAAGCCCTGTCCGAGCATTGCCTTAGAATCCAGATCAGAATCCAACGGGGGTTCGGTTATTATTTTTCTTTCAGGTGAGGTAACAGTCTGCTGCCCTGTTGAAGAAGTTTCTGCCTCTTCTACCGGTGCTTCAGGCGCTTTTAAAACCTCTTTTTCTAAAATAACCTCCTTGATTCTTTTTATCAGGGGAAGCAAAAGCGGTGCATCTTCCACATTTTCCCCTAAAAATTCATCAATAAAATTCATATCATCAATAAGGTTATCCCGCTTTTCTTTTTCCCACGTTACAGGATCATGGTCTGATATAAAATCAGATATTTTTTCTGTCCACCAGACAATGACGCCCTTTCTGCCCTTCATCCTTTTCTTGGGGGGAAACATGGTTTCCCAGAAGTTTTCGATAAGCCCCCTGAAAATACGGATACCCTGGCACATGCCCTCAAGGCCACGGGTTTTCATCAGGCCGTAATTCAGGTAGCTTGCCACCTGCAGGTGTTTTGATTGTTTTTCAAGGATTTGGACCGACAGGTCAATTACAATATCCCAGTTAACAGCAGAACCGGCAGAAGGGGAACCTAACTTTGCAATCTCCTGTGAAAGGGATTCAAAATCAGGTTCGTACCTGACATCTTTCCCTGTAGGAGCATCTTCCGATATTGGAGTATTTCCTAAATTAATCATCTCCATAATGGATACACTTATTTAATTTCCTTGTTTATGGAAGCAAACTTTCTGATCCAGGGAGAATACCTGGAAGCAGAATCAGATAATGCTGCCAATGTTTTTTTAGCTTTCTGAAAAGTATCAAATGATCCGAAAATCAAATTATACTGTTTTTGACCGTTCAGTCGGCTTTCATAGATAGCTGCATTATCCACCAAACTGTTCTTTTTTGCAAACTCAATAATTTCTTCTTTATCAGATGCCATCATGACATGGATGGTATAATGATTTATATTCTGGTTTTTTATCCAGTCTTGTGTCTTGATTATTTTTTTGTCAACTTTTTTTACATCTTCTTTAGATGATGGCTGAACAGCTTTAACATCAGCCTTGTCTTCGGTTCCGGCGAATTTTTGTTTTACAGCTTTTAAAGCATGGCTTCTTTTTTTCTTAATTATTTTTTTGACATTTGTAACTTCCAGTAAAGGCAGGTCTCCTTTAAAAGCATATGAGAGTGTTACAGATGAAATCCCATTTTTCAGCAATGCTTCTTTCTGTTCAGGGAATTCGTCAGCAAAAAACGTCCTTGAGCTATAGTTGAAGTCTTTCACAAATTCAAAGAAATCCCGGTATTCCTTTAAAAGGGTAATTCCAGGAAATTTTATTATTAGCAGCACCTTGCCGCAATTTGCAGGCTCCCAGTCAAATTTAATCGATTCAGGATAGTTATTATTTTCAAAACGGATCACATTATCTTTGCATTTCATCCACATAATACTTGCCACAGGTTTAATACTGGAAGCCTCATTCACCCCCATGGGGAGTGTTTCCATTGACAGGGAATACCGGTCTTTCAGCCCTATTTCAGGAGGAAGGATGTTTTTCTTTTTGACCTGGGGTATTTTTTTAGCGATGGGATATTTCCCGCTTTTTAATTTATAATTTTTAAAGATAACATCCGGTATGACAGGGGGGCTTCTATCTAAAAAATTCAATACCGGTTTAATATCATTGATTTCATATGAAACACTTATATCCGTTACGTTATTATTGGTTAAATATCCGGAATATTCAGGAAAATCAGATACATTGAATATCTTTGTACCGTCTTTAAAGTCCTGTAAAAAATCTGCGAAACCCAACCTGCCCTTATACTTTTTTTGAAGCAATGAATCTGCAAACTTGATTTCCAGGGTAACATCACCGCAGATCCCCGGCTTCCAGATGAATTTCTGGGTCTCGGGGAAATTGGTATTTACAAGCTGTGTCCTTTCATCGGCACATTCCATCACAAGCGTGTTTGAATAGGGTCTTATCATGGCAGCATTATTCACACTGATAGGCAGGGTTGTGATTGAGACCGTGTATTCATCCTGCTGATCCAGGGTGAGCTGTTCACCTTTACTCAATAATTTAAGAAAACGGTTATTAAAGGGGAGATTGACCCCGAATGCCGTTCTGGAGTAGAAACCGGTCTTGTTCTGGTCAATAAAGGGTGACGCTTCTTCATTGACAAATTGCCAGATAACACCTGCAGTCTTATCAAACATGATGGAATAATACTTGTCAGGGTCAATGCTGGCGGCAGCACTTAAAACAATCTCCTCCCATTTGCCCTGCAGATATTTCACACTTTGATAAGTACCATATGCAGTAAGAAAATCAAAAGGCCCTTTTATCAGACTTTTGACAACCGGGGATGTGTTATTTGTTTTTAAAAAAGAATTTAATTTTATTAAATTATCATAGGTCTGGTTGAAAGGCTCCTGCTGCTTTGAAGGATCAGACAATGCTTTGAAAAAATCTGCAAACATATGAAAACATTTTTCATTGTACGATGTGGCTGAAGATATGGTTTTAAGACTTGCAATATACTCATTCCACACTTCAGCAAATTTCATCTTATATTCAAGCCTGGCTGAATCACTCCTGTTAACCTGTTTATAGATTTTTTTAGAAGATCTTTCAAATTTTTCCGATATTTTTTTCTTTGTAAGAGAAAGCTTGGCCAAGAAAGATCCTTCTTTCTTCTTCTTCTCTGTTTCGGCCAGGTGCTTGATCTCTTTGAGTGTGATCACAGTTCCGGCCCAGGAAGGTTCAAGGTCTATCTGGGTTCTGAACCATTCAAATTCTTCTCCCATCTTTCCTAAAAGCATAAAATAAGGGTTCTGGTCCGTTGTCATCAATGTCCCTAAGTCTGTCCAGTTATCGACCAGGGATTTCCAGTTTCCGCCCTGGGGGAATACTGATGCAAAATTAAACCATGCCCGGTAAAATTCTTTTGCATACCATGCCCAGAAATCATTTTCCATCTGCAAAAACTCTTCCTGGTTGGTGAACGCGAAGGCCTTTTGAATCGTTTTAATGAATTGTTTTATTTCCTGTCTTCCTGCCTTTGTAAACGCGCCTTTAACATGCGCCTTTAAATCCGATTTATTCCGGTCCCGGATCGCTCCGACAACTACATAAACCCCCTTTGAGTCCAATTTGGACGAGTTGAGCTGATATCCTGTTAAAAATGTAGAAATTTCAATATCAGGGGTTGAACATACCATGGGGCTTAAAAGCCAGTTAAAATTACCGGTGTTATGAGCAATTTGCGACAGGGTATTTTGAAATATCTTAAGCTCTTGCTCAGAATAGGAATGGTCATTGTTCCAGGCCAGATAGGAATAATATATGTCGGCAAATTTTGGAGCAATAGCTGATGGTATGCCAGGATCAAGAAAAGGAAATATGTCACGGATACTCTTTTCAAATTCTTTTTTATCAGGAAGAGATTTATCCCGGATTGAATTTTTCAAGATGGCAATTCTCCTTATCGCATACAAAACCCTGTCAACGATATCTTCATAAGGTGTAACGGAATTGATAATTCTGGCTTTTTTAAAAAACAATTCATCCATGGGATCCACTAGATTTTTCTGTACATCACTGACAAAGGCCGTTTTTAAATTTTTTTCAAGCATACGACTTTGATTCAGGCCCAGCCTGGGGAGTATCCAGTCATCATTATTGGTTTGAAGTTTTTCTATTTCAAATCTCTGCCGGTCAAGAACAAGCATCCTGTCAGTTGTATTTAATACCAGGGGCCTGCTTTTAAAAACACCTGCATTAAAATTATTTAAGGCTTTTACATTATTAAAATAGGAAAATGCCAGAATCCCGCTCATGGCAAGGCATATTAAGATAAGTGAAAAAATTCCAAGGCCCAGGGTTGCTTTTCTCCACATTAGAAATTCGGACAAGGGAGTAAAAATATTCCTGTCTTTGGGTAAAATGGCACTAAAAAAGCTCTTTAGGAAAAACCCGTTGTTACGGTCCAGGGAATCGTCATTATTGTATGTGATGCCCGCAGCTTTAAGGAATTCCGATTCAGGTTGCCCTTTTCTGCATGCACTGGAAAAGTAAATTCCCCTGAAAAGTGGGGTTGCCTGATAAATATCATCCCCGAATAAAGACTGGACATAGGATTCAAGCCCTGGTTTTAAATTCATAAATTCATTGGAAAAAGAAACCGCAAAATTATTGATACGATTATGGATAAAAATGGATCGAAGGTTTCTTATCTGCCTGAAGACTGTTGCCATGCATTTTTCAAGGGCCTGCATTCCGTCTTCCTGATCGTTTGCATTGGCATACCCCATGACCTGGAATTTTCTTTGATCCGGTATATGGTCGCAAAAATCTGTAAACCCATTGACCAGATCCATTTTTGTGACCAAAAGATAAACCGGGAATTTTGCTCCCAGTATCCGCATCATCTGGTTAATCCTCTGCCGGATGCTCTTTGCTTTATCACTCAACTGGGTATGGTCTTCATTTAAGAGTGCATCGCTTGCCACGGTAACGATCACACCGTTTATAGGCTCTTTTTTTCTATATTTTGACAAAAGGGTAAGAAATGACTGCCATTCTTTTTTATCATTGTCTTCTTCAATGGGGATTGTATACCGGCCGGCAGTATCCAGTACAACGGCACGTTCTAAAAACCACCAGTCACAATTCTTTGTACCTGAAATAACAGCGGAACTGCTGACATCAGTGAGGGCGGAACTCAAGTTTGAATTTTTTATGGCAGAGGTTTTCCCTGACCTTGATTCACCCATCATAATATACCATGGCAGGACATATAAAGGATTGCCATACCTTCGCAAATGAGATTTCTTAAGTTTTGAAATACAGTCCTTCCACTGGTTTTCCGCTTCTTTCAGATTGTATTGTTCATCTGCATCAGCATTTTCTAAAAGTGACTCTTCTTCATTGATAACCTTTTGAACAAACTTTTTTTCGTTTCGCCGTACCAGGAATTTTTTTATGGCAAAATATCCTAATAAAACTCCCACACATGATGCGACAAGCACAGCGGAAATCCACCATGGCCAGCCTTTAATCACCAACGCCCAGTAACCTACCACGAATAAAAAAACAAGGAAGAGTAAAATTAGAAAACTGTAAAATAAAAACTTAAAAAATTTTTTCATTTTGTTTCTTAATTCTCAATTTATGCAAATAATTTATTTCATTAAAACAACAAACCGCTGTCACTAACCATTTGAATCAACTGCCCGTTAAAAAAATAATAAAGAATAAAGAATAATAATACAGGAAACAGGACGAGAACAGATGAAAAACTCGACAGGCCTTTCCATCTCTTCCGCTTTAAACTCTTGGTGAAAACAATATCTCCTGCATCCGGGAAAAGAATTTCAGGCACATCGAAATCACCATTGTCTGCCAGTTTTTTCCGGGTATTAACTTTAATGTCTTCTAATTTTTCATGGTGGTAAGATTCATACAGGCACCCTTTAAAACCGGAAGCAAGGCAATAATCATAAACTTCCAGGGTATCTTTATCTTCCGGCCCTAATTTTTCAATCCTGGTGAAAAACTCTTTTCCGGCACTTGTTGTGTTGAAAAATTTTTTTTGTAATGAATTTTTAATCCATTCATGTTTTTGGTCCCACCCGGTTTCAAGGATGGTTTCATCTATCCATGCAAATATGGCAAATAGTGCGCGGTCAAATTGTTTTTTTGGAATTCCGGCTGATTTTGCACGCAGCTTTGCACGCCGGATAAGTTGATTATAGTTCTCCGCGACAAGGTCATAGCCTGTTTCTATTGTTTGAAGCCGGTCAATAAGATGATACGTGTATGCCAGCAATTCAGTCACACAGTCAACAGATGAAATTTTCATTGATCAGCCCACCTTCATATTTGTGAAATCACAATTTCAATTGATGTATCTTCAGGCGCATTGTCCCAGAAAAGACAAACATCCCCTGAATGTTTGATTTCTTCCCATAAATGATGCTTTGAATCAATTCTAAAATAATATGAGCCGGAACGTCTCGGCATACCCGGCGGAGGTACCAGACGGTGTTTGACAGGAACTCCCGGAAGAGCCCTTGCAATCATGTTGTCTATATTTTTTGAATTTCCCAATTTTATTATATTGTGTATATCATTGATAATCTGTTCAGAGTCTGCCGTACTTTTTAATACAAGGAAATACATATAAGAATCCCTGAATTCTTCAGAAGGCAGCCGGGCCGTAAAATAGTTATCTTCCCTTATCATGCTGAAAATACTCTCTCCGCCAATGGAAATTCCCCTTAATAGTTCGCCAAGCAATATCCCGGCTTCATTAAAGCAATGAAAAATTTGTTCGTGGTTATATTCGGGTAGCAAAGAAGTTCCGTCCTTTAGCTGCCCCAGAGCATTTATCCTGTCCGTGAATGTACTTAAATCCCCTATAATCTGCCTTAAAAGCCCATAAACCGCATGGGGGTGAAAATTCTCAAGCTCAATAACATGGTTCAAGGCGGGAAGCGAGCGGTTCAATGCGCTCAAGACAAGCAAATGCGGTATAAAATGAGCATCAAAATCAGAAGTCAGTCCCTGGGAAAATTTATAAGATTCAAACACCCTGCACCGGGAAATAATATTTTCCCTGAGGTTCTTTAATATCTTCATCAGGGTATCAGAGCCTGAAATAACATATGTTGGCGGGATATATGATCTTGACAAACCAACCCTTTCATCTTTCAGTTCAAGCTCACATACAGGAATCATTAAGTATTCATTATACTTGTCAAGCTCATGGTCCCAGAAAATCTTAACAACATGATCCATTTTGCGGATATTTACAGGGTCACCGCCTTCATGAATATCTTTTACGCTTTCGGGCTCAACAGGGGAAACATAGCGAGTACCGACAGGATCAATGCTCTGGTTTGAATCAATTGATGTTACGTTTTTGTCAAAGGCATACCATTTCCTGATTCCAAGATACACTTTGACAGGTGTATCACCTTCAACATCAAATGATAATTCTTCAAATGACCGCGGCTGGATCTTCGTATTCTCAGGGTATTTTACCCATGTGCCGTCCTGGAAAATGAGTTCGCATTTTTCTATCTCTATTAAGCGCTGAGAAAGTGAGGTATCCTGAATAATAAGTTGATTGCACCCCCAGAAAAAAGGAGTATGATATTGATTATGGGGTGTTAATAAAGATTTAAAAAAAGTGTCATTCTGTTGAAAATGGTGGGGCTGCAAAAAAAGCCCCTGGTGCCATAAAACCGGTTTTTCAGGCTTATTCATCTAGTTTGATCCCTTTTATTTCATGCTCTTTCAGTATAAGGTTTAATTTGAGATCGGATATGACCACCACTTCTTTTCTAAAAAAAATCATGCCCTGTTTTTCAATTTTATGAGGGATTTCAAAAAAGCAGGTCGCCCTTCCCGGCACAAGGTCAAAGTAACCGGCGACAATCCCCACCCACCGGCTTTTTTCCGCACGGTCAAAGATAAGCCTGTTTGATTCTCCAGGATCAATAAACATTTTCTTTACAGCCTGGACACTTGCATCAAAATTCTGCGCTTTCAGTAATTTTATAAGACCGTCCTTATATCCTGACAATTCGATAAATTTATTAATATTATCAAACTGGTAAATAACCACCTGGAGCGCATGGGACGAACCTTTAAATTCATTGAGCATAATATCGGCATTATACGAGATTTCAATGCTCTGCGGTTTATACACCCAGTCCGGCTGGGGCTTAGGTTTTTCTCCCCCGCAAGAAGCAATTAAAAAAAATATTGCAACCAGAAGAGCGTTTCGCAGTAAAACAGACAGTTCATTTGTTCGGCTCATTTTTTTTACCCCATGAAATTGCATATCTAAATGCTATTTAATCGATTGTTTTTTTTTAATATATTAATCTTGCCCTGTCAATAAGGAAAGCCTTTTCAGTTATTCTCCGGCTGATGGCATTTAAACACTTTATCCTATCCGCGATAAGTATCCGCGTCTTTTCTCCTTGAAAAATATGATGGATAAAGGTATTGATCATATACATTAAACAGTGCTGGTCAAAACTATTATTATGATAAAAATTTTTTTTCTTATACTTATCCTCATGAATGTCTTTTTCTCCGGCTGTTTAAAAAAAACCATTAACCCGGCAAATGATTACAAGCATGCAATATACTGGTCCTTAAGGGCTGCCGAAGGTGGCTCCGTCTCAGCCCAGAAGCAACTTGGTTCCATGTATTACCTGGGAAACGGTGTGAAAAAAGATTTAAAAAAAGCGTATATGTGGTATAAACTTGCATCAATCAGTAATGATGCAAGCGCAAAAACATTCCTGGATATTATTACGGCATTGTTACCCGGGGACCAGGTTTCTGATGCACAGACTCTTTTTACTGCCATGCAAAAAAAAATAATGCATTCAAAATAGTTAACTTCCTGCTGCAAACCTTTTTTAATTTATAATTCACTCGATTTAGGTTGAAATATAAGTATAAAAATTATAAGAAATAAAAATACAGATTAAATCATATTATTAACCTTTAATACCATCAAATTTACCGATGTGAAAAATATTGGACCGCAGATATTGATTTTAAAAGGTTCAAAGGAGTTGGGCTGATGAATATTACGATTACAATTGAAAAACAAGCCAAAAGTTCCATAGTGCATGTTTCAGGAAAAATTGATGCGACAACTGCAGACGAGCTTGAGAATGCCATGGTTGAATTATTGGAGGAGCAAGAAAAAAATATTATTCTGGATATGGAAGGTACAAATTACATCAGCAGTGCCGGGCTCAGGGTTTTAATTGTGATAGCAAAGCAAATGTATGATTCGGGACATTTTTGCCTTTGCAATGCAAGCGATAATGTCCAGGAAATTATTCAAATGTCCGGGTTCAATGTTTTTATGAGTATATACGACGATCTTTCGACTGCAAAAGAAATGATAGCAGAAGAATAAATTTAGAAATCGGACATACTACATGAAAACAAAATCTTTTACGCCGGAAATTAAATCTGTTCATCAAATTCAAGAATTTATTAAAGAAAACCTGTCAATATCAGGGGACAATGAAAAATGGCTGTTCAGGATTGACCTGGTCATTGAAGAAATTGTTGTGAACATAATAAATCACGGCTGCAAAGGGATAAAAAACGGTATCATTAATATAATGATCGATAATTCCAACGACAATATAATCCTGGAAATTTCTGACAATGGCGTGGCTTTTAATCCTTTGGAAAAAGAGGAACCGGATATTACATCAGACTTGAACGAACGTAAACCAGGTGGCCTTGGCATATTTCTTGTCAAGCAGATCGCAAAAAAAATTGAATATACACGAAAAAATAATAAAAACACCATTCGTCTTTTCATGGATCTATAGATCAAGCTTATGATAAAAACAGCAATCATTGAAGATTCTCAAGCGCTTTCATCGGTTTACAGGGCCTTCTTGAATGAGTCTGATTTTAATGCCAGCATATTTAATTCAACGATTTCAGACGTAAACCGCATGATTAAGCAAGGCGGGTTCAAACTTATTATCTGCCCCTGCTTTCCAAAATTCCAGAACGGACCTAAAATTGCTCAAATCATAAAATCAGACCAGCAGCTTTGCCGGGCTGTTTTTATTGTATCCACATCCATGCAGCAGGAAAATATACGTTCGGAATGGGACTTAAGGGACATTGACGGCATATTGCTAAAACCCTTTGATCAAAAAAGTCTTAACCATGTATTGTTAAAAGCCTACCGTTCCCATCCCCAAAAGACAAGGCAGATTCCCCTGGCACTTGTTATTGATGACAGCAAAGCTGTAAGAAATACCCTTGCCTCTTATTTAAAAGAACTGAAATTTGAAATTAAGACAGCTTCCGACGGTTATCAGGGTTTAAAAATTGCTTCCAAGTTCCTGCCTGATCTTATCCTTGTTGATGTGGAAATGCCTGTAATGAACGGGTTCGAATTCTGCAAAAAACTTACAAAGGAACCCGGGATTAAAGACATTCCCACAATTGTTGTCAGCGGCACTATTAACGAAACGCAATTCAGAAAAGGATTCAAGGCAGGCGCCATTGATTTTCTTGAAAAACCGGTTTCCCAGCCCGCACTTGCTGCAATCATAGAATCCGTATCTGTGAAAGAAAATATAAGTTCTGTGGGAACAACGGTAATCTTAAGCAAAGACAATACATTAAGCTCTATTTTAAGAAAAACACTTAATTTTTTAAACTCCAGTATTAATATATGCAGCTCTATTGATGAGCTTGAAACATATCTTTGTGTAAGCATACCTGACATTGTTATTTTAGACCTTTGTGCTCATGAAGATAAGCTTGATGCCTGCAAGCATGTCAGGGAGCTTCTGGGAAGCGATTCTCCTGTTGTCATTGCAATTGCAGATGAGAAAGACAGTAACATCATGTTCCAGTGCTTTAAATTCGGGGCCACGGAATTTATAATAAAACCCTTTGGCCGGGATGAGGTAAAAGCAAGGATAGAAAACCATATCAAATTAAAAAAACTCCAGGATGAACTGGTTCGGAAAAACAGGATTTTAGAATCCCTGGCATATAAAGACAAGCTCACAGGTTTGATGAACCGGCGTTATTTTGACAAGGCATTAAAAGATGAAATTGAAAGTGCACAATCCAATAACACGAGCCTTTCTTTCCTGATGATAGACCTTGACGGCTTTAAGCAGGTAAACGACAAGTTCGGCCATGACACAGGAGATATCGTATTAAAAGAAATTGCTTCAATCATTATTGATAATGTCCGGGGCAATGCCATCTCCTGCCGGTATGGCGGCGAGGAATTCTGCATTATATATCCTGACACTGATCTTGCCAAGGCTGTAAAGAACAGTGAAAGAATCAAACGGTTCTGTGGAGCAAAACCCATTTCCAGGTACAGGATATATCAAACCATCAGTGGCGGCGTGTCATCGTTTCCTGAAACATCTTCCCCTGAAGATCTTGTGGCTGATGCGGACTCATGCCTTTATAAAGCTAAAAAAGCAGGGAAAAACAGGATTATTACCAGTTTTGATGAATAATCATCCGGCAAGGGATGAACACATTTAACAAAAACAAATATTATGAGGTATTATGGACCAGGACAAATACATACTTACCATGTTAGTGGAAAACGAACCCGGCGTAACTGCCAGGATTGCAGGGCTTTTTGCCGGACGGGGCTATAATATTGAAACCATCTGCGGTGCGCCCACAGCCAATCCGAAAAT
>JAADHV010000129.1 GCA_013151635.1 Deltaproteobacteria bacterium | reverse complement strand
TTAAAATGAAAAAGTTGGCGCTGTGTATATCTTTACTTGCCAGTCAATTAATGTGTCGTCTGTATTCATGGTCCAGTAGGTAAGATTAGTGATATCCCCAACTGTTATACCGGGGGTTGAAAAATAATCAGCATATATCCTAAGTGCAGTATAATCAACTCCTGTTCCGATTGCACTACCTGTTACATTTGAATAGAATGAGCTTGTACCAAATCCTGGAGCACCTGTTACATCAGACCCTTCTGGCTTCACCTCATCATGATCCCATGACAAACCAGTCCCTAATGTTAGGTCATCTGGAGTAATGTAAACCGCAGAGGCTGTATTGCTGAAAAATAAAAGCAATGCAAGTGCAGCAAAAAATAACAACAACTTTTTCATTTTAATTCTCCTTTTTTTATCAATTGCAATTAAACAATCACCATGAAACCCTTTTGTTTCCCATTCCAGCTTCACAACAGGGTTGGCCTTAATGTTTTAAATTCATAGTTTGTTTACATGCAATAAATATTCCTGTTTTGCGAAAGACGAACTGCCATAATACCAAGAGAGATAAGTGATAAGGGTTATTTCGATATATTTTTTTTGGGGATGAGGTTTGGTTAAATGTAGAACACAGATAATGAGAATAATTTGTCATAATTTCAGGAACTTATTGTGATAACTTTGAGAAATATTTTTCTTAGGTATTATTACCTATATAAATGAACCAAGCTTCCATTACACTGAATTGCAAATAAGTGGATTTTGATTTAAATGAAAATTTTAAATTTCTGAGATTATATGCAAAATTACACATTTTTTGCAATGTACGGTGCGAAACTGCCCAAGTGTCACCTGTATGTCAGCTAAAGCAAAAAAGGATTTTAGTCGAAATGACCACCTTTATAATCAATGGCTGGGTGATAAGGATTCGAACCTTAATTGACGGAGTCAGAGTCCGTAGTCCTGCCGTTGGACGATCACCCAGCAGAATAATGATGGGCTTATATATACCAGGCCGGCTGTTTAGTCAAGAATTTTCTTGGTTTGTTATTGGCTAAAGGAATATGATATATTAATGACGCTTGTACAAATGTTGAAAATAGATTTGAGATTTATACCTAATTAATCGAGGTGAAATATGCCGGAAAAAAAACTTAAGGACATTGAAAAAAGATTAAGAGAACTGCCTTCATTTGCAATAGCTTTTTCAGGCGGTGTGGACAGCAGTTTTCTTCTTGCTGTGGCAAAAAAAACAAATCCGCAGAAATTGCTTGCCATTACAGTCTCTTCACAGTTTGTGCCGGAAAGGGAGATTGAGTCTGCAAGAAAAATTGCCCGCTTGACAGGGGTTGAGCATATCTGCCTTGATGTGAATATTCTTGGAAATAAAGATGTGGCTGAGAATACTTTTGAGAGGTGCTATTATTGCAAAAAGCAGATATTTGCATTGATAAGAAAGACGGGTTTGGATCTCGGTGTTCAATATATGATGCACGGGGTGAACCTGGATGATTTAAAAGATTTCCGGCCGGGATTAAAGGCTGCAAAAGAGCTTGGTTTTATTTCCCCCCTGGCAGATGCAAAACTTGACAAGAAAGACATCAGGCTCCTTTCAAAACAAATGGGACTCGAAACCTGGGACAAGCCCTCTCAATCATGTCTTGCAACACGGATTCCATATAATGAAACAATAAAGTCAGAAGATCTTGTTATGGTTGACAGGGCGGAAGCTTTCCTGCAGGGACTGGGTTTTGCCAAGGTCAGGGTGAGATGCCATGGGAAAGCGGCCAGGATTGAGGTTTTGCCTGATCTTGTTGAAAATGTTATGAATGAGAAGATCAGGCAGAAGATATCAATGGCTTTTGCAAAGGTCGGGTTTGAACATACAAGCATTGATATTGACGGCTATAAACAAGGGAAAATGAATTATGCAATACAGGAAAATTTAAAACCGCAGCCATAAAGTGCGGGCTGCGGTTTTTTTGGGGGGGCATATGAATTAAGCCGGGCTATCTTTCCTGGATTTCAAGATCATTGAAAAAGTATCCGATTTCAAAAGCTGCGGTTTCAGGCGCATCAGAACCATGGACAACATTTTTTTCTATATCGGTTGCATAATCTTTTCTGATAGTGCCGTCTTCGGCCTCTTTAAAATTTGTAGCACCCATGAGTTTCCTGTTTTTTGCAATTACATCTTTGCCTTCAAGCACCATGACAACAATAGGCCCTGAGGTCATGAAATCCGTGAGACTGTCAAAAAACGGGCGTTCCCTGTGAACGGCATAAAATCCCTGTGCCTGGGTTTTTGTGAGCTTGATCATTTTCATGGCAGCAATTTTAATACTGTCGGTTTCAAAACGTTTGATCACTTCGCCGATCACATTTTTTGCAACCCCATCCGGCTTGATTATTGATAATGTTCTTTCCACAATCTTCAGTCCTTTCAATTATTATTAAAAACGGTCTTGAAAACTATCATAAAACCGTATTATAAGTCAATGTTTATACAAGCGGAATATAACAATACACCAATGTCTCAAATGATATGAAAATTTTAAAGATTGCAGTTACAGGGTCGGCGGGTTCAGGTAAAAGCCTTGTATGCAAGAGGCTCAGACAGATCGGCCTTGTGACCCTGGATTGTGATATAATTGCAAGACAGGTTGTAAAGCCCGGGATGCCGGGATTTATAAAGATTGTTGAATTGTTCGGACAAAAGGCGGTCAATAAAGATGGAACCCTGGACAGGGCAGGGTTGCGGGATATTATTATGAATGACCCGGGGATGCGTCAAAAAATGGAGGATATCCTGCACCCCAGGATCCTCGGGGAAATGGTTTTCCAAATGGAACACGCTGAATATGCAAATAAAAAAAAAGCCGTGGCAGTTGAAGTGCCTCTGCTGTTTGAAACTGGTATGGATGAACAATTTGATGTTACTATTGTTGTGGCAGGCATGGATACCGAGCTTTTGAAAAGGATTTCAGGGCGCGACAATGTCAGTATGGCAAATGCCCGAAAGATGCTTGATCTTCAAATGTCCCAGGAAGAAAAAATAAAAAGGGCAGACCATGTAATTGCAAACAAGGGAACAAGGTCGGAACTCTTTGATTCTGTTGATAATCTCTTTGATAAAATTCAAAAAGACTTCTTGACAACTTAGGGGTTTTGCCTTATTAATTAGGCGTTAAACAAATAAGTTTTAAAATCTGTCTGTTTTTTCATGTCATTTTTGGGTTTAGACTTCAAAAGGTGCACTTCAAAAACAAACTTTAGTCTGCACAAAGATAATAAATAAAAATTTGGGAGAATGAATGAACCTTGTAAAATTAAATAAGATGAAAATCAGTGAGTTGACCAAGCTTGCTAAGGACTACAAAATTCAAGGAATCGGCGGCCTTAAAAAACAGGAATTGATTTTTGCATTACTTCAGGCAAACATTGAGGAAAGCGGTCAGATTTACGGTGAAGGTACGCTTGAAATTCTCCCGGACGGTTTTGGGTTTCTAAGGGCTCCGGGGTATAATTATCTTCCGGGCCCGGATGATATCTATGTGTCCCCTTCTCAAATAAGAAGGTTTAATTTAAGGACCGGTGATACGATTTCCGGCCAGGTTCGACAACCCAAAGATTCTGAACGGTATTTTGCATTATTGAAAGTGGAAGCCGTTAATTTTCAAAACCCTGAGCTTGCTGCAGAAACCATTCTTTTTGATAATTTACTGCCGTTGTATCCTGAACGGAAAATGAACCTTGAAGCAGAACCTGATAATTATTCCATGCGCGTGATTGATTTGATGTCACCCATAGGATTTGGCCAGCGCGGGTTGATTGTGTCCCCGCCAAAGGCCGGGAAAACCATGCTTTTGCAGAATATTGCCAACAGCATGGTCAGGGCCCATAAAGATATCATCCCTATGATTGTCCTGATTGATGAACGCCCCGAGGAAGTGACTGATATGGCACGTTCCGTTGATGCCGAGGTTGTAAGCTCCACTTTTGATGAACCTTCGGAACGTCATGTCCAGGTGGCGGAGATGGTCATTGAAAAGGCTAAAAGAATTGTTGAACAGGGCCATGATGTGGTTATTCTCCTTGACAGTATTACAAGGCTTGCAAGGGCATACAACTCAGTGATGCCGCCATCTGGAAAAATTCTTTCCGGCGGCGTTGATTCCAATGCGCTTGACAGGCCTAAAAGATTTTTCGGCGCGGCAAGAAATATTGAGGAGGGCGGCAGCCTGACAATTATTGCAACTGCTCTTGTTGATACCGGAAGCCGTATGGATGAAGTCATCTTTGAAGAGTTTAAGGGCACTGGCAATATGGAACTTGTCCTGGACAGAAAACTTGCGGACAAAAGAATTTATCCTGCCATTGACATGAATAAATCAGGCACGAGAAAAGAGGAATTGCTGCTGGACCCAATGGTTTTGAACCGTGTCTGGATTTTAAGAAAATTGTTGTCAAGTTTAAATTCTGTTGACAGCATGCAGTTTTTGCTTGAAAAAATGGAAGGAACAAAGGATAATAAAGAGTTTCTTGATTTGATGAATTCATAGACTTAGATTTAAATGACTGCCTGGATAAGGCATAGTAAGGAGTTTTAAGGAAAATGAAAAAAGACATACATCCAAAGTACACAAAATCGACAGCTTCCTGTGCTTGTGGTGCAACGTTTGAAGTTGGTTCAACAAAAGAGAATATTAAAGTTGAAATTTGTTCCAAGTGTCATCCTTTCTTCACTGGAAAACAAAAGCTGGTTGACTCTGCCGGAAGAATTGATCGCTTCAAAAAGAAATACGCAGGATTTGATGCAAGTAAACTTATTTAGCAAATTTAATAATTTCTAATCAAAAAGGGGTCTTAAGTAAAAGAACCCCTTTTTAAGTTTTTAAATTATGATAGAAAAATTAAAAGGCATTGAAGAAAGATTTATAAAGCTTGAGCAGCTTTTAAGTGATCCTGCTGTTATCAGTGACCAGAAAAAATACCAGGAATACCTGATTGAACACGGGGAACTCAATAAAATAGTTCCGGTGTTCAGGGAATATGAAAACCTTTTGAAAGAGTTGACAGAGGCAAAGGAGCTTTTAAGGGATGATGACCCTGAAATGAGGGGCATGGCCAAGGAAGAGGTGCCGGCTCTTGAGCTTAAAATGGAAGCTTTGAAATCTCAACTCAGCCTGCTTTTAATGCCAAAAGATCCAAGGGATAAAAAAAATGTCCTGATCGAAATCCGGGCGGGAACCGGCGGGGAAGAGGCAGGTATTTTTGCCGGTGATCTTTTCAGGATGTATTCAAGATATGTTGAATCCAGAAACTGGGCCATGGAGATCGTTGAAAAAAATGACTCTGCTTCCGGTGGTTTTAAGGAAATTGTATTCCTGGTGCGTGGAAAAGGTGCATTCAGCAGTTTTAAATATGAAAGCGGCATCCACCGCGTTCAGCGGGTGCCTGAAACAGAAGCCCAGGGAAGAGTCCATACGTCTGCCGTCACAGTGGCGGTCCTTCCTGAAGCCGAAGATATTGATATTGACATCAATCCTGCGGATCTTAAAATTGATGTGTTCAGGTCTTCAGGACCTGGGGGACAATCGGTAAACACAACAGATTCCGCTGTCAGGATTACCCATATCCCAACCGGTGTTGTGGCAACATGCCAGGATGAGAAATCCCAGCATAAAAATAAAGCCAAAGCCATGGGCGTTCTAAAGTCCCGCATCCTTGACGCAAAGGTCAGGGAAGAGGAAGGGAAAAGAGCTGCCGAGAGAAAAGGGCAGGTAGGAACAGGGGACAGAAGCGGCAGGATCAGGACATACAATTTCCCACAGGGCAGAATGACGGATCACAGGATTGGTCTTACGCTCTATAAACTGGACAGTATCATGGAAGGTAATATCCAGGAAATCATTGATGAACTTAAAACAAAAACCAGGGCACAGGCATTAAAGGAAATTGATTGACTGGACAATCATCAAGATTCTTTCCTGGACAGAATCCTATTTTAAGGACCACTGCATCGACAGTCCAAGGCTGACTGCTGAAGTGCTGCTTGCCCACTGCCTCGGCATAAAGCGCCTTGATCTTTATCTCCAGTTTGACCGTCCCCTCCAGAAAAATGAGTTATCCGGTTTCAGGATTTTAATTAAAAGAAGGGTGCGAAATGAGCCGGTGGCCTATATTACAGGCGAAAAAGGATTTTTTGAATCTGATTTCAAAGTGGGCACCGGGGTCTTGATTCCCAGGCCTGATACTGAAACAATAGTTGAACAGGCACTTAAGATATTAGATCCCGGTAAGAAGAAAAGCTGTACTAAAACAGTTCTTGAGCTGGGTACTGGTTCTGGTGTGATTATCATATCTTTGGCAAAAGAATTTGGGAACCATTTGTATTTTGCAAGTGATATTTCTCCTGTGGCACTTGAAATTGCAAAAAAAAATGCTGAAAAAATAGCCCTGGGCAGGATTTGTTTCTTTTCCTGCTCCTGGTTCTCATCCTTAAAGGAAACGCCGCGATTTGATCTTATCATTTCAAACCCTCCCTATATTCCCACAGGTGATATCCGGGGCCTTGAGCCTGAAATCACGAAATTTGAGCCCATGATTGCCTTGGATGGCGGAAGGGATGGGCTTGATAGTTTTAAAGATATCTTAAAAAAAGCTCATAATTACCTTAATCCGGGCGGGAAAATCCTGCTTGAAATGGGATTTGACCAGAAAGAAGGTGTCAAAAATATTTCAGGCCAATATCCCCAGTACGAATTCATTGAATTTATAAGGGATCTTGCAGGCCATAGCAGGGTGGTTTTAATTAAAAAAATCAATTGATTAAAAAAAAAAATTTTGATATATAAATTAGGATTTTTGTTGGGCAAGAAAAACTCACATTCAGGGACTTGGAAATCAGGTGCTTTGAAGGAAGTCGAATTTTAAGGATGAACTGAATGGCGGACAAAACCATTAATTAACTGGAGAACAGATGGCTTACATTACAATTAGAGAACTTTTAGAGGGTGGTGTCCATTTCGGGCATCAGACCAAACGCTGGAACCCGAAGATGAAAAAATATATCTTTGGCGCGAGAAATGGGATTTATATCATTGACCTGCAGCAGACTGTAAAACTTTTTAAAAAGGCCCATGATTTTATAAAGGGCGTGGCTGCCGATGGTCAGGATGTCCTTTTTGTCGGGACAAAAAAACAGGCCTCCGAAGCAATTTATGAAGAAGCAAACCGTGCGGAGCAATTCTATGTGCAGAACCGGTGGCTCGGCGGTATGCTGACTAATTTCCAGACCATAAAGAATAATATCACCCGGTTTCATTTTTTAAATTCAATTGAAAATGACGGGACCCTTGAAAATTATCCGAAAAAAGAGCAGTCAAAAATGCTCAAGGAAAAGGATAAACTTGAGTTTGCCATTGGCGGTATCAGTAATATGAAGAGACTGCCGGGAGCTATTTTTATTATTGATCCCAAAAATGAAGCCATTGCCGTGAAAGAAGGCAAAAGACTTGGAATTCCAATTGTTGCAGTTGTTGATACAAATTGTGACCCTGATGATATTGATTACGTGATCCCTGGGAATGATGATGCCATAAGGGCCATTCGTTTGTTTGCTTCCCGTATTGCAGATGCCTGCATTGAAGGAAAAGAACTTCATGAAGAAAAATTAAGAGCTGAGTCTGATAAAGGCGGTAGAGAAGACAAGCCTGATTTTTCTAATGAAAAAGTGGAGATCGAAGTAGTATCGGACGGCACGGACGGCCCTGTAGTTGAAAAAATTAAAAGAAGAACAACACCAGTTGAAGAGGCAAAAGAAGAAGTGACTGAGTAAAAATAAGGAGTAAAAATAAAATGGCGCAAATTTCCGCAGCAATGGTAAAAGAACTTCGTTCCGCAACCGGCTCAGGTATAATGGATTGTAAAAGAGTTCTTGCCGAAGCAGAGGGCGATATAGAAAAAGCGATTGACCTTTTAAGAAAAAAAGGTCTTGCAAAAGCAGCAAAAAGAGCCGGACGTTCCACATCTGAAGGCATTATTTATTCTTATATTCATACCGGTGCCAAACTTGGTGTTCTTCTTGAAGTGAACTGTGAATCTGATTTCGTTGCTAAGACAGAAGATTTTCAAATGTTTGCAAAGAATATTGCCATGCATATTGCAGCAGCAAACCCTGCCGGTCTTAATCCGGAAGATGTTGACCCGAAAGTGATTGAAAAGGAAAGAGAAATATACCGGGCACAAATGCTTGAAGAAGGCAAACCCGAGAATATTATAGATAAAATTGTCGATGGCAAGGTTGAAAAATATTATAAAGAAGTCTGCCTTCTGAGCCAGCAATATGTAAAAGACCCCCAGCAAACTATTTCAGAACTGTTAAAAACAACCATTGGTAAAATTGGTGAGAATATCCAGATAAAAAGATTTGCACGTTTCCAGATAGGAGAATAGAATCTTGACTAAAGAGCCGGAGTTTGAACGGGTTTTAATTAAGCTTAGCGGCGAAGCCCTGATGGGGAATCAGGGCTTTGGCATTACCCCTGAAATGATTCATTATGTTGCAGAAGAAATTGCAAAAGTTTACCGTCTTAATGTGCAGATCAGTGTTGTTGTAGGTGGTGGAAATATATTCAGGGGCGTTGCAGGAAGTTCTGCGGGTATGGACAGAACTTCTGCCGATAATATGGGAATGCTGGCGACGGTCATAAACAGCCTGGCTCTTTGCGATGCCCTTGAAAAAGGTGATGTTCCCACAAGGGTCCAGTCTGCAATCCCAATGGACAGGATTGCAGAACCCTTTATCCGCAGGAAAGCCATCCGTCATCTGGAAAAAGGCCGGGTGGTTATTTTTGCCGCAGGTACGGGAAACCCTTATTTTACAACAGACACGGCAGCAGTATTAAGGGCCCATGAGACCCGCGCCCAGATTCTTTTTAAAGTTACCCAGGTTGACGGAGTTTATGATAAGGACCCTGTGGTCCATAATGATGCTGTCATGTTTGATGAACTGTCTTATATGCGGGTTATTGAAAAACAACTTCATGTAATGGACATGACAGCGATTTCTCTTGCAATGGAACATGATCTGCCCTTGCAGGTATTTGATCTTCACAAGGAAGGTAATATTTATAAAGCTGTAACCGGTCAGGCCATAGGTACTCGGATTTATAACAAATAGGTAATCATTATTGAGGACGGATTGTTATGATAAATGAAGTGATTCAGGAAACCAGGGACAGAATGGGCAAATCTGAACAAGCTTTTGAAAAAGAATTGTCAAAAGTTCGTACCGGCAGGGCATCCGGGGCTTTGCTTGACGGTGTTAAAGTCGATTACTATGGCACTTTAACACCTTTGCCGCAAATGGCAACCGTATCCATTCCGGAAAGCAGGCTTATTACGGTGAAACCATGGGATGTAAGTGTGATAAACCAGGTCGAAAAAGCGATACTGAAAGCCAACCTTGGCCTGACGCCTTCCAATGATGGAAAATTGATCAGGATATCCATACCGCCTTTGACAGAAGACAGAAGAAAAGAGATTGCAAAAAACGTGGCCAAAATCTGCGAAGATTATAAAGTAGCTGTTCGAAACATCCGGCGTGATTCAAATGAAATGCTCAAAGACCTTCAAAAGGAGGGGGATATTTCAGAGGATGAAAGTTTTAAGGCTCAAAAGCTGGTGCAGGAAACAACAAATGAATATATTAAAAAGTTAGACGGAATCTTTGTCAAAAAAGAAAAGGAAATTCTTGAAGTCTGACTTAAAAAAAGATGTGACCCTTAACCTTAAAGCACTTCCCTCCCATGTGGCCATTATTATGGATGGCAATGGCAGGTGGGCAAAAAAAAGATTAATGAATCGTGTCAAAGGGCATGAGAAAGGTTCTAAAACTGTCCGCTCCATCGTGGCTGCTGCAAGGGAATTTGGAATAGGCACGCTTACCTTATACGCATTTTCAACAGAAAACTGGGCAAGGCCAAAACCTGAAGTAAAAGCATTGATGATGCTTTTAAAAAGGTTCATAGTATCAGAGAGACAGGAACTTTTAAAAAACAATATCCGTCTCAATATCATTGGCCAGAAAAAAAGACTCCCCCCTGATGTCCAGAAAGAAATTGACACTACAATGGCGTTGACACGGAATAATAATCAAATGGTTTTGAATCTTGCCTTAAGTTACGGATCAAGAGAAGAAATCACGGCCGCGGTAAGGAAAATTGCCGGGAAAATAGAATCAAAAGATTTGAATTGTGATGATATTACCCAGGATCTGATTTCAGCCCACCTGTACACACATGCAATGCCTGACCCTGATCTGATTATCCGTACAAGCGGGGAATATAGGCTGAGTAATTTTTTGTTATGGCAGGCAGCATATTCTGAAATTTATATTTCCGATACATTGTGGCCGGATTTTTCTAAAAGCGAGTTTATTGAAATTTTAAAAAATTTCCAGAAAAGGGACCGACGGTTCGGTAAGGTTACATGCAACACATCAAACGATGGATAACCGCACTCATACTTGCCCCCATGCTTTTATGGATACTTATCAAGGGCAGTACATTGTTCCTTTCCGTATTGGTTTCAGTGGCCGCAATATTAGCCATGCGCGAATATTTAAGAATTATTTTCCAGAATGATGAAAAACCCGTTTCCCAGATCATAAAGGTTATTTCCTATACAATTTCAATGGCGTTGATTATTGGTTCCTGCCTTGGATCATGGGAGATTTTGTTTTTAATCCTTGCCATGAACCTTATGGCCCTGTCCGTTTTTGTATTGGCCCGTTTTTCAGAAAATCCCGGTATATTCGATATTATTGCAAAGCAGGTTTTAGGTATTATATATATCCCGGTGTCCTTGTCTTTGCTGGTTTTTATTAAAGAGCTTGATGGCGGCACATTATGGATTGTCTGGCTTTTTATTGTTATATTTGCCAATGACACAGGCGCGTTTTATTTTGGTACGTTTTTTGGGAAAAGACCGCTTTCTCCAAACATCAGCCCCAATAAAACAATAGAAGGATCTTTGGGCGGGATTGCAGCTTCCATGGTTGCAGCCTTTATTTTTTGCCAGATTTTCTTTAATGATTTATCCTTGTCATTCCTTATCATACCCGGGGCTTTTATGCTTGCCATAGCAGGGCAGATAGGTGATTTGTTTGAATCTGCAATGAAACGGGTATCAAGTATTAAAGATTCAGGCCGTATTCTCCCCGGCCATGGCGGGATATTAGATAGAATAGACGGATTGCTTCTTGCCATCCCTGTCTTGTATGTTTACCTGGTGTTTGTTCAATGAAGCACCTGTCAATTTTAGGGTCCACAGGCTCAATCGGTACGAGTGCCCTTGATATTGTCAGGATACATCCTGATTTCTTTCAGGTAAAGGCATTGACCGCTGCCAATAATATAGATCTTTTTTCAAAGCAGATTGATGAATTTGAACCTGAGCTGGTTGCTGTTATTGATGAAGAAAAGGCCCTTGAACTTTCCAGGGCCTTAAAAGGAAGATGCCGGCCTGAAATACTGTCTGGTGAGGCAGGGTACATGGAAGCTGCCTCCTATGCGGATTCAGACATGGTTCTTCTGGCCATGGTGGGAGCAGCAGGCCTTAAACCTGCTATTTGCGCCATTGAGTCAAAAAAACAGGTTGCACTTGCCAACAAGGAAACCCTGGTCATGGCAGGGGAGATTATCATGGCAAAAGCATTGGAAAATAATGTTTCAATAATGCCGGTGGACAGTGAACACAGTGCAATTTATCAATGCCTTAAGGGGAATCAAAGCAAGGATTTAAAAACCATATTTTTGACTGCTTCGGGCGGGCCTTTCAGACAAAAGTCTTTTGATTCTTTCAAGGATATTACATTAAAAGATGCCCTTGACCATCCCACCTGGAACATGGGGCATAAAATTACCATAGATTCTGCCACCTTGATGAATAAATGCCTTGAAATCATTGAAGCTGTCCATCTGTTTGATGTCACCCATGAAGAAATTCAGGTTATAATCCATCCCCAGAGTATTGTTCATTCCATGGTGGGCTTTAAAGACGGCAGTATCATGGCACAGATGGGACAGCCTGATATGAAGGGGGCAATTTCATATGCCTTATCAGGACCGGATCGTCTCGACCTGCAAATGGATTTTCCTGATTTTATAAAACTTCAATCCCTGACATTTGAAAAACCTGATACAAAAAGGTTTCCATCCCTCTTATTTGCGCTTGAGGCCTGCAGGCAAAAAGGTACGCTCCCGGCTGTCATGAATGCCGCTAATGAAGCGGCGGTTTGTGCCTTTCTTGAAAAGCGCATCGATTTTTTAGACATTTTTAAATTAATTTCCAAAACAATGGAACTTCATACACGGATTGACAATCCTGATCTTTCAGGTATTATTGAAGCCGATTACTGGGCAAGGGAAAAAGTTAAGTCCTGGATATAAAAGTGAGGTCTTATGGGGCATTCTGTTCTGGCATTTATAATTGTTATTGGTATTCTTGTTTTTATTCATGAGTTCGGACATTTTATCGCCGCAAGATTATGTGGGGTAGGGGTTGAAGTATTCTCCCTTGGGTTTGGCCCTAAAATTTTGAAAAAAAAATATGGCCGTACCCTTTACTGCCTGTCTGCCATACCCCTTGGCGGATATGTTAAAATGGTGGGAGAAGAGCCGGGGGCAGATATTGATTCTGAAGATCTCAAGGTATCTTTTACACACAAGCCTTTATTTCAAAAAAGCATTATTGTAGCATCAGGCCCTTTATTTAATTTTTTCCTGGCCATTTTTATTTATTATGTTCTTTACCAGGTTTCAGGCATTTATTTAGCCAAACCTGTTGTGGGCAGGGTTTTGGAAGATTCACCAGCGCTGGCCGCAGGAATAAAGGCAGGAGATATTGTAAAAGAGGTTAACCAGAATAAAATTGAATCATTTGAAGATATTTCCAGGATTATAGGTAAGAGTAAAGGAGAAGCACTTAATGTTATTGTTGAACGTGATAAAAGACTTGTCGGACTCGTACTTTCACCTGCTTTAAGACCGGCCAAAAATGTATTTGGTGAAAAAATTGAAAAATATATCATCGGTATTGTTGGCAACGGGGAAACTTATAATAAAAAGCTTAACCCTTTTCAGGCCCTCTGGCATTCTCTTAAGGATACCTGCGGGCTTGTTAAGTTGACCATACTCTCTGTCGGAAAAATGATAGATGGAAGCGTTTCTGCAAGAAACCTGGGAGGCCCTTTGATGATTGCCCAAATGGCCGGGGAACAGGCAGAAGCAGGGATTGTGAATTTTGTATGGTTTATTGCACTGCTGTCTGTAAACCTTGGTATCATCAACCTTTTTCCGATCCCCGTGTTAGATGGCGGCCATTTGTTGTTTTTTGGCATTGAAGCTGCCACAGGAAGAGCGGTCAGTGATAAATTGCGCGAGAAATTAATTCAATTCGGAGCAGCAGTGCTTGTGGCCCTCATGGTTTTTGTTTTTTATAATGACATTGTAAGAATGTTCAATGGAGGATAATATGATTTCCTGTATTGAGATTGCTCTTAAAAAAGAGTTCAGGGATGCCGAAGGTACTTCTCTTAAAAAAAAGGCAGCTTCCTATTTTGGGATTAACATTCAGGAGGCACGATGCATTAATATCGTGACCATTGAATCCAGGCTTGATCAAGACCAGCTTGAGATTGTCAAAGACGAGATTCTCACCAACCCTGTGACGCAGATGTCAAGTTTAACTCCCCTTGACATCGGTTTTGACTTTTGTATCTGGATTGGGTACAGGCCGGGCGTAAAAGACAATCCTGGTGCAACGGCAATGGAAGCTGTCAGCGACCACCTGGGGAAAACCTTTGGACCTGGCGAGGGCATTTACACGTCAAAGCGCTATTGCCTTAAAGGGGATACTCTTGTCCCGGAAGATGTTGAAAAACTTGCATCCGAACTTTTATCCAACCATATCGTTCAGCAGTTTAAAGTTTTTTCCATTAAAGACTGGGACAAAAATACCGGCGCCAATGTTAAGCCTGCCAAGGTTATCCTGAATCACACGCCCTGTTTTGAAGTTATCAGCATTGACTCGGATGCTCAGCTTGCAAAAATTTCAGACAAGAGGAATCTTGCATTAAACCCAAGGGACATCCCGGTGATCCGCGAATACTTTCTTGATCCTGAAATAATGGAATCCAGAAAAAAAGCAGGTCTTTTAAAACCCACTGACGTGGAACTTGAATATATTTCCCAGGCCAGGAGCGATCATTGCAATCATAACACCTTCCAGGGAATTTTCAGGTACAAGGATGCTTCAAACAACGAGGAAGTAATTGAGGACAACCTTTTTAAAACTTATATTAAAGAACCCACCTTAAAGCTTAAAGAGAAAAAAGACTGGGTGGTATCCGTGTTGTGGGACAATGCAGGGGTGGGCAGGTTTGATGATGAAAATAATTATGTGGTCACAGGCGAGACCCATAATTCCCCATCCAACATGGAGGCCTATGGCGGTGCCATAACAGGTATTGTAGGTGTTTACCGTGATCCTATGGGAACAGGCTTGGGATCAAAATTGTTCATGGGCAGTTTCGGGTATTGTGTGGGGGATGTGAACTATAATGGCCCCTTAAGACCGCCTCTTCACCCAAGGCGCCTTCTTGACGGTGTCATAGAGGGTGTTAAGGACGGCGGGAATAAAAGCGGTGTTCCAACTACCTTTGGCCAGACATTGTTTAACCCGGGATATATGGGAAAGAGCCTGGTATTTGTTACGGCCCTTGGAATCATGCCAAGCCTGGTCAAGGGAAAGCCAAGCCATGAAAAGAAAACATCGCCTGGCGAACTTATTATCATGAGTGGCGGAAGGGTTGGGAAAGACGGTATCCATGGAGTAACCGCTTCCTCAGAAAGTTATTCGGAAAATACGCCCGCAGGCCATGTCCAGATAGGCGACCCTTACACCCAGAAGAAGATGCATGATTTTCTTTTAATCTGCCGTGATGAAGGCCTGATTCCTTTTATAACTGATAATGGCGGAGGCGGTTTGTCCTCATCTGTTGGTGAATCAGCCATGATTTCCAACGGGTGCGTTGTTTTCCTTGATAAAGTACCGCTAAAATATGAAGGTCTGGATATGTGGGAAATCTGGATTTCAGAATCCCAGGAACGCATGACCATTGCGGTTAAACCTGAAAACCTGGACCGCTTTATGGAGCTTTCTGCAGAGCATGAAGTTGAAAGCACGGTGATAGGGGAATATACCGATACCGGCAAGCTGCATATCAAATATAAGGATGAAACCTGTGCCTACGTGGACATGGATCTTCTGGACAAAGGGTTCCCGTCCTGGGAATTTGACGCCATATGGCTTCCCCCTGAACTAAGAGGATTGACAGAACCTGTTATAAGTTCGCCATCTGATTTTAACGCCCTGCTTATAAGTATGCTTGAACGGCCCAATATCAGTTCAAAGGAATGGATTATCCGTCAGTATGATCATGAGGTCCAGGGCGGTTCCGTGATAAAACCCCTTGTTGGCGTCAACCATAATATTCCATCTGATGCTTGTGTTACAAGGCCTGTACTTACTTCCCAAAGGGGGCTTGCGTTTTCACAAAGCCTTTTGCCATGGTATTCAAAGATAGATGCATATCACATGATGACAAGCACAATTGATGAGTCTGTGAGAAGATTGATTGCCGTGGGGGGTAATTTTGATCATATAGGGGGGCTTGATAATTTCTGCTGGCCCAATATCCAGTTTGATCCTGGTAAAAATCCTGATGGAAAATTCAAGGCCGCTCAACTTGTTCGGGCTTGCAGGGCCTTAAAAGAAGCTTGCGAAAAATATGAAATCCCTTTGTTGTCCGGCAAGGACAGCATGTATGTTGATGGCCATCTTGAGGGTGAATTCGGGGAAAGAATCAAAGTTTCCGCACTTGAAACCGTACAATTTTCTGCAACCTCCGTTATTGAGGATGTTTCAAAATGCATGTCCATGGACCCAAAATTTGCAGGCGACCTTGTTTACGTGCTTGGTGAAACATCCAATGAACTTGGGGCATCAGAGTATTATGATGCTTTTGATGAAACTGGCCTTAATGTCCCCCATGTTGATTTTGATAAATTCAAAATAGTTTACAAGACTTTGCAAAAAGCCATTGAAAAAGAACTTGTGGCATCCTGTCATGCCGTTGCAAGGGGAGGCCTTGCTGTCCATTTGTCCTTAATGACCATGGCAGGGGGCCTAGGGCTTGAAGCAGATTTGCCGGAACTTCCTGCTAATACGGGCCGAGGCCGGCTTTTTAATGAGACCTTATTGTTTTCAGAATCAGCAGGCAGGTTTATTGTTACCATACCAGGAGAAAACAAAAATATTTTTGAAAATTTGTTCAAGGGAATGGCAGCAGGCTGCATAGGTTTTGTAACCGACCTTCATGATCACTTAAAAATTTTTGGCGTTGACAAAGAACCTCTTGTGGATCTTTCAATCGCCAGACTGGACAAAGCATTTAATAAAACCTTTGGAGACATGATATGAGAAAGGTTAAAGCACTTATATTAACAGGGTTTGGACTAAATTGCGACAATGAGACAGCCCATGCGTTTGGACTTGCAGGAGCCGATGCAGAGAAAATACATATAAATACGCTGGTTTCGGGAAAAATTAACCTGGAAGATTTTCATGTGCTTGCCCTGGGCGGTGGATTCTCCTGGGGCGATGACCATGGCGCCGGTGTGATCCAGGCATTAAAGCTTAAAAACCATATAGGCAGGGACCTTCTTAACTTTGTGGACCAGGGAAAGCTTATCATTGGTATCTGCAACGGATTCCAGGCCCTTGTCAACCTGGGACTCTTACCCGGACTTGATAGTGATTATACAAAAAGATCAGTTTCAATTACATTCAATGACTGTGGAAATTTCAGGGATCAATGGGTCCATCTTACTTCAAATGCAAAAACTCCCTGTGTCTTTACCAAAGATATTAATATGGCAGATTACCCTGTCCGCCATGGAGAAGGCAAGTTTATTGCAGATGGGGAGGTGCTTAAAAGTCTTGTTGCCAACAACCAGGTTGTATTTCAATATGCTGACTCCAATGGAGTTCCCGCAAATGGAGCTTTTCCGTTAAACCCTAACGGTTCCCTTGAAGATATTGCAGGTATTTGCGATCCCACAGGGAAAATTTTCGGGTTAATGCCGCACCCTGAAGCTTATAACCATTTCACAAATCATCCTGACTGGACAAGAAAGGCCCGGATCCTTAAAAGAGAGGGCCGCACCCCGGACCGGGGAATGACAATAGGTGTCAAATTGTTTAAAAACGGGGTGGACTATATTAAAGAAACTTTTTTTTAACCGGACTTGGGTATCTTGTGCTTGGAACAATTGTTAATTGCCTTGCTATAATTGCAGGCAGCCTTGTCGGACTCGCCTTTAAAAACGGAATCCCGCAAAAATACAACCAGACTGTGATGCAGTCCATTGGCCTTGCCGTTATCCTCATAGGCATGAAAAGTGCCCTTGGGTGTGATGATCTTTTAATTATTATCATAAGTCTTGCCGCCGGGTCTCTTTTAGGGGAATGGATTGGTATTGAAAACCATCTTGAAAGGATTGGCAGCTTTCTTGAAACAAAGTTTTCAAAAACATCCAATAATTTTTCAGCCGGATTTGTTACTGCCTCATTAATATATTGTGTCGGCTCCATGGCCATCGTGGGGTCACTTGAAAGCGGCCTTACAGGGAACCATGATACATTGTTTGCCAAGGCGGCCCTTGATGGTATTGTCGGGATAATCTTAAGCTCATCCATGGGGATCGGTGTGCTTTTCGCTGCGGTTCCCGTGTTTTTGTACCAGGGTTCCATAACTTTAATGGCAGGGTTCCTTAAACCGTTTCTCATTCCTGCTGTTGTCACCCAGATGTCTGCAACCGGAGGTCTTTTGATTGTAGCGTTGGGTTTAAATATGATAAGGGAAAAAAAGCTTAAGGCCGGTAATATGCTCCCGGCGATTTTCCTGCCCCTGATTTATTTTTTTATTAAAAAATTAATTTAATACAGGAAAATTTTTTTTACGGATATCTGATTGTTTGAAACCCCTGATAATGTCTTTTATCCTTCTTGCCGGTGATGGTTGCTCAAAAGGGGACGGCTTATCCTTGATAAAGTGTTTGAAATCGCTTGACAGCCCGTTTTGAATGGCACAGATAATTTCTTCTTTTTTTGAATGGCATTCAATAATATTTTGCGCCTTTACCCTGTCCTTTTGCCGGTCACCAAGATCAACCACCGGGGTTTTAAAGCTGGGAGCCATGACAAGACCTTCCGAGGAGTTGCCGACCATGGCGGAGCAATATTTTATGGCCCGGCTTAAATCAGGCAGACTCATGAATGGAAGCGATACGGCCCGGCCACCGGTATTCAAAGTAAAATCATCGATCATCCGGATTATCATTTTGCCAAGTCCGCTGGCTTTGGGCTTGTTGAACAGCAGTCTAAAGGAGTCCAGACGTCCGTCATCCAGGCTTTCCAATACTTCATTGAACATATGGGCGTTTTTTGAACCTTTTGAGACATCGGGTTGGAAATAAATAAATATGAATTTATCATTTTTTTTAAAACCCGTCTCATTTAAAAAAAGAGATTTTCCTCTCAACGGCTGGGTTTTTATTTTTTCGATGAGAAGTGAACCCACATTAAAAACTGTTTCGGCATGCTCTCCTGACCGGATCACCTGCCGGCGGTATTTTTCTGTGGACGTGAAATGCAGGTGGCTCAATTTGGTGATTCCGTAACCATAGGAATCATCCCATGTTTTAAGCTTGGATTCACCCCCTTGAATATGGGCTATGGGAATATTGTTCATGGAAGCTGCAACAGCAGCACAAAAGGTTTCATGGCTGTTCCCGGAAAGGATGATAATTTCAGGTTTTAATTGCTTTAATAACCGGTCATATTCCAATTGCTCGAAGTCTACAAGGTCTTGTTGGCTTGAATTTTTTTTTGCATTGAATACGATATTTGTTTTTTCATCAATTATAAAACCTTCTTCTTCAACTCGCCTGTATGTAATTTCAAATTCGCTTGATTGATGTTTTCCTGTTGAAACTGCAGTCAAATAAACAGAGTCGTCTTTTTGAATCTCTTTCATTAAAGGTTTTAAAATTTGATAGTTATTTAATGTTTCACTAATAATACAAATATTTTTCATGATCACCCTTTAATAAAGTAATTATTGTAAAAAAATCCGGTTTTTCCAGGGAAATTTTTTCCCCTTTTTAAAAGAACTTGCAACAACCTGTCTGTTCTTTAACATGCTTGAATTGCAGGGTTTAACTTACCAGGCGCCTTTTAGAACAGTTTTTTCTTTTATGAATTGCACAAAGCATGCCTGTTTACGATCTGTCCGAGTTTCCTGATCCCTTGTTCAAGCCTGTGGGTCCATTTAAGTCCGCAATTGATTCTCAGGCAGTTCTTATACCTGTCAGAGGATGAACAGATCAGGCCCGGAAGGATGGAAATTTTTTCCTGGCAGGCTTCCTGGTAAATTTCCATTGAATTGATTTTTTCATTCAAAACAACCCAGATAAACATGCCGCCCCTTGGGAATGTAATCCTGGTATCAGCAGGAAAATATTTTGATATGGCAATGGCTAATGCCGAGGCCTGGGTTTTGAGCCTGTTCCTCAACTGCCTTAAATGCCTGTCAAAGGCACCTGTCTTAAGAAATCTTGCCACAACGGCCTGGTTGATACCAGGGCTTGAAATGGAAGTATTAAGCTTCATTCGAATAACTGTATTTTTAAAAACCCCGGGGACAGTCCATCCGGTTCTTAATCCGGGGGCAATGGCTTTGGAGAAAGAAGAACAATAAAGGACCATACCGGTTTTATCCATGCTCTTAAAAGTGGTCGGCCGTTTTTCTCCAAAAAAAAGATCCCCGTAAATATCATCTTCAATGATCGGGATATTGTATTTTTCTGCAATTAAAATAATCTTTTCTTTGTTTTCTTCTGGCATGACTGACCCTAAAGGGTTTTGAAAATTAGAATTCAAAAGGCAGGCTTTAATTTTATTGGAACTGATTGCTTTTTTAAATGTTTCAGGGTCAATGCCCTCATCAGGGCAGCCCGGAATTTCTATGACATAGAGGTTTAAATCTTCAATAAGCTGTAAAAAACAATGAAAAACCGGTGATTCCACAAGAATTGCGTCACCAGGATCTGCGACCGCTCTCAAACACAGGGTGACAGCTTCAAGGCAGCCATTGGTTGTTATAATGTCCTTTGATGTAATTGAACCGGCAAAGCCCAGCATTCTTTTGGAAAGCTCCTCGCGGAAATCCAGGTTCCCGGCGCACAGGTCATAATTTGCAATGTGGTCCTGCAATATCTTTGCCGGCAAGGATTTCATGATCCTGGACAATTGCTTCAGCGGCATCAGCTCTTTAGACGGAATGGCAGCTCCCAACTGGAGAATATCATCACATTGAAGATCCTTTATGATAGTTTCCGCAAGATCATTGACCACCACCCGGCATGGTTTGGCAATCCCTTTTTCCGCAGCAGGCCTGCATAAAGGATTTTCATTCAGTACTTTCACATAAAATCCTGATTTTTCCCTTGCCTCGACTTTTCCTCTTTTTTCAAGTTCGATATAAGCCTGGTGTACGGTTGATATGCTCAAACCCAATTGGTTGTGAAGGTTTCTTAAAGACGGAAGCTTTTCTCCCGGCGTAAATATTCCTTTCATGATACTTGCCTGTATTTCGTCTGCAAGTGACACATACCTGAAATTTGCCTGAGATGTCATGTTTCTTTACTCTGTTATGGTTATTTTTTTTAATTTCTGTATCTGTTATTGCGAACTTTTTAGTATATACTTTTAAAAAAATCAATATAAAGGAGAAAAAAAGGGAAAATGAAAAATATTGTACTCTATATGATTACTGTTATGATCTGGGGATCAACCTGGCTTGCCATCAAATATCAGCTGGGAGCTGTGGATCCCATGGTATCGGTTATCTACCGGTTCGGGCTTGCAACGGGTTTGTTGTTACTTTTTTGTTATGCAAAAGGGCTTAATTTGAAGTTTTCCTTGAAAGATCATTTGTTTATGGCTCTTCTGGGAGTCCTGCTTTTTTCTGTCAACTACTGGCTTGTCTACGTGGCTGAGCTTTACCTTACAAGCGGACTTGTAGCTGTTGTGTTTTCTTCAATCGTTTTTATGAACATTGCAAACGGGTCGATTTTTCTTGGCACCAGAGTAGAGAAAAAAGTGGTTTCAGGCGCAATATTCGGTATTATCGGGATTGTTATGATATTTATGCCTGAAATAGAGTCTTTTGATCTGTCCGACAAAGGGATCATGGGGTTTTTTATTGGATTTTTGAGTGTCCTTCTTGCCTCGTTCGGTAATATTACGTCAGCCAGGAATACAAAAAATAATATTCCGGTAATCCAGGCAAATGCATTTGGGATGGGGTACGGCACAATCCTCCTGGTATTAATTGCCTTGGTTTCCGGCAGAGAGTTTTCCTTTACGGCCTCTGTTCCTTATATCAGCTCCCTTTTTTATTTATCGGTTTTCGGATCAATTATCGCTTTTAGCTGTTATTTGACTCTTATCGGTTCCATAGGGGCGGATAAGGCATCATACACCATAATGCTGGTTCCTGTGGTGGCATTGATTCTTTCTTCATTTTTTGAGGGCTATACCTGGAATCTTTCAGCAATCGCAGGTTTGTGCCTGGTTATCACCGGTAATTTTCTTTCTTTGAGCAGAAAGAGATTGTCGCATGCCTGATCCCTTAATTTCTTGTCAATACTGGTTGCATATCTTAATTAATGTGTGTTAATTAGATTCGTTATGAAACAGTATTTAATAGACGGGCTGAGGCTTGAAGATTACCAAATATTAAAAGCCTATCTGGATGAACATCTGAAATCATCGCCCCTTGGCGGGATTTACTGGCTTGAAGTGGACAGGAAACTGTTAACACCAATTCAAAAAGAGCATAAAGGATGCCAGCCCCATGTTTTTGCCTTGATGCTGGAAGAGACTTACCTGTCCTGTGAATTTCTGGTAAGAATTGAAAAAAATATTAGATGCAATTGTATGGATTATGCAACAAATGAACAGCGTAACTGGCTTATTGAAAAGGCTGATGCAATCCTTGAAAAACTTGGTGTTTGCATTTAATCTTTATATTTAGGATACTCAAATGCTTAAAATAATTCCTCTTGGCGGCCTTGGCGAAATCGGCCTTAATATGATGGTTATCGAATATGATGATATTATGTTTATCATTGACGCAGGGCTTATGTTCCCTGAAGAGTATATGCTTGGCGTGGATATTGTTATTCCTGCCATGGATTATATCAGGGAAAACCGTGATAAGGTCCAGGGTATCATTCTTACCCATGCCCATGAGGACCACATCGGGGCTTTGCCTTACCTTTTAAAGGAAATCAGGATTCCGGTTTATGGTACGGCCTTTACCCTGGGGATTGTTAGAAATAAGCTTATTGAGTTTGAGCTTAACCGGTACATTGATTTAAACCTTGTCAACCCCGGGGAAATTCTTAATATTGATCCCTTTGAAATAGAATTTATCCGTGTAAGCCACAGTACGATTGACGGGGTTGGTCTTGCAATAAAGACCCCGGAAGGCATTATTGTTCATACAGGTGACTTTAGAATCTGTTATAATTCCGATAAAATGAAGAACACAGATATTTCAAGTTTTGCAAGATTTGGCGAAGAAGGCGTTCTGGCCCTGATGTCGGATTCCACCAATGTGGAAGTCGAAGGGTATACAATGTCTGAGCAGGAAGTTGCAAGGAACCTTGAAGATTTGATAGCTGTTGCAAAAGGAAGGGTGATTGTTGCCCTGTTTGCCTCAAATGTATTCAGGATACAACAGGTGATTGATATTGCCGTCCGGAATAACCGGAAAGTCATTTTCAATGGCCGCAGCATGGAGAGGATAATTGGTGTTGCATCTGAACTCGGGCATATAAAGTGTCCCCCCAATACTATCCTGGATATAAAACAGATTGGTAAATACAGGGATGACCAGGTTATTATCATTACGACCGGAAGCCAGGGAGAACCCATGTCTGCCCTTGTAAGGATGGCTTCTGGCATACACAGGCATATTAATATTAAAAAGGGTGACAACGTGATCTTGTCATCCAAATATATCCCGGGGAATGAAAAGGCCATTTTCAATATTATTAACAAGCTCTACCGCAGGGGTGCGGATGTTGTGTATTCAAAAATTGCACAGATCCATACATCAGGCCATGCCCACCAGGAAGAGCTTAAATTGATGCTGAATTTAACAAGGCCCAGGTATTTTATTCCGATTCACGGGGAATACCGCCATCTGGTCGTCCATGCAAGGCTCGCTGAAAAACAGGGCATGCCAAGAGAAAATGTTATTGTAGCGGAAGACGGGAAAGTCATCGCCTTTGACAAGGATGGCGGCAGGATAAAGAGCCGTGTCCGCACGGGCAGAATCCTGGTTGACGGTAAAGGCATAGGTGACGTGGGAAGAAGTGTTTTAAAGGAAAGAAGGGAACTTTCAGAAGGTGGGCTGGTTGTTGTAACCATGATAATAGATGAGGAGACAGGCACTGTTCTTTACGGGCCTGAGTTGATCTCAAAAGGGTTTGTCTTTGATTCTGCCACAGGTTACCTGGTTGATGATGCCCAGTGCGTGATCCTTGAAATTGTGGAAGAAATAGAAGCAGGCCGCAAGTCACGGGTTGAACTGCTCAGGAAAAAATTGAAAAAAGCCCTTAAACAATATTTTGCATTTGCAATAAACAGAAGGCCCTTAATTGTACCGGTAATTATTGAAGTATGAAAAAAGAACTCTATGGTATACTTCTTATTTTTTTCATTGTACTGGCAGCGGTAAGTCTTTTTTCCTATAATGTTTCAGATCCCTGCATTGGTAATCATTTTTTCACCACTCCTGACCATATCCACAATGCTTTCGGACTTTTAGGCGCCCATTTTGCCGGATTTTTCATATTCCTGTTCGGTCTTGGAGCATTTTGGGTTCCTGTTGTTTCAGGCTTTATAAGTGTATGGTTATTAAAAGGACGCACCACGAGAATAATCTGGCTGACCATGCTTGGCGGCCTGTTTCTAATGATTTGTACAGGCGGCATGCTGTTTCTTTTTAAAGATGAATATTCTTTTGCGGGTACAAGCATCTCATCGGGCGGGATTATTGGCATCACATTCACTTCGTTTTTATTAAAATATGCCAATATCACAGGAAGCATCATTATCCTTTTATTTTTCCTTGTCATAGGCTTTATACTCACAACCGGGATTTCCCTTATTTCTCTCGGCCTCTTTTTATATCAAAAAGCCTACAGGCTCCTGAAAATAATGAGGGATGATTTTCAGGAGTTTATTGATTTTGTAAAAGAAAAATACCAAAAATGGCAGGAGCAGAAAAAAGAGATTGATATCACCCCGGTCCGGGAAAAAGAAGATACCATTATCAAAATCCCGGAAAAAATTTATAAAAGACAGGTTTTGCCGGAACCGGAAAATTTTTTTGAACCGGCCATAACAGAGCTTGAATATGAAGGCCCGGATTTTAAACCGGACGTTGATTTTATTGATATCAGGGAAAAACATGAATTTAACCTGCCCCTGATCTCTTTTTTAGATGAGCCGAAAGCTGCTAAAAAGAACATTGATACAGGACTTTTAAAAGAGAAAAGTAAAATCCTTGAAAGCAAGCTGAACGATTTTAATGTATTCGGAGAGGTGGTTGAAATATTGCCCGGGCCTGTGATCACAACTTTTGAATACAGACCGGCATCGGGAATCAAGATCAGCAGGATAGCAGGCTTGTCCGATGACCTTGCCCTGGCCTTAAGTGCCATAAGCATCAGGATTGTGGCACCAATACCCGGCAGGGACGTCGTAGGGATTGAGATCCCGAATGAAGAAAGGGAAATAGTCAATTTAAGGGAATTGATTGTTTCAAAAGATTTTGTCAAGTCTGCTTCCATGTTGACCCTGGGGCTTGGAAAAGATCTTCTGGGCAAGCCCATGGTGACAAAAATGGACTCTATGCCCCATCTTTTGATTGCAGGTGCCACAGGAACGGGCAAGAGTGTGGGCCTGAACTCAATGATTATAAGCCTTCTCTATAAAGCCACCCCTGATGAAATTAAAATGATTATGATTGACCCCAAAAGGATTGAGCTTTCCGTGTATAATGATATTCCGCATTTAATTTCCCCCGTGGTTACAGATATGAAAAAGGCTACCAATGCGCTTTTCTGGGCTGTAAGGGAGATGGAGCGGAGGTATGAGCTGTTGGAACAGACAGGTTTGAGAAATATTGTCCAGTATAACAGCATGGTGGCATCACAAAAACCCGAGAAAATTGATAGCGCCGGCAGTGAAAGTGAAGAACTTTTTGAAAAACTTCCTTATCTTGTCGTGATCGTGGATGAGCTTGCAGATCTCATGATGGTGGCTTCAAAAGATGTGGAATTTGCATTGACAAGATTGGCCCAGATGGCAAGGGCTGCCGGGATTCATCTGATCATAGCAACCCAGAGACCCTCTGTTGATGTGCTCACAGGGAGTATAAAAGCCAATTTCCCCACCCGGATTTCATTCCAGGTATCTTCCAAGGTTGACGCAAGAACCATTTTTGACGGGGGCGGGTCTGAAAGTCTTCTTGGAAACGGGGACATGTTGTTCTGCCCGCCCGGAACGGGAAAACTCGTCAGGATTCAGGGCGCCTATATTTCTGAAAAAGAAATTGCCAGGGTTACAGAATTTTTAAAAGATCAGAAAACACCGGACTATATTGAAGACATCACAGCAGGTACGGGCGATGATGATGTAAAAGAGTTTGATGACTCTGACTACGATGAAAAATATGATGAAGCAGTCAGCCTTGTGACAAAGACCCGGCAGGCATCTATTTCTTTTGTCCAGCGCCGTCTTCGCATCGGTTATAACAGGGCGGCAAGGCTGGTTGAAATGATGGAGTACGAGGGGATAGTGGGCCCCCAGATCGGTTCCAAACCGAGAGAAATACTGGTTAAAACTTATGATGAAAATTGATTTTGGTTTATTCGGCAGTATCAAAGGCTTTATGGATATTGATGAAGCTGTAAGGCTTTACAATATTGCGGCCAGGGCAGCAGAAAAGGGCCCGGTCCTTGAAATCGGAAGTTATTGCGGAAAATCAGCCTATGTTATCGGCAGTGCCTGTAAAGCAAAGGATTCCGTCCTGTTTTCCATTGACCATCATAAAGGCTCGGAAGAACAGCAGCCGGGTGAAGAATATTTTGACCCTGATTTATTTGACCGGGACTTATCAAGGGTGAATACTTTTCCTTTCTTCCAAAGAACAATCAGTCTTACATCACTTGAAGATATTATCATACCAATTGTCGCATCTTCCGGCGCGGCAGGGAAAATGTGGCAGACACAGATTTCCATGCTGTTTATCGATGGCGGGCATTCCTTTGAGGCGGTTTCCAGGGATTATATGACCTGGGCCTGCCATATTAAACAAGGAGGCTTCCTGGTGATCCATGATATCTTTTTTGATCCTGAAAAAGGGGGGCAGGCTCCAAGGCGGATATACGAAACCGCCATTGAATCAGGGGAATATGAAGAGCTTGAAATAACAAAAAGCCTTGGTGTTTTAAAAAAGAAAACAAGGGATACTGACTTATGATGGAACCTGTTCTTGAAAAAATAAAAGAATATTATCTTGAGATGCTCCCTTTTAATAAAGTCCTGGGTATTAATATTGACTTTCTGGATTATGATACAGGTGATGCTGTTACAAGTTTTAACATGACAAAAGATCTCATTGGAAACCCAATAGCCGGTATCCTGCATGGCGGGGTTACAGCTTCCGTTATTGATTTAACAGGTGGTCTTTCCGCATTGATATCATGTGCAAAATTCCACGAAGGCAAATCCCCTGATGTCATTAAAGAAAAACTGATATCCTCTGCCACGATTGATATGCGCGTGGATTATTTAAGGCCCGGTAAAGGAAGGTCATTTCAATGCAGAAGCAGGATTATCCGTGCAGGCTCAAGGATTGTAGTCGCCAAAATAGATCTTTATAATGAAAAAGAAACCAGAATTGCCACAGGCACTGCAACTTATCTTATCTGCTGATAAAAACACTTAATCTTATCTTGACAATCCCTGGAAATAGCGATATTTCAAAAATAGTGATCGAGCGTTCGTTCATATAGTATCCTGGTTTTAACGCGATTTTGAGAGAAAAGGTGGAATTGATTACTAATACAATGTAATATTTTTATTATTGATGAAGGAGAATAAAATAATGCAATTCAGCAAAAACTTTATTTTCAACTTCTTAGATAGGTTGACCATAAAAATGAAACTGATTTATGCCTTTGTGTTCCTGGTCATCATGATTGCAGGTGCAGGCGGCTCAGGATTGTTTTTTATCACCAGTATTAAAAATAATGTTGGCACCCTTTCCGATATTTCATCCCCTTTAAGTGATTTATCTAATTTACTATCCAGTGAAATGCTGAAATCCAATATCATTGTTCTCAACATGCTCTCTTTGACCGACAAAAAGGAAATCAACACATATAAATCGGTTTTGATGGCGTCAGAAAAATCTTTTTCCAGGAAACTTGATCAACTCTTACTGCTCCTTAAAAAAGGTAAAATTAAACTGGATATAAAAAAGGTTAAAGATGCAAGACAAAATTTTCTGGGTTTGTCCAGAAAAGCAATAAACGGGTATCTTGTTATGCTGGATCAGGAGCAGACAAACAAAACCAGCCTGGAAGATTTTGACAGGCAGCGTAAGAAATTTGACAAAGCTTTGAGCAGCTTTGTCGAAGGTGCCGAGATTGCCATTGGCGACAAAGAGGACAAGGGCAGGGCCCTTTCAATGAATGATGAAGCCACGGTCAAACAGGTATCTGATCTTTTGCTGGAAATGTTTGCAAGAGACCTGCCTGTTCTTTACAGGGCCGGCGACTTGCAGGTATTCATGATCCAGCTTCAGGATCTGTTGAAGGTCTATCTTGCTGAAGTTGAACTTGAAAAACTGCCTGCCTGCAGGAAAAATTTTGAAAATCTTGCAAATAAGATCAGTTCAAGGCTGAGGCGGTTAAAGCGGAAACTTAAGTCACCTGAACATAAAAAGTCACATGCACAACTTACCAAAGGATTTGAGCTGCTTAAAACAAGCGTATTGGAAAAAAATGGATTGTTTGATGTACACAGGCAATATCTTGAGGCAATCCAAACCATAAGAAGATTGAAGGTAAGCCTTAACAAGGCGACAGATGATGTGAACAATGCCTTGGGCATTGTGGCAAAAAATAGTGAGAAGATAAATAGAATTGTTCAAAAGGAAACTAAAAAAGGGGTAGTATCCGCACAGTGGTATATCGGTTTGATCGTATTCACCGGTTTCGTTATTGGCCTCATTGCAGCATTTTTTATTATCAATTCCATAACAAAGCCTTTGACAAGGCTTCAAAAGATTGTCTTAAAAGTTGAACAAAATTCAGATTATTCAATTCGTGCCAATGAGTCAAAAAATGATGAGGTAGGCCGGACATCCGTCGCGTTTGACAGCCTTATGGCGGCTATGGAATCAGTTATTAAAGAGATCAACGGGATAATGGAAGCTGTTTCACAAGGGGATTTTTCCTGCCATGTAATAAGTGACCAGCAGGGGGATCTTTTAAAATTGAAGGACAGCATCAATGATTCCATTGATCTTTTAGGAAAGACAGTTCAGGATATCATTGTTTTGAGCCAGAAAGTAAATGCCAGCACCAAAGAATTGTCAGGATCTGCAACCACCCTTACTGATAATGCAAATACCCAGGCGGCCAGTATTGAAGAAATATCCCAGTCCATGAACCACATAGGCAATCGTGCAAAAACAAATGAGCAGAATGCATTTGAAGTCCAGAAAATTTCCACCCAGGCAATTGAAGAGGTTGGGAATGGAAACAGCCAGATGGAATTAATGATAAATGCAATGCAGGAGATCAAATCCACCAGCATGGAAGTAGCCGATGCCATAGGTGTTATCAATGATATTGCAGCCCGAACCAAGCTTCTGGCATTAAATGCATCCATTGAGTCGGTCAGGGCAGGCTCAGCCGGAAAGGGATTTGCTGTTGTTGCAAAGGAAGTCAGAAATCTTGCAGACAGCAGCGCCGTTGCAGCAAGCAACACCAGGGAACTGATTAAAAAATCCATGAAACAGGTGGATCAAGGCGTCGAGAATGCAGATAAGACAGCTTTGGTACTCAATGAAATTCATTCTATAGTTAAAAAGGTAAATCAACTGGTTGAAGAGGTATCAAGCTCATCAATAGAGCAGAACAGCAATATCGAGGCTATCAACATCGGGCTTGCAGAAATGAATAATGCGGTTTCCCAAAATTCAGCCATTGCAAAAGACACGGCAGGCGCTTATGAAAAATTGTCTGAAATGTCTTCTAAGATGCAGAAAGCGCTTGAAAAATTTAAACTCTCATAAGCGGAAAAAAATATTTGTGGTTGATTAAATTGTATTTTTCTATAGAAAACCCAATAAAATCAGGTTGGGTACATAGTTGTCAAGATACAGGGTCCGGCTGATTTTTCATAAGATCCATGATAAACGATCCGATTTTTGCGATTGCCTGTTCCATTTCATCTGTATAGGGTGACCCGCAGCTGATTCTAATGTATTCCCGGAACACACCTGTTGATGAACAGATGTTTCCGGGTAGAATCGCAATATCTGCTAGCAGGGCCTTTTTATAAAGATCAATACTGTTCACCCCTTCGGGCAGTTGAACCCAGAGAAGAAACCCTCCTTTGGGAATATACATCCTGATCTGTTTTGGAAAATACTGGTAAATTGCCTTTGCAACACTGTTAACCTGTCTTCTTAATATATTTCTCAAAGTTCTTAAATGCTTTTCATAGTTTCCGTTTTCTATGAATTTGACAAGAATATATTGATCCAGGGTGGATGTGGAGACCGACAACCCGGATTTAATTTTAATGATTTTTTTTTTGTATCTTTCTCCGGGAATGATCCAACCGGTCCTTAACCCCGGCGCCAGTGTTTTGGAAAACGATGAACAGGTCAGAACAAGGTCTTTTTTATCAAAGGCTTTCAACGGCTTTGGGTGTTGCTTCTCAAAATAAAGATCCGAGTATATGTCATCCTCAATCAGTGGAACTTCATGGTTATTTAAAAGCTTTACGATTTTCTTTTTTTTAGCCTCGGGAATTATGCACCCCAGAGGGTTATGGAAATTGGAATTTATGATGCAGCACTTGATATCTTTTGATTTTATTACGATTTTTAACGCTTCATAATCAATACCATTTTCAGGACATGTGGGAATTTCGATCACAAACACGCCCATGTCTTCAAGAACCGGGAAAAGCCCGTAATATGCCGGTGCTTCAAGGGCAATGGTATCCCCTTCTTTAACCAGGGCCATAAGACAGATAACCAATGCCTCTGTACAACCGTTTGTGATAACTATATCCTCAGGTGTAATGCCATCCACCAGCCCAAGCGTTCTTAATGAAACCTGCCGTCTTAAATTAAAAAGGCCTTGGGGTTTATTATAGGAGATAGCCATCTTTATCTCTTTTTTAGTAAAATTTTTCAAAATACTTGAATAATTATTAAACGGTAAAAGTCTGGGGGAGATAAAAGCCGCCCCTAAAGGGATCTTTGTTTCATCACTCATGGAGTTTAATACTTCATCAAGGATTCCGGAGCGGTTGATTGGTTTATGATCAAGGGTAAGCTTGCTTTTTTCAGGTCTTTTTATTTTAAAGGGCATGGCTGTTCTGACATAATAACCTGATCTGTCCCTTGCCTCTATCAGACCGTTGGATTCCAGAAGGACATAGGCCCTGGATATGGTACTGATGCTTTTATTCATAGTTTTATGCATTTCACGGATGGAGGGCAGTTTTTCTCCCGGCCTGAAAATGTTGGTTTCAATCTTTGATTCCATCTCTTTGGCCAGTAATGAGTATTGATATTCCTTTTTCATGCTAACCCCCTGGACAGTTACAACCTTTTTTAAATCTGTGCTTATCTTCCTCAAATGTTGAAATTATTAAATATAACAGGATTTATTATACTATTATATTATGAAAATAAAACTGTAATGTATTTTTTTTAATTATTCTGTATCTGTTTTTATTCCATCCGATTACCTATATTTTTATTTTTAAATTAAACCCGGTTGAATAAATGGTTATTATCATGAATGAACTCATCACAGATACAAAAGGCGACACCTTTAATTTCCAGGGGATAAAAAACGGTATGGCAAAAACCATACCCATTTCTTTCAGCGTTGCAACTTATGGATTTTTATTCGGTGTGCTTGCGGGCCAGGCAGGTTTGAGCATCCTGGAAAGCGCCATGATGAGCAGCTTTGTTTTTGCCGGGGCCTCCCAACTGGTTGTCCTTGATCTGTGGGTCAACCCCTTACCGCTTATACCCATTATTTTAACAACCCTTGTTATAAACCTTCGTCATATTCTCATGGGAGCGTCACTTTATAAAATGCTGTCAAGGCTGTCACCGCTAAAGGCCTATGTCAGCGTCTTTTTTATTGTTGATGAGAGCTGGGCCATAACCATGGCAAACATTGAGAGCAAAGATTTTAAAGATTCATTTCTCATGGGCAGCGGCATCCTTCTTTTTATAACATGGCTTGGGTCCACAATTGCCGGGATTTCAACGGGCAAACTGCTGCCGGAGCCGGAAAAGTGGGGGCTTGATTTTGCATTCATTGCTGTTTTCATAGCCCTTTTGGCTGGATTATATAAAAGCAAAAAAGACATTCCCATTTGGCTGTGCGCCGGTATTGTTTCAATAGTTGTATCCCTGCTTTTCCCAGGCAAATGGTATATTCTCGCAGGCGGGATCTCAGGCGGATTGTTAGGAGTAATTAAAAATGGAGACTAATTTATATTCATTGATTGCGATTTTCGGAATGGCTTTTGTAACCTATCTTACAAGGGCCGGAGGGTTGTTTATCGTCAACAGGGTTACTATTTCAAAAAGGATCGAACTATTTTTACAGGCTGTCCCGGGAGCTGTTTTAATCTCGATTATTGCACCCGCTCTTTTTAATGGCGGGGTAAAAGAGACCATGGCTGGAATAATCACCATGATAACAGCCTTTAAAACCAAGAACCTCTTCCTGGCAATGCTTGTGGGAATCGTGCTGGTTTATGTATCAAGAAATTATCTGTGATATTTTTAACACTACAGCGACATATAAAGTGAT
>JAADHV010000082.1 GCA_013151635.1 Deltaproteobacteria bacterium | reverse complement strand
TATAGTAAGCTAAATTCAACAACTCCTTTTGCGCCAGGTTTCTTTTTATTTTTTCAGAAACCTGGGCCAGCGTCTTAATTGAAGCATCAAATTTTGCCACAACTTTAATAATATGCCAGCCGAACCTTGTTCGGACAGGTTTGCTGATTTCATTGGCCTTCATTGAAAATGCCTTGTCTGCAAAAGGTTTTACCATGGCCTTTTTTTCAAATATGCCAAGATATCCGCCACTATCTTTGGAAGGGCCTTCTGAATATTTTTTTGCAAGTTCCTGGAAATTCTGGCCTTTTTCTGCCATATTATAAATTTTCAATGCTCTTTTTTCAGCTTGATTCACTATTTCTTCTTTGGCATCTTCATTCACCTTAATTAATATATGCCTTGCTTCAATCTTTGGGGGTATTTTAAACTGTTCCTTATTTTGATCGTAAAACTCTTTAATATCAGCTTTACTGATACTTACCTTATCTTTATAATCTTCAGGAGAAAATTTTAAATATAATGCCTTGACTTTTGGCTTGGATTTATATTTGTCTTTATTTTCAGTATAATATTTATCGATCTGTTCATCATCCGGGCGGATATCAGTATAATCATCAGGATTGAACAAAAGATAATTAACCGATGTTTTTGTATTTTGAAATAAATACCAGCTTTTTGCTTCAAAATCCGATACGTTTACAGCGCTTAAGATCAGATCTCTTACTTTTTGCTGCCGCAGGGAATTGATCTGGTCTTGTTCAAAAATTTCAGGATTTAAAGAATTCAGGCTTAACACTTTTTTATACCGGGCCAGGTTAAATTTCCCGTTTTGCTGGAAAGCTTTAATCGAAAGAAGGCTATCTTGAAGTTCCTTATCAGAAACTGTGATGTCCAGTTTATCAGCTTCTGCTAAAACTAATTTTTGTTCAATCAATGAATTTAGCGCCTGTTGTTTCACATTGAGTGCTTTTAAGAGATCATTATTTAAATTTTTTCCGAACCTTGCCCGCATTTGATCAACCATGGCCTTATATGCACGCTGGTATTCCTTTATGGTAACAGGTTCATCGTTTACCATTGCAACAGAATTGTTCCTTTTTGATCCAAATGAACCCACACCGAGAAACACAAACACAATAACAATAATCCCAAGAAATATCTTAATGATCCAGTTCCCGGTATTTTCACGCAAGTAACGCAGCATCACTTTCTCCTTAACTCACCTGTAAAATAAAAAAATATATTAATTAAACAAACGTTCCATAGTATCTTTTCATAAAACCATGTGTCAATATTTTTATTGACCATGAAATTGGCTTTATTTTTTAATAGCAATTTTTTGTTGACACAAGAGACTCAATCTATTATTTAAGTAGAGCTTTTCAATGTGGGGCTGTAGCTCAGCTGGGAGAGCGTACGGCTGGCAGCCGTAAGGTCAGGGGTTCGATCCCCCTCAGCTCCACCAATTCTTTTTTTTTATTATTCAAGCGTTAGCGGTTTGTTACAGTTTTTACGGTCTTAATCGCATTTGCCGTCTTTTAAAAAAAATCTTCAATTGAAAATAAAAAATGAGTCAACGGAGTTAAAAAAGTTTTGGTGACATCCTGAAACTCGGCTCCAATGGAAAGCTGACCCTGCTCTCTTCTGACATTTCTGACACATGCCATGGCACCTATTTCATCGGGAATTCCCGGAAACTTGCAATATATTCTTAAAAGGTCACCTTCCCGCAAAGAGGCCAGGTTGATTTTATTGTCATGATATTTAAACCTGCAGCCCTTTTTACTAATATCATTCACAACCATGACAAATTCCGTATTTTTTGCTTCAACCCTTCCTGGAATCACAACATTATTGCGTTTAGTGATTCTAAGCTCTCTTTGTTGGACCACCTTGGGGTATTCCAGGGCAAGAGCCTTGATGGGATTTGTGATAGTTTCTATCACGCTGGTCTGGAAAGCATATACAGAGCCGTCATATAGATATTTTACAACCATTTTATTGGTTGGGAATAATTTATTTTTGACACTTTTATATCTTTTAGGAAGGGTTACAATCATGAATTCATCTTTAAGCATACCAATAAATATACTTGTGACAGAAAAATTCACGCCTTCTATTTCAAGGTAAACCTTAGTGCCGATATCAATGTATATGCCTTCAGATTTATTTAGCTCAAGAATTCCTTCTAATTCCTCCATCAGCGCTTCCTTTCCATGTCCTTAAAAAAAATTATGATTATGATTTATTAAAATAAGTATTGATTCGCATTATTTTTGTCAAGCACTAAAACGGCATTCTTCCCTTCATAAAAGGAAAGAATGCCGTTAATTTAAAAAATTAAGATGAAATAGCTATGGTTTTTTAAAACTCATAACAAAGACATGACTATTACCTCTTCTGAACAGAAGCTGAACAATATTGCCTTTTTTGATTTTGTTCAAATACCGATCATAATCTTTAATTGCAGTAATTTTATTACGATTGATTTCCATTAAAAGATCACCCTGGCGGATATTTGTTTTTGAAGCCTGGCTGCCGGATTCTATATCCATGACAACGAGCCCGTTTATACCTTCAGGATAGCCAAGTCTTTGCGCAATATCAGGATTCATCTTTTCCAACCTGAGACCAAACAGGTCATAACCGTCTTTTTTATTAACTGCCTCAGGTTCCTGGTCCGGCCTTTTTCCAAGCTTAACTTCTACAAGTTTTTCTTTACCATCGCGTATGAGCTGGACCTTAACGGTTGTACCAACAGAAAAACGGGCAATGGTTAATGAGAGCTCTCTTGAGGATTTGATTTTTTTATCATTAATTTTCAAGATGACGTCCCCGACTTTTATCCCGCTCTTATCTGCCGGGTCTCCTTCATAAACCTTGGCAACATAGACACCTTTTTTTTCTTTAATTCCATAATATTTGGCCAGCTTATCCGTGACACTTTGAATAGCCACGCCCATCCAGCCCCTGGAAACAGATTTACGTTCTGTCAATTGGGCAATAACACCATTTGCAAGATCAGATGGTATGGCAAATCCGATTCCCTGGCCTGACCTGATAATTGCAGTATTGATACCAATAACTTCACCCTTGAGGTTTAACAAAGGCCCCCCTGAATTCCCCGGGTTAATGGAGGCATCAGTCTGGATAAAATCGTCGTAGGGTCCGGAGCCTATAATTCTTCCTTTTGCACTGACAATTCCTGCGGTTACAGTCTGCTCAAGGCCGAACGGGCTGCCTATTGCCACAACCCATGACCCGACTTCAGTGTCGGAGGAACTTCCAAATTTTAAGGGCACAAGGTTTTTAGCCTTTATTTTAATAAGGGCAAGATCAGTCATAGGATCAGTCCCTATTATAGTTGCCTTGTACTCTGACTTATCAAACAGGACAACTTTTATTTCATCCGCATCTTTAATAACATGGTTATTTGTGACAATATATCCGTCTTTGCTTATAATAAAACCGGAGCCCAGGCTGCTTTCTTTTCTGTCCTGGGGTATTTGATTAAAAAACGGTGAAAAAAAATCATCAAGCGGGTTCCTGCCCCCGCCAAAGGGCTGGCCGAAAAAATGTCTGTAGACTCTGCCCCCGCCTTTAATTATTTTTTCGGTCTGAATATTTACAACACCTGGTTTCGCCTGCCTGGCAAGCTTGGCAAAACTTACCGGCACCATCCTTGTGTTTTGAAAATTAGATTTTGCAATTGCCGGTGCGGCAATCAATGCTGACACAATAATAATAAAAAATAATTTGTTGATCTTTTTCATCACAACCTCCTTCTTTGGTTTATTAATATAAAGGTTTTCCTCACTTAAGGTTAATAATAAACCATGAATATGACGATTAAATGACCTCAAGGTTATTATATGGTAATGTAATAACAAAAACAGAACCCCTGCCCTGCCGGCTTTTAACAATAATATCCCCTTTATGCTGGCGGACAATGGTTCTTGCAAGGCTTAAGCCCAGACCTGTACCCGAACTTGTCCTGGATGATTCCGCCCTGTAGAATCTTTCAAATATTTTTTCAAAGCATTCAGGCTCTATGCCGATTCCCGTATCGTCAATTGTTATTGTAAGCTCCCGGGTATTCAAGGATAGTGCAACACTTATCCGCCCGTTTTCGGGTGTGTATTTAATGGCATTGTCCAAAAGATTTGAAAATACCCTTTGAAGCATTTTAATATCTGCAATAATATAAACGGGATCCTTAATAATTTCCCGTTTGAACTCTAAATTTTTATCTTCTGCCAGTGGCATAAACAAGTCACAGGCCTCATTAATCATGAGTGAAAGATCGGTTTTCTCAAATTTAAAATCACCCTCCCCGGCTTCAGCTCTTGAAATCACAAGCATGGTATTGATCATATCCAGAAGGCGGTCTGATTCTTCAATCGTATTAGAGGCCATACCACGGTAATCTTCCAGGTTTTCCTCATGTGTCAGTGCAAGTTCGGCAAACCCCCTGATCCTGGTGATCGGGCTTTTTAAGTCATGGGCAATATTGTCACTCATTTCCCTTATACTCTTTACAAGTTCCTCTATCCTGTCCAGCATTGAATTAAATGTTATGGCAAGGTGATCAAGCTCGTCCTTCTTGCCGGTACCCGTGACCCTTGCCTCAAGATTATTGCCGGTAATATTTTGAGCGGTTTTTGTAATAGCTTTCACACCGGACAATGCTTTTCTGACCAGAAGCCAGCCTGCAACCACGGAAAAAATAATGATAAATCCCATAGCACCGATAAAAACATGCTTAAAGGCAGACAGGAACCTTGTATAAGAATCCATTGCGATTCCGGTTTGTAAAATAGCGTTTGCCGCAACAAAACTGTAAAGTATTCTTGCCTTTTGCCCTGTTGATGGAATGACAATGGTTTCAAAAACATTGTTATTGCCTATGATAAGGTTCTTTAAAGCGTTTTTACTCACATGGACTTTTTGCCAGTAAGACATGTGAGAAGAAGCAAAAACTTCACCATTCGGGTATACAAGCCTGAAAAAAATTACTTTTTCGCCTGCTGCCTGTGCCTCCAGCACGGCAAGTTCCCTTGCCCCTACCAAACCGTTCCTGTTGATAACCGCAGAAAATTTGGATGCATTATCCAAAAGTTCCTGATCAATCTGAGCCTTAAGGGTCTGAGTGGCAAGAAGATAAAAAAGAACAAAGACCACGCCTGAACAAATGGCAAATATTCCTGTGAACCAGAGGGCCAGCCTGAACGCTATTGTATTAAAAATTTTATGTGTCATCAGACCTTGAGTACATATCCTGCACCCCTGACCGTATGAATTAATTTTTTTTCAAAGCCTTTATCGATTTTATCTCTCAATCTGCAAATTCTTGCCTCGACAACATTGGTCATGGGATCAAAATTGTAATCCCATACATGCTCCATGATCATGGTCCTTGAAACCACTCGCTCCCTGTTACGCAGCAAATACTCAAGAAGGGAAAATTCAAGGGGTTGTAATTCAATGCTTTCATTATTTCTTTTGACCTGGCGCTTTAAAATATTAATTTCCAGATCAGCATATGACAGGTTTACAGGATCGGTTATATTGCCGGCCCGCCTTATAAGAGCCTGTATCCTTGCAAGAAGCTCTGAAAAAGCAAATGGTTTGGTAAGATAATCATCCGCACCGGCCTGAAGCCCGTTTACCCTGTCATCAACCCTGTCCCTGGCACTTAAAATTATGATGGGGCTATTATTATTATTTCCTCTGATTTTCCTGATCAAGGATATTCCATCCAGTTCCGGCAGCATGATATCCACGATCATTGTGTCGTAAGGTTCATCAAGTGCCATTTCAAGGCCTTTTTGTCCTGTATCTGCATGGTCAACTGCAAAGCCTGATGACTTAAGGCCCTTCTGGATGAATTCTGCAATTTTTAAATCATCTTCAATGACCAGAATTCTCATGATACTGCTCCTGTTGTTTTGTCCATTGTTAAATGCATTATAATGCCTTAACATGACAAATCAACAGGTTTTAAAATGGGTTTGATTTTTTAAAGCCAACACTGTAAACTTGCCCTGATTTTTTCTCAAGTGTCAAGATTTTAAAAAGGAATTTTTTAAATGAAATACAGGTGGTGGCTTTTCCAGGTTATCATGACCTTTGTGTCAGGGTTTTTTCTGATTTTTGGAATTGATCTGATCATGGGTTCTTATTCCTTGAAAGACCCTTTCAGTTTTATCATGACATTTTTTTCAGCAAGCTTTATCATTTTGATCAGTCTGACCCTTATGGTAAGTTTTATAATTAAAATGACAAGGGTCTATCGCCACCTCAATAATAAAACCAATAATAATCAATCATGAGCCTTCTTTTCAGTCTTAAAAATCTTTCTAAAACCTATGGTGACGACACTCTTTTTCACGATCTTTCCATTGATTTCAAGATCAAAGAACAACTTGGCCTTATAGGAATGAACGGGTCCGGCAAATCCACTTTGTTAAAACTTATTGCAGGAAAAACCCTGCCTGATAAAGGCCAGGTGATTACAAACCACGGGTTAAGGTTTATATATCTTCCCCAGGAAGACGTCCTCAACCCGGATCAGACAATAGAAAAAATTTTATACGACAGCATAAAGGACAGCCCTTTTGATGATAAGGAGCGCCATAAAATTATCCAAAAGTCCCTTGGAAAAGCAGGGTTTAAAGACCCTTTGATCTTGTCGGGAAAATTATCCGGAGGATGGAAGAAAAAACTTGCCATTACAAGAGCTCTTTGCTCAAAACCTGATATCCTTTTGCTGGATGAGCCCACCAACCATCTTGATATCAATGGGATTTTATGGCTGGAGGAAATCTTAAAAACCGCCTCTTTCTCGTTTATTGTGGTAAGCCATGACCGGGCCTTTCTCGAAAGTGTATGTTTAAATGTGCTGGAAATAGGAAAATACTATCCGGGAGGTTTTTTTAAAATCAAGGGTAAGTATGAAAAATTTAAAAAAGAAAGAACTAAATTTTTAATTGCCCAGCAAAAAAAACAGGCTTCTTTATCCAGCAAAATGAGAAGAGAGGACGAATGGCTGAAACAGGGGCCAAAAGCCAGGAGTTCCAAAGCAAAATACAGGATTGAACAGGCAAAAAAACTAAAGACACAATTATATTCCATAAAGGACAGGAATAAAAACACCACCACTGTGGACATTGACTTTCATGCAACCGGCAGGCAGACAAAAAAGCTTTTAAGAGCCTATAAGCTTAAAAAAACCCTTAGCGGGAAAAATTTATTTTCTGATATTACATTTGAAATAGGCCCTGGGTTCTGCCTCGGTGTTGTCGGAGAAAACGGCAGTGGCAAGTCCACGTTCTTATCCATTCTTGAAAAAAAAATCCAGCCGGACGAAGGCCGGATAGAATGGGCCCAGGATTTAAAAATAGCTGTTTTTGATCAGAACCGTTCAAGCTTGAATCCGGAAATAAGCCTTAAACAAGCCCTTAATCCCGCTGGCGGAGACAGTGTCAATTATAAAGGACGGCCCATCCACATCGTTACATGGGCAAAAAGGTTCCTGTTTATGCCGGATCAGCTGGATATGCCGGTTAAAAGGCTTTCAGGCGGCGAAAAGGCAAGAATCATCATTGCCAACATCATGCTCTATCCTTGTGATATCCTTCTTCTGGATGAGCCCACCAATGACCTTGATATCCTTTCCCTGGAAGTCCTTGAGGACAGTATAAAAAAATTCCCGGGAGCGGTTATCATCGTTTCCCATGACCGTTACCTTATGGACAGGGTCTGCCATCGTATTTTATATCTTGATCCGGCAGCAAAATCAGGTTTTTTTAAAGATTTTAACCAGGTAATGACCTTTCGCAATACTCTTATTGAAAAGCCTGAAAAACCCAGAAAGACGAAAGAAAAAAAAACCTGCACTGCCATTGTTTTTTCTTATAAAGACAAATATGAATTAGAGCATATTGAAAATAAAATCTTATCTGCGGAAGACAAGGTTGAAAATTTATCCGATAAAATTCAACTGCCTGAAATTATAAATAATCCCGAAGATATGAATTTTTATTGTTCCAGGCTCAAAAAAGCACAGGAGCAAGTTCAAATGCTTTATGAACGATGGGAATATCTTGAATTAAAAAAAGAAAATGCCGGGTGATGATGCATCTTGTTAAACAATACCAAGATCAATAGCTTTAATAACCTGTTTGGCCTCTTCAAAACCCGGGTCCTTCTCAAGTGCCTTGCCAAAATATTGTTTTGCTTTTGCAGTGTCTTTTAAATCAAGGTGCAGCCTTCCGATATTATAATAGATATAAGGCTCATCAGGGTGTACCTTTAAAGCTTTTGCGTATTGGGTCAGGGCAAGTTCTGTTTCACCTTTTTTACGGTATAAAACACCAAGGGTGTTAAAGACATTAAGAGAATCTGTGCCGGATTCAAGGATTTCATTGAGAACATCTTCCGCAGCTCCGATTTTATCTGTATCCATATAGATTTCCGCGGCAAGGTGCATATACTCTTCTGCCTTTTCAAGATCACCCATAAGCTTATAAACCCGTCCCATTTCTTCGTAAGCCCTGGCAAAAAGCCTGTCCAGGCGGGTAGCCATTGAAAATGCTTCAATTGCTTCAGGAAGCTTGCCCTGTGATGTTTTAATGTACCCGATATTAAAATAGTATTCAGGATTATCTTTTTGGTTCACAAGAGATGTAAAGACTTCAATTGCCTTGTCATATTCCTTTTTCTCTATAAGTTCCAGCCCATGATCAAATGTTTCATGGGCTTTCCGGATCACAGGCTCTTTTATGTTTTCAAGGGCTGAAACCATTTTTGTGCTCATTACATCTTTATTATACGGTATCACAAAAAGGCCTGTTACACCGATTTGACCGGCCTTGATTACTTTGAGTTTTGTAAATGCCTTGTCTGTCAAAAAAAAAGGAATATCCAAGGACCTGTCTTCCCGCCTGGTAATCTTGAGCAATGCAAGCCCGGTCATTTCTTTCATTTCATAAGCACTGATAATGCAATCGATTTGCCTGTTTTTCATTATTACCCAGGCATCATCCGCACCATCAGCCAGCAGCGTATGGTTAAACCCAAGTTTCCTGACAATGTTGTCCAGTTGGTTTAATAAATTCTTGTCATCATTGACCAGCAGAATCTGTTTATCATTCATCAGGTTGCCTATAGTTTGTCTAAATATGGTTTTTTCTTTATGCTTATCGTCTTGATCCCCTGACAATTCAAGTCATTATATGCTTTTTTTATCTGATAAACAATCCTGGCGTCATAAATGCCGGTCAATTGATAAATAAAAAACCTTGAATTATGACCTGAATATTTTTTCATGAATCCGGCTATTTGAGAGCATTTTTCCTGCCTGTGATTTTTCTGGGTAAACTCAATCGTATAAAGGAACAACTCTCCCCAGGTATTGGAAATAAGAAACTCAGCCCTGTTGATAAAATCATTATCATTAAATAAAAGAATCATTGTTTTCAACCTGGATGCATTGTTTTCATAAACGCTTTCTGATAAGGGTTTTAAAGGCTGAAATACCATATATAATCTGTCTATATCAACGCGATTGCCAACTGATTCAAACAAAAAAAATTTCCTGCCAAGGTTTATAGATGCCTTTTGTCTATGGTAAAGCTGATTTTCCATAACCCAGCCTAAAACACCTAACAGGTTTGAATGATAATAAATCCTGTCCATTTTTTTACCGGGTTCAATCAGGGCATTAAGCTGCCAGACATTTGACTTTTTAATTATCTTAAAACCTGATATATTTTTGCGCTTTAAATATGTTGAACATTCAGGAATTTTATCAGGTTTTCTTTTAAGCCTCAGCCTTGTTTTATTCTTTAATATGGTCCAGTTTCTTTTTTCGCTTCCTTTGTCAAAAAGATTATTTACAAGGCTTGTGTTATGCATGACATGATTGTACATCCGGGCAAGCCGCTGGATAAGTGTTTTTTCCAGAAGAACTTTTTCCGGCTCTGACCAGGTTGAATAGGATAAAAGCTTTATTACCTGATTTTTATTTAAATTCCAGTCACATATATACTTATCCAGAAGGTTGCGTTTAGGCGTATTTTTATCCGGCAGCCTGACCATAGGGTAGTTGCACAACCTGAAAAAAATTGCATTTTTTATCAGGTTAACACCTTTTGGATTTTCTAATTCATGAAATTTAAGAATCCTGTCAAATAAAACTTTATATGGATCAACACTGTAATCATCAATGCCGGCTTTTGAATATCCTTGTTTTATTTTTTCACATAATAAATTTGAATGAGCTTTTTGATCAAACCCGTAGCTGAAAACCATGGCAGCTTTAATAACAGCTTTCACAGGATCTTCACAGGATTTGCAAATATGCCATAAAAGACCTTTTAATACATCTTTATCCGGTATGAAGTCTATTTGTCCAAGGTCGATCAAATCATCATACATTGATAAAACCTGAGCTGTTATTCCATCCATATTCAGGGAAGAAGTCATTTTTATTTCCTGCGAACAAGGTAAAACAGACCAGGCAGGGATTTTCCCGGCTATCATTAAAAAAGTCCTGTAAAATTCTTCTTTTAAAAATATTCTTGGTGCTGTAAGGGTTTCCTGCCCTCTAAAAGGCGCATAACAATCATTCTTGATGTCTTTTCGGTCCATTACAAAAAAACTTACCTCCTGATCATATTTTTCCCTGCTGTATTTCAAGATGGCATCAAGTTTTTTTTCAAGGCTTTCATAGCCTTGTCTGGAAAAATGTTTTTTATCTATAATCACCCAATAATCAAAATCAGAACCAGCTGACTGGGTAAAGGTTCCAAGGCTCCCAATGTGATAAAATCCAAGAATGGCAGGATTATCAATCTTTGTATCTTTAATTATGGATTTTGGAAAAATTTTAGTTTTTAAGGCTTCTTTAAAAAATCCTGAGTTTTCAAAATTCCATATGCCGTGGAATTTATCCATAGAGTCTACAAAACCCGGGTATTGAGGAGAATTGATATGCAATAGAAATGGTATTTTAATAAAAATCTGCAACTTTTCTTTACTCAAATACCGGATAGCCTCTCTCATCCTGACCATATTATAATTTGAAAAATCAGACCGGTTTTTATCAATTTTATTTTTAAAATCGTTTAATATGTTTTTCGTTCTATCGATGACCCTGTCCTTTATGATATGACAAACCCATTGAAAAATATTTTTAAAAAGCTTATTCTCGAAAATATTATATTGTCTGATGCAAAGATTTTTCAAGGTTTGTTTTTAATTTGGAAAAATAATGATTGATTCTGCAGCACCCCATGCAGGTATAGAACTGGATGTAATTGACTTATCCCAATCCGACAGGATATCTCCTGCCAGGAAAAATTTCAGACAGGATTCACAAGAAATCGATTATAAAATCTTTGTTAAAGATATTTTAAAAAAAATCCTCACTAATGACGCCTTTTTGTCATTTTCAGTTCAAATCAGGGATGTCAATAAAATATTGAAAATGAAGTATTCTTCTGCCAATGATATTGCAGGTGTCATTTTAAAGGATGTTGCACTTACAACCAAACTGTTAAAACTTGTAAATTCCTCATTTTACGGTCAATTTTCAAACAAGGGGATCTCTACCATTTCAGAGGCCATGATCATTCTTGGTACTGAAGAAATCAAGCTTGCCGCTGCCAATTTGAAAATTTATGAATTAATGCAGGATATTACGAATATTAAAATCTTAAAGAAAAAAACCTTGAAAGCCTTGCAAAGAAGTATCATTGCCCGCCAGATAGCTATTGATGAAAATCTCAAAGATGCAGAAACCATTCAAATCAGTGCCATGCTTTATGATTTTGGTGAATACCTGGTTGCGCTTTTTTCACCTGAGGTTTTTATTAATATAGAAATTTTAGTGGATGAAAAAAATCTTTCAAGGGAACAGGCTTCTAAATCCGTAATCGGTATATCCTATAGTGAGTTAGGGCGATTTGTGGCATCCAAATGGAATCTGCCTTCTTGTGTTATCTATGTAATGAGACCTGTTACAAACCCTGAAATGGGTAAAAATACATTATCTTCCGAAGATGTCCAGCGGTATATATGTTCATTTTCAAATGAATTGTGCAGTCTTGAATCTTCCAGGGAAGGTGAATATATCGGCCGGGAAATAGTCAAAATTTCCGCAGCTTATAAAAATCGCCTTGGAATCCCGGCCTCCAAATCCGTTGAATTATTAAAAATGTCCTGGAATAAAATCATAAAACATGCCTCGATTTTAAAAATAGATATTAAGAAAGGATAACCCTCTATTTTTCAATATAATCCACTAGTTTCCCAGTGGTTTTTCTAAGGTGGCGGCTTATCAGTTTTGAAATTTTCCATAATATCCGGAACCCCAGCTTCGGATGGTCGGAAGCAATGTTGAGCAGGCTTTTTTTTGAAATAAAAAAAATAATGGTGCCCTCTGCTGCGACACCTGATGCAGACCTGGGTTCCCCATCCAGCAGGGCCATTTCGCCAAATGTCTGGGAGCTTTTTAAACAAGCTATCTTTTTGGTCTCATTATTGCCCTGCTTAAGTATGTCAATGGAACCTTTTACTATAATTCCAAGGCTTTGTTCCTTGTCTCCTTCTTTAAAAACGACTGCACCCTTTTTAGCGCTTACCGGATGAATATACCGGCAGATTATTCGAATATCATCCCATGAAAATTCACTCGCCCACCTGGTTTTTTCAAGAATCTGGGCATACTTTACGTATTTTTCATATGCGAGTTTCTTTTTTGATATTCTGGTCACGGGCAAGCCTCTAAAAGAAGTTTCATACAAATAATTTTAAAGGCTTATCTGCCCCATGTCAATTTTAATCTTTTTAAGATTCCTGGAATTGTTCCCAAAATCAAAAAAGGCCTGGGTAGCATTTCAAAACAATATGTCACTTAATATGGCAGGTTAGACACAGTTCGCTGTTTACGTTGCTTTTGATAAGCATTTTTCCTATGCTGTTCTTGTCATGTGGATCATGGCATGTATTACATTCCAGTCTTCCTCTGTTGTGCAGCATGTCATCTTTGATTGTTCCGCCCATGCCGGAGGCCTGTGTCACCGGATCATATAAATTGCCGTCACTATTTGCAAGAGTTGTGTCGTATACAAAGTTTACCGGATGGTCATTACTCAGGTCTGTGCCAAGTTTTGCCGGGCCGGTTATAAAATTTGTCCCGCTATTACCAAAGCCATCCCCTAAACTGTCAATTGCCATGACTCCATCATGGCAGCTTAAACATAGCTTGGTAGGACCTTGATACGCTCCTTCCGGTGATCCATCAAAAGTGTAACTGGTGTACATTTGGTAAAATTGCGGTGGTTTTGTTAATCTATGGTTCCAGAGCAAGGGTACTCCCGGGGCTGATGACCCTGGAGGACCCTGAACTATTGAGTTGTGCGGAGTATGGCAGGCAATACATATTTCTCCGCCAGTCCAGCCTTCGCTGGAAAAATCGTGTGCGCTGCCAGTGATACCAGCGTTCGCTGCCGATGGCGGCATGGATACTGTGAAAGCTACGATAAGTGCTAAAAATAAGTTTTTTATTTTCATGGCTTCCCTGGGGGTTAAAGGGTTAATAAAAAGAGAAACCTGCATTTTCCCCGCAAAACGTATAATCTCCCCTTTACGGCGCATGGCAACAATGCAGCAAAACCCGTCTGTCCTCACAAGGAGGAATTAATTTTGGTTGATCCTTTTTTTTCATGCACTTATTTTGTATTAGAAAAATATTTTTGTCAAGGGTGATGAATGTACGTAAAAGATGGTTCTATTCCGTTATGCTTCATATTCTTACAAAATATGGCAGCACCACTATAATAATGCCGATAATCACAAGCATGTATACGTTTGATATGAAATAAGGGAATACAAATAGGGCGATTCCGGCAAATAGCGGGACTGCCGACTTTTGTTTTTTACCATATGTAAAGAACCCGAGGCCAATTGCCCCGAATACCATTCCCCAAATAAGTAATGCTGTACCTTCCATTATAGAACTTGCCAACTTCCTCCAAAAAAACATTAAAACTCCGCCTGATACACTCATGCAAGCAATTAAACCGTATCTTAACAGTATATTGCTGCGGAATGCATGTCCTGCTGATATTGGGTAACAGATTTCTGCGAGGATAACAACATTGATTTTATTCTGGACCATGCTTTATACATGATCACACTATGATTTGAAACCTCTTGCTTAAAGCAGCCTTTTGGATCATGGCTTCCCGGGTTTTAGCAACTTCTTTGCTTTCAATATACTCGTCAAAACTCATGAGCCGGTCGATGACACCGCCAGGGGTGATTTCGATAATCCGGTTTACAACGGTATTCACAAACTCATGGTCATGGGAGGTGAAAAGAATCACCTCATTGAATTTGAGCAGACTGTCATTTAAGGACATGATTGATTCCAGGTCGAGATGGTTGGTGGGTTCATCCAGAATCAGGACATTGGATTCGGCAAGCATCATCTTTGAGAGCATGCAGCGAACCTTTTCCCCACCCGAGAGCATGCTGATTTTTTTTGTGGCATCATCCCCGGAAAAGAGCATACGTCCCAAAAAAGTCCGGGCAAAGTTCTCGCCTTCTTTGGGGGAAGCGAACTGCAGGAGCCAGTCGATAAGGCTTTGGTCGCCGTTGAAATAAGCGCTGTGTTCCTTGGGAAAATAGGAATAGGTAATGGTGACGCCCCAATTAAAAGTACCACTGTCCGGTTCCATTTCTCCGGCCAGGATCTGGAAGAGACTAGTATTGGCCAGGCTGTTTTTGGCCATAAAAGCGATCTTATCCCCGCCGTTGACAGTAAAACTCACATTATCCAGAACCTTTTCACCATCAATGGTCTTGGTGAGTTTGTCCACTTCCAGAATCACGTTACCACAGGGCCGTTCCGGCTTAAAGCGAATAAACGGGTATTTTCTTGATGACACGGGCATGTCCTCAATGGTAAGTTTCTCCAAGAGCTTTTTCCGGGAGGTGGCTTGTTTTGATTTGGAGGCGTTTGAACTGAATCGCTGGATAAAGGACTTTAGTTCATTGGCCCGGTCAGTAACCTTTTTGTTTTCCGCCTGTTTTTGTTTCAGGTTCAGCTGGCTTGCCTGGTACCAGAAGTCATAGTTCCCCATGTATACCGCGATTTTGCCGAAATCAATGTCTGCAATGTGGGTGCACACCTGGTTCATGAAATGACGGTCATGTGATACTACGATTACCGTGTTCTTAAACCTGTAGAGAAATTCTTCAAGCCATGCAATGGATTTGATGTCCAGGTTGTTGGTGGGCTCATCCATAAGCAGGACGTCAGGGTTTCCGAACAGGGCCTGGGCCAGGAGAACTCGTACCTTTTCTCCGCCCTCAAGTTCCTTCATCTTTTTTTCGTGCAGCTCTTCGGTAATTCCCAGACTGTTTAAGAGAACCGCTGCTTCAGAGTCTGCTTCATACCCGTTCATTTCTGCGAATTCAACCTCAAGATCACCTGACCTGATTCCGTCTTCCTCGGAAAAATCGGGCTTGGCATAAAGTGCATCCCTTTGTGCCATGATTTTGTACAGCTTTTCATGGCCCATGATCACAGTGTTTAAAACTTTCTCCTTGTCAAAGGCAAAGTGATCCTGTCTTAAAACCGCGATTCGTTCCCTGGGTCCAACGAAGACGGTTCCTGCGTCTGATTCGACATCCCCGACAAGAATTTTTAAAAATGTGGACTTTCCTGCACCGTTAGCGCCGATGAGTCCGTAACAATTACCCGGTGTAAACTTTATATTAACGTCCTTGAACAGAACCCTCTTGCCGTAGGCGAGGGTGACATTGTTTGCGCAAATCATTGTTGTTTTGTTTCCTTTAAATTCAATAAAAAAACCACAGGAATGAATGGAGTCCTGTGGCTTAAAAAGCGGTATTATTTTATCATTTTTCCAAGCAAAAGGGAACCTTTTTTCAGAAAAGATTAATTATTCATTCAAGGAAATATCGAGAAGATTTTTTAAGTTTTATACTTACACCATGGGAAATTTTTATAAACAATTTGATTCTGTAACGACCTGTCAACACGATAATATGGAACCTGTCTATGATATGCTTTTGAAATCTGTTGTCAGCGTGGGCTTCATCTCTAACGCCTTGACACAGATATTGTTTGGCACGGAAATCGCATTTGCCATATTTAAATTCTTCAAGCATTTTACAAATAGTTTTAAAACTAAATTATTTATAATTGAAATTAAGATAGCTCAAGGAGGAGATTGGCTATATGAACGATTTTTTACAAAGCCTTCGTAACGGCAAAACCAACAAGCAACGCATAGTGATGACAAGAAAAACTCATAATAATACTTATCATCACACAAACCATGGGTTTTATTCCTGACCCTAAAATGGCACGCACAAACTATTCACAGACTTTGTAATAAATAAAAAAATCATATATAATGGCTCTTAAATCATTTCAAAAAAATCTGAATATCAATGTTTTGAAAAAAATAGAAAGCATGATAATTTTTATCTTTTATAAAAAATATTCAACAAAAAAAGACCGGTTCCAACACTGAATCGGATTGTTCAAATGAAAAGAATAAACTAAAATAAAACCTGAATCAAAGGAAGGTATATTATGCGGGAAAAACTTATATTAGTTGCGGAAAAAGCCGTAAAAAAAGAAATTGAAGCAATGGTGGAACAAATAAAGACTTTGCTGGCAAACCGTTTGGAGTCCATATGGGATGAACCGGAACAGGACTGGGTGAATAAAATTATCAAGGGTTCAAAAATAAAAGATGGTCTTCAAACAAGTGAAGGCAATGAAAAGATCAATAAAACCCTTTCCATCGTGGCAAATCATGCAAAATCCATAATGTACATAGAACTCAGAAACCTGCAAAAAAAATTTAAAGAACTGAAAATTCAGAAATAATAATAATAAACTTTTTTTGCAAGAACATAATTGACAGGTTTCCTGAGACTCACTGGATGATCACAATTAGAGATTAATTTTGCTGGCTATTTGATATAATTGTAATTTTTCCTAATCGAAAACGATATTTTTTATCAGATGGATGTCCATTCTTATTTGGCTCTCTGCCTGCTACAGCGAAGTAAAAACTATTGTCACCCATGTTTTTGGGAATAATGCCCGGCATGTAGCTGCTGAACCATTCAGAATCTATTCCTTCAAACCATTTCCCCACATACTCCCAGGGGCCCCAGGGTGTTCTTGCCATATAAAGTTCTCCGCTGTGAAAATTAGCAGTTAAAATTATAAACCGCTTCAGCCCTGGATGGTATGCTGCCGAAAATAACATTTCTGAAGAAATTCCTGGAAGTGCAAAGGCTTTTGACTGGTCTTTATCCCAAAGCGGGTGGCCTTCATTGTTTATTTCCACTAAATATTCCCATGCAGAATAGTTTAAGATACTATCTTTTTTAACCCGTGATAAATATATCGGTCCATGCCATTTTATTTCACTGCCAATCCCGAAAGAGTAAACATACCCGTCTTTGTTAAGACCATAGTCTCTCCCCATATTTATAAATATTCGGCAGATAAAGTTACTTTTGTTTTCTTTTGTCCAGGGGCTATTGATATTGTAATTAAATGTTTTGCCATAATCATCGGAATAAGCAATAAATCCTGTGTTTGGAAATAAAAGAGGATAATGAATTGCTGCATAGAGTTTCTCATTTTGGAAAAGCAGGCTTGTTGGCTTAGAATTATTTTTCTTATCCGACAGAGGCATATAATTTTTGACTATTTCAGCTTTAAAGCGAGGCGCATCCCCATGCAATAATGCTAACCCATTATGAGAATAAGGAGGCTTATTGTGTAAGTTAACGCCAAATCCGTCCCCCCAGGTCAAAAAAATGCTATCGTCATCTGCCCAGGCAGAGAACCATAAATCTCCATTGCTTTCAAAAGGAGTTGAAGCAGAAGATACTACTATCTTATTTCTAACAGGCAAATTACTTGGCGGTATATTATCTTGTGTAAATGCAGGACAATCATGGAATAGAAATATTACTGAAATTACGAATAACGCTGTTTTATTAAATCTCATCTTTTCCTTTCCTGCCTCAGAACCGTACGTGGCAATTTCCCGACATACGGCTCAAGCATTTCAAAGGCTGAATAAAACCGAAGCCAGAAAGCAATTAATCTTTGACAATAAATTCTTCCAGCTTTTCAAACAGGGAATCCGGCCATTTTTCAGCCGTTAAAAACAATTGCTTTTCTTCCTCGGTCAAACTGTCTTTAATATTTGGGGGTAAGCTGTCATAGGACATTTGCCGTTCTTTGTCGATTTTCTTTTTATCAGTCATTATTGTTTCCTTTCTATGCAGGATATAATCTTGAAATTAAATATATCACAGCAGTTTCAACCTTTAAAATCCTTTTTCCAATGTGGCAGGGAAAAAATCCCGCCTTTTCAAGTGTTTCAACTTCAATGTCAATAAAACCCCCTTCCGGCCCCATCACAAGTGTAGTGGGTTGATTCACACCACAGGGACAGTTCTTGCCCGATTTAGGGTGGGCGGTAATACATAAACTGTTTTTTGAAATTAACGGCAGTTCTTCTTTTACAAACCGGGTGAAAAATCTTTTTTTATAAACCCGTGGTAATATTGTATCCCGGCATTGTTCCAATCCAAGGATCATGTCTTTTTTAAGACAGTCGTCTTGAAGCACAGGACTTTGCCAGAAACTTTTTTCTACCCGCCATGAATTGATAAGATAAATTTTTTTTACCCCAAGACTTGTAACGCTTTGTATGATCCTTTTTAACATTTTCGGCCTGGGAAGAGCCAGGACAAGTGTCAACGGCAAGGGAGCGGGCGGGTCATTTTCAAGGCTGATTTCCATTTCAATAAATGTATCAGATAAAATTGTAATACACCCCGTGCCGACTTTGCCATTCAAAAGGCCGCACGCCAGTTGATCCTTTTTTACAACCTTGTTTACTGAAATTAAATGCCGGAACCGCCTGCCTTTCAAGATGACATGATCCTGGTCAATAAAATCTTCTTTTTTTATAATTACAAGGTTCATATTAAAAAGTAATCACCTTGTTTTTAAGCAAAAGCTGTTTGAACTTTTTTTCCCAATTTTTTTTGCCTTTAATGAAAGCCAGTTCGCAGGCCAGATGAATGGGTTTTAATTTTGGCCTCCTGTGCCGTCCAAGGCCCTGCAGGCATGAAGGGCAATTGGTTAATATCCTTATCGGGTTTTCCCCGGTTTCTTTTTTTATTGCTATTTTTTTTCTTTCTAACAGGGCATTTGAAATGTCCGGTCTTGAAAGTGCCATTGTACCGGCTTCCGAGCAGCAACAGGGTATTTTTTGAATCGCTCCGCCCTTGCAGCAGGAGTTTAACAAGGCCACGGCATTATCATTTAAAGAGTCATGACAGGGGGCATGGTACAGGTAATTGTGGTTTAATTGAATTGTATGATCTCTTTTCAGTATATATTCTGAAATATCCTGCACGGAACAGTCAAATATCCGGGTCATATCGATTTCATTTAAAGATTCCATGCAGGTTCCGCAACTGACAATGCAGGCATCAAATGAGAGGTCTTCAAACATTTTCCTGATCTGGGTCAGGATAATGATATTTTCAAGCATTATCCTGTCGTGTTCTTTTTTCCTGGCATTAACAAGAAAAGGATAACCGCAGCACATATAAGGCGGTGGCAGAATAACACGGTTATGGTTTTCCAGCAGCAGGAAAATTGAAGCCATTGATATGAAGGAAAACACTCGCTCACTGCCGCATCCCGGAAAATAAAAAACAGTGGATTGAATCGTTCCTGCAGGGTCAAGAATAACGGCTTGATTTTTGTTTGTTCCCGGCAAAAAAGCCCTTAAGGTTCTTGAGCCAGGTTTTGCAACAGGAGATTGAAGCAATTGATACCAGTTTGTTTGGTTCAGGCTTTTATTTTTTTTAAGAGGAGATAAAACTCTTGTGGCTGCGCGCTGAGCTCTTCCGCCAAGTCCTAAAAGAGATGTTCTCAAAACCGGGTTTAAAATCTTATTCTTACTTGAAAGATAGGTCAAGGTAAGACGGGTTGCAGAAGAGCTATGCTTAAATCCCATATTTTGCAGGATATCACGCACTTTTACAGATATCTGCCCGGAATCGATATTAACAGGACACTTTATAAAACATTTGTGGCAAATTGTACAGTGATCAGCTATTTGTTCAATATTTTTAAGCACCCGGAATCCGGTTGACTGGGTTCTCTGGGTGATATAAAGCAAGGCTTCAATTAATGCACCGATGGATAAATTTTTATTTTTCGGGTGAAAAAACATGTTTTTCCCGGGGAAAAACACAGGGCACTCAGGCTTGCATCTTCCACACCTGACACAATTGGCAATATTCCCGGCAAGCTCGGATAAAGAGCCGTGTTTCAATATTCTGGCTTCTATCTCAAAAAGGTTAAATGACGGTGTGAAAACTTTTTCAATAATAGCCTGGTCCATGAGTTTCTCAGGATTCATCAGGCCCTTGGGATCGACTGTTTGCCGGTAATCAAAAAAATCTTTTAATCTTTGTTGATCCAGGTGCTTGATTTTTGTAATCCCTATCCCATGCTCGCCTGAAACAGCCCCTTTCAAACGGACCGCCTCTGCCATTATTTTATCGGCCGTAAAATTTGCTCTTTCCATCATTTGGCGGTCATTTGAAAAAACCGGGATATTGACATGCACATTGCCGTCACCTGCATGCATATGGGTGGCAATGACAATAAGCCTTGCCTTTGTTTTTTCATACACTTTTGACACATTTTCAATCACACGTGTATATCCGTGTAAATTGTCAGTCACCTCCCTGAAAAAATTTTTAGCATGAATCGAGGCTTCAAGGGCATCCCTGGAGGCAATTTCAAGTTTTTTTCTTGTCCGGTAGGCAAGATCCTTTGCCTGCCCCACCCTTTTTTGCAGTAACTCAGGGTCGGACTGCGGTATGGCAGTATCAAGATAATCAATAATGTTTTGAATGATTTTGATTTGATTGAATTTTTTTTCTTCAAGGTTATATTGATCGACAAACTTTGCAAATCCTGCCAGGGAGCCAATGGGCAGGACAATATCTTCATTGAGCTTGAATGCATTGGTATGGGCTGCAATCGCCCCCAGGCGTTTCCTGTCCTGCCAGTATCTTTCAGCTTCCTGATCATCTTTGGCAATTGTTAAACCCGTCTTGTCAAAGGGTTCGAGTAGTGCTTCAAGCGTTTTAACCCCGTTTTTCAGCAAGCCCTGGTCATTTGAAACCATATCAACGAGCAAAACAGCAATAAGACGGGCTCCCACGGATGTTTTGGTCTTGTATTTAATGGCCTTGACATATTCTTCGTCAAAATGTTCAAGAGCCATTAAAAAAGGTCCCCGGTCAGAAGTGCCTGAAGCAAATGCCTCACAGACAGCGGCAATAACCTGGCCTGCCTGGGTCATGTCATTGCCGAAAAATTCAATGCAAAAAGTCTTTTTAAACTGGAATTTCGGATATAAAATAAACCTGGCAGAAGTAATAATACCATCGCATCCTTCTTTTTGAATACCCAAAAGCCCGTTTAAGGTTTTATTGGTAACATCTTTTCCAAGGCCTTTTTTACGTAATTGATCCCCTTTGAGAGTAACCGTCCGTACCAATTGGCCATCCGGATGAAAGATATCAAAAACAATTGTATTCTGGAGAAGTGTTTTTCTTAAAGGATGCTCCCTTCGTTTAACTGTGCAGGGCACTGCATCCGGCATGGTAATCTTGTAGGAAAGCACGTTATCAATAGCGGTTCCGTATAAAACAGCCGTTTTCCCGCCCGCATTTTCAGACAAATTCCCGCCAATGGTACAAGCCCAGGAGCTGGTAGGGTCTGTGGCAAAAATAAATCCCCTGTCTCTGGCCGTGTCAATGGCGTCCTGTGTGATTACCCCGGCTTCTAACCTGATGGAAGCATAAGGGTTACCCTGTTTATCTTTTTCAATTTCAATATCTGAAATCCGGTTTAATTTCTCAGTATTGAGCATGATACAAGTGGATGTTAACGGGGTTGCCCCGCCTGTAAGTCCTGTGCCTGCACCCCTTGGGATGATATGAAATCCTAATTTTTGAATTCTTCTGACAAGCTGTGGCACCTGGGATTCTTTATCCGGCCTTAAAACTGCAACCGGTGTATAAAGTCTCCAGTCAGTGGCATCGGTTGCATGGGCTGTGATATTAAACGGATCAAAATATATATTGGCTTTGCCGATAATGGGTGACAAATGCCTTAAGATTTTATTCTGGTCAGAGTGTATGGCATGAATTTTTCTTGAAAGCTTTGAAAGCTCTTTCCTGCACAGTTCCAGAACAATTAAAACATCTTCCTGCCTGGCATTGTTTTCAATGATGGCAAGATCATTTTTAAACTCAGAAAACAACCGCTTTCTCAAGTAAGGGTGTTCCGCAAGTTCCTGGAAAAGAAACGGGTTCCTCTTTATAATAAACAGATCCCCCATGAACCGGTACAAAAGCCTTGCAGACCTGCCGGTGTCTTTCCGGGGGTCAAGTTTTTTTATAATCTTATAAAATTCAGATCCGAAAAGGTGCTTGATTATCTGTTTGTCGTCAGCCGAGGTATAGTTATAGGGTATCTTTCTTTTCGGATCTATCATTGCTACAATTCAAAGGTTGTCATACTGATGACAAGGTCCTGGTCTTCAATTTCTTTTACTACTTCAGGAGGAACAGGCGTATCTGTGCATAAAAAAATAATATTCCTTTCGCCGTCTTCCTCTCTTCCTACCATCATGCGGGAAATATTAATATTATGTTTTCCAAGGGTCACGCCCATGGAGCCGATGGAACCTGGTTTATCAACATTGTGGATCAGCCCGAGGTGGCCTTCCGGGATGACCTCTAACCGGAACTTGTTAATCCTGACAATCCTTGCTTCATCCTTGCCAAAAATTGTTCCTTCAAGGATGTTGGTTTCTTGTTCGGACACAATTGTAATCCGTATAAGGTTTAAAAAGTTTCCTGCTTCATTTGAGGTTGATTCAGAAATTTTTATTCCCATTTCATTGGCAAGAGAAATGGCATTAACTAAATTGACCTCGTGCCGGATAAATTCCGCAAGCAGGCCTTTTACACCTGAAATGGTAATGGGTTTTAAATCCAGATCAGGGAATTTGCCGATATATTCAATATTGATTTCCTTAATCCCGCCTTTTGTGATCTGTGCCTGCATGATACCCATTTTTTCCGCAAGGAATAAAAAAGGTTTAAGCTGTTTTAAGACCTCTCCTGTAACAGACGGGACATTAACTGCATTAATAACAGTGTCCTCAAGCAGGTAGGCTATGATCTGGTTAGCCGCTGCAACAGCTACATTGGTCTGGGCCTCTTTGGTTGAAGCACCAAGATGAGGAGTGGCAATCACATGGTCGAGTGTCAGCAAAGGATGATCTCCGGGAGGTTCGGTGGAAAAAACGTCAAGGGCAGCACCTGCCACCTTGCCGGCCTGAATGGCATCATAAAGGGCAGACTCGTTTATGATGCCTCCCCTTGCGCAATTAATAACCATGACACCGTCTTTCATTTTTTCAAACGCCTCCGCATCAAGCAGATCAACTGTGGCATCCATCTTAGGCACATGGATGGTGATATAATCCGACCGTTCATACAATTCATCTAAAGAAACGCTTTCAAATCCCGCTTTTTCAATATGGCCCGAAGAAATATTGGGATCAAATACAATCACTTTCATGCGCAATCCTTTGGCAAGACTTGCAGCAATGGAACCGATATTTCCAAACCCGATCACCCCATATACCTTATGGCTGATTTCCCTTCCCTGGAGCAGTTTTTTCTCCCATTTACCTTCCTTTAAGGACTGGGTGCCACGGGGGATATTCCTGGTCAACGCCATCATCATGGCAATGGCATGTTCGGCAGTTGTCACCGTATTTCCACCCGGGGTATTCATGACCGCCACTCCCTTTTTGGTGGCTTCGTCAATATCCACATTGTCAAGTCCGATCCCGGCCCTTGCAATGACTTTTAAATTTGTTGCAGCTTCAAGAAGCTCTTTTGTAACTTTAGTGGCACTCCGGATGGCCAGGGCATCATACTGCCCGATAATTTCTTTTAATTCTTCGGGCAAAAGACCTGTTTTTACATCAAGTTCAATTCCTTCCTGGTTTTCAAATATCTTAAGACCGGCTTCCCCCATTTTATCGCTGACAAGAACTCTCATTATTTGTTCTCCTTTTCAAAAGATTCCATAAATTGAATTAATGCATTGATGCCTTCCATGGTGGCTGCATTGTAAATGGAAGCCCTGCATCCGCCAACAGACCGGTGTCCTTTAAGCCCGCCAAGGCCTTTTTCTGTGGCACTTGCAACAAACTTCTGCTCGAGTTCCCCACTTGGAAGCCTGAAGGTTACATTCATCAAAGATCTTGAATATTGTTCAGCAGTAGTGCTGTAATACGAGCTTGAATCAATAAAATCATATAAAAGATCAGCCTTTTTAATATTGTATTCCTCCATTTTTTCAAGTCCGCCCATCTCTTCTTCAATCCATTTTAATACAAGATCAATGGTATATACACCAAAACAGGGCGGTGTATTATACATGGAATTTTTTGACGAATATGTGGAATATTTAAGCATGGAGGGCAAATTTTCATTTGCCATATCCAGCATATCCTGACGAATGATCACCATACAGGTGCCGGAAGGTCCCAGGTTCTTCTGGGCACCTGCATAGATCAGCCCGAATTTCTCCATATCAAGACAGCGTGAAAAAATATCCGAAGACATGTCACAAACAATGGGCACGCCGTTTGTATCGGGAAATTCCCGGAACTGGGTTCCTTTAATGGTATTATTGGATGTCAAATGAACATATCTGGCATTTTTTGAAAATTCAATGTCTTTTGGGATATATGAAAAATCCTTATCTTCGGAAGATGCCACTACTGAATGAAACTTATTTTGAATTTTTGCTTCTTTTATCGCCTTTGTTGACCAGGTACCTGTGTTGACATAATCTGCCGAATCACTGTCTGAAAGAAAATTCATGGGGATCATGGCAAATTGGAGTGAGGCACCTCCCTGCATAAAAAGGACATGAAATCTGTCATCAAGCTTTAAAAGCCGTTTTGCCCGGTCTGCGGCATCATTAATGATCTTGTCAAAATAAGAAGACCTGTGACTGATTTCCGTGATGGACATACCCGAATGGTTAAAATTTAAAAAAGAGGACTGTATTTCTTCTAAAACCTGTAAAGGTAACGCAGCAGGTCCGGCATTAAAATTAAAAATTCGTTGATCTGTCATTTGTTTTTCCTTTATTTTTGAGTTTCTCAATATTCACCTTTGCTCAATTATGCTCAATTATGCTCTCTTGTTTTATGAAACTTGATTTGCGGCCAGTCTTCCATGGTGAATCCCAGTTGATAAACACTTGTTGTCAGAAAGGTCAGCCACCCTTCCGAATCCAGGGTCAGACCGGATTCATTTTTCTTTTTAAAGTCTTTTAAAATTTTATCATCTTCACATGTTACCCACCTTGCAACGGATAAATCAATAGTTTCATAAGTGGCATTCACATTATATTCTGCTTTGAGCCGGGCCATTGTCACATCAAACTGCAACACCCCGACAGCCCCGATAATATACATATTCCCGGCCAAAGGCCTGAACACCTGGATAGTTCCTTCTTCTGAAAGCTGGGTAAGCCCTTTTTGAAGCGCCTTTGCTTTCAGGGGGTCTTTTAATATCACCCTTCTAAAATGTTCGGGTGCAAAATTGGGGATGCCTAAAAATTTTAAAGGTTCCTTGGTTGTAAATGTGTCACCGATCTTAATGGTTCCATGATTATGTATCCCGATAATATCGCCGGGAAAGGCCTCTTCAACATTATTTCTTTCCCGGGCCATAAAAATAGTGGCATTGGAAATCTTGATTTCTTTTCCGATTCTATGGTGTTTAACTTTCATGCCTTTTGTAAATTTTCCCGAGCAAATCCTGAAAAACGCAATCCTGTCCCTGTGATCCGGGTCCATATTGGCCTGAATTTTAAAGGCAAATCCTGAAAATGCTTTTTCCCATGGCTCGACATCCCTTGTAGCCGTAGGTCGCTTTCCAGGCCGTGGTGCAATTTTTACAAAGGCATCCAGCATCTCTTTTACCCCGAAATTATTAATGGCAGACCCGAAAAAAACAGGGGTCTGGGTTCCATTTAAATACAAATCAAGATCAAAAGGGTCTGAGGCGCCACATATTAAATCCACATCATCTCTTAACTGCTCAGCCTGGCTTTCTGAAATTAATTTGTCAAGCCTGGAATCTGCAAGATCATCTATCAGCACCCCGTCTCCATCTTTTGGAGTATACCCTGGAGAAAAAATACCCAATTCCCGTTTTTCCAGGCTATACACCCCTTTAAACCGTTTGCCCATACCAATGGGCCAGGTTAAGGGGACGCATTCAATCTGGAGTTTGTCCTCAATATCTTCAAAAATATCAAGAGGTTCCATCCCCTCCCGGTCCAGTTTATTAATAAAAGTAATAATGGGTGTATTCCTCATCCTGCAGACTTCCATCAATTTCCGGGTCTGGGGTTCCACCCCTTTGGCATTGTCAATAATCATGACAGCACAGTCAACCGCTGTTAAAACCCTGTAGGTATCTTCGGAAAAATCCCTGTGCCCGGGTGTGTCAAGAAGATTAATCTCATAATCCTTATAGTTAAATTTCATGACAGAAGAAGAAACACTTATTCCTCTTTCCTGCTCAATGGACAGGAAATCACTGGTGGCAGCCCTTGCAAATTTCTTTGATTTTACGGCCCCTGCCTGCTGTATGGCTCCGCCAAACAGCAGTAATTTTTCAGTTAAGGTTGTTTTGCCTGCATCAGGATGGCTGATGATGGCAAATGTTCTTCGTTTGTTTATTTCTTTTAAAAGGATCTTGTCCATATTATTTGAATTCATAAACCTTAAGAATTCCTTATATTTCAAATTTTAAGGATGGAAATCTAACAGTATTTTCCTTAATAATCAACAGAAAAAATACTATGCCTTAATAAATTTTTAATGATTTCAGATCATTAGAAGAGAATTTTCGATTTAGGTTTTCCGCAATTAATATTGTTCACAAATACTTAATCTTCAGATTGTTTCTTATTTTTTTGCCTCTTTCTTATTTTAAAAAAATCATAAATACCCCAGGGGAGCAGGATAACACTTAAAACCTTATTAAAGCTTGCATGTTCAAGCATCTCAGGGTCAGTAGTCAGGAAGCCGTCCCAGAAGCACCACGCCCCAAACCCGATCAATAAAAATGTAAAAACATAGGGGCTCATCTGTGGTACAGCAGATTTTTCATTCTTTTTTCCCATTTCATCCCTCACGTCCCATAGCGGCGATTTTTTCATGTTTGCATGCAAATATAACATGCATTTAAAATGGAATCAAATCAATCTGTTTGTGCACAGCAATTCTCGGTCATGAATAATTATCAAACCGGACCACAGCGAATTCTTTTGTATCTCAATAAACACTGGGAATCAATCCTTTATGAATAAAATGTTACATATTATGAAAAACTTTTCACAATAATTGTGAGATATTTTTCATAATATGTATTTTCTATAAAATTATCTGTTAATCTTTAAATTAATCATTGGGGGTTGAATTAAAATATTTTACTCAACACCTTGAATAATTAGGTTTTTATCTGTTAATTTAAAAAAATAGAAGTCACATTCTTGATAATCTGCAATATGGCATCATCATTGCATAAAAAATGCATAAAAGTTGATATAATATTATATAAGAAAATTAAAAAAGGGGGTGAAAGGCTAAAAATTTAAGATACTGAAAGTGAAAATTTTTCAAAATTATAATAGAAACAAGGAGTTTAAAAATGAGAAAAAAATTGTTAGGCTTTTTATTAAGCATATTGTTAATATTCAGCGTTGCAGGTTCAGCATCCGCATTAACAATGTCCCTTCATGACTGGCAGTTCAACCCCGATGGAACCGGTGTTGCCGGTGCATTTCAGCCAATTGACGAAATTACTTTATTAGGAACATCCCTGATTCAAAATTCTGGAACTCCTGGTTATGGCGTGCCTTTTACTGAACTTGGCGCTTTTGCAGCCACATCATTTCAGGACGGCGGGACACCGATTAGTGTCCTTACTTCAGGATTGGGTCTTAATTATGAACTGACAGCTATATTTACCGCCACTGGCATAAATACAGATGCTGTGGGAACAGACCAGAATTTTATTTTCCAGACCGGCACTCTGGATATATACCTTGATTCAGGCATTAATTTTGGATCAACAGACGGCTTCTTTGGTGCAGATGATGGAACCCATATCGCATCATTCAACATTGACTTTGGTAGCGGTGACCTGGATCTTTCAACCCCTAGCGGGCCTGACGGTAGAATCGATATCCAGTTTTCTGCAAATAAGACTGCATTGACCAATGGCTTTGCACCAGGATACTGGTTTGATACGAGTGGCAAGGACTTTTCAACTTATACAGATTCTTTAATTGCGCTGGGCCTGGTTGATGGTAATAACAATATTCTGGAAGCAGCCGATTTTGCAGGTACAAATATATTGAGTGAGTGGGGTGTTGCCGCCAATGCTCCGATAGACATTTACACACGTACTGATGGTTCGTTTCAACCTGGTGTAGTTCCGGAACCTGCTACATTCATGTTATTTGGACTTGGTCTTCTTGGCCTTGCCGGAATCACAAGAAAAAAAATGACCTGATGCAGTCTGACAGCACAAGTTTTAAACCTTAGATACAATGCGGTGCTGCGATCGTATCGGTGCCGCTGCCGAGAATCAAAAAATATCTGTGGAGGGTTCAAATACTTCACAGATATTTTTTCTCAAAGTCCTGCAATTTATATCATCAGCGTATCCAAACCTGAAAAGCATAACCTGCCCTGTGGAATTTTCTTTAAGGCATGGAAAAAGGTTCTGATACGTTTCCTGCACATTTTCAAGAACAGTTCTATGCCTTTTTTGAAAATCATTTTTTCCGCCCAGAGCCATTCTAAGATAGAACAGGGTAATGGCAGTCATGGGCTGGAAAGCAAGGCCAAGGGAATTCGTGGCAAGCCATACCCGTTCCAGGGCCAGGCCCCCTTTAACAAAATCCAGATCATCCATTCCATCAATGGTTAAGAGTGCAGCACCGGAAGAATTGACAATTCCCTGATAGGAATGGAATGCGACCATTCTGCCGATTCCGGCTTTGTTCACAGTATTCATCACTGGCCAGGGTTTTGTTGCCCTTAAAAATAATTCACCGGCCAGGCCTGCTTCAAGATTTTTCAAAGGAAGCCCATCTCTTTTTTCCAATGCGTCTTTTTCAGAGAACCGAATCATTTTCATCAAATGTTCATGAAGGGGCCTGTGTTCTGTTCTAATTCGGTCAACCTGATAGATAATCCTGCCAAGACGTTTTAAATCTTCTCTTTTGGTTATAAAATGAAGCTGCGCACCCGAAATTGGCTTTATAGAAATTTCCATTTCCTGCATGGCAAAAGCTGGAGGCATTTTCTTTTCATAAAATTTTCTGTTTGTATGTCTTTTCCAGACAAAATCATACAGGTTGTCTTTCCGGATCACATCAGCGGTCAGAAGGATTGATGCAGCTAAAGTATTATTCCGGCCTGTGGGAAAGTATTCTGTTTTGGTTTTAACTCCGAAAGATGACGCTGCTATTTTGATGTTCTCGAGCACAGCTCCACAGGAGATGAGTGATGCGATCTGGTTTACATTGAAAAATGAAAGATCTTTTTCTTTATTCAGATACAGGTCAATTTGATTTTTTTTTCTATCAAATTTCCATGGCTGGGCATTATCCCCGGAAGGAGCCTGTATTCCTGCCTTTATTAAATAATCGATTACAGTTTCAGGGATATCATCGCCAGGCATTAATTTTATAGCAGGCTTTTCTGGTATTTCAGGCTTTGTTCCATTTTTATTTCTTTCTATAAGGAATTTTATAATCTTCATCTTAATCTTCTGCAAAGGATTTTTATTTCCCATAAAAAGACGGCCTTTACGTAATCTTTGGAGATAAGGATCATATTGGATATAATAAGGAACCGGTTTTATCTTTCCTTTTTTTAAGATAATCTTTAAGCTTTCAGTTGCTGCCATGCCGGAGCAAATCTGGCAGGCAATATTCAGTGAGGGTCCGGCCCTGGAATCAAGATCAACTTTTTTTAAATCCATATATTTGATGTGGGTTGGCCTGGGGGCAAGCCCCATGGCAAAAGCAAGATAATTTTCTTCAGGCTTCATTTCTTTTGTAATATCAAAATATTCATCAAATCCCATCCCCTTATCCGGTGCAAACACAAGAAGTGCTGAACTGAATCCCAAAGGAGCAGCCGTTATTACATATATGCCTTTTTCTCTTGATTTATTAAAAAGCAGCCGTCTGATATCAAATTTAAAAAAATCAAGGCCGTCTATTACAACATCCACACCATCAAGAAATTCATCAATATTTGATTTATTTAGACCTTCCTTAAAAAGGGAAAATTCAAGATAGGGGTTAATGGAAAGCGCCTGTTCTTTCATTACTTCAATCTTAGGTTTTCCAAACTCAGGAACTCTTGCACCAAACTGTCGATTGATATTGGCAGGGTCAAATATATCAAAATCTGCAATATGAAACCTGCCAATGCCTGTTCGGACCATTGTAATCAGGTGAATTCCCCCTACCCCGCCCATACCGGGGATTGCAACTTTTGCCCGGGAAAGCTTTTTTTGCTCTTCCATGGTTAAAAGTCCTATATTTCTGGCAAATGCCTGTGAAATATATTCTTCCTTATTCTTAATCCCGAATTTTTTAAGTATTTCAAACATGGAATCAGGTTCCATTTATTATCTCCTTATATTTATAAAACGTAATCCCCATATCAGACAAAAGAAGTGCAGCAGAAGGAAGGATCAGGATATCCCCTATCACTGCGGTGATCATAATAATTGAGCTCAGACCCCCAAAATTGATTGTGGGGACAAAATGACTGAATACCATGACTCCGAATCCTATGCATAAAATCAAGGAAGACAATATAATTGCCTCTCCTTTGGATTGTATGGATTTTCTTACAGAATCGTCGATGTTTTCTCCATGAGAAAGATTCAGTTTAAATTCGGTGAGAAAATGGATGGTATCATCAACGGCAATACCGATGGCAACGGCTGAAATTAATGCTGTGGCCGTATTCAGAGGGATATTAAACAATCCCATTATACCAAAATTAAGCACTATCGGGAAAAGGTTGGGGATAATGCTTAAACATCCCATAGAAAAAGATCTTAAAATAAAAAAGAGTATTAAAATAATAATTCCGGCAGCAGCGGCAAGACTGTAAACCTGGCCTCTTACAAGCGCATCAATGGTATTTACATTCTGAAGCGCCCTTCCTGTAATTCTGATTTTCATATCTTTTATTTTAATATGATCCACAAATTTGCGAATTTTATTGATTATCTTCTCCTGAACCCTGGTTGAGTGCTCAGATAACCTTATTGAAATTCTGGCATGATCCAGGTATTCATTTACAAAATCATCAATATCATCCGGATCATACATGAGAAGGTATTGTGCGACAGCAGCTCTTGAGTCTGGAATTTTATAATATTTAACTTTTTCATTGTGAAAGGATTGATTCATATCTTTTAAAAAATCAACAAAAGAAAGCGTTTTATCAACACCATCAAGACGTTTGATATACTTTTGTATTTTTTCAATAATTTTTAATTTCTCAGGACTTGCAAACGCTTCTTCATCCAAAGAACGAAGAGAAATATCCAGGGTTCCGATACCGGCCAGGTTATCTTCGACAAAATCAGTGGAAATCCGTATCGGGCTTTTCTTTTTAAAATAATCAAGGAGGTTGGTTTCAACCTGAATCCTAAAAGAAAACAGGATTGATATCATCATGATAAGAAGCCCAACGCCACAGATCTGTTTAAAACGGGCCGCAACAACAATTTCAATTTTATCTATCAATACATTTATTTTTTTTCTATCTTGAGGGTCTTGAAATATTTTCTTTTCATCAACCCAAAGGAGAACGGGCGGCAGGAATACAAAAGAAAAGAAAAATTCAAAAACCATTCCGCACGAGGCTATAAGAGCAAACTCCTTAATCGGCGGGATATCACTTATGTATAATGATAAAAAGCCAATCGCCGTGGTCAGTGTTGTTAAAAAACAAGGCCAAAAAACTTTTTTTAGCACATAGGCCATGGCCTTTTGTTTTGTTCCGAATTTTACTAAAAGATCCTTATTCAAATGGGAAAAAATATGAACCGTATCGCAAAGGGCCAAGGCCATGACAACCGGGGGAACAATGGTTGTAACATTATTAAGGGTGATATTAAAAATGGGAAACAGCCCCATGGTGGAACCCATGCAGATGGATATATTGAGTACGGCAATAAGAGTCAGCCATAT
>JAADHV010000104.1 GCA_013151635.1 Deltaproteobacteria bacterium | reverse complement strand
GATAGGCCTTGGTCGGTTACACTTTTGCTATTAATTCTTTGAATTGTCTGTTAGTTGTGATTTGCAGATAGGCCTTGGTCGGTTACACTATCTTGCAAATAACCATTTTAAATCATTGGGTAAAGATGGGTTTTAGAATTTAAAAAAGCTCCATCTGAGCAGGAGGTTTTTCCGTTGGTTTTTGTTTTTTTCCATAAAACACTTCAATCCTGGCAAACTGCTTGTCTGTTATCTTTATAATACGTACTTCTCCATCCGGAGGCAAATTATTTTTTACCCGATGAACATGGACTCGTGCATTTTCATCACTGGCACAATGACGCATATATACAGAATACTGCATCATTGAAAAACCGCCTTTCATTAATCTTTTCCGGAACAGAGTATACCGTTTCCTTTCAATTTTTGTTTTTGTCGGCAAATCAAATAAGACAATTATCCACATGGAATTAAGCCCGCCAAAAGTTAACATGATATTGGTTTATCCAGTTCAGGGTATTTAAGTTTTAACGATTTATCATGGTAGATCCGTTTAAGGTCTGCAATAAGATAATGACAGGACACCATAAAAGGCATAATTTTACCATTGTAGTTCACCTTTTGTGCCGGAACCTGTAGTAATACTTGCTTTGTATCTTTATTTATTTCAAACTTATCTTGGGATGACAACTGAAATACCAGTTGATCCACCCATGGCCTGAAAGGTTCCATCAGGTCATCTGCCAAATTTAAACCATTGTACTGATTATGATGATAAATCCCTAAAGCTGGATGAAGGCCGGACCCAACAATTGCCCGTGCAACCATGGCCCTTACAATTGCATACCCATAATTGAGAAGAACATTCACGCCTTCTAAAGTGGTATCTCGCCTAAAAGAGTCACCAAATAATAAACGCCAGTATCTTTGTGCTGCTTGGGACTCACAATTGCTTTTATCGCCGGATTGGACTCTCCTGGCTATTAATGCCACTTTTTCATGTTCTTTGCCAAAACGTTTCAAGGTCTCACTTTGCTGTATGATCTTTTGTTGAACAACCTGTTTCCAGATTTGTTTTTTCCTGACAGGGGTTACGGTCAGCTGTTTCTGAAGAATCGTGCTGTGAAGGCTGTTGGCACTGGTAATAGGTAATGAAACTGAAATCGGGAGTCGGCGACTGTCACAAAATACAAGAACAGTGTTATTCTCCTGGCACGAGATCACTACTGCCTGTGTCATAGTGATAGCCGGATGCTGTAGTATTAAGATACCGATATCTTCTACCGGAATTTGCGCAACAATCTGTTTTTTTTGTTCAATGATCAGCTGATTAAATTTAATCCGCAAGTATGATGGATTTTCTATGTCAATGGTCCGTTTAATCATCCAATAGTTTCCCTAAAACATTAACATTGATTCGTTTCATTTTTTTTTTTATTAAAGCCGGAATGGTTGATTCTCGATCTGGCAATGTCTCTGCGTTATTCTTATCAGTTGCTGCTGTGTGCAAACGTAATCTTATACGGTTGTTAGGAGGGCCATCCAATTTCTGCACCCTGTATATTCGACGTTCTCCTTTTTTATATGTAATACTAACCAGGTCCTTTTTGCACAATGCTGTGATAAATTGCGTTTCAGGACCATGGTTGATTTTGATTATTGATTCTGGATTTATCCTCTTTTTATGTGCTCGTTTTGTATTTGTCATAGCCCTTCGTCGGGCTTCCATCATAGTGACAAATACGCCTGAATAAGTCTCTGTATCTTTATTCTTTATAATTTCTACATGATGCAGATTGCCATATGGCATCCATTTAAAAATATCGCCCTGTTTATTTCTGACGCCGAACTTTCGTTTTTCCAATTTTTTCAAGTTAGTTTTTGACTGAATTATACGAACCCTTTTAATAGGGGTTTTCCCATCCTTATGATAAACGGTTTCCCCTTGGGCAAATGCATCCTTGGGTTTATTATCAAATTTGGAAAGATGCTTAACCACGATCTCTTTTACTTCGGGATCAATGATGTCCTTTGCTTTGCCCACTGTGAATTTCCCATCAAGGTCTTTACGGTAAACATTCCCAAGTCCTTTTATGAAGCCTGCCCCTGTTTCCTCGTGCAACTCCCCTGACACTTTTTTTTGGGGAGCATGGGAAACTATTAATTTTTTAAGAACAAGATCCGTATCGGTGCGGATTGTTTCCCAAGGCAGAGGAATGGGAAGCTTTCTTGTTTTTAATTCAAGTTGATTCTGTTCTATAATTTTTGCTGCCTTTACCAGTGTTGTATGAAATTTTCGGTCAATGCAGGCAATCACCACTGCATCAAGTGTATGATGCCGATGATCCGTGCGTTCTTTATGGTCGGTTTTCCCAATAAGACTGTTCAATCCCCACATGTGCCGCATCCAGGAGACAAGAAAACCTTTTGTGGTGGTGACCTCATTTCCCAGCTGATTCAGGTATGTCAATGCCTCTTTGCATATATAGCGGGTATCATTGAGCTGACTCGATATAAAATCACGTTCCACTATATCTTCGGCTGTAAAATGAAACCGGTCTTTTTTTGACCTTAAATTCTTTGGCCAATTTTCAACTGCCTCGGTGATCTGGTTCCATTTTTTCTTATTGCCGCCAAATGCGTCAATCGGGGTTCGTTGCCCTTTATACCGATTCTCCGTTGACAAACAGACAACCTTGTTCATATATGAATCATTAAGTGACAGGCTGTAGGGGATAATATGGTCGATTTCTGCCTCAGAACTGAAGAGGGTTGGAAGCATTATAGAAATATTACTGTACGCACATCGTCCATCCTGTTCTTTCCATAACCGGTAACGCAGTTTTTCATCCCGACTGGGATATGCAGAAAGATGAAGATGCGGATTTTGATCCCGCATTTCCCTGTATTTATTCACTGCCTCATCGTTGGCTTTGGTATTTGCTTTCTGCTGTTTTTTAAACTTTTTATATTTTTGAGTGTTCATTTCCAAATCACGGGCCATTTCAATACGGATTATATCTGGTTTCCCATGATGGGCAATTATCGCATTGACGATACGCCGAAGTTCATGCAACCCTTTACTGACAATGGGATTGGGAATCTCAGGTGGGGGACCTAAACGATCCCGCTCATCAGTTTTTTTAATTTCATATCCATATCCAGCACTGATCCTGGCTTCAGAATAAATTTGTCCCTGCTCAAGAAAAGGCAAGAGCTTTTTAATCGCCTTTGAGGACAGGTTGTTATGACCTGGCTCAAGTTCAACCAGGCAAAGCTGTACAGCAGTTTTTAATGAAAAACCCCAGTGACCTGTTAATCTTTTATTTAAAACCGATTTTTTCATTATTGTAATTAAATCTTCTACGAGAGCAGACTGCCTATCACCAGGCCATTCATCCCAATCGGGCAGTATGTTTCTGATTTTAACGGCAGTTGTGTTCCCATTGAGTTTTTTAACATCTGTTTCCAAATTAAATTGGGCACCTTTGAGTTTGAGTGCAGTTCTAATTTTTCTAAAACTGGAGGACTGGACATGTTCAAAAAGATCAACCAAGCTTTTTCTTTGATCTTTTTCCAGAGAAATCCATTTATATTCACCGTGCAGTCGGTATTGAAGATTATTGATATCCTGAAGATACCTGAATTTTTGGACTTCCAACCTTCCCATGCGGGCACGCTTTTTTAATGGTTCCAGGGAACAGTTTCCCTGTCGTCCGGATTTCAGTCTTAAAGGCCGTTGAAAAAAAATAATCTGTTCAATTTCCGCTCTTACATTTTTATCAAGAATATCATGATACTTTAATTGCTCTTTCCAGATCAGGTTCAATTCATCTTTATACATCTGTCGGTCTGTCCGAAGATGCCTCCCTTCTCTGCTTCTGTTTCGTTTACAGTCATGGTGATCAAGGCCTGCTAAAAATTCTCCCAATGTTCTGCAATCTGCTTTTTTTATAGTATTTCTGAATTCAGAAATATCCTGTTTAAATGCAGTTTCCTCTTTGTCTTTTCTCTGCGAATCAGAGAGTGTATCGTCTTCTTCAGCCAGCACCGATAAAACATCAGGATCATCAATCATGTCTCCAAGTAATGTTTTTTTACTGCTTAAAAATCCGCGGCGCTGGACCAAGTGTAGAAACACCCTGCCAAGTTCATATGGTGATAATTTATGATCCAGGGCTTTCGTCCTAAGAAGATAGGGATTGCCAAGACTGTTTAAAATAATTTCAGGTTGAGGATTTTTTAAGAGCGTTTCAGGCAGTAATTTTAATTTTATAAGATAATTTTGCATCCGTTTTTTTCGTCGGGACCTGCGTTGAATAACTCGTCGGGAAAGACGTTTATCACGCCGCTTTACATTTTTGGGAGTAGGCGTTTTTTCTTCCACGGATTTATTGAATATCCGGCAACCTGCATCAATAACGCCAGTCGGCACACCATCTTCTCCTTCAAGCAATGCCCACCCAATGGAATTGCTGCCCATATCCAATCCTAGAATTTTTTGCTTGAACATTTTAATCCCCCATGCTAATCAATGTACAGTGTAATCGACCAAGGCCTATCTAACTTTTCATACCAATGAAATTGTTATTTCGTAGGCAACGCTTTTACGCGACCCAAGCCCTCCCAGCGGGGGCTTTTTTTATACTAACCGTTCAGTTTGTTTAATATTATAATAATTACTTCTATTAAAATGACGGAATGAAGTCAAGAATACAGAAATATGATCTCTTTATATTCATAGGATTTAGCTTTGTTCTGTATCAAACCGAAAAGTCACCATACCTCCGGCAAAGCCGGAGGCTTGTATTGTGAACCGCTTAAAGCGGTCATAAAAGCGTGAACCACCTAAAGGTGGTCAAAACAATTTCAGTTGATCTATTTTTCGATCGGCCTCTTCTTGTTTCTTGATGTATTTTTTTACTGTCTCTTCATCTCTGCCAACGGTTGATACAAAATACCCTCTGGCCCAAAAATTTTGGCCTGTAAAATTATGCCGTCGCCCTGAATACGTTCTATCAATATGTATTGCACTTTTACCTTTTATATAACCGACGACTTGAGACACTGCATATTTCGGAGGAATTGATATCAACAGGTGGACATGGTCTCCCATAAGATGCCCTTCTATTATATTTAATTCCTTTTGCAATGCCAGTTCTCTCAAAACCTCTCCAAGATATCTTCTTAGATTACCGTAAATAACCTTTTTCCGATATTTTGGAATCCAAATGAGATGATACTTGCAATCATATGTTGTATGGTTTAGCTTATTATAATTGTTCATCGAAAGCCTCCTTTTCTTGTGATCTTTGAGCGGTTCACATTATAGGAGGCTTTCGTATATTCCCGGAAATGTCAAACTTTGGGAGTCTCCCCGGCAAAGCCGGGGGCTTACTCAATATAGTTATGACTACTTGCATCCACCAGAATATTTTTTCTACAATTTGTGGCTTCATTATATTTTTGATATCCTTGATAACAGTTCATGGCATTTTTTCTATCACTGTAATTCATCAAAACCATTAAAAACGGAGGGGCACTATGAAAATTTCAAAAACTATAAACCAGTTTTTCAATTATCAGAAATTGAACGTTAAAAAAAAATACTATCCGGAATTATGAATTCATTCTCAGCAGGTTTCAAAAACATTTCGGAGATGTTAATCTATTATCTATAACTTCTGACGATATTTTGGAATTTATGACCAAAGTTTCCGGTAACACCAAACAGAACACCAAAAAATTAAGATTTACACTCCTCGCCGTTTTTTTCAATTACATTAAAAATTCCATTGACCCGGATTTCAAGAATCCATGTGATAACCAAGCACTAAAAAGACTTTTCAGAGCCGGGAAAAATATCCAGTTTAAAATTCTTGAAAAGGATGTAGTTGATGAAATCATTTTCAGAACGGAGAATCAGAGAAACAGAATAATGCTTGAACTAATGGCCCGTGGTTGTATGAGGATCGGTGAAGTTCTGAATTTAACGCCTATGGATATTGAAGATCGCAAGGTTATTGTCCAATCACCCAAAATCGGCAGGCCGTCAGAAGCTGTATTCTTGCCTCAGAAAGTAATAGACCGTATGAAAAAATATATCCGGGATAAGGGCATTAGATATGATTGCAAAATTTTTCCAATAACTTATGCCGGGGCACGACTGGTTGTTAAAAAAGCCGATGAAATACTGGATATCCAGGTCCGTCCACATGATCTTCGACGGCATGCTGCTACATATGCATCTCGTTCAGGCACTCCACTTGAAATTGTCAGCAAAATTCTTTTACGCCATTCAAATTTAGCCACTACACAAAAATATCTTGGAAAAATAAGTGATTCAGAGGCAATACAATGGATTGATCACCTGCATGGATAACTCGAAGGATGACCGGGCCAGCTTCTTAAATTCCTGTGCCCGGTTTATTTCAAAGAGCAATCAAGAATTCGTTTGGTAACTTTGAGTGGCAGAGCACTGGATCACCTTTCAATACTCAAGAATAGCTTAGTTTTTTCAATTTTTCTTTAGCATCTACAAAAACTATTTTGCCATCTTTCCATTCGGGAATTTTTAAATCTAAATTTGCAGCTTTTTCAATTGCCTCTTTTGATGCCCTGTGCATAGCATTTAAAGCTAATTTTGAATATGATTCTTTTTTCATTCTTTTTCCTCTAATACCAAAGGAATATTTCCTGAATTATCAAAAATAACCCAGGCATCGACCAGGTCCTTATAATGCTTTTGGAAATTTTCCCCACCCCGCTTATATCTTCTTTTAATGACATCCACAGGGACATTATGTCCACCCTGGGCAACTCGTAATTGAACACGTTCTATGGCCATCTCTTCATTAGGGAGGCTAAGAAAATATAAAATTACTTCATAACCAGTTTTTTTCCATTCTTTAATGCTTTTAATATAATTTAAACCGCTTAATGTCGTCTCAAACGCAAAAGACTCTCGATTTGAAACAATACTATTCATTCTTTTCAAAAAAAATTTTCCGGCTTCCAAAGCGACTCTCTCTGGATTAAAAGGTGCGATCCCTTTTGCAATTAGGTCGGCGTTTATAAAATTCAGGCACTCTGCTTCAACCGGAAGAAAATTTTCAGCGAATGTTGTTTTCCCAGCCCCGTTTGGCCCAGCGATAATATAGCATTTCAACTTTTTTTTAGCCAACGTATCTATTCCTTAACTTGTCACAGCCAAAAGCATTATTCTTTTCAACTATATCGGTAAATGAAAATTAGGACAAGATATAACTGAGGATGGTATTTGCACTGATCAAAAAGTCAAGTTTACTTGCATGCACCTGGCTTGATTTTTGTTCGAGTTATCGTTTCCAATATTTTTTGTATCTTAAAGAATTCTGTCCCTTGGATAGTCTGAGCAGAGGATAATAATACTTTGTTGGGAAACATGATTTTTAAAGTTTAATCTTTCCCCTCAAGTTTTTTTGTAACTGCAAATATTTCAATTGTATTTTTTTCTGTTAAATAAAATCCGTTTCCAGTGCAGGTATATGCTAAAACGATCAATTTTTTTAGACTTTCAACTCGATGTTTTGAATTGAAAAAACTATCTCTCAATTCTTTTGTTACTTCTATTAGTTTGGACCCAAAATTTTTATGAAATGTTGGAACTGGGCTTCCCTGACGTAAGGCACTTAATTGATTGGCTATATCCTTGCAAGATCTTTCAATAATAAAATATGTGAATAATAACTCATCCGAATATTCAAAATTTAAAATCCTCTGGAGTAATCCATATATACCTGAAAAATAATACATCATTTGATCTGGATTTTCACTTTCGAGCATTTTTTTTATTACAAAATCAAATTCCTGCTCTATTTTAATTTTGTATTCCTTAGACAATTTCATATTTTTATCCTTCCATTGATTCTTCGAGGAAATATGACCGATTCTTTTAGATATCATCCGGGATTATTTCTTATTTTTTCAATACGGTTTGCAACAATTTTTTTAAACCGTTTCCCTAAACCTTCAGACTGCTGATCGTACCATTCAATTGCGTCATCAAATTTTTTTGCTGCCAATTCATGAATTCTAATCTTCATGGTAAGAGCTATCAAAATCGATTAATTTTGCACGTCCATCTTTAACGGCTTGTCTCCGGTCTTTGATTTCATCCAACCAGAACTTCCGTGTCCCTTCGGCAAGCATGCATGAATTTTTTCTCTGGTGTGTTATTATTGGTTCCAGATTGTATTGCAATTAGCACGGATGGAGCATGGCGGCAAAGGATCATGCCTTTCGTCTATTAATAAATGGGAGGAGTAAAAAAACTCAGGTAGTTTGCAGTGCCTCAGCCACAGCAGCCCCATAATTCCAGGGCATCCACTGGGAAGGATCTTTAAATACCCTGGCAGAATATTTTTGAAGTGTAACCAAATAATCCAGAGGGTTAACATGCATCAGATTGCAGGTGTGAATCAAACTCATGAATAAGTCCCCGATGTAAGCGCCATGCTCCGTCTTGTAAAACAGTGAGTTTTTCCGGTG
>JAADHV010000013.1 GCA_013151635.1 Deltaproteobacteria bacterium | reverse complement strand
TTATTCTTTTTAAAGGGTCATCTATTTTTTCAATATCTTTAAAAACAAGTGCTTTCCAGATGGCAACAGCCTTGTCATAAGCTGCATACCAGATATCTTCCTTGCTTTTAAAATGCCCGTAAAGTCCACCTTTGGTCAAATTGGCGGCCTCTAAAATATCATTGACAGAAGTATTATAATATCCTTTTACAGAAAACAGGTGCAATGATTTATCAATAACCTTTTGTTTTGTCTTAACGCCTTTTGCTGCCATAGATAATCCAATAATAAAATACCAACCGGTCTTTTTTATTTATACAATTTCCATATCCCTGTCAATAAAATTCTTAAGATTGTTATTCCGGCTCTCTTTGCAGGGGTAAATATCGGGGATCATGCTTTCTATCCTTTATCTGAACATTGACCCGGAAAGTTCCCGGTAATATTCTTTCTTGTATGGAACCTTGCTGTCCTATATAATCTTTTTGCAACAGCCTCACAATAATATATGCACCAGGATTAACAAGAACAACAATTAAAAGGCCTTAAAGAAAGGAGTCAGCATGAAATCATTTGACTGGAATCCGGGAAGCCTTCTCGAAATGTCAGGATATTATTGGAAAACCTGCACACTTCACACAGGTGTAAAACTTGATATTTTTACTGCCATAGGGCAGGACACCTTATCCTTAAACGATATCAATAGAAAATTAAGGGTGGACAAACAAGGACTTGCCACGCTTTTAAATGCTTTGTCGGCATTAGAGCTGCTTGTTAAAAAAGACGGAAAATACTCCAATTCGCCCCCTTCCTTAACTTTTCTTTCCAAAGGATCAGACAAATATATTGGTTTTATGATCATGCACCATCATAATCTTATGGAATCATGGCATAAAATGGACAAAGCCATTATTGATGGCAGGCCAGCCGGAAACAGGGCTTCCTTTGCCGAAGGAGAAGAACAACGGGAACACTTCCTCATGGGAATGTTCAACATTGGTATGACCACGGCACCAGGGCTGTCAAAAGAGCTTGACCTGTCAGGCTGCAAAAGGCTTCTTGATTTAGGTGGAGGCCCTGGAACATTTGCCATTCATTTTTGCCTTGCCAACCCCCAATTAAAGGCATCTGTCTATGACCTTGACACAACACGGCCCTTTGCCGAAAAAACAATAAATAAATTTAATGTTTCCGACCGGATCGATTTTATTTCCGGCAATTATATTGAAGATGAGTTTGTACAACCGAATGCGTTTGATGCAGCCTGGCTTTCTCATATACTTCACGCAGAAGGACCGGGCCAGGCAAAAAAAATTATTGGGAAAGCAGTTTCTGCCCTTAAACCGGGCGGCAGAATTTTTATCCATGATTTTATACTGAATGATAATATGGACAGTCCTTTATTTCCTGCCATTTTTTCCATCAACATGTATTTAGGGACTCCCGAAGGCCGGGCATACAGTGAAGCACAGCTTTCAGACATGCTAAAAGACAATGGAGTAAAAAACATAGAACGGCTTAATTTTAAGGGTCCGATGCAATCAGGGATTTTAAGCGGCATCACACCATGAAAACCAAGGGATGATGAAAAAATCACCCATGGCAGCAAGAATCGGGTGGAAAAACACCTTTTATTTAACTATAATGCACCCTTAAAATTATTAAGGGTAGAAAAGATGCAAAGCAAAAAAGTGTTAAACAGCCAATGGTCTGCTGATTATGAAATAGTTGAAAAGGCCATAAAATATCTTGAGGCAAACCATGGGGCTCAGCCTTCTCTTGCCAGTATTGCATCACATGTAAACTTGAGTGAATTCCATTTTCAAAGGCTCTTTTCAAGATGGGTGGGGATAAGCCCGAAACGTTTTTTGCAGTTTTTAACAAAAGAATATGCCAAAAAACTGCTGGATGAATCAAAAAATATCCTGGATGTGGCTTATGATGCAGGCCTGTCAAGCCCGGGGCGGCTGCATGATTTATTTATCCATTGTGAAGCTGTTACCCCTGGTGAATATAAATCAAAGGGGATGGGAATTAAAATTATTTACGGGTTTTCATTTTCACCCTTTGGCACCTGCATGATAGCCAATACAAAAAGAGGAATCTGCGCTTTAAAATTTGTAAGGGATAAAAGACGGGAAGAGCTTGTCACCTGGCTTCAAAAGCAATGGCCCAGGGCAACCCTTAAAATGGATAATAAAGCTGTTCAGACACTTTCCCAATCTATTTTTAGATTTGAAAATCAACAAACCAAGGCTTTGCTCCACCTTTATGTCAAAGGCACTAATTTCCAGATAAAAGTATGGGAAGCATTAATAAAAATTCCCTTTGGGAAAACAGTTACTTATCAGGACATAGCAAGATACATAGGTGTTCCGGGCGGGAACAGGGCAGTTGGAACCGCCATCGGAAAAAACCCGGTCCCTTTCCTGATTCCCTGTCACAGGGTGATTCGAAAAATGGGGGACTTTGGTAATTACGGGGAAGGAAGGGCAAGAAAAAAAGCTTTGATCGGCTGGGAAGCAGCTAAAAGAAAAAATTTAAGAATAATTTCGGAGTAAAGCATGAGTTTTATTGAAGACGGGAAAAGCGTTCTGAAAAATCTTGATGAATATTACAACCAGAGTATCAATAAAGAGAAACCGGTCTTAAGACAATTGACCATAAGTTGGCTTCACAAAAAATTAGATCTTGCTGCACACCTTGAAAACGGTGATTTATCAGGAAAAAAGCTTGATTATTTTATAAAGGACTATCTTGACAATACAACAAGGCTGCACCATCCGGGGTATCTTGCCCACCAGGTGGGAGTCCCCCACCCGACAGGCGCCCTGGGGTCATTGATTGACGGATTTACCAACAATGCCATGGCCATTTATGAAATGGGACCGGCTGCTGCTGCCATTGAATTTTTCATGATCAACTATCTTTTGGAAAAGATAGGATGGGAGCCCATGCCGGCGCAGATTGAAAAAAGACTGAATTTTCAGCATGGCGGCGGTGTATTGACCCATGGCGGCTCCCTTGCAAATATGACTGCGCTTTTAACAGCCAGAAACCATCTTGATAAAACCATCAGGGAAAAAGGAAATCCGTCTGATCTTGTTATCCTTGCCCCTGAATCCTCACATTACTCAATTATCAAGGCTGCAGGGATCATCGGGATTGGAGAAAACAACGTGATCGGCCTTGAAACAAGTCCTAATGGCAGGGTAATGGTTTCAAAACTGGATAATACCTTTCAAAAGGCCATCAACAGCGGCAAACGGATTATCGCCCTTGTTGCCAATGCCTGCTCCACAGGCACGGGTCTTTATGATCCCATTGATGAAATTGCAGACTTTTGCCATGAAAAAAAAATATGGTTCCATGTTGATGGCGCCCATGGCGGAGGCGTCCTTTTTTCCGGCAGGTATAAAACATTTCTCAAGGGCATTAGCAAAGCAGACTCCATGATCATTGATGCCCATAAGATGTTAAGGACTCCAACCGTATGTGCTGCACTGCTGGTCAAAGATGCCGCTGCATCAGACCATACATTTGAGCATACTGCAAGTTATCTTTTCCATGAAAAAAAACAGCCCGGATTTGATTTCATCGAACAGGCTATTGAATGCACAAAGGCAGGGCTTGGTTTAAAATTTTATATGGCTTTTGCTTCCATAGGGGAAAAAGGCATGGAAGCATATATTGATAATACCTATGACCTTACCCGGCAGGCATATGAATATATTAACGCGCAACCTGATTTTGAGGTTCCTGTGCGGCCGGAAACCAATATCCTGTGCTTCAGGTTTGACGCGGGAGATAAAGCACAGATCATGCTGCGCGATCTTCTTATTGAAGAGGGCAGTTTCCATATTTCTTCCACTGAGTTAAATGCCAGACGATATCTCAGAATTGTTATTATCAATCCTGAAACAAAAATGCGCGATATCAAAGAACTGGTCGCATCCATCCGGAGTAAAGCAAAAAATTTTTGACTAGTCATATATCTTAATGTATACTTGCATAACATATTGGACCTGATACTGGGACTTGTTCCATTTCCAGCGGATTCACAACTAATTTTCAAATTTTAAATTTTTATAAATTTTTTACACAAAACCCGACGCTTATCAAAAGAAAGGATCAGCCATGAAGGACCAGTCTTCCCAGATATTCCTCCAGCGGGCCAGGGTGATGAATTTCATCAGGAAAACGGCATTTTTATGTTTTATCATTGCAATCTTTTACTCTTTGGCTGCTGTTGTTTATTCAACCAAGGTCATTTACAAGGTCAAGCTCAACTATGCTGTCATCCTTGAGCAGTTCGACGGGCAAAGGCAGGCTGTAACAGATGTTGGCTGGCATTACAGGCTTCCTTTTTTTACAAGACTTGAAAAAGAAGTCCCCTTGATGAACCAGAACCTTTACCTTGGAGGAAGTTCATCACCCATAAAAATTATTTCCAAAGAAAATGTAGCGCTTTGGGCATCGGCCATGATGACTTTTAAAATAAAGGACTTAAAGGTATGGGGAATTGAAAACCTTTCTCCCGAGACTCTTCTCCAGGGGGATTTTGACGGTATTGCCAAAGATAACCTCCAGGCCCAGGAAGTCAACAGGCTCATAAGCGAACGGGAAGCCATAAAAGAAAAAATATTCCATGCCCTGAAAAATCGCCCTATAAATAAAAACGGCCCCACCATTGAAGACAAGTACGGGATTGAAGTTATAAGTTTTGTTCTCAATGAAACAAGGTTTGGCGACAAACTGGTTGAAGCCACAGAGGAGAAAAAACGGCGTCAGCTCATCGCGGAAGCAGATAATTATGCAGCAGACCAGGAAGCCGCCAGGATAAAAAAACTTTACAAAGCATACCTTCAAGGTATCCGGGCTCTTCACATTGCTTTGGGAGGCACAGACCAACAAGGTGTAAGCCCGGCATTACTTGAATTTCTTTCCCAGCAAAAATGGGCAACCGCCTATGAGAAGAACCAATCCGATCAGACAACCTTTGTCCTCCATGGAGCAGGCAGGCCGCCTTCTTTGACTCTGCCTTCCCTTGCCGGGAAACGGTCAGATACCCCGTTGAAAAGCAGTAATAAAAACACCCCGCCGCGAACCGATTAAAAAACTTAATCTCAGGCTGGTTTTATTTTATTCGAGGGAGAAGGGAATATGGCAAAAAGGACGACAAAAGAAAAAACATTGATCAGGCTTCCCGAAGAATCCATAAAAAAAATAAAAGATCTTGTGGCGACATGGAGCTATGATACCAAGGCATTTGTCAGGTCCCGCCTGAACCAGTATAAATCACCCCACCCCTTGATTTCATTCATAAAAGAATCTTTTTTTCTCCTCTTCTTTATGAGATGGAAAAAAAGAAAAATGAATGTGTTGAATAATCCTGAAATACTGCGGGACTGGAAAAAGCGGTTTTTATACTCAGGGGAAACTAATCCCGGCGCATCCTGGAATACTATTATTGAAAAAGAATTGACAAAACCGGAATACCGTTACCTGATTGCTGTACTGGATAATGAACTGACAGACCTCCATGTTCCCTTTGAGCTTGAAAAAACCTTTGATAAAATTTACAGGGCTCATATCAGGAAAGAACATATTGAAGACCCGAATGTTCCAAAAGCCCCTATTGTTCTTATTGAAGGCACGTCCGGCAGCGGAAAGAGCGCCACGGTCAGGGAAGCCCTTGAAAAAGTGGTATTCAGGAATGAAGTTATCCCCATGGTTGACTGGAAAAAGAAAAAAGAAGAAATCCTTGCCCGGCACAGCCTTTTCGAAAGCCTGGAGGAAGTCGATCCTGAATTTGCAATGAAGATTGCAAAGAAAAAAAAGCAGGTGTTTTACAGCCGCCTTGCGCATATCCCGGTCTTAAGATTTATTTTTAAAAAACGAATTCTGAATAACCTTACGTATTTTGAAGAGCGGGGAATCACGGTTGACTCATCCATTATCACGCCCAATGACTACCAGACTGCCTTATCAGGGGAACCTGGAAATTATTTTAAACGGGCCATGGGCCATCCTAAAGTAACATGCATTCGACACATTGAAGAAGCCCACTCCGCCTTTGGAAAATCAGAAAGCAGTCATGGAAGCGGGGGGGCGGAAAAGCAGCAGAGAACCCTTATCGATACTTCCAATATTGTACTGGACGAAATAATTGACGGCCGGCGGGACTGCTTTGTCATTGCCACAAGCGATCAGACCCACAGGTTTGATTCAGCCATATACAGGCGGTTTGTGGAAAAAGGGTGTATCATTGATATGTCCAAATACTGGATGAATGCAGACAATCTTAAAAAGATCATTTTCCTTGAAATCAAGCGCCACCAGATTCCTACAAAGTATCATAAAGATTCTGAAAGCCTTGATGAAGCCGCGAAAAAAATATATCTCGTTTTTAAGGAAAGAAGCCTGAAAATCAGCCCGGCCTACGTCAGAAAGCTGATCGAATCCATCATAAATATCAGGGGGGATTTCATCCTTGATTTCCTGGATAACAGTATACTGATAAGAAGCGCTTTCCAACTGGTTGCCAAAAATGTATATGGCGAATTATACAATAAAGTGGTTGACCGTATGGAGCGAAATGTTAAATGGGATGAATATGTAGGGGATATAAAGGACAAGTTCTCGGAAATGGCCAATAATTGCTTCAGCTACGGCATAAGTGAAGACAAAGGGGTTGTTCTTACAGGGCCTCCGGGCAGTGGAAAAACTTTTCTTGTCAGAACCTGGCTTTCTTCAAACCTCAAGGTTCATGACATTGCCACAAGCCCGTCAGCACTTCAGGATACTTCAAGCCCGGTACACGGGGCTGTTTCCAATCTTGAAAAAGTATATGATATCGCGAAAATGATTGCACCAACGATCATCTTCTTTGACGAAGGAGATGCCCTGGCCCCCAGAAGAAGTGCAACAGGCGGCCAGCCGTCAGATGCATTGACCAACAAATTTTTAAATATTATTGACGGAGAAATACCGCTCAATAAAGTATTTACAGCCCTTACAACCAACCGCCTGGACATTCTTGACCCTGCCCTGATCCGTTCAAAACGGCTTAAAACTCTCGAAATATCAGGTCATATGAGACAAAAAGATATTTTTGACATTATCAAAAAGCAATTTGAAGAGGTTCCCCATGAGCGTAAGATTAAAATTGAAAAAATCATTGAAACCGCCCAAGGAATCTGCAACACGCCTGCGGATTACACTTCCTTCACGGCAAAAGCCATTGCTCTTTGCAGCACTGAATATAAAGTCCTGTTAAAGCTCCGGCAGCTTAAAAAATCCACCCGCCAGGAAAAATGTAATTTTATCAAGCTTAATTTTAAAACCATCATAGGCATTCTTGATGCGGTCAAAGCCCCACCCCTGATAAAATCAAAAATTAAAAATGATATAAAAAACTTTGTGGAGCACTATGATCAGATCCTTGCCAATGTAGACCATATCACCTCGGAAAAAGACTACCCGCTTGTTGAGGCCCATCTTGAATCAGCCCGGAGGGAAATCTCCCAGAGTCCTGTCAGGAAAGGTTCAGTGCAATTGAATGAATTTTTGGAAACAGAGCTGAGCAAAGAACCCCAGGTCGGGTTTATCATTGGTGTGGGTGCAAATGACCTGACAGGTATGCTGCTGCCAATTGCCACCAGCCTCACTGGAAGGGTGGAAGACTCTCCCATTATTGTCACAGGTGCCGTATCCTCTTCTTCTGCAAGCTCGGCAGAACTTGACATGGCGGTTCAAATGACAAAACAGTCTGCCCAGGAAGCATTGACCATGGTGAAAAACTATATCCAGGAGCTGTCACCTGATTACAGCATCCCATGGATTTTTGGTGATTTCCTGCAACGATATTCCCTTCACCATCAATTGCTTTCAGCATCATATAATGTGGGCGGGCCGTCTGCCGGTTATGCCCTTGCCTTGAACACATTATCCACATTGTTAAGGATTCCTTTATGCATTGATTTCGGTATCACAGGCGCTCCCTGGACCAAAGGCGTCAGGAAAGATGAGGTCGGAGGTTCCGTCATTATCGGCGGGCACAGGAAAAAAACAGAAAAGGTTCTTTTATATCTTAGAAGAATGTATATGCCCTTACAAAACTATAAGGATCTTGAACCTGAATTTTTAATGGGATACTGGCAAAGGCAAAAAGATATTATTGCCGTCACTCATTTTGCAGACTTAATGCCGGAAGTCCTGTTTCTGGATGACGAACATAACCGGCAGCGGGAAAACTTAATTGCAATGCGCATAAAATTGAAAAGAGAAAAATACTATGCAACTGCAAGAACCCCTGATCTTAAAGAAAATATTATCAAGACAAAAAAACAGATGAGAAAACGGGCGGAAAATGAAATATTAAAACGGGTTCATGCCCTTCGTGAATACCTGATTGACCCTGAAAGGGAAAAATATATTTCCCATGAAAAGATATTTAAAAAATACATCAAAGAATGATGCCATGATTTTTTTCAATCATCCCGCAATGCCACGGGTTTGGACAGAATCTCAGACCAGATAACAGCATTTTGCAATAAACTGGATTTAAAACGATTTGTTTCCGGCACAGGGGGCTGAGGGACAACCTGCCCGGCAGAAGGCCCTTTTTTACCAGGTTGAATTATTTTTGCAGGCTCTGCTGCCGCCTTTTGGGGAACAATTTCTTCTTCTGGAATAATTGTACCATGCTCTTTAAAATCAGCGTCCTCACCCATATTTTCGTCCTGCGCAAGCATATTCCATACGCTTGACTGGTCTTTATCCGTTGTTTTTCCCTGTTGCCTTGCCTGGTCTTCAAGCTCTTGAGCAAATTTCCGGATCAGCCCACCAATCCTGTCTAAAATACCAGGGTTTTTCTTAATGGTCTGAGGTGTTGTGCCTGTCTTTTTTTTCCCGGCCTTAACCTGTCTTAAAATTGCGGGCAGAACAAAAAAAACAATGATAATAAGAACAGGTATGATTGAG
>JAADHV010000005.1:33650-36236 GCA_013151635.1 Deltaproteobacteria bacterium | reverse complement strand
TGAATCTATGGTAGAAAGAGGATTTGCGGCAGGCTTTCCCTTAGGGCAGTTTCATAATGCTTTAAGATAAGGTCAATAGTGCCTTTTTCTTTTAAACAGCCAAGGTATGATAAGGATAAATTTTTCAGGCTTCGGTTTGCCATTGCATCGTGGGATATGCTCAAAGGGTCTGATTTGGAGCAAACTTTGATAACATTCAAAAAATAACTTTTCAGTTGCCCTGCAATTGCTTTTTTTAAAAACAGCCTTGCCTTATGTATGGCATTAACGTCTACCAGGTTAAAATGATTTTTAATTTCGGTTTCAAGCGGCAGGGAAAGGGTTTTTGCTAAAAAAGACTTATCCGTGGTTTGATCCTGTAATGCTTTTTTAAAAGCATCAATCAAATTTGATGAAACTGACAATTCCGTATTGGCCTGAATGGAATGAATGAGCTTTGTTATTTCATTAAAGAACAGGGTTTGTGCAGCATCCCACCTGTTAAATTCATCTGTATCATTTGCCATGAGAAAAGCAAGTTCCTCATTAGTTAAATCGGTTTTGATTTTAACAGGTGCGGAAAATTGTCTGAATAACGAAGGAAGGCTGTTTTCCGAAATATTTTCAAATACAAAAGTTTCTTTTGCAGATTTTAACTCAAGCAGGGTTTTATCAACTGGTGTAATATCGTTTCCATTGCTGTCAATAATTCCAAAATTTACAGGTATATGCAAAGCTTGTTTTTCTGTCTGGTTCCTGTCCGGCAAAGTTTTTTGTTCAAAATTTAATATAAGCTGCTTTGCTTGATGATCATATGACCGTGTAACAATCACGGCCGGTGTCCCGGATTGAAAATACCAAAGCTTGAACTGACTGAGGTCCAATCCTGACGCATCTTCCATAACAGCGACAAAATCTTCTATGGTTACGGCCATGCCATCAAATTTTTCAAAGTATAAATTCATGCCTTTTTGAAAAAGTTCTTCTCCCAAAAGCTGATGGATCATCCTGACAAGTTCCGCACCTTTCTCATAGACGGTCATGGTGTAAAAATTGTCCATTTTAATATAGGATTCGGGTCTCACAGGATGTGCCATGGGACCGGAATCTTCAGAGAATTGATGCCCTCGAAGGTTCCTGACATTTGAAATTCTTTTTACCCCCCTTGAATTTAAATCCGATGAAAATTCCTGGTCCCTGAAAACAGTTAAGCCTTCCTTTAAACTTAACTGGAACCAGTTTTTAAGCGTAACCCGGTTCCCGGTCCAGTTATGGAAATATTCATGGCCGATAACACCTTGGATATTCATAAAATCTTCATCTGTTGCAGTAGCAGGGTCGGCAAGAACATATTTGGAGTTAAAAATATTTAAGCCTTTGTTTTCCATGGCTCCGGCATTAAAGTCATTAATAGCGACAATTTGAAACAGATCAAGGTCATATTCAAGCCTGAACCGTTTCTCATCCCATTCCATGGCCTGTTTTAAAGAGCTCATGGCATGGCCGCACTTGTCGATATTTTCTTTTTCAGAATAGATTTTAAGGTCAACAATCCTGCCTGAACGAGTTTTAAATTGATCTGAAATATGGGCCAGATCTCCTGCGACAAGGGCAAAAAGATAACTTGGTTTTTTAAACGGGTCTTCCCACCTGACAAAGTGCCTGTTGTTATCAAGATTCCCGGACTTAATCGGATTGCCGTTTGAGAGCAGTACAGGATACTTTGTTTTATCGGCAATAATAGTGCATGAATAAACAGCCATCACATCGGGGCGGTCTGGGAAAGGGGTTATCTTCCTGAATCCCTGTGCTTCGCATTGGGTGCACAGAATATTGCCTGATTGATAAAGCCCTTCAAGGCTGGTATTCTCCCAAGGCTTTAAAATCGTTATGATCTCAAGGTCAAAAGTATCCGGCGTTCTGGCTATTTTGAAATACTCGTTTTTTGCCTCATATTCCCCCGGCAGCAGAAGCATGCCGTTTGCTATTACCGATGCTATTTTAAAATCGCCTTTATCAAAAACAAGGGATGTCTTTTCACCAGCAATATCAAGGTTTTTATGAATTTTTAAGATAGAGGTAACTTTTGTCTGGTCTTCCCTGATATCAAAAGTAAGATCAACCTCATCAACGATAAACTGCGCTTTTTTATAATCTTTCAGATATATTGTTTCATGTGTTTTCATGCTAAAAAAAATATAACTTGAACATTAAATTGTCAAATAAAGATTTGAATATCCAGGCAATAGAAGGACTTTCTTGACACCCATGATTTTTATGGGTAGAAGGAAAAAGGATTGAACTTATAGCTGATAAGATTATCCGGATACCTGTTAATTATATTTGATAAAGGAAACATATTTCATGAATAAGTTCAGTAATAGATTTACAGCAGGGTTGATATGCTTTCTTATCTTATTTGCAGGCTGTGCAAAAAATAGTGAAAAAGATGCGCTTGCCTATATTAAAAGTGCAAGGACATTCATGTCACAAAATAAGCCCGAGACAGCAGTTATTGAATATAGAAATGCCATCAAGCTTGATCCTGAAAGTGACGTGGCATATTTTGAACTGGCTGAAGCCTATATCCTTTTAAGGCAGCTTAAT
>JAADHV010000005.1:0-33643 GCA_013151635.1 Deltaproteobacteria bacterium | reverse complement strand
CCGTAAGATATTATAATCTTGCCGTAAAAGTGAACCCTCAAAGCATTCCGCCGTTATTAAGGCTGGCCCAGATTTATCTGCAAAAGGATCGATTACTGGATGCCAGGGGATATATTTCAAAAGTTCTTGATATATCCCCTTTATCAATTGATGCATATCACCTTCTTGCCGGAATACAGATTAAGGAAAGAGACCTTGAATCTGCAATTGAAACACTTAATAAAGCAGCTTCCATTGATAATAAAAATGTTAAGACTTTTCTCTCTCTTGCCCAGCTTTATATAAAAACAAAATCCATTGATAAGGCGGAAAATGCTTATATGAGAGCAATAGTCCAGGATTCCACCTCCCGGCAGGCCTATATGGGACTTGCAAAATTATATGCATTCCAGGGAAAATGGGACAAGATAGAAACATTGCTGAAAGGTGTTCTTGAAACAGATGGGATTAAAGTTCAAAAATATACTGACCTTGCCAGGTTTTATGAAGGACAAAAACGATATGACCTGGCTGAAGAAAATTATCAGAAAGCAGTCCTTGAAGGTGCAAGCCAAGTTGTGCCTTTAATTAACCTTGCACAGTTTTATACAAAAAGAAATATGAAAGACAAAGCGATTGTAACCATGGAAAATGCTCTTGCAAAGCAGGGGAAAAATCCATTGATCCATACTGACCTGTCCCGTGTTTACCTTCATTTTAAAATGATTAAAAAAGCTGGAGAATCTGTTGATAAGGCTTTAGAAATTGATCCCAATTTTGTGGATGCGCTTTTTCAAAAGGGCAGGGTCTTTATGGCAGAAAATGATTTTAAAAAGGCTCTGGATAAATTTGATGCCGTATTGGCCATCGATAAAGTAAATGCAAAAGCATATTATTACAGGGCTCTTTGTATTAAAAACCGCGGGGCAACAGACCGCCCCGAGCAAAAGATATTCCGTGCAGCAGCAGGGCTGCTTGATAATCCCGAAGAATTTGAAAAAGATCAGATAAAAGGCAATCTTCTGGCTGCCATAACTGTAGACCCCCGTCTTGTCAGTCCCAGGATCAAACTTGCAGAAATCTATATCCTTGAAAAAAATTTAAAAAAAGCAAAAGAACAGATGGATGAAATTTTTAAGCTTACCCCGCCTGATTTAAAAACCATGACCCTGTTATCCGGTGTTAACCTTCTTGAAGGCAATATCAAGGAGGCGGAAAACATCCTGAAAATTATCATCAGGCAGAAACCAGAGTATACCCCAGCCTATATCCGTCTTGCACTCTTATATAAAACCACCGGGAAAAAGGAAAAAGCCATTGAAATACTGCAAAAAATTTATGACCGGACTCCCGGTCAGGCCGGGGTCGTAAAAATAATGGCTGATATCTATATTTCTGATAAAAAATATAACAATGCTCTTGATATGGTTGATAAAAATATGGCCAGGGCAAACCATGATTCAAAGGCTTTTTTTGAAAACCTGAAAGGAGAAATATACTTAAAGCTCAAAAGTCCTGATATTGCATTGAACCATTTTAAAAAAGCCAGGCAGTTACGCCCTGATTTTATAAAACCGCATATGTTTATTGCAAATTTTCTGGACAAAAAGAAACAAGTTGTTAAAGCACTTGAGGAATATAAAAAGGTTGAAAAAATAAATCCTGCTTATGTCCCGGCACTAATTGCAATGGGTTTCATTTATGATGCCCGGGGAAATTTTACCAAAGCGGAAGAATACTATAGAAAAGTTCTCGAAATTAATCCTGATCATTCCAATGCAGCCAATAACCTTGCCTTTATCCTTTCTGAAAAACCTGAACAACTGGAAGAAGCTTTCAGGCTTGCAAAAATTGCCCGTGAGAAAGCCCCTAAAGATCCCAATGTTCTTGATACAATGGGCTGGGTTTATTACCAGAAAGGAAGCTACCTCAATGCCTTATCAGAACTTGACGACAGTTTGAAATTAAAACCGGACAGCGCTCTTGCCTGTTATCATTACGGCATGGCCTTGTACCGGACCAAAGAATTTGAAAAGGCAAGACAGTATTTTAAAAAAGCCCTGGATATTGATCCCATGTTCAAGGACGCAAAAACTGCCAGAAAGATGTTGAACTAAGAGGTACATAGAGTTTTCATCACTTGTAGCCATAGCTCAAATCTTGTTATTATTTTTTAAACATATGAAATTTTTATCCAACTGATTGTTACATTTTTTTCACAATACTATGTATTATTTTTCATGATTTTTCAAAAAAGGACATGCAGAAATAAAAAAAATATTAACCCGAAGCAAGTGTTTCATGTTCTTTTGCCGTAATGACAATGCATCTTAAACATCAAAGAAATGAAATGGTAAAGTTGACAAGCCTGGCACTAAGTTTGCATTAAGATTTCATCATAATAGAAAATAGAAATATTATAAAAGGACAAATTATGAAAAAGTGCTATTTAATCTTACTTCAAATTATCTTATCAGTCTTTTTGATTTCTTCAATTGGTTTTGCCGCTCCTAATTTGGATGGACACTTTCATAAAGCAGAATGGACATATGATAATACGGCTTTCAGTTCTGTAACCATTGGTGGGACTCAGACTACGCCTCGTTATGAAAATGCTAAATCCGGCTTTACGGCTGATCCCGATCAATTTTTTGTAAATGGAGTCGGAAGGGTTGGCCCAGGCGGCGGTGGAGATGATTATGATGCCAAGTATTTAGGATTATTTATTGATGATAATTATCTTTATTTTGGTCTTAAAACCGGTTTTGATTTAGAGAATGGTCAAGGTAATATTAAAGCCGGTGATATTGCTATTGACTTTTCCAAAACTCTAAATGATGCGCCTGATTTTGACTTTGGTATTGATCTAAGTGATCATAGCCCTAGCCTTACAAAGCTGTACGAGGTAGATGGATGGACCCATTCCGGCCATCCTGCCAAGTCTGATCCGTTTCAGATTGATTTCAGCAAGACAACAACACATTTGGCTACCGAATCTTATTCTAATGGAAGTAATACTGATTTTTATGCCTTTTATCGTCCTGGCTCTTCAGATGTGATTGAAGGTAAAATTAAATTATCTCTTTTGCAACAAAAACTGACTGATATTGATTTGGATGGAACAAGCGGTTATTATGCTACACTTCACTGGACAATGGGTTGCGGCAATGATTTCCTCAATAAGACCATACAATATACTCCGACACCGGGTTCGGAAGTCCCGGAGCCTGCAACATTAATTCTTTTTGGCATGGGCCTGATCGGTGCCAGTGCATTTGGGAGGAAAAAGTTCAAAAAAGAAAACGTATAAATAGCATTTCATAATTTTTTATATAAACAGGCTGCATAATTTTTTTATGCAGCCTGTTCTTTTTTTTGGCAGACCTTGAACAAAATTTGTCCCATGAGGAACCAGTCAAATCAGGTTAAATCCGGGGAAAGCCTAAAAACCCCATATTTAAAGCAAGTTTCATGGATTTTAGTATTGACAAAATTATTATATTATTAAAGAATGACAAACTCAGGTTTTATAAAGAAAACTTAACTTCATAATTACAAATTGGGAAACATTATGGCAGAATCTTTTCAATCTCAAGTACCGATTAAACCTGATCAGATATTGGAAGTTATCATCAGGAGAAGATGGTTTATCATTATACCGCTTTGTATAACTCTTAGTTTTGGCCTTTTCTATACGCTTACCACCAGTAAATCCTACGAAGCTTCCACACTTATTCTTGTCCAGCCCCAGAGGGTTCCTTCCAACTATGTCAGGTCTATTGTGACCTCAAGCATCAACCAGCGGATCAGTACAATTTCCCAGCAGATATTAAGCAGGAGCAATCTTGAAAAAATTATTGATCAGTTCGGCTTGTATGAGAATGCAGAAGGTATGTATTTAGAAGATAAAATTGCCGGCATGCGAAAACGCGTCCAGGTTAAAATTGAAAGAGCCCGGCATGGTGCGGAAGCATTCTCCATTGTTTTTAAGGGCAGTGAACCTCAAAGGGTGATGAGGGTTGCAAACACCCTTGCCAGTTATTTTATGGATGAAAATTTAAAAGTCCGGGAGGCCCAGGCCGTGGGTACAAGTGATTTTCTTGAATCCGAACTTGAAAAAACCCGCAAGAGGCTTGAAGACCGTGAAAAAAGACTGGCAATATACCGGGCAAAATATCTTGGCGGTCTTCCGGACGAGCTTGAAACTAACCTGAGAACCCTTGACCGGCTGCAAAAACAGCTTTCAAGCAAACAGGTTGTGTTAAGGGAAGCTAAAAATTCTTTAAATATTCTCCAGACACAGATCGCACAATCTAAAGAGATGGCTTCTCAAGGCTCCATGGACCAGCTTTCTTCTTTCGGCATTGGTGATGGAATCGCTTTTGAAGAATCAGGCAATGAACAAAAACTTTCCATGGCGCACAAACAATATGAAGCGCTTTTATTAAAATATACTGAAAAACATCCTGATGTAATGAAGATTAAAAAAACAATTGAAAAACTTGAAAAATCCATTGAAGAAGAAAAAAAAGCACAACAGGAAAAAGAAGCTGAAGCTCAGGCTGAACCGGAAAAGACAACAAATGATAAGGGAAATCAAGGCCCTGAAATGCCTGATTTCGCAGCCATGCAACAGAAAGTCCAGCTCAAACAGGTTAAAAATGAGATTAAAGAAATTCAATTTGAAATTCATAAAATTGAAAACCGGATGAAACTTTATCAAAAACGGGTTGAAGATACCCCGAAAAGAGAACTGGAACTTCAATCTTTAAAAAGAGATTACTCCAATATCCAAAGTGTTTTTAATTCCCTGCTGGACAGGAAACTTGAAGCTGAGCTTTCTGTTAACATGGAAAAGAAACAAAAAGGTGAGCAGTTCAGGATTCTGGACCATGCGAGGCTTCCTGAAAAACCCATATCACCCAATGTGAAAATGTTGTTTCTCCTGTCTGTTGCGGCCGGGCTCGGGATTGGTGCCGGTACAATTTTTCTTCTCGAAGTGTTTGACACATCGATAAGGTGGGAAGATCAGATTGAAAAGGATCTGGGTTTAAATATTCTTGCCATCATTCCTCCCTTGAAAAAACCGGGCGATAAAATAAAAAAGAGAATGGAGATGGCCGCATTTTCCTGCGTTGCAATTTATGCTGTCGTGTTTTTATCTTTTTTTGCGACACTCAATTATAAGGGGCTTGATCGGACAATTAATTTTATAAAATCTTTTCTAAATATTTAATCCGGGAGCGACAGGTTTGGGCAAAATTTATAAGGCATTGGAAAAATCAAATACGCAAAATTTTAACTTGAATACGGATTTGAATACTGGTTCCGGGCATGGACAGGCAGATGATGAAATAAAGTATGACCTGAATATTTCAGGTGATGAGCCACCTGTGGCAGAGCCTTATGAGGCAATACCGGATAATGTTGATACATCACTTGTCACTGTGCATACTCCCCATTCAGTCGAGTCTGAACAATTCCGGCTGTTGAAAAACAATATTCTTTTTCCTGAAAACGGCAACCCTCCCAGGAGCATCATGGTAACAAGTCCCTCGCCTGATGAAGGCAAATCATTTGTTTCTGCAAATCTTGCTGTGAGTATTGCCAAGAGCATAGACGAGCACGTTCTTTTAATGGATTGCGATCTTCGTTCGCCAAGCATCCATGCCATGTTCGGCCTTTCTGAGACCCCCGGCCTGAGTGATCATCTTTCAAAGGCAAAACCATTGTCATCTTTGCTTTTAAGAACTTTTATCCATAAATTGACCATTTTACCGGGGGGTACCATTCCCCAGAATCCATCTGAATTACTATCTTCCGAGCAGATGAGACGTTTGATACATGAAGTAAAATTAAGATACAGTGATCGTTATATTATAATTGATACACCGCCCCCTTACATTACATCCGAAGGAAATGCCCTTGCCAGGCAGATGGATGCCATTATTGTAGTCATCCGCTACGGGAAAACGCGTAAAAAAGACGTCCAGGATATTATTGATATTTACGGCAGGGAAAAAATAATCGGAGTTGTTCAGAATTTTGCCAAAAAGAAACCAGGCCATGGGTATGGGTATTATAAATACGGATACGGGAAATAGGCAGGGACCTTTTCAGACAAGATGCTAAGGTTATTAAAACAGTATTTTCCAATAAGAAATATAATTTTTTATATTTTTGAAGGATTCATAATATTCGGATCAGTGCTGCTTTCAACCGTACTTTTGACGTTCTCTGATTCCTATATGTTTGATGTCCTGCTTGTTTTAAGAATACTTTTAATGACATTTATCTGCCAGATCTGCCTGTATTATAACGATTTATACGATTTTGATATTTCTTCAACACTGGCTGAAACAACGATCAGGCTCCTCCAGGCCCTGGGAGTAACTTCAATCGCCCTGGCGTTTATTTATTTTTTATTCCCCCTTGCAATCATTGACAGGAAAATTTTTATATTAAGTATTCTTTTTCTCATGGTTTTTATTATCGGCTGGAGACTTATATATATCCAGATCCTGAACAAAGGAATTTTTAACGAGCATATCATCATATTAGGTTCAAGCAGCCTGGCCGTGGATATATTCAAAGAGATTGATAACACGATTGATTGCGGGTACACGGTTTCCGTCATGATTCCGGATTCTGAAAATGAGGGATACCAGGTTGAACTTCCTGATAAGATCATGGTTCATAAGAACAAGAAAAATCTTTGCCGGATTGCCCGTGAAATGGATATTCATAAAGTTGTTGTTGCATTAAAAGAAAGAAGGGGGGCTTTCCCCACAGACGAGCTTATAAGATGCAGGACAGCCGGTATTGAGGTGATTGAAGGCAGCAGTTTTTATGAAATGCTGACCGGCAAGGTCCTGGTTACCAAGATTAATCCGTCCTGGTTGATTTTTTCTGACGGATTCAGAAAATCATGGATGAAAACGGCCTTAAAAAGAATAGAAGATATCATTCTTTCAGCCATCATGCTTATTCTCCTTTCACCAGTGCTGGTGATTGTGAGTATCCTGGTTAAACTGGATTCCCGGGGACCTGTCTTCTTTTCCCAGGACAGGGTAGGGCTTGATAAGAAAGAATATATGATGCATAAATTCCGTTCTATGGTCCGGGATGCGGAAAAGCTCACCGGTCCTGTCTGGGCACAGGACAATGATACCAGGATTACCAGGGTTGGAAAGGTGATCAGAAAATTCAGGATTGATGAACTCCCCCAGTTGTGGGAAGTCTTGATCGGAAAAATGAGCCTTGTGGGACCCCGGCCGGAGCGCAAGCATTTTACGGATGAACTTGAAAAGCAGATCCCTTTTTATTCACAGCGGTTTAATGTTAAACCCGGGTTGACAGGGTGGGCACAGGTATCATACGATTACGGGGCCACAATTGACGATGCCATTGAAAAATTGAATTATGAACTTTTTTATATAAAGAATATGTCCCTGGCAATGGATATTATCATTATTCTGCGTACTGTAAAAACAGTTTTATTCGGCAGGGGCGCAAGATAGTTTATATGGATCGGTTTCAACATGCAGACCGGTTTTGTTAAGAAAACATTTTATAAATGTTTATCATCGATGTAATCGAAAGGGCGGAGCCATGCTTAAAATTAAGACAACATCTATCGTTTTCGTCATATCGATCCTTTTCTTTTGTTCAGTTTCTATAAGTTTTGCAAAAGATTATCAGATCGGCATTGGAGATGTATTAAAAATTAATACCTGGAAAGAGCCTGATCTTTCTTTTAATGCCGTCCAGGTCAGGCGGGACGGGAAAATCACATTTCCGCTCCTGGATGACCTTCAGGCAGAAGGGAGGACAACGCTTGAACTTAAAAAAACAATTGAAAAGAAACTATCTAACTTTGTAGAGGCCCCGACCGTTACTGTCACACTTGTTGGTGCAGTCAGCCAAAAATATTATATTCTTGGCGAAGTAAAAAGTGTCGGTGAGTACCCTTTAATCAAAAAACTGACAGTTGTCCAGGCGTTTGCGCTTGCCAAGGGCTTTACCGAGTGGGCGGCCAAAGATGAGATTATTCTTTTCAGAAGGGTAGATAATAAAGAGAAAATTATAAAAATTGACTATAATGACATAGTAAAAGGCAAGCTTGGCAAGGACGTTGTTTTAAAGGCCGATGATATTATCATTGTTCCTTAATTTCGATTACATTAAAAAAGCCAGGGAGGCTGAAATGGTAAGAATTATAAATGTTCAAAAATATATTACAATATTTTTATCAGTCCTTTTTATTTTGATTTTTTCCTGTTCTTCCTCGTTTTCAAGAACTGTTATGCAGATGACCCCGACCTTAACTATAACAGAGGAATACAGCGATAATTATCTTAAAACTGAAAATAATAAACAAGAAGAATACATTACATCCTATAGCCTGGGCTTTTCTGTCGGTTTTCTCAATAAAAAAAGCAAAATTTATCTTTCGTATAACCCTGAATATAAAGACTATAAAAACCTTGACAACAGGGACAGGTTTGAAAACAAAGTCTCTCTTGACGGTGAATTCAATCCTGCAAAATACACCAGTATTAATGCTCATCTGGCTTATGCCGGCCATAATGACAAGCTTGCCGGCTCTTCCTTTCAGAACACGGCATCCATATCAGGAGCAACCAAGTTTTCTAAAAACACTGATTTTAACTTTACCGAGTCTTATTCCAACAGCTTTGATCAACAGGAAAGAACCGGTGAGTACCTTGAACATGATATCAATAATACAACAGCCGGAATTTCAAAACAATTTGGTGAAAAAGATACAATGGGCCTTAATTTTTCATACGGATTTGATAACTATAAAAATTCCAATGCAGACGAGTATGCCAAATACAGCCCTTCCGGGTTTGTCACCTATTGGATGACCCCCTTGAACGGCCTTGATTTGAACCTTGCCTATGAAAGAACCGATTTTGATAATTCCACAAATGATATTGATACCTATTCAGGGTATATCCGCTATCTTAGAAAGTTTTCAAAACACTTTAACGGATATTTAAAATACAGGCATTCCTATTCCGAAAGGGATTCCGGGGATCATAATATTTTCCATCCTTCTGCAGGGTTTGACTGGGAACTTACCAAAGATTCAGGAATCAGCCTTGGCCTGGGTGTTTTGTTCAACCAATGGAATAATAACAATAGTGATTCCGCAGATCCTTTTCTTGACATTGATGCTTATAAGACATTTAATTTCAGCAGGCGGGGTTCATTATCCGTCACGGGCTCGAGCGGGTATGGCGAATCCAACGACCAGGCTGCAAGCCTTGGGTACACCACCTATTACAGGGCAGGGTTTCAATTAAATTATCAGCTTCTAAAAAGATTGTCTTCAAATCTTTTCGGGTCATACAAACTGGATGAGTTCCATGAAACAGCCGTTAATCGAAAAGATAATACCTTAACTCTTGGCGGCGGGCTTTCCTGGACAGTTTTAAAATGGCTGCGCTTTAATATTTCCTATTCTTATTCGGATTTTAATACAGATACAAGCCTGAGAAGCGATTATTCAGAGAACAAAGCGAGTTTTTCAATCAGCTTGATTCCCTCGCAGCCGGTCAGGTTAAAACCGTCACCATCAAGGCAGTCCCTTGAGAATGAAATCTTCTAGGAAATCTATGAAAACAATTCACCTGATAGCTGCGGCAAGACCCAATTTCATGAAAATCGCCCCGCTTTATCATGAGCTTTTAAAACGAGATGGTATCAATCCTGTTATTGTCCATACAGGACAGCATTACGACCTGAACATGTCTGATGTTTTTTTTAAGGATTTTAATCTTCCGGAACCCCGGATTCATCTTGGAGTTGGAAGCGGAACCCATGCCGAGCAGACCGGCAATGTCATGATTGCCTATGAAAAAGTTTTAATAAAAGAAAAGCCTGATCTTATTGTAGCGGCAGGGGATGTCAACTCCACAATTGCAGCAACTCTTGCCGCAGTAAAACTTGGGATTAAAACCGCGCACCTTGAAGCCGGCCTCCGTTCTTTTGACAGGACAATGCCCGAAGAAATCAATCGGATTTTAACAGATTCAATAGCCGATTATTTATGGACTCCATCGCCGGATGGCGATGAAAATCTTATCAAAGCGGGGATCAGCAAAGACAAGATCACTCTTGTCGGGAACATAATGATTGACTCCCTGGAAATGCTCAGATCAAAAATTGAAAATCTGGATATTTGTCGAAAATTCGGCCTCAATAAAGGCAGATACGGGCTTGTGACCCTTCACAGGCCTTCCAATGTCGATCATCCTGAAATATTGGAAAAACTTTGCAAATGCCTGTTGGAAATTTCATCCCGGCTTCCCCTGATTTTCCCGGTTCATCCAAGAACATCGGCACAACTTATGGACACAGGTTGTGAAACGATTTTACATAATGCAGACAATATCCACCTGGCAGACCCCTTAGGGTATAAAGATTTCATGAACCTTGTCATGGGAAGCCGTCTTTTAATTACAGATTCAGGCGGTGTCCAGGAAGAAACAACATATCTTGGAATACCATGCCTTACTTTACGGTCCAATACGGAAAGACCCGTAACAATTACCGAAGGGACAAATATACTCTGTAACCACGGGAATTTGAATAAAATGGTTGATAATATTCTGGAAGGCAATTTTAAAAAAGGGAAAAAACCGAACCTGTGGGACGGCCACACTGCCTCACGGGTGGCAGATTGTATCCAGGAGTTGATCAGTCAAAACTTAAAACTTAAAAATAGAAACTAATAATGACATACAAAAGAACAATAATCATAATCGTAATCCTGCTGGTCACAGCAGCCCTGACAGGTTTTGTAAGCCATTCGGAAAGAATTGAGCCAAATAAGCCGTTCAAGGATTTTCCCCTTGAAATCGGCCAGTGGAAAGGCAGCAGGGGCAAGCTTGATAAGGATGTATACAATATTTTAGGTGTTGAAGATTATGTCCTGGCAAATTACAGGAGAAATCCCGGAGAACTGATAAATCTCTATGTCGGGTTTTACCAGAGCCAGAAAGAAGGCGACATTATTCATTCGCCCAAAAACTGCCTGCCCGGTTCGGGATGGAATATTACCGGCACTTCCATTGAAACTGTAAACATGACGGGCACAGGAAAACCCGTAAAGGTCATAAAGCTTTTGCTCCAAAAGGGGGCTGAAAAGCAGGTTGTTTTATACTGGTTCCAGTCAAGGGGCAGGATCATCTCTTCGGAGTATATGCAGAAAGTCTGGTTAGTGGTTGATTCCATCACAAAGCACAGGACAGACGGCTCTTTTGTCCGGTTAATTTCTCCTGTGACCATTGATGAAAAAACAACGCTCAAGGTATTAAAAGAATTTGCCAATGAGGTTTATCCTGTTCTCAAGGAACACATTCCTTCATAAATTTTTAAACCATAATTTATAGAAATATTTCCTATGAAAATAAAAATTAAAAAACAGGTATTATACCAGGTGGTGCCACTTATCCTGGTTTTCTTTTTTCTTTATCACAATGCGATTGCAAAGCTTATTTCAGACTGGTCTATTGACCCCAATTTTTCCCATGGATTTTTAATTCCCTTTGTTGCCCTTTACATGGTCTGGTATAAGCAGAACGAAATCGCACAGGTTTCATGCGAATCATCAAAAACAGGGCTTTTTGTCATTATTTTCGGCATGCTGGTCCATATTGCCGGCAATATAGGAGCTGAACTTTTTTTAATGCGTTTTTCCATGATCATAACCCTGTCCGGCATTATTATATATTATTACGGATTTAAAATGTTCCGGCAGGTTCTGGTTCCTGTGGCCTATCTTATCATGATGATACCTATCCCTTCAATTCTATGGAACAAGATTGCCTTTCCATTGCAATTATTTTCTGCCAGTATATCTTCACAGGCAATCAGCCTGCTGGGTATCCCGATATTCCGTGAGGGCAATATCCTTCACCTTGCAAACACCTCCCTTGAGGTGATTGATGCCTGTTCAGGCTTAAGGTCTTTAACTTCACTTCTTGCCCTGACCGCAGCATTTGCATTTCTTGCGCCTTTAAGTACTTTTAAGAAATGGATACTTTTTTTATCCGCCATTCCCATAGCAGTTGCCGTCAATGTGATCAGGTTGACGATTACCGGAGCCATGGCGGCATGGATCAGCCCTGATACCGCCAAAGGATTCCTTCATGACATATCCGGCCTGATTATATTTGGAGCGGCGTTGATCCTGGTATATATTGTTTTTACCGTTGAAATGAAAATTGAAAAAATAAAAGGTTAGTATTTAATGAAGCTCACTATCATTGGGACCGGGTATGTCGGACTTGTTACAGGGGCGTGTTTCGCGGAAATGGGAAGTCATGTCACCTGCGTTGATATCGATAAAGAGAAAATAAATAATTTGAAAAACGGCATACTGCCGATTTATGAGCCCGGGCTTGAAAATCTTGTACACCAAAATTATAAGGAAGGAACCTTGAATTTTTCTACAAGCCTTGAGCAGGCTTCGGAAAATTCAAATATTTTTTTCATTGCCGTGGGTACTCCGCCTGGTGAAGACGGTTCTGCCGACCTGCAATATGTATTGCAGGTTGCAAAAGAAATCGGGCGGACTATCAATGAATATTCAGTGGTTGTGGATAAGTCAACTGTTCCTGTCGGAACGGCGGACAAAGTTAAGGCCGCTATTCAAAAAGAATTGAATAACCGTGGCGTAAACATTGAATTTGATGTTGTCTCCAATCCTGAATTTTTAAAGGAAGGGGCGGCTGTCAGTGATTTTCTCAAACCGGACCGTATTATTGTCGGTGCAGATTCACAACGTGCCGAAAAAATAATGAAAAGGCTTTATGCCCCGTTTTCAAGGAACAGGGAAAAGGTTATTTTGATGCATGTCCGTGATGCGGAAATGACTAAATATGCAGCAAATTCAATGCTGGCAACCAAGATTTCCTTTATGAATGAAATCTCCAATATCTGTGAAAGGCTTGGTGTGGATGTTGAAAATGTCAGGAAAGGAATCGGATCTGATTCAAGAATTGGATATTCCTTTATTTATCCCGGCTGCGGCTATGGCGGTTCCTGTTTTCCAAAGGATGTTAAGGCCCTGATTAAAACAAGCAAAGACGAAGACTTCATTCCGGAACTTTTAAATGCAGTTGAAAGAAGAAATAATCTCCAGAAAAAGGTGTTATCTGCAAAAATTATAAAAAGATTCGGACAGGATCTTTCAAAGAAAACTTTTTGTATATGGGGGCTGTCCTTTAAACCTGGCACAGATGATATAAGAGAAGCCTCCTCTGTTGAAATTATAAAAGAATTGATTAATGCAGGGGCGGCTGTCAAGGCCTTTGACCCGGTTGCCATGGATCAGGCAAGAAAAGAATTCTCTGAAAACTGGTTTGAAAAAAGACAGCTTATATTTGAAGACAACCAGTATAAAGCCATAGAAAATACAGATGCATTAATCCTTGTTACCGAGTGGAAGACTTTCAGGCAGCCTGATTTTAAATTAATGGCCGATACAATGAGAGGATTGATTATATTTGACGGACGCAATCAGTATGATCCCGAGGAAGTAAGCGAAGCAGGATTTGAATACCACGGCATTGGAAGAGAAAAAGTTTAATGCGTAACACCATGGATAAAAAGAAAATACTGAAAAAACTTTTCTGGGACAGAAATGTCGACATGGATTATATGTCTGGCTTACTCCAGGGAAAACCGGAACTCGTCCCGGGAGACAGAATAGATCTTCACCGAAGATTTTTGACAAGCTTTGACTGGTATACTGTCCTGAAATTTTTTTCAACAACCACCCTGAGAAAAGAAGTTCTTGATGAGAAAGTGATATGCCGGCTGTTCCCAAAAGAATTAAGGGATCGATATCGATACGCAAGAAAAATATTATCAAAGTAAATTGTATCCATTTATCGATATCCTTTTTCTTGCAAAAAATTTTGAGTTTCAATGGGATGAGATATTTCAGGATGCAAAAGAAAAGGATTTATGGGTGGAACCTTTGGAAATCTGTAAAATTATACATAACGTTCCAAAGGAGCGGTTAAATTCTGTAAAGTGGATATCCCGGGTTGACATTCAAACATTGAGTAACTCTATTGACGCAATACATGACGATATATTTTTCGGGCGGAAAAATTCTTTGTGCTGAAAAAATCGATCCTTTTAACATTTGATGTAGAAGACTGGTTCCAGGTTGAAAATTTTAAAGATTACATAGAATTTTCAACCTGGAATTCTTTTGAGCTCAGGGTAGAGAAAAATACCATAAAAATTCTTGATCTTCTCGAGTCCTTTTCATTCAAGCCAAAAGCAACATTTTTTGTTTTAGGCTGGATAGCAGAAAAAATGCCTGCCTTGGTTCGACAAATCCATGAACGGGGCCATGAAGTAGCCTCTCATGGTTTTAACCACCACCTGTGCCAAAATTTGACCAGCCAGGACCTGATTAAAGACCTTAAATCCAGTAAAGCAGTTCTTGAAAATATAGTTGATGATAAAATTCATGGATTCAGGGCTCCGAGTTTTGCCATTAATGATGAGATTCTAAACTCAATTGAGCAGGCAGGATACTTCTATGATTCAAGTTTCAACTCTTTTTCAGGTCATGGAAGGTATGGAATAATAGATCTTTCCCGCGCAGAAAAAAAAAATGCCTGTTATAAACTGAATAATAATTTTTTTGAGCTTCCTGTCAGCAATTTTAAAATGAAAAATAAAATTTTACCTTTGGGCGGTGGAGGTTATTTCAGGCTTTTTCCCTTTTATTTTTTTAAACTTGGAATGAAATCTGTGTTGAAACATGATAGCGCTTTTATTTTCTATGCACATCCCTGGGAATTTGACCCTTCCCAACCCAGGGTTGAACAGGCTTCACAAGGATTTAAGTTCAGACACTATATCAACCTTCATAAAACCGAACACAAACTTAAAGCACTCATACAATCGTTTTGCGACCATCATTTTGTAACCTGTATGGAGTATATCACAGAGAATTATAATCTTGGATGAAAATCAATCATTAAAACAGAATTTTTTAATATGAATAACCTGAGAAAAATAATTAATCAGGAATTCAAAAATTTTCCGGAAATAGAAATAGTGATATTGTTTGGATCAGCTTCAAAAGGACAGCTTACCCAAAAAAGTGATGTCGATATTGCCGTTGCTGCAAAAAAAAAAATCTCTCAGGAAAAAAAAACAGATATCTATTTGGCCCTTGAAAAGTCTTTAGCCAGGGATATTGATCTTATCGACCTTCATGAGGTCAATGGCCATATTTTAAAGAATGCCTTGTGTCAAGGTGAGATTATTATCAAAAAATCTATACCTCTTCTGGCCTTTTTTTTAAAAAAAATGTGGTACAACCAGGAAGACATGATGCCAAAAACCAGAATGATACTGGAAAAACAGGTGAGGAGATTTATAAATGGACAAGCAGACCATATTAAATAAAATTGCATCTCTCAAGCGCTGTATCGGGCGTATTGAAGATAAAATTCCAAAGACAAGCCGGCAGTTAAAATCTGATTATGATCTTCAGGACATTGTGTCATTGAACCTTCAAAGAGCAGTGCAGGTTTGTGTTGATATCGCAGCCCGCCTGAATGCCGAGATGTCTGCCAGGGCACCGGAAAGCATGGTGGAAAGCTTTGAAAACCTGAACAGATTTAGAATTATTTCTGATGAAACATGTGAACGCATGCAAAAGAGTGTCGGTTTCCGTAATATAGCAGTGCATGAGTATTCCACAATAAACTGGGATATTGTCTTTTCAGTTTCAACGACCAATCTGGATGATTTCAGACAATTTGCCAGAGAAATCATTACCTGGACGAATGATTCAAAATGACATTGAATATCAGAAAAGCAGACATTACCGATTGGTACACCTATCGGATATTTTTCAATTTTAATCAGGCTGTTTAACCCATCGGCTTCAGGGAAAAATCAAAAAAAATGCCAGGATATCACGATTCTTTTTTTAAACAGATTTTTTCAAGCAAAGAACATGCAGTTGATTTTTCAAAGCATATTCTTCCTTTAGAAATCACCAGGAATCTGGATTTCACCACATTTAACCTTGAAAATGTTTCATACGTAGATGAACAGTTGGCTGAACATTTTTCAGATATGGTTTATTCATGCTCGTATAAACATTCTTCGATTCAGATCTCTATATTATTTGAGCACAAGAGTTTTCCTGACAATAATCTGCCGTATCGGTTACTGAAATATATGATCAGGATGTGGGAAGCAAATATCAAGCAGAAAAAAGATTTCATACCCGTTGTTCCCATTGTCCTGTACCATGGAAAGGAGAAATGGAAGCCAGGGGGTTTTAAAACAATTTTTAAGAATCTCCCGCTTGAATTAACTTCATTTGTCCCTGATTTTAAATATATTTTTATCGATTTATCAAATTATTCTGATACCGCTCTCAAAATGCATGTTTTTGATAGTGAATCCTTAAAGATCAGTTTATTGATATTGAAAAATATTTTTTATCCTGAAAAACTGGAACCGGCGTTAAAAGATTTGTTTGCCCTGGGCAAGATATTGTTTCAGGAAGAAAAAGGTTTGAAATTCCTGGAAATTATTATATCATATTTATATCAGGCAACAGAGATTGAAACAGGCAGGATCATCAATGCGATTGAACCTGTAACCCGAAAAGGAGGGGAGATTGCAATGACTACAGCTGAAAAGCTCAGGCAGGAAGGTTTGCAGAAAGGTTTGCAGAAAGGTTTGCAGAAAGGCTTGCAGGAAGGCAGCTATAACACATATTTTACCTTAATTCATAATATGAAAAAAAATAACCTTTCTGATAAAGATATTGCCAGACTGATAAATATTGATGTTGATATTGTAAAAAAGATTATCAATAAAGAGCAGGTTGAAATTCCATTACACCTTTTAGACCAGGAACACGGAATTTAAAACAGACAAATGTCAATCTGAATGAATGGTTTAAAATGACATTGAATATCAGCATCGCAGACCCTTCTGACAGGGAAAAATGGGATAACTATGTCTTAAATCACCCATCCGGTACGGTTTTCCATTTAACCGCCTGGAAAGATGTTATAGAAAAGTCTTTCGGTCACAAGAGCATTTATTTAATAACAGAAAAACAAGGCAAGATCTGCGGCATCTTTCCGGTATTTGAAATAAAAAGCCTGCTCTTTGGCCATTTTTTTATTTCCATCCCGTTTGCAGAGATTGGCGGTCCCCTTGCAGATAACAAAGAGACAGAACAGGCTTTGATAAAAAAAGCCTCAAACATGACCAACTCCCATAATGCTCAATACCTGGAAATCAGGAACAGAAAAGAAATGCCCGGCCTGAAGACAAAATCCCTGTATTATAATTTCAGGAAACAAATCTCTCCGGACCATGATGAGAATCTTAAGGCCATACCTAGAAAATCAAGGGCCATGGTGAGAAATGCCATAAAAAAAGGCCTTGTTTCCGAAACAGGCCGCCATCTATTACCGGAATTTTATAAGATACTGGCATTAAACTATCACAGGCTTGGAACCCCGATATTTCCGAAAAAGTTTTTCAAAAATTTTCTGGCAGAATACAAAGAAAATGCAGGCATTCTTCTGGTAAAAACCAGGGAAGGAAAACTGGCAGCAGCAGTCCTGTTTTTTATTTATCAAGAACAGATGGTGCCATATTACGCAGGATCGGATTTTTCTTACAGGCGGCTTGGTCCTAACGATTTCATGTACTGGGAACTCATGAAACTGGCAGTTGAAAAAAAATGTACAATTTTTGACTATGGCCGGAGCAAGGAAGGCACCGGATCTTTCAGCTTTAAAAAGCACTGGGGGTTCACCCCCCGGCCCCTTGCCTACCAGTACCATCTTGCAAAAGCAAAGGAATTGCCAAACCTTAGCCCTGCAAACCCGAAGTACCGGAAAAAAATCCGGATGTGGCAGAAAATGCCCCATACCCTGACAAAATGTTTAGGCCCTTTTATTTCTAAAAACTTAGCCTGAACTTTATTAAGCATAAAATTCATACATGACAAAAAATATCCTATATCTCTGCCACCGGATACCATACCCGCCCAATAAAGGAGACAAAATAAGATCATTTAACGAGATTAAATTTCTGTCAAAAAACAATACCATTGACTTGATTTCTCTTGCAGATGAACCCGAAGATCTAAAATATGCACAAAATCTTAAAAAGTATTGCAGGCAGGTAAAGGTTTTCCCTTTAAACAAAAAAATTGCAAAAATAAAAGGTTTTTTAAGCCTCTTATCCGGTCAAAGCATATCCCAGGGATATTTTTATCAAAGAAAATTTCAAAATACATTCAACAAATGGACCATGTCAGAAAAATATGATGCAGTCATCTGTTTTTCATCACCCATGGCCGAATATATATTTAAACCGGCAAAAGGAATCAAAGACATACCTGAAAACCTGATCATGGATTTTTGTGATCTTGATTCAGATAAATGGAATCAATATGCTCAAAAAACAAAATTTCCTTTAAATATCATTTATAAAAAAGAAGCCTCAAGGCTGTTGCAGTTTGAAAAAAAAATCAATAAAATATTTAATAAGTCTATTTTTGTTTCCCATAAAGAAGCAGAACTTTTTGTGAAATATCACCCAGGTGCAAAAGATATCCGGATTTTATCCAACGGCGTGGATTATCAGTATTTTGATTCTGAAAAAACAAAGATTACCCAATCATTTTTTTCACCCATGCTGGTTTTTTCAGGCGCCATGGACTATTATGCAAATATTGACGGCGTCACCTGGTTTGCAAAAGAAATCCTGCCTGAAATCAAAAAGAAAAGCCCAGAGATAAAATTCTATATTGCAGGCAGCAATCCTGGTCCGGCCGTGAAAGCGCTTGAAAAAGATGAATCCATTATCGTTACAGGCTTTGTCAAAGATATCAGGGAATATTATAAAGCAGCAGATCTCTGCATTATACCCCTCCGCATAGCAAGGGGGGTCCAAAATAAGGTCCTGGAGGCCATGTCCATGGGAAAGGCAATTATATCAACTTCCCAGGCAGTCCAGGGGATTAATTCTGAAGTGAAACAGGTACTTGAAATTGAAGATGATCCTCAGAAATTTGCCCGGAAAGCTGTTGATCTCCTGAATAATAAAATTAAGAGGAAACACCTTGGAACCGCAGCAAGAGATTTTGTTTTACAACATCACAACTGGGATAAAAATTTTGCCGGACTATACAAGCCATAAGGTTTTGCAATGAAAATACTCCATATTCTCGATCACAGTCTCCCGCTTCACAGCGGCTACACATTCAGAAGCCAGAATATATTTACAGCCCAGAAAAATATGGGATATGATCCCATTGTCCTTACATCTCCAAAACATGAAGAAAGCCTTAAAAAAGCGAGCCCGTTAAAAGAGACCATCAACGCCATAAAATATTACAGAACCGGACAAGTGAATGCTTTCCCTTTTCCAATGATTTCAGAACTGCACCTGATGCATCGCCTTTATAAAAGAATACTTCAAGTAGCTTCAATGGAAAACCCTGGCATTATCCATGCCCATTCCCCGATTCTCAACGGGATTCCCGCTATCCGGGCTGCCCGTAAACTCAATATCCCGGTGGTATATGAGATAAGAGCATTCTGGGAAGATGCAGCGGTTGACCATGGGACCTATCAGGAAAATTCCTGGAAATACAACCTCACCAAGTTTATAGAAACCCGGGTTTGTAAAAAAGTAGATCATGTCTGCATTTTATGTAACGGCTTAAAGAACGATCTTATAAAAAGAGGCCTTCCGGAAAATAAAATAACACCGGTTTTTAACGCCATCAGCCCGGAAGAGCTTCAACCCGTGGCCCCGGATAAAGAATATTTTCAAAATTGGAATCTTAAAGATAAAACCATCATCGGTTTTATCGGATCTTTTTATCGATATGAAGGCCTTGATCTGCTCATAGAATCTTTTTCCAGGATTGCCAGCCACAATAATAATGCCGTATTGCTGCTGGTTGGCGGTGGAGAAATGGAATCAGAACTTACTGCTAAAGCTGAAAAATTTGGTATAAAAGACAAGGTTATCATGCCGGGAAGAATTCCCCATGAACGAATTGCAGGAGTATATTCATTGATTGATATCCTGGCCTATCCAAGGTATTCCATGCGCCTCACCGAACTTGTAACCCCCTTAAAGCCCCTTGAAGCCATGGCCATGGGCAAGGCATTTGTGGCAAGCGATGTGGGCGGCCATAAAGAATTGATAAAAAATGGGAAAACCGGTCTTTTATTTCAGGCAGGCAATGCTGATGCCCTGGCTGATTGTCTCCAAAATCTTATAACTGACCAGGGCCTTAAAAAGATTCTCCAGTCTAACGGAATAAAATGGGTGAATGAAAATCATACCTGGGCAAAAACTACCTCGGTTTATAAAAGTATATATAGGATGATTAATGAACACTGATATTCCACAAACTGGTTTCTATATTTCAAAAAATAACAACCAGAATTTATCTGAAATCAACCATAAGCTTGAACTCAAAGGTGCAAAAACCATTATTTTCACTGATGATAATGTTATTCTGGCATCCTGGAAGCAATTTGACGATCAGGGCATGTGGTCAGACGGGAAAAACGCTATTGCCTATGACATGGATTTAACGAACCTGGACACCCTTTGTCAATCAGAAGGGCTGCAGTCTTCAGGGGCTATGGACAAGGGCCGGTTCCTCTGGCAACTTTACCGGAAATACGGTATTAATTTTGTTGACAGATTAAGGGGTACGTTTGCCTTTGGCCTTTGGGACGGCATGAATAAAGATCTTTACGTGGTAACCGATCCTTATGGGATTAAACCTGTTGTGTATTCCAATCAAGACGATAATTTTTCAGCAGCAACAAGAATAAACCATTTGCTTTTTGCACAGACATTTTCAAAAAGCATAAATAATGATGCTATTTTCCATTATCTGTTTTTTCAGGCTATCTGCAGCCCGTTAACAATTTACAGGGAAATTGTTAAACTAGAGCCAGGAAAAGGTCTTCACCACAAAAAAAATAAACTCACCCGGCTTACTCACTATGATATTGCTTATCAGCCGGACAGGTCTTTAACTGAGAAAGACTGGGTATCAAAGATTCGCAATCATGTAAAAAACGCGGTCGATGTTTTTGTCCCATTATCTTCTTATGAAAAAACAGGCTGTTTCCTTTCCGGAGGAACAGATTCAAGTTCCATTGCAGGTTTTTATACACAGCTTGCAGGAAAGCCTGCCAGGACATTTTCCATCGGATTTGATGATCCCAGATATAATGAGCTTGATTATGCCAGGATAGCCTGCAAGCGATTTAAAACCGATTACCATGAATATTATGTGACACCGCAGGATGTCACAAGTTTAATAGAACGCCTGCCCGGAATATATGATGAACCCTTTGGGAACGCATCTGTCATACCCGCTTTTTACTGTGCACATCATGCAGCAGGAAAGGGCATAGAAGTCATGCTTGGCGGAGATGGCGGGGACGAAATATTCGGGGGGAACGAAAGATATGTAACAAACCTGGTCTTTCAAAGATACCTGAACCTGCCTGGAATCATCCGGACAAAAATGGTTGAACCTATGCTGTCAATCATGCCGGACAAAGGAATTTTTTATAAAGCAAAACGATATGTCCGCAGGGCAAATATCTCTAATCCGGAAAGATTTTATTCCTATAATCTCCTTGCCGAGGTAACCCCGGGCACTATTTTCAGGCAGGATTTTATTGATGGGGTTAATTTTAATTCATTCATAAATATAGCAAAAAAACATTATCAGAATGCAGCCCCGGCAGATGATACCGACCGGCTGCTATACCTTGATATGAAATTTACGATAACAGACAATGATATAAGAAAAGTCACCCAGATGGTTGAAGCAGCAGGATTAAGGGTCCGTTATCCACTGCTTGACAGGGATCTTGTAGATTTCACATGCACCATTCCTCCCGAATTAAAAGTGAAATGGGGTAAGGGAAGGTATATTTTCAAGCAGGCCATGAAAGGTTTTCTGCCGGATGAAATTATTAATAAATCAAAACATGGCATGGGGCTGCCTGTTACGCCCTGGTTCAAAAATGATAAAAAAATGCATGAACTTCTTTATGACACACTTTTCACGGGCAAACCCGAAATATCCAACTATATCAAGCCTGATTTTATACATTTGATGAAAGATGAATTTGAAAAAGATGAAACAACATATTATGGCGATAACCTCTGGGTTTATTTAATTCTTGAATTGTGGTTGAAACAAAAATAGAATATATAATCGCTGTCTCTTTTATTTTTATGATCCTCCTTCTGAATACAAAGTTATCGGTATAAATTATCACAGGCTTGGAAATTCGAAGAGGACTTCATTATGCACAAGTAAACTGTGCCAGGTTCAGAAGAACTGACAAATCGGAATTTATTGATCGTCTGGATATTGAAGGTACGCTTTTTGATGCAATTGATGCTGTTCCTAAATTTATTAAACGCAATACACGCCTTTATCCAAAAATAAAATCATTTCACAGAAAAGATATTTCAGCTTACTCTGAGCTCGCTGTAAGGGAAGTCCTTTTAAATGCTCTGGCTCATACTGATTATTCCATAACAGGCATGCGTATTTTTATATCCATATTTTCTGATCGTATGGAAATTCAGAATCCGGGGATGCTGCCATTTGGGATGACTATCGATGATTTTAAATCAGGCATCAGTAAAGTAAGGAACAGGGTTATATGCAGAGTTTTCAGAGAGCTTGGTTTTATGGAGGAGTGGGGAAGCGGCTACAGCAGAATCATTAATGCATGCAAAGCTGACGGGTATCCTGAGCCCGAATGGATAGAACAGGGCGTCACATTAAAAGTGATTTTTGAGCCCCATCCTGAAACAATAGAAGAATTCCCTGTAAATGTCCCTGTAAATAAAAGGCAGCAATGGTTTATTGATCAAATCAGCCAGGGCATTAAAGTTTCAGCAGATGACATTGCGACTCACTGGAATATATCAAAGAAAACCGCACAACGCGATATTTCAAATCTAAAACAAAAAGCCCTGATTGTCTATAAAGGCGCGCCTAAAAACGGATTTTATTCTCTTAAATAAGTTTAATTTGGTAAAATTTCATCGTGAAACCCCTGAATAAAAAGTTGTCACCTGGAAATATCAAGAGAGGCCTTTCCTCTTTTTTATATAAATCCGGCATTATCCGATATCTGCTCAAGATTCAAAGTTTTTATCAGAAAAAAAATAAAAATCCGTTCAGAATCCTGTTTTATCACCGCATCAATGATTATAAAGATCCTTTTTCGATTGACAGTGTATCGACAAGGGATTTCGACGACCAGATGAAATATGTCTCACAATCCTATAATGTTCTTTCACTGGAAGAAATATATCACTGCATTAAAAAAGATAAAAAACTGCCGGATCAATGCATTGCAATCACTTTTGATGACGGGTACGAAGACAACTATACCAATGCCTATCAAATTTTAAAAAAATATGATTTGCCTGCAACGATATTCCTTACAGTGGATTGCATAGATACCCAAACCCCTCTCTGGTTTGACCGGATATTACATGCCTTTAAAACAACACAGGAAAAAAAAATCATACCCCCCTGGGATGAAAAAATAATAGAGATCGAAACAACAGACCAGAAATTGCATGCAGCGCATCTGGTATTGGAGCAGTTGAAAAAAACTGACAATGATCAACGAATTAAGCTTATTAGTGTGATCCTCAATGACCTGGGAAACACCTCCAATATGAAAATTAATAAAAATGCAATGATTCTGAACTGGTCACAGGTCAGGGAAATGGGCCATCATAAAATATCATTTGGCTCCCACACTATGACCCATCCGATTTTGACAAATATATCAGGGTCGCAGTTGCAATGGGAGCTTGCAACTTCCAGAAAAATAATTGAAGAACAAACCGGACATCCTGTATATTTTATCGCCTATCCCAATGGTCAGTCATCAGACTATGACGAACAAGTGATTCGATTGGTCAGGCAAAACGGATACAAGGCCGCAATGACCACAGCAGCCATATCAAACAACAAATTTACGGATTTTTATACCTGGGCCCGCTATAAACCATGGCAAAATCAAGTGGAACATTTTGCCACCTCGCTTTTCATCCATGGATTATCCGGCCAGGTTCAGCAGTCATAGACCGATTATTACATATGAATATCCCTTCGATTGATAATTATCGAAAATGGTGAAAATCACTTTCCGGACCGGGTTTTACTCCGGCAGGAAGGAAAATTTAATGTCAGATTAAATGGCCGGGGATTTTTAAGCGGATCACTGGCTGTGACAGCCTCTTTTGCACCCGGATGTATATAAAAAAGAAAAGCCAGTAGGAAACTTTTTCTCTGTCATACCCTTTACAATCCAAAACAGAAAAAAATATCCTGACAGGCACCTGTATTTTTCCATGCGCATTGACGCATCTGATTCTATCCAGGCAAAAAGTCTGATAGACAAATCCGTTTACGCGATGAAATACGCCGTCCCTGATATGGGGACATGCCCGGGTGAAAAAGTGATTCAAAGCAAGACCTCAACTGGTATTCTCAAATACAATAAGGCCGGAACAAAATTATGGGAACTTGGGTATCGGCGTATTTATTACAGCTATACCAGCAGTAACAGGCTCGAACTTTTCAGACTGCCTGCTGTAAAACCTTTTTACAACAAAGATCCGGTCTATCTGCTTGGATGGATAGCCTCTTTTGTGGGCGATCCTCTCTATAAACTATCCGGCAGAAAATTAAAGAAAAAAGCAAAATTATTCGTATCTGAAGTAAAACTGATTTCTTTATCATCTGAATCTGATAATGTTTATCCCCCCATGGCCCAGATGAAGATCAGACCCCAGAACAGGACAGGGGACATGGAATATATATGCCCCACCTTTGAAGCCATGCCGTATGTGACAGTGAAAAATGACGATTTAAAAAAGTATAAAATTTGGGAATTCAGTTTTATGGACCCATTTGGAAAAGAGACAAAAAAAACGGTTAACCTTGGAAAACTAAAATTAACCCGGATATGATTATGATTATAACACTCTCAGATTGCCTGGCCAGAAATGCTAAAGTGCTTCCTGATAAAGAAGCGCTTGTCTATAGAAATAAACGATTGACCTTTGATGAACTTGACAGGGAAGTTGATAAAATACAGGCTCTTTTGTCCTCTGCCGGATTGAAAAAAAATGATCGTTGTGCGATTTACATGGAAAAATCCATTGAGGAAGTGACGTCCATTTACGGGATAAACCGGTCCGGCGGTATATTTATTGATATCAATCACCTTCATAAGAAACCCCAGGTGGAACATATTCTGGCCGACTCCGGTGCCAGGTTCCTTTTTACCACCAGGCAAAGACTGAGTCAGTTGGGATCCCTTACCGCAAGCTGCCCGAAACTTGAAACCATTATTGTACACGGCAAAGGGGATATCCCTGAAAATTTTTCAAAGAAAATTATATCAAGGGAACAGGATCCCGGTCAAATGTCATCTGCCATTCCGGAGATTTCATTTACTGAAAACGATATTGCAGCCATTATTTACACCTCGGGAAGCACCGGCAGGCCCAAGGGAGTTGTGCTCTCCCAGAAAAATCTTCTGGCCGGGGCCCAAAGCGTCTCCCATTATCTGAACAATACGCCGCAGGACAGAATTTTAAGTGTTCTTCCTTTCAGTTTTGACTATGGATTAAGCCAGCTGACCACCAGTATTTACAGTGGTGCGACTTGTGTGCTGATCAATTATCTGCTGCTTAATGATATTTTCAAAACCATGAAAACCGAGTCCATCACTGGTCTTGGACTGATTCCGCCCCTCTGGCTTCAGCTTTTGCAAAAACAATGGAGCCACAAAGATTTTCCCGCCTGGAAATATCTGACCAATACCGGCGGCAGGCTCCCTGAAACCGCTGTCAAAAAATTAAGGAAAAGACTTCCTGATTCCCGGATTTTCCTCATGTACGGGCTGACTGAAGCCTTCCGTGGTACCTATCTTGATCCGGATCAGGTGGATAAAAGACCGGACAGCATTGGCAAGGCCATCCCCAATGCCCGGATCATGATTGTGAACAAAGAAGGAAAACTTTGCAGGCCTGGTGAAAAAGGGGAACTTGTCCAGGCGGGCGCCCATGTGGCACAAGGGTACTGGAATAACCCCCAAAAAACCGCTCAGATGTTCAGACCCAACCCCTTTGCCCTTCCGGAGCTTCAGATCAGTGAAAAAGTGGTATATTCAGGAGATACCGTTTACCAGGATGAGCAGGGATTTATTTATTACGAAGGTAGAACCGATGAGCTGATCAAAACTTCAGGCTACCGGGTAAGTCCCACAGAAATAGAAGAGGTGATATATAAAACCGGCAAAGTAAAACACGCAGCAGTATTTGGGATACCGGATGATATCCTGGGCCAGGTTCCTGTTGCTGCAGTGTCTCTGAAACAGGGGGCAGAAACGGATGAAAAGGAAATAACCGGGTTCTGCATGAAAACCCTTCCCAATTATATGGTGCCTAAAAAGGTAGTTGTTTTTGATGAACTGCCATTGAATCCAACCGGCAAGATCGACAGAAACCAGGTGAAATCTTTTATATGTTCAATGGGCAAATCCGGGTAACTGATGTTCCTGCCCCAAGATAATTGACAAAAAAATTTTACTATTGTACAATTGTCTATACTTTAATATAGAGGAGTGTATGGATATTGTCATTGATACTTCCGTGTTGATTGCAGTAATTGTTAATGAACCTGAGCGTGCTGAAATACTTGAATTAACTACCGGAAATACTCTGATCGGGCCTGGATCTATTCCATGGGAAATAGGCAATGCATTTTCAACTATGTTTAAACGAAACAGGTTGGATCTGTATGAAGCTAAAGAGGGACTTTTAATTTTTGAGACTATTCCTATCCGCTATATTCTGCCAGACTTTGTTAATGCTGTAACAATTTCTAAACAAACCAACATGTATGCATACGATGCTTATTTTATTGATTGTGCTATCAGGCAAAAGGCACCATTATTGACCTTGGATCGAAAGCTTAAAATTGCGGCTCAAAGTTTAAACATTAAAACGCTGGAGGTTTAAAATGCAGGTATATACATATTCAGAAGCACGGCAAAAACTTGCTATTGTCCTTAAACAAGCTGAAAATAGTGGGAAAGTGCTGATTAGAAGAAAAGATGGACGAACTTTTGCATTAATTCCTGAAAAAATAGTGTCTTCTCCTCTAGACGTACCATCAATTAATGTGAATATTACTTCGAATGAAATTGTAGACATAATTCGTGAAGGTAGAGAGCGGTAGAACAAATCAATCAACTCAGCTCCAAAATGGAGATAGGAACGAATGGAAAGGAAATAACCCGGTTTTGCATGAAAACCCTTTCCAATTATATGGTGCCCAAAAATGAAAGATAACCAGGCAGTAAAATCAATCCTTCAGTATTTTGATACCAGAAACGGTAAACTTCTCATCGGGGGCAGAACCTGTAAACAGATTGCAGACCGGATTGGCACCCCATTCTACGCATATGATCTTGGTGTGGCAGAAAAGAAATTTAAAATGTTGAAAAAAGCCCTGCCAACCGAAGTTAATATACACTATGCCATAAAAGCAAATCCCCACCCTGAAATCATATCTTTTTTTAAAAATCTGGGAGCCGGTTTTGATGTGGCTTCCAAAGGTGAGCTTGAAAAAGTATTAAAATCCGGGGCTGATCCGGATACCATAGGGTTTGCCGGCCCCGGAAAACAGAAAAATGAAATAAAAGCAGCCTGTGAAGCCGAAATAGGAAGCCTGAATGCAGAAAGCGTTACTGAGCTTGAAAGGGCAGATAAAATTGCCGGAAACCTGAATAAAAAACTGAACGTATCATTAAGGGTCAACCCGGCATATGAACTTGTCGGTTCCGGTATGCGCATGGGCGGAGGCCCCAAACAGTTTGGCATTGATCAGGAAAAAATACCCCAGGTGCTGGCAATGTTTTTTCAATGGAAAAATCTTGAGTTCAAAGGATTCCATATATTTGCAGGTTCCCAGAACCTGAGCGCCGAATCAATTTCATCCTCATTTAAAAAAGCCGTTGAAGCAGTGATATCCTTTCTGCCCTATTGCCCGAAACCGCCTTCAATGGTTAATCTTGGCGGAGGATTCGGCATCCCATATTATAAAAATGATGAAGAACTGGATATTCAGACTGTGGGCCGCAGATTGTCATCATGCCTTGCTGATTCAAAAAGCACACTCAAACACACTCGGTTTGTTGTGGAAACAGGGCGCTATCTTGTGGGGGAATGCGGTATTTATGTCAGCAGGATAATTGACATAAAAGAATCAAGGGGAGAAACCTTTGCTGTAATTGACGGCGGCATGCACCATCATCTTGCCGCTTCCGGCAATTTCGGGCAGGTAATAAAGAGAAATTTTCCAATCATTTTGCCTGACCGCCTGAAAGAGCCCCCGGCACAAACAATAAATATCGTCGGCCCTCTGTGCACACCTCTTGACAGACTTGGGACGAAAGTTCTCTTGCCTGAACCCAAAATAAATGATTTTGTAGCAGTTCTTGGTTCAGGGGCATATGGTTACAGTGCAAGCCCATTATCCTTCTTAAGCCATCAAAACGTAATAGAAGTTGTTCTTTGAAATAAAAAGCTGAAAACTTTTGGTAAAATAAGCTAAATAAAGCAGTGTTCTGATAAAAAAAAGCTACATGGAAAAATATAATCCAAAAGCATGGACAATTACCTCGCCTTTTTTAATAATTGTATTGGGACTTTTCTTCGGCTTGGCAGCTTGGAATTTTTATAATTTTCTTGGTTATAAGGGGATTACTCAAAGAATTGATGATAAAGAATTCAAGCAGATTATTGGTAGATCTCCGATGTGGTATGCAGGCCTCGGTGAGGGACGATTTTTTTCCGGAGTTTTTCAAGATCAACTTGAAAAAGCTACAGCTGATCATTTCCCGCTCTTTGCTATTTTAACATATAAGAAAATTCAGCGATTTTTAAATATAGTAATCCTTTATCCTTTACCCAAAAGAATAAAACCGCTATTGCCGCTTGGAGAAGACTTTTCCTTAATTAACAATACCAAAATAATAATAGAAAATCCTGAAAATATACTTAATGAAAATACTCAGTATCGATTGTCCAGGCGGGCAGAATATTATAACCGTATAATAAAAGAATTTCCTGATATCAGGCTTTTAGTTATGCCGATTTTAACTAAATTCAATTGGTTTATAAAGGCCAATCCCAAGTTTCACCTGGAAAGCGTTTAGTATAGCCATAGAGCGGTTGGGATTAGCAAAGCCTGTACTCCCGGTATCGATTAAACGGAATCAGGTATTCTCAAAATGCTAATGCTTTACACGGAAGCGAGTATAACCGAGGAACCGGATGCGGGAAAACCGCACGTCCGGGTCTGTGCGGGGGGCGCCGGGTAACTGGCGTTCCTACCGCGAGAGCGAGGAAAAATAAAATATGAGAAGGAATTTAGGAATAGATCTTTTGCGTGGGTTATCTATTCTTTATATTGTTGGATTTTGGCATTTACTAAACTATACCAGAGTAATCCATAATTATAATAATATAATTACATATCGAATTACCTGGATAGTACTTGCGACTTTTGTATTAATTTCCGGTTACTTTCTAGGTGGAAAATATATTAATCAACATACTTTATTTGCTTTTTATAAAAAGCGACTTAAGAGAATATATCCGCCATATTTTATAGCAATATTTGTTTTTACCATATTGGGATTATCGGATAAAATAACATCAATAAAAGCTATACTTTCAATTTCGATGTTTATACGTCCAGCACCGCGAACTCTGTGGTTTATAACGATGCTACTCTTCTTTTATCTTATGAGTCCGTTATTTATCTCCTTATCGAGGCAATGTGTAATTCAATATTTACTTCTTTATACTTCTCTTTTGTGTATTCTTTTGGGGTATGAATACGCTTCTAATTGGTTATTTAATTATTATTATCTGGACATTAGAGTAGCAGTTTATCTTGCACCATTCATGACAGGCGTTTATATATCAAATAATGATATAGCAAAAAATAAAACAAAATTCATTTTATTTGGAGCTATAATAGCTTTTAGTATTTCTTGCTATTTTAATTCTGATAATTATGGAATGAATTTATTATATAGTATCCCTATGGTTACCATAGTTCCTTTGTTATTATTCTTATTTTTTAGCCAACTAACTATTGAATCATTGAATGCTCAAAGAATTATTATTTTTCTGAGTACGGCAAGTTACTTTATGTATCTTTTTCATAGGCCATTTTACATTGCTATAAAAAAAGTGTATTTCCCAAGCAGCCCTATCCCTCAGTTATTATTCTTGTTTATAATATGCCTTCCAGTAATAATAGTTGCCTCATTTGTCATGCAAAAGATATACGACAATATGTTGAAATAGCTAACGAATAAAGTTGGATCGGCAAACCTGCCGTCAATAAGCTTGCGATTGCTTTTATATCTCAGGTTTTTACCAATTTGATCATAATTATACTGTGTATTTGTGTATGAATATGACACAAAAGTTCAGCCCTTTTCCGCATCAGGTGCATTCACCTTCTCAATAGATCCCGTGTGGCTCTCATACCCCTGGATAGACAAAGTCCATGGAAATCAAATCGTAGCTATTGTGTCTTCATTGACTAAACTTGCTGCAGGTGGATTCAACCCGTTCATCTATTTTCGATTTTAAAAAATTTTAATCATAAAATAAATTTCGTATATATAATTGAGGAATTAATAGTTTGGCAGGAACAACAAAATCTCTTATAACAGGTTCTTTTTTAAGGACAATCGGGTTGGCCGTGAATGTTATAACGGCATTTTTCATCATGCCTTTTGTTATCCACAATCTGGGTGATCGCTGGTACGGCATTTGGGTAATAGTTGGCGGGTTCATGGGGTATTATGGTTTGCTTGATTTTGGAATTACCAGCGCCACCAACAGATTCATTGCCATGCATATTGGCAGGAATGAAAACAGAGAAGTAAATATCGCCTTTAACACTTCACTTGGAATGTTTACAATCGTGGGGACTGCCGCCGCAATAGTTTCTTTAATTATTGTATGCTTTGCCCCTTATTTTGTAAAAAATCCAGCGGATATCGTTCTTTTAAGAAAGGTGCTGTTTGTAATGGGGCTGGATATAGCTGTTTCATTTCCATTAAGAACTTTTACGGCAATTCTTGCGGCAAAACTCAGATATGATCTTATTTCATATTCTGCAATTGCAAAAACCCTTCTGCGGGCAGCATTAATTGTATATTTCATCGGCAAAGGATATTCAGTCTTTTCTCTGGCTGTCATAACACTTGTTGTCAATATGAGTGAGCGGTTGTCCATGATGGTATTTGCATGGAAAAACTTCCCATTATTAAAAATTAAATTGTCTTTGTTTGACAGATACAGGATAAAAGAATATCTCAATTACAGCGTATATACTTTCATGGCAAGTATCGGTGACATGATTCGTTTTAAACTTGATATTATGGTGATTGCGTTTTTTTTAGGAAGTGTTCTTGTTACACATTATAATATAGCGTTAAGCCTGCACGAGTATTCCGGTCAGTTGGTTTTTGGGCTTATCACAGGAACCCTTCCTGTCCTGGTGGGTTACTATGCCAACAATGATTTTGAAAATCTTCGTGAAAAATTTATGATGCTGACCAGATTTGGTCTTGTAATATCCATTGCTGTAAGTGGTGCTGTTATTATCCTTGCACAACCCTTTATCAACAGATGGATGGGAGCAAACTATCTTGATGCAATACTGCCGCTGGTCATATTACGCATTGTGAGTGCTCTTGGGGTAGGTCAGAATTCTTCGGTGCAAATTTTGTACGCCATGGCAAAACACAAGTTCTATGCCTACATGACCTTAGGAGAGGCAATTGCCAATCTGATATTGAGTTTGTTACTGGTAAAGCCTTATGGTATGGCAGGTGTCGCTCTGGGGACAGCCATACCTTTTGTAGTCACCAAATTTTTTATCATGCCGCCTTATGTATGCAAATTGCTGAAATTGCCTGTAAAACAATATTATTCTCAATTAATAAAATTGATTGTTGTTCCCGGAGCTGCTCATATTCCGTTTTATTTTTTAATCCAGTATTTTCAAGTAAGTTCTTATTTTTCAATGATACTTGCCGGGGCGGGTTATTATTTGGTTTATGGATATTGTCTGCTTCATTTACTATTGCCACAAGCGGATCGTTCCTATCTTGTTGAAGCCATGCCGTATTTTAAAAAGATTCTGGCCTAAAGGAAAAATGACGTGAGAAAATTAGTTTTTTCTTTGATCAGAAAAATTGATGATCTGGTTTTCGGTTTTTGGGGGCCGATAAGGATTTTATTTGTTGTAAGAAATTCTTTTGGCCTTGCTTGCCAATTACCGGTTTTAAAGGCTTTGGAAAAAAAATCCAATCTCAAGGTTAATCTTACTTTGGATTTTGAGGGCTGCTTTGAAATCCCTGAAACCGGAGATATTAAAAAGCTTTTTGACAAGTATTTTATACCTCCGCAAAAAGCTGCCTGGGGTAAATGGCATTTTGTTATTGCAACAGATTTGACCAGTCTTTATTTAAGGCGGCATCATACAAAAATACTCATGGGGCATGGCGCTGGATTCGGAAATTCAAAACAGAATGAAAATATCGAAGATTACTATATAAAAATAGCTTTAGCCGATGGGACCCATGTCAACTTTATAAATTCTGTTGCCAAATGCAAAAATGCATTTAACAAAGCGCCGTGGTTGGAAGAACGGAAAAACAAGGCTTTTTTTGTTACTGGCTTTCCTAAGGTTGATACCTATTTTACCAGCATTAAATCAGGTAGAGTAAATTTTTTGCAGACCCTTGGCCTATCACCTGAAAAGAAAACTATTGTTATCTTTTCGCACTGGACAGAAAACAGCTTGTTTAGAAATAAGGGTTTTGAACTGGTTAAAAAATTAATCTCGTCTGACAAAAATTATAATATAATTATTAATGGCCATGAAAAATTATGGTTTGATCCTGGTTCGGTAAATGGTCCTACAGCTTCTTCTAACCTGTATGATTCTCTTGCTGTTATGGAAAAGGAACATTCTAATCTTTGTTTTCTGCCTGTTGTAAAGGATTTGAAACCTCTTTTGGAAAGCGGTGATTTGTTCATCGCTGATTACAGTTCTGTTTTTATTGAATGTTGCATAATGGATAAACCGATATTATTTTTTCACCACCCTGATTTTATTTTCATGAATGAGCAAGTTGGTAAACTATATATGGGAGCGGCCTTCAACTTTAATCAACCTGAAGGGATTTGTGATCTATGCACGAAAGCTTTGGAATATAAAAATTTACATAAAGAACAGCGTCATATGGTTGTTGATTTTTTCTTTGATAATAAAGGAACATCTGCGCAATATATTGCAGACCTCTTAGTTGATATGGGGCGTGTATATGGCCCAAAGTCATTTGGCTGGAAAAGGGTGAAGCAATTAAGCCGGCAAAATTTAACAAATTTTAAGATTTCATAAGGGGAAAAACAGAACTGT
>JAADHV010000022.1 GCA_013151635.1 Deltaproteobacteria bacterium | reverse complement strand
GCGTTAATGCTCTATGAATGTTATAATAAAAACCAACCAAGATGGTGGGCCGTCATGGTGTTTTTTTCCCCTGTAACAACTCCCTATTTTATTTTCAAATCCCGTAAAGAATCGGGGATTGTTCTCTTTATGGTCTTTTTAACCACATTCTCCGCGGTTGGAGGGCTTGAGTTTTACAGGTATTCTAATTATATGGAAAAAAATAAATATTCTGATCTGCCTCCGGTCACAATACAAATGATTCATCTTTCTGAAGAATTAAAACAAAGCACGGCTAAACTTGATAAAGCATTGGTAAAGCTTGAAAATTTAAGTAAGGTTGAATCCAGGATCCAGGAAATAAAAAGTACAATTGAATTTATCGACCATTTAAGAACAATCATGATTGAAAACCAGGAAGCAATTAAACGGCTTGTGAAATACACTTCCGATTATAAGAGCTTTTTTTTAAAAAAAGATCTTGACTGGGTATTTAACATTCAAAAATTCTATAATAACAGAACAGTTATCCAACATTATAAAAGCCTTCAAAAATACCTGGACGCATTTGAAGAGCTTTTGAAATATACCTATGTTAATTTTTATAATATTACAGAATACAAAACCAAAGAAAACCTTAAAAATTATGATGAATACTATTTAAGGTATCGCAGGGCTGTTGACAGCCACAATAAGTTTAATGTCAAAAGGATTGATTTTCAAAATTCTTTTTTATCAAAATATCCTGATATCAAGCCATATCTGCCAGGTAAACGTCAGACTGAAACTTTCAGGCTGTGGGAATAATACTTTTTCCCCGGCTCCTTGAGAAACGGTATAATCGCTTTGTTTTTATTACCGCCTGAAACATCATAGGTAATACTCACAATAGGCACGTTAAGTTTTGCTTCAAGTTTCTGGGCCATTGCCTCTGTGATGAGTCCCGGACAGCAGAATGCCGGATTGGTTTGAACAAGCAGCTTCAAATCGGGATTTTCATGGATAATATGGTGGATTTTCAAAATATTATCCATGGATTCGCCGGTATGTTCCTGGAGTATGCCATATTCGGAAAGGATATTCTCATAAGATTCCTTAACTTCAAATGCAGATTTGCTTAAAACAGGTTCAAAATATTTATAATATTTTTTTTCCATGGCCTGCATGGCCACAAGAAGAGCTTTATTGGAAATCAGGCTTAAGTATTTTCCTTCCTTAAACCATTTTTTAAAATAAGAATTGGCGATAATTTTGATATATTTATAGTAGGGTGTTGTAATGACCTCTCCGCCGTTTTCTTCAATAAAGCGGACAAGGCCCTGGTTCATAATATCGTTATCTCTAACATAAAGGTCGCCAAAAATGCCTACCTTAGGCCGTGTTTCTGTTCTTGTTTCAATCTTTAAAAATATCTCGCTTGCATTTTTCAGAGCATCTTCCTTGGACTCCCCTTTTTCAAAAGCACGGCAGAGAATACTCAAGGCTTTTTGGAGTGCCAGCTCAGTCTGGCCTTTATGGATTTCATAGGGTCTGATTTTGCAGCCAATACTTCTTAAAAGCCCGCCAAACATAAAGGCAAAATATGCATTGGTTGAAGCTTTAAAAGAAATGTCAAATAAAGATAATTCCCCTTTGTAAATCTCTGAATTTTCAAATCCGTTACCATTTTTTTTAAGAATTGTTTTGATATGATAGGGATACATTTTAATATTACAGGCGATTTCCGAAGAATTTAACCACAATACACAATTTGAGGGATCAAGATTGTTTTTCTCTATGGTATTAATAAATCCTGATGCAACAGCATTCAAAGGAATGCATTGCCCTGTGTTTGTCAGGATAGCTTTTTTCAAAGTTTCAGGTGTCTCTTCCATTAAAAAGGCATTCAATCCTTCATTTTTTAATACTGAAACAATCAGGCTCCCCGAGTATAAATCCCAGTTTGGATAAATAATGGTTTTATTGCCTATCTTTGATGAAAATTCAGGGTGAAGATGAGAGAGATCATGGGGCTTTTCTTTTAAAATTGAATTATTGTGATTTGAAAATGCACGGACTGCGGCTTCAACCCTTGTCTCATAACCAACACTGGAATCATGCTCGTCAAGCTGCAATACAAGATAGGGTTTATTGCAACTTTCCATTATCTGTTTGAAATAGTCAATACCGAAAGAGTCGGGTGCACATTTAAAAGAGCTTATATACACAGGATAAAGATGATCGCTTTTTGCTGCAATAAAGCCTGCTTTAAGGATTTGTGCAACATATTTCCAGTGAATCTCTTTTAACAAAGGATCAATTTCAGAAAAATCCCGGTTCTCAAAATCAAGCATATCCTGGTAAAAAGTTTTTACACCAAGATTTTCAAAAAGCTGGGGGATGTTATTATTCATTGTCCGGGTTAAAACCGTGTAAGGCCTGCCCAAAAGAACAATATTGATATCCGGAGTCCGGGATTTATATTGCTGATATAAAACTTTCAGGCTTAACTGGCTGTTTTCTTTGAATTCAAGGGAACTGTCATATGCAGAGGAGATATCAAAAAATGAAAGGGCGGGGAATATTTTTTTCAAAGACTTGTATAATTCCAGTTTAGTGTAAAAATTCGTATAAAGGTATTTTATAATTGGTGATATTAATCTTTTTTTATCAAAACCAGAAAGGCAGGATATAATTGATGGTGTAAATTGAGTATAATAGCAATGCTGCCGGCGTCTGTCTTTTTTCTTAAGGCTGTCTTCAAAATAGAAGGGCAGGAATATATAGTCTGATTTATCCATCAAATACTTGACATGACCATGCAGGGCCACCACAGGCGCACAAAATTCAGCACCTGTATGAATTTTCCCGGATTTAACAGGATCTTTAAGCCTTGAACTTGTTATGGTTTTAATCCCAAGCTTTGAAAAAAAGTGAATCCAGAAATCATGATCTTCAAAAAGATAGAGCGCCTCTGGAATACCAACGGTAAAATTATGTTTAAGTACAGGCTTTTTTATCCTTTGAATTACCTGTTTTCTTATTTTTAAAAGGTCATAGCCGTCTTTTTTAGGAACCATTTTTTTTGTCTGGTAGTCCCTGCCACACAAAAAACCATATGCAAGGGTTTCATCATCAATATCCGCAATTGTAAGTTTGCAGTGATTGGTGCATAATTCACAGGTTTCCTGGCGCACCGGGATATTTTTTTTCCATAATCCAAACCCTCTGAAATCAGATGCCTTTATCTGTTTCTCCTTTAATAATAAAGCTACACCCAGGGCGCCTGTCAGGTGGCAATACTTTGAAACATGGACAGGTTTATTTAGTTTTTGTTCAAATGCTGCGACAAGGGCCTTGTTTTTTGCAGTGGCACCTTGAAAAAGGATGCAATTGCCTATTTTAGCGATGTTGGCAACTTTTGTAAGATAATTATCCCTTACCGAGTGTAAAACCGAGGCCAGAATTTCTTTTTTTGTATAACCCCTTGCAAAATAATAATTAATATCCCGTTCCATAAAGACAGTACACCTGTCACTTGCAACAGGAGATGAGACACCTTCTGCCTGTTCGGAATACTCAGGCAAAGGGCAACCTAATTTTAAGGCCTGTTCTTCTATAAAACTTCCGGTCCCCGCCGCACATACGGTATTCATGACAGAGGAAGTTACAATACCGTGTTTGAGCAAGGTAAACTTTGCATCCTGCCCCCCGATTTCAATGATAGTATCCACGTTCCTGTTTAAATTATATGCTGCTGTTGCATGGGCGGTTATTTCATCGGGTTCGATATCGGCACCCACAATTTTACCGCTTATTCTGCGGCCTGACCCAGTGGTGCCGCATCCGTTTATTTTAATTTGAATTCCATAGGTTTCAAAAAACATGTCATATGCTTTAAAAATTTTTTGAACAGCCATCACAGGCCTGGATGCTGTTTTTGTATAAAACCCGGCAACAGGAATTCCATCCTGGTTAATGAGGATGCTTTTGGTACTGGTCGATCCTACATCAAGTCCCAGATATCCGTGGCTGATCAGTATTTTTGCAGGATCCTGGTAGATATCGGCTTCAACATTTTCCGTGACATAGGAAGAAAAACATTTAAAATCAGGGAATTTTGAAAGCTTAAGTTCAAGCCTGGGGTATAAAAGAATATCTTCTTTTTTTGATGATATAAAAAAATCTTCTAAAGAAGAAAATTTTTTTTCTTTTAATTCTTTTTCACAGGCAATATCGTCCAGAAGGCAAAGGGCCGCACCAGTTGCGCTGAAAAATTTTGAATTTGAATCTATTACAAACCTATATCCCGTAATTTTTTCCAAATGATTTTTAACACTGAGATTTTGGGAAACACCGCCACAGAAAAGAATTTTTTCACCAAGGGATTCATATTTAAACAGGGTGTTGGAAATATTTTTTGCAAGACCGTAACACAAGCCGTCACAGATTTGTTCAATGCCATACCCTTCCTGCTGGGCATGGATAAGATCTGTTTTGGCAAAAACTGCACACCGGGTTGCGATATCAGGAATTTTTTTTGAATTTGAAAGGGCTTTTTGGCTCAGTTCGTGGGAGCCTCCTAAAAGATTAAGCCGCCTTGCCTGCTGGTCAAGAAAACTTCCGGTTCCGGCAGCGCAGGAGGTGTTATGTTTTGCCCCGTTATAATTTAAATCTTGGTCAAACCGGCTTAACGAAAATTTTTCACCACCAATGTTTAAAATGGCATCAAAGATTTTATGATAATATTTCGCAGCACGTATAATCGTCAACTGCTCATCATAGGACATGGTCGTTCTGATAAAAGAAGGGCTGGAGTCTGTGGCAGCAACATACCTTATATTTTTTATATCAATTTTTTTAATTAATTTTGAAAGGCATTGTTTAACTTCGCCGTGATGACAGCAGGAATCCGTATGAACTATATTACCTTCATCGTCTGCAAGTACAATATGAATAGATACCGAACCAACGTCAATTCCAAGAATATTTGATGAAACTTTCATTATTATATTTTTTCCCTTACCTGATTCCAGAATTCCAAAACCCCTTTAAACCAACCATCTATAAACATTTGTTCATGATCAACAGCACTTGCATTTGAATACTTTATAAGATCGGTTGAAAGGTAAATCTGCTCAAAGTATTCATTCATTTTCGGATCGGAAATGATTTGATACGTACCATCAAATTGTACTACGTATAAAAGATCCTTATAATGAGCTGTTTTTGCCCATCTAAGACCTTCCACCTTACCCTTTTTATAATATTGTTTTTCCCAGAGCAGTTTTTCCCTTTTCAGCCGGTTGATAATTTCAGGCATATCAAATTCTTCTGAAAATCGTTTTTGAAATTCCTCTTTTTTCTGGATAGCTTCTGTTAAGGCTTCTTGAAACATCTTTGAAAAATTAAAAGAAGTCCTCCACTCTTTCAGCTTTTCATGAAGCAAATCAGGTATGCTTAATGTAATTTTCTGTGCCATACACTTGCCTCTGTGTCATTTTTTTTAAAATAAGTAATATCCTTCCCATACGTATACATTTTATTAATACGTGTCAATCAAAATTAACAAATTTATATAAATTGTTACAAAATATAAAATATTATCACAGTTGAAATCTTGAATTTTTCAGGTTTTGAGGATATAAAAGCATCATGGTAACTAAATTAATTGAGAAACTTGGCGAAAAAATTATAAAATTGCTGGAATCTACTGGCAGGGTTGTTATTTTTTTCTTAAACGGCACAATAAATATTTTTATCATGCCGTTTCAATTTGGTAAAATCATCGACCACACCTGGTTTATCGGAACCAAATCAGTTTTTGTTATCGCTTTGACAGGGCTTTTTACCGGTATGGTTTTAGGTCTTCAAGGATACTATTCCCTTGTTAAATTCGGTTCGGAAGCAGCTTTAGGGTCTGCTGTTTCCCTGACTTTGGTTCGCGAACTGGGCCCTGTTTTTACCGCAATCATGATCACGGCAAGAGCAGGGTCCGGCATAGCCGCCGAGATCGGTGTCATGCGTATTTCAGAGCAGATTGATGCACTGAGGACCATGCATATAAACCCTGTCAGATTTCTTTTTACACCAAGGATCATAGCTTCTATTATAAGTTTTCCATTGTTGACTGCCTTATTTGATGTAGTTGGAATTACAGGCGGATATATATCAGGTTCCATAATGCTTGGAATCAATAGATATGTTTACATGGACACTGTCATAAAAAGTATCCGTATAAATGATATCAACGGCGGATTTTACAAATCGCTTGCTTTTGCCGTCGTTATCACCACAATATGCTGCTATCGAGGTTATTATACTCATCTGTACAGTGGTTTTGGAGCAAGGGGCGTTAGTTTGTCAACAACGAACGCAGTTGTTCAATCGTGCATTTTCATTTTTATCTTTGATTATATCATCACATTTTTTCTGGTTTAAAATATGACTGTCCCTTTTATTCAATTAATAGACGTCACCAAGAGCTTTGGAACTTTTCATGTTTTAAAAGGCATTAATTTATCAATTTATAAGGGCGAAATTCTTGCCATCATCGGGAAAAGCGGTACAGGTAAATCTGTTCTTTTAAAACATATCATCGGCCTTGAAGAGCAGGATTCAGGCCGGATCCTTATCAAAGGAAAGCCACTATACCAATTGCCGGCAGACGAGAAAAGATCCTTTCAGTACGAATTGAGCTATATGTTTCAGGATAATGCATTGTTTGATTTTTTTAATATTTATGATAATATTGCATTACCTTTACTTGAAAATCCAGTTTTTCCAAAAGAGCTGGTAAAAAAGAAAGTTTTCACACGCATGAAACAATTGGGATTAATCGGCACGGAAAATAAATTTCCAGCACAGCTTTCAGGTGGAATGCGGAAAAGGGTTGCCCTTGCAAGGGCTCTTGTGACCGATCCTAAGATGGTTCTTTTTGACGAGCCCACAACAGGACTCGATCCTGTGAGAAAAAAGAATGTACATTCAATGATACAGGAATACCAGGAAAAATTCGGATTTACTGCTGTAATTGTAAGCCATGATATTCCGGAAATTTTTAATGTGGCCCAGCGTATTGCAATGCTGGACAAAGGTATTATAAAATTTGAGGGCTTAAAAAATGACATCCTTGATTCACATGGTAAAATTTTAAAAGCCTTTATCAGGGGTGAAGACATTTAAAATTACCTGGATTGAAGATTAAATATAAAAGGAAACACATGAATAAACGGAAAATTGAATTTTATGTAGGACTTTTTGTGATTATCGGCCTGGTATGTGTCGGATATTTGTTTGCTGTGCTTGGCGAAATAAATTTTAGCAAGGATAAACAATATCATGTCTATGCTTTTTTTTCATCTGTCTCCGGGCTTAAATTAGGGGCCAGGGTCGAAATGGCAGGTGTCGAAATCGGTACGGTTTCAGATATCGGCATTGACAAGGAACGTATGCTTGCGAAAGTAGAGTTAAGCATTGACCGGAATATTGAACTTTCCGAAGATATTATTGCATCTGTTAAAACATCTGGTATAATAGGACAAAAATACATTGATATCCTGCCCGGAGGCTCCGATACCATGCTTGAACCGGGAGATGAAGTTTTCAATACCGAATCATCGCTTGATATCGAATCTCTTGTAAGAAAATTTATTTTTAATAAAAATAACAAATAGTCATTCATTACAGGTGTCCTGCAAAATGCTTATTAACCTGAGATAAAAGGAAACGGTAAACAATGGAGAAAAAATATTATTTTTCGATTTTAATAATCGCTTTGTCTGTTTTTGTTTTACATTCTGCAATTTTTGCCCAGGACAGCCAAACTATTGCTCCTGTTCTATCTGACAATGCAATCTCAACTTATCCTACTCCTGTTATCAAATCCGGGAGGATATTTCTTGCAAAAAACACCAAGTCAGTGCCGGAAGATGATGAGCTTGCAAAAGAGATCCTTGATGACTATAATGCTACAACAGAATCCCAACCTGTTGCCGACCCTTTCTATTATTTCAATTATGCGATGTATACCTTTAATGATATCCTGTATTCTGCAGCCATAAATCCCATTGCCTCAAGTTATAAAGCCGTTTTCCCCGCACCGGCAAGAAAAGGGGTGAAAAATTTTTTTTTCAACCTTCTTTTCCCTGTTCGACTGGTAAATAATATTTTACAGGGTGAAATCAAGGATGCTGGAACTGAAATTGAAATCTTTCTAATAAACTCAACAATTGGTATCCTGGGATTTAGCAGGGTGGCTCAAAATGAATTTGACCTGCACACGGCCAATGAAGATTTTGGCCAGACCCTTGGCCGCTATTCCATTGGTAACGGGATTTATCTTGTTCTTCCAATATTGGGCCCGTCAACACTCAGGGATACTGTAGGGCTTGTGGGCGATTATTTCTTAACCCCGGTAAATTATGTAGACCCATGGGAACTTTCAACAGGAATTAAAGCATATGATACAATTAATACCGCCTCGTTTCACATAGGTGAGTATGAAGCCTTGAAGAAAGCAGCAATAGATCCTTATGAAGCCTTAAAGGATGCCTATATACAGAATCGAAAAGAAAAAGTAAAAAAATAAAATTCAAATCTTAAACAGGTCACTGCGCCTGTTGGGCAGAAAATATCTCATTTTATGGGACCTGACCCGGTTTAATAACCCTTTTTTTATATTGATAATATGGATACCTTCTTTTTTTTCAACTGATTTGTAGATCACTTTCCCATCAGGTCCGATGAATATGCTTATCCCGGGAAACAAAAGCCCCTTTAAATTATCACCGGTTTGATTGCAGGCAGCGATATAAAGCCCGTTGTCAAATGCCCTTGCCGTTAGATGCCGGATCCAGGATTCATATTTTTCCCTGGAACTTCCTCTGGGAGATGCATGGGGAATAAATATGATATCTGCTTTTTTTAATGCCATTGAAAGCGCAAGCTCCGGGAAATGCGCGTCATAACAAAGCTGGATTCCAAAAGTAAGTCCGTGAGACTGAAATACCATGATTTTATTACCGGCTTTAAAATATTGTTTTTCAAAAGGGGCCGTATGAATTTTTCGATATATATCAAACGCTCCTTTTGGGTTAAAAAAAAGATGAGACGCATATA
>JAADHV010000006.1 GCA_013151635.1 Deltaproteobacteria bacterium | reverse complement strand
TAAATGTGATCTGTGACCACTCCCTTTTATCGGGATATGTTAAAGAACAAAAAATCATAACAGCCGCTATTGTAAAAGAATGCGCAAAAGAACTTAAGATACCTTCACATATTAAAAACAGGGATATAAACGGTTTTGCAGATTATCACGAAACAAAGGTTCCTGTTGCAAAGCCCCGATTATCCCAGCCACAACCAGAGAAGATTGAAAACAGGGAGGGAAAAACCGGATTTAAGATTTTTTTGAGCATAATTATTTGTTTGGTATTTGTTATTTTTGCCTGGTTTTACCTTTTCCCGGAAACTTACCAGAATTCGGCGACGATTATCGGTAAAGATATAGCCGGATTTAAATATAAGCTCTTTAAGATTATTCCGGAACCATATTCCTCTTTTTTAAAAAAGGGTGCAAACCAGAAAGAGGAACAAAAAAAAACAGCAGCAGATGCTGATAATAAAGAAAAGCCGGTGTTAAAAAAAATTGAAGATCAAAAAGAGAGAAAAAAAACAATTGAAAACCAGGCAATTAAAGAACCTGCAACTTTAAAGAAAATACAACCCATCCAGGATGAGGCTTTAAAAGAAGAGGAAGTCCGGCACGTTATTCAGCCACAGAATATGGTTAAATCTTCAATAGATAATATAAAAAAACTGATTGAAGACCAGCCAAACTCCAGGAAAGCCGGAAATAGCCCGCCTTCCTTAAAAGACGCAAGTTCCGAAAGTTCAGGCACCGGCACTGGAATTGAGATAAAAAATAAAATCCTTCCATTACCCCGGGACAAAGTAGTTATCAGGTTTAAATATAATACAAATGATTTTACAGAAGAAGGCTTTAAAAAGCTGGTCAAATTTGCCGATATTTTAACCGCACATACCGAGGTTAAAATTTTGATTTCAGGTTATACCGATTCTGAAGGATACCGGAAGTACAATAGGAAACTATCTGAATTCAGGGCAAATATCGTCAGAAGTTTTTTTCTTGGCAGGGGAATTAAACTTGATCAAATCCGTATTAAAGGATTAGGGAGTCAAGATCCAATAGAAAGCAACGATACTGCCTGGGGCCGCATGATGAATCGCCGCGTTGAAATTGAAATCCTTGAACACTGATTAAGAGTAAGAACCTTCAAGTTTTCAGAACTCCTTTAATAACGCGGAACCCCTTTTATTGAAAGGGGTTTTCGCTATTTTTAATTTTGCAAATTTTTTCCTATTTTCATCCATTTTAGCACATTTTGGAAAGTTTTTCTCACACAGATTCTCACACAGGATTTTGTTTTTATATTTTAATCGAACCCTATCTCAGGTCAAAATTTCAAAATTTTATTCTCTCAAATTCCTTAACAAACTTGTCACTGCCACTCCCTGAATTACAATTTTATCATTCTGATTTTCAATCCAGCTTTTTATTATAATTTCTTCATTTTCAGGATCGATAGCAACTATTTCAAACCAGGCACATAGAGTATCCCCTATAAAAACAGGACGCAGGAATTCTAAAGTCTGGGATTTATAAATGGCACCAAAACCTGGGATATGCATACCAACCATAGTTGAAAACAATGAAGCGGACAACATACCATGGGCAATCCGTTGACCAAAGAATGTTTTCTCAGCAAATGTTTTATCGACGTGGAGAGGATTCATATCACCCGTTATTGCAATGAAATGGGATAGGTCAGCATCAGTTATTGTTTTTTTTAAGAATGCTTTTTGGCCAATGGAGAGATCATCAAATGTTGTCAATTTATGGTTCATTGATTTAATCCTTTTTATCGGAAATTATTTTATTGGAACCATGATACCTTAACACAAGTTTTTACGGTCCAACCCTAAAATTTGTAAATTTTATTTTTCTGACACCGTTTTTCATTTCAAATCTGTATTTTGAGAAAAATATATGAACAGCCCCTCCCCGTACAGTGATCCTCACTAAATAATAAGAAAAACGGTTTCTCCAGTATCATAGATAAAAACTGCATCAAGTAACATCCTCAATAAAACCATTGTTAATTTCAGCATAATGACCTTCCCCTTGACAACATCCCCCTTCCACAATAAATTCAACAATATAAACAGGCACCAATAAAAATACAGGAGCAGCACCCAAATTGACATCACTCACCAAGCAAACAATCATTGAAAAAATCTCAACTAAAAATAACTGCTCTCCATCTCAAGCAAAAAATACTCTTGAATCTCTTCTTGAAATCGTGAAATCAACTTTGGCATCTGGAGAAGATATAATGATATCAGGGTTTGGAAAATTTCAGGTAAATGAGAAAGCACCACGTAAGGGAAGAAATCCTGCAACTGGGGAAGACATGATGCTGAAAGGAAGGAAAACTGTTACATTTAAGTGCAGTGGTGGGTTGCGAGATAGAATTAATGACTTATAACCGTTATAAGTGCTGGAAAAATAAAACTTATAAAATTGAAAGCGAGGGTAATAATGAGTGAGAAAAAACATCTGTATGTATTATGGACGAATGATAATCCAATTACCGCGGAAAAAATGGTTTTCATGTATACCATTAATTCCCTGCTTAAAGGTTGGTGGGAAAAAGTAACCCTTATAGTTTGGGGTGCTCCTGCAAAATTGGTAAGTGAGAATGCAGATATTCAGAGCAAAGTAAAAAACGCTTTGGAAGCTGGAGTCCATATAACAGCCTGTAAAGCTTGTGCTGATCAATTAGGTGTATCCGATGATCTGGAAAAACTTGGAATTGAAGTTAAATATTGGGGAGTCCCGCTTACAGAAATTTTAGCAAATGATGAAAAACTTTTGACAATATAATCTCGAACAATGCCGGCTGTTATAATCCCATACAATCAATTATCTCCAGAAGCACTCAATGGAGTTGTTGAAGAATTTGTCACCCGTGATGGGACTGACTATGGAGAAATCGAAGTGTCTTTAGAAACAAAAATATCCCAGGTGCTTGATCAGCTTAAATCTGATAAAGCTGTAGTTGTTTTTGATCAGAAATCTGAAACCTGCACTATTTTGAAAAGCGATGATCCTGCGTTGGAGGGTATTGGGAAATGAACGGACTTATTCAACCTGACAAAGAAGCATTCATTGCCCTGGCCACCACAAGAATGCCATTTGGTAAATATAAGGGATTGCGGTTAGTTGATCTTCCAGAACGATATCTGGTTTGGTTTTCACAGAAAGGATTTCCAGAAGGTAAACTTGGAGAAATGTTACAGGCTGTTTATGAAATCAAACTTAATGGTCTTGAATATCTTTTTAAAAAATTTGACTAATTCAAGAACCAAAACTAAAGATCCTGATTGGGAATCAATAATCCAACCTTTTTAGCCCTGTAAATTTTTATTCGGTCTTTCTACAAGAATATCCAGCTCAACAATCTATCGGATACCATTATCAAAAATGCTGCTAAAATTGTAGTAACGAAATTATCAATTTCAAAATCTTCTATTATTTTATCTGTGATCCATAAAAGAAAGGCATCAATAATAAAAACAAACAATCCAAATGTAATAAAAATTACCGGAAATGCAAAAAAGAATAGGATTTTTCCCAGAAGAAAATTAATCACACTGTAAATAAAAGCGACAAGAACAGCTGTTCCAAAGTTTTTTATATATATTCCGGGCAGTATCTTTGCCACAATGAAAACGGCCAGACTTTTAAGTAATAGACTTAGAATAATGGTCATAATAATGACTCCATTCGTTTGATTTGATATCAATTCGGCTCTTATGAAAATTTAGGATAACTCAATTTTTGTTTCTGGACAAATTATTATAAAATTATAATGGTACCATTCAAAAAAAATCTCACAATTCAGCCATCGTGCCGGTGGGTTTAGTGGAGTTGGTTATGGATTTATCAGAAGTGGAAGAAAATAATTGCATCTACCTATCTCAAATAATGCCCCACAGTAAACCGCATATCCTCATCCAGATCATCTGTACCCGACAACCATTGCAAATAATCCTTCGGGATTTCTCTGAAAAACTTTCCCTTATGTTTCCCAAAATACATTCGGGTCAATAAAACCAGTTTGCTTGAAATAAACATGCCGATAATCACCTTTCCCACTAAGGACAGACCAAGAAGACGTTGTAAAAAATGAACCATTTTTTCATTTTCAACCATCTTGCCTTCTTCATCTTTTTTGACCAGGACTTCTTTTAAGAAATTTTCCCAAGTCGGGCATTTTGAATGAATCCCTTCCTTGGGCCATTCAACCGGACTGGCTTTTAGGAGGTAATCTTTCTGTTTGCCAGGTTCCAGTTCTCCGGTTTTAAGATTAATCACACCATTTTTACAGGTCAGCAACCAGGGTTTCTGGTCAACCTCATCCCCGTCAATCGCCAGGGGATCTTCTGTCGTATGTGCAAAAGTCAGGCAGTTTTTGCGACGGCGGGTTGATCGAAGTGCAGAAACCCTTTTATTTAAAGCAGCCCGTTTTTTTCCAAGAAGAGAAACCTTGTCTTTGTCGTTTGCGGTGTCCTGAATTTTTTTTGAAATTTCTTTTGCTTCATCCTGGTAGGCTTTTGCAACTTTTTCCACAGATGCCAGTGCCGTATCCATTTTATCCACGGCCCAATGATGATCGGTCCACCGCATCCAGGCATCCATGGATTTGTTGAAAACAAAATCATTCCGGAACAGCCTTTTAAAAAGTTCACCATCCCCAAGCTCATTTTGGTTCAGGCATTCCATGGTGAACTTGGAATCAATACCGCTGCCAGATCCGCCACCATCCGACTCATTTTCTGTTTCCTTCACCCGGTCAGCTACCTTTTGTTTGATATCTTCAAAGGGAACAACATCAGTCATTTTCCGCCGCCCCCTTTTTTCCAACCACACAAAAAATCATCCATTCATCCGGGCTGCCGATAAAAACAGATCGTGAAAATTCCGACTTTTTGACACAACATCCCCTGCGAACGCTTGATGACCTCCGCCACCAGTCGGACGGATCACAAATACCAACCACCACAGAAAATATCTTGTGAAACATCATTGAAAAAACAAGCCAGTGTCCCATGTCCCACCTATTTTTTAATATTGATATCCCCGAGGATCGCGGTCTTCGCCACCGTATAAGAAACGCTCTCAGAAGGACCCGTGCTTTTCCTGGTGGATGATTGGACTTTGGTTGGTAATCTTTTAAGAAAAGGGGGGCGGGGTGATCCGGGAAGGGAACTCACCTCCCTGGAATAGCACCGGACAAGAAAAATGGTCCGGAGACAGGTTGAATTTTAGATGGGTTTTTGATAGTTCTACACATAACTATGTTACTCCCTTGCAGTGGGTTGATATAGTTTTTGCCCTAATGTGTTGCAGCACATTAGGGCTTTCATATTTCATAACAGCTTAATATACAGGCCTACTGATCAACTTTTTAACCTCCTGTGCGTTAAGGGATGCAAAAAACAAAGGCCAGAAAAAAATATTAAACCAAATATTGGTTAATAAATCTTTCCAGCCTTTTAATAGAATACTATTCGTTGAGAATAGATCATTTAAAATATAATAAATTAATGAATTTTTTGGGTGCAATTTTGGGTGCAAATTGTTGTATTTTGCCCTGGTTTGCAGGAATATAATAAAAAAGGCTAAACAGCGGAAAACGCTGATAGCCTTGATTATTACTGGTGGGCCGTCAGGGAGTCGAACCCGGGACCTACTGATTAAGAGTCAGTTGCTCTACCAGTTGAGCTAACGGCCCATGAAATTAACGCGGCAAATTTAGCAGTCAATCTTAAAAATGTCAACAGGTTTTTGATTTTCAGTTTCTTTTAAAAAGCGGTTGACCCTTTAATTCCAGGTTTGATATATTCAAGCGTTTATATATGGCAAAGTAATTTTTTAATAAAGTGAGGGTAAAGATGTTAACAACAAAATCGGAAAATCTTTTTAAAGAAGCCCAAAACATAATTCCAGGAGGCGTAAACTCACCGGTAAGAGCCTGTGGCTCTGTTGGAGGGCAGCCTGTATTCATAGAAAAGGGGGATCAAAGTAAAATTTATGATGCTGATGGAAATGAATATATTGACTATGTGCTTTCCTGGGGGCCTTTAATTTTAGGGCACAGGCATCCTTTTGTTATTGATGCATTGAAAAAGGTTCTTGAAACCGGAACAAGTTTTGGCGCACCAACCCAACTTGAAACACAGCTTGCCCGCCTTGTTGTTGATATGGTGCCTTCGGTGGAAAAAATAAGGATGGTTAACTCCGGCACAGAGGCTGCCATGAGCGCGATCCGGCTTGCCAGGGGGTATACCGGCAGGGATATTATCGTAAAGTTTGACGGCTGTTATCACGGCCATGCCGATACACTTCTTGTTGCGGCAGGGTCAGGGGTTGCAACTCTGGGTATTCCTGGAAGCCCTGGTGTGCCCGAGCCTGTTATTTCAAATACTTTGTCCCTTAAATTTAATGATATTGAAGGCTTTATAAAGATTATGAAAGAAAAGGGTGACAAGGTCGCAGGAGTTATTATCGAGCCTGTTGCCGGTAATATGGGAATGGTACCGCCTTTAAGCGGGTTTCTTGAAGCCCTGCGTGAACATACCTTGAGATTTGGGTCTGTCCTTATTTTTGATGAAGTCATGACAGGATTCAGGGTTGCAAAAGGTTCCGCCCAGGGCTTGTTCGGCATAACACCTGATCTTTCCTGTTTTGGAAAGGTGATTGGCGGAGGATTGCCTGTCGGGGCATATGGGGGCCGAAAAGAAATTATGGATCATATAGCCCCTGTCGGAAGCGTATACCAGGCAGGGACATTATCCGGCAACCCATTGGCAATGGCTGCGGGAATCGCAACTTTGACAAGACTTCAGGATGATGATGTCTATGAAGCACTTGATCGTAAGACCGAGAAATTAATGAATGGTTTCAAGTCAGCGGCAGACAATGCCGGAATTGATTTAAGAACAGGCCATGTGGGGTCTATGGCAGGGTTCTTTTTTTCAAGCAGGGATGTTCATGATTTTGATGATGCAAAAAACTGCAACCTGGACAGATTTGCAAAATTTTACAGGATCATGCTTGAAAAAGGTGTGTACCTGGCACCGTCACAATTTGAGGCTTGCTTTATGTCTCTTGCACATTCAGATGATGATATAGATAAGACTATCATTGCTGCCGAATCTGCAATGGCAGCTCTTTAAATTAAAATGAAAAAAAAGATACATTTAATTGCTGCCTGCGGGACCGGCATGGGAACCCTTGCCTGTGCTCTCAAAGAGATGGGGTATAGTGTAACAGGTTCTGATAAGAATATTTATCCCCCCATGAGTGATTTTTTAAATAAAAAGGGGATCAGGCTTTTTTCCGGGTATGATGTAAATAATCTGGAGCATGCCCCGGATCTTGTGATTATCGGCAATGCCGTGACAAAGGATAATGTTGAAGCAAAAGCTGTGTTGCAAAAGGGTCTGCCTTATCTATCAATGCCCCGGGCTGTAAACAAATTTATTGCAAAGGATAAAAAAATTATCCTTATTACAGGTACCCATGGTAAGACAACCGTATCCTCCATCATGGCGCATATCCTTTATACGGCAGGAATGGACCCGTCTTTTATGATCGGTGGTATTTTAAAAGATTTTAACTCAAGTTTCAGGATGGGAAACGGCGAATATATGGTGATTGAGGGGGATGAATATGATACGGCCTTTTTTGATAAAGGACCGAAATTTATGCATTATGACCCTGAAATTACTATTATGACAGGGATTGAATTTGATCATGCTGATATCTTTCATGACATTGACCATATCAAGAACATTTTTTCAGATTTTATAAAAAAAATAGAAAAAACAACTCATATTATTGCATTTGATCATAATGACAATTTAAAACAGGTTCTTGCCTCTTCACTTGCACCTGTTGAAACATACGGCAAACAAGGGCAATGGTCTTTTTTAAACCATACAACAAAGGATTCAAAGACCTTTTTTGATGTTAAAGGCCCTGGTAAAGCGCTTTCTATTGAAACAAACCTGCAAGGCCGGCATAATTTATATAACACCATTGCCTGTATTGCCGCAGCAAATAAGATTGGGATCAGTGATCCTGTCATATGCAGGTCTTTAAAGACATTTTCAGGCGTAAAAAGACGGCAGGAGATTCGCGGTATAAAAAACGGGATCACTGTAATGGATGATTTTGCACACCATCCGACAGCCGTGAGAGAGACTATAAAGGCCGTAAAACCCTTTTACAAAAACGGCAGGGTGATTGCTGTATTTGAGCCAAGAACAAACACAAGTATGAGGAAATTTTTTCAAGACACCTATCCTGATTCTTTTTTGGATGCTGACATGGTATGTATCTGTGAGCCTGACACAAAAAAGAAAATACCCGAAAAAGAACAATTTTCAACAAAAAAACTTGTGGCAGCCATTGAAAGAAAGGGAATTGAGGCATATCATTTTGAAAAAGGTGATGCCGTGATAAGTTTCCTTGTATCAGAATTAAGACCAAACGATCTTGTGCTGATAATGTCAAATGGAAGCTTTAATAACATACACACAAAATTGATAGAGAATATTTAATGAAAAAAAGACTAATAGTTCGAATTATTGGAATAGGTATCTTTCATATGACCTTATATTTATATATTGTCCCTTTTGTGATTTATCCAAAGTTCGGGGATAACGGGTTTAAATTTGCAGTCGCAGTTGCTGTTCTTGTTTCCATAGCTGTTTTGGGAACAGTTTTTCTTTCAAAGAAAAAAAAAGGAAATAAAAATGAATAATATTGAGAAAATTGAGTGGGAACAAAAGTACAGCGTTGATATTGAAGAAATTGACAATCACCAGAAAAAAATGTTTGACTTGTTCAACCAGTTGATCGACATGAAGAAATCAAAGGCTGAAGCAAAAGAGTGCGTGAATATGATTTCCGTGATAAATGAATATAGTAAATTGTATTTCAGTGCAGAAGAAAAATACTTGAAAAAAAAGGGATACCCCGATTTTGGTGCCCATTCCAAGGCCCATCGCCAATTTACTAAAAGTTCCATCAGTTTGCGGCGCGAGATTTCGGAAGATATAGAGAATTTATCATATGATGTGATTGATGAATTAAGAAACTGGCTGATAAATCATATACTTACCTTTGATTCTCTTTATGTCCCTTTTTTGAGAATCAATAAATATATAGAAGAATCAACACGGAAAAATTAAAGTCTTGTAAAACTCCTGACGATGGTCATGGGCAGGTAAAAGAAATATTAACTTGAAAAAGTTTAAAAAACCATGACGTTT
>JAADHV010000077.1 GCA_013151635.1 Deltaproteobacteria bacterium | reverse complement strand
TGCATGTCCGTTCTAATTAAATTTATCTTTGCTGGCATTTATTAACATAATATGGCAATTTGAAACAATGAAGATTTAAAATATTTCAGGAGACAGAGAAAAATTTGTGATGAAGTATAGTGCCATAGCACTGATACACTTTGATTACAACTTGTTACCCATGAATAGCTTTTTTCATTTTTTGAAATTCCTGTTCATTTATTTCACCTTTAGCAAACCTTATTTTAAGTATTTTAAGGGAATCATTTTTATCAAGACTTTCTGAGTTTTTTGATTGGTTAGACTTGATTAATTTAAATATAAGGGCGGCTATTAGCTATTACAATAATAAAGAGTATCATAATGGCAAAGCCAATTATTTCGCCACCAAAAAACCAATCCCCAAAACCACCTCCATAGTAATTGCAACCCCACATTTTTTTTCTCCTGTTTTTTTGTATTATTTATATGGATATATAACGGTGGAAGGGAGGAAGGTGGACCCTTTCACCGTTATGTTGCCGATAAAAGTTATAAATTACCAGCATCCGGCAAAATTATGGTTGTGACCTGCAATACCACAGTTCCATCCCTGGCCATATCCCATCATTCCCATGCCCGGAACATTATATTGCTGTGCTTTGTTCCTCAGCTCAATTTCAGAGTTACTGATTCGTACTGATAGTTCCCTGGCTCGTTTGGGGTCTGGGTTCGCCCCTGCTGTCAGAGCATTCAACTCTGCCCTGTCTGCTGCAATCAATGAACGAAGTGCCCGGGTGTCGTTATAAAACGATTGATTGGGGCTGTTGTTATAGCCTGCCCCGTAATAATTCCCATATCCGTTCATCCCATACATCCCGCCACCATACATCCCGCCACAACCCCAGGCATAAGCACTGGCAGCAAGAAAACCTGCCATCAGGATTGTTGATACTGCAATAATAATTTTTTTCATTATAAATACCTCTTGGTTTAAATTAGTAAAAAGTCATTTGTTTTCTAAATATAGCAAGCCTTGTGCCAGAACCTGTAAACAGTAATATAAGTATATGAATTAATAATAGATTCAGCTTGTTTTATTATAAGAAGTATGTGGGTGGCTTGCTAAATTATAACAGAGTGGTTAATATTTAGACGGCATTGTTAAATATGCCGATTCATTTTTAACCGCTTTCAGTTGGGCTGGTATGCTTATAAATAAGATAAAACGCTTCAAAACCTTTATTTCTCCATGGATGACAATAGGGATGAGCTTTTTACTAATAGCAGTGGTTGTTTTCCAGGCTATGGTGAATTACAACCGCGAAAAAAAATATATGAGTAAACTTTTGAAAGAAAAAGGAGCTGCTCTGATAAGATCTTTTGAGGCAGGTGCCAAAATAGGAATGATGGGTAAGCTTGGTAATGAAGCCAACTTGCAGGCTCTGTTAGAGGAAACTGCATCCCAGCCTGACATTGCTTATATCGTTCTTGTGGGCAGGGATGGGATTATACTTGCCCATAATAATAAACAAATGATCGGAACACGGTTTAATGATTCTGGCCACCAGAAAAAAATATCTGCAATTGATAAACCCCAATGGAGAATTGTTGATAGAGGTGGCAACTTAAAATATTTTGAAGTTTATAAAACTTTTTTGCCCATTCTAAAAAATCCAGGCAGATTTTCCAACAATAAGGTGATGAGCAAAATGGGAGAACAATGTGATATGCCCATGTGGTGTTCTTCCGGGTGGATGAAAGGCATGCCTGCAGATCTGATATTGAGTCCTGAAAATCGACCCGCAATCTTTATCGGGATGGATATAGGCCCTTTTGAAGAGGCAATAAAAGAAGATATGCATAATAGTGTTATCATGGTATCTGTTATTTTTCTTTTAGGCATGGCAGGAGTAGTATCTTTGTTTTGGGCTCAAAGTTTCACTCGTTCCCGTAGGCTTTTACAGGATACAAGAGCATTTGCATCAGAGACAATGGCTAATCTTCCCATGGGGATAATTGTGATAAATGAAAATAATGCCATAACGTATATTAACGATACAGCCTGTTTGTTTTTAGAAAAAAATATTCATACTGTAAAAGAAAAAAATGCAAAGAATATTTTTCCTGATGAACTTTGGGAGTTACATAAAATTGTTAAAAATGGAGGTATTGTTTCAGAAAACGAAATAATCATGGAAACCGTTAAAAATAAAACAATACCTCTATCAGTGACTGTCACGGATGTTATAGGAGAAGAAGGAAATTTTATCGGGTTTGTTTTTATCCTTAGAGATTTAAGCGATATTCGGGATTTGGAAATTCAAGTCCAGAGAAAGGAAAAACTTGCAGCCCTTGGGACCCTTGCTGCGGGGGTAGCCCATGAAGTCAGAAACCCTTTAAGCTCTATCAGGGGCTATGCAACATTTTTTGGAAACTTGTTTGAAAGTGATAGCGAGAATAGAAAAGCAGCATATGTAATGGCCGAGGAGGTTGATCGAGTAAATAGAGTCATATCAGAATTGCTCGAATTTGCCCGGCCATTTGATCTGAAATTAAAAAAAACAGATATAGTACAATTCATCAATAACTCATTGAGAATTATTAAACATGAAGCTGAAACTGCCAATGTGACGGTAATTAAAAAGATTGATAAATCTATTTCCAGTTTAAAGATTGATCCTGACCGATTCTCTCAGGTTCTTCTTAATCTTTATATCAATGCAATCCAGGAAATGAAAAGTGGCGGAGAGCTTACTGTTAAAGTAGGGATCAAAGAAGAAGCCATGGTTTTTGAAGTTTCTGATACAGGCCAGGGGATTTCTCCTGAAGATCAGGCCAGCATATTTAATCCGTATTTTACAACTAAAAAAATGGGAACCGGTCTTGGACTTGCAATTGTGCATAAAATCGTTGAAAGCCATGATGGATCGATTCATATTACAAGCTTAGAGGGTAAGGGGACAACGTTTGCAGTTTTTATACCAATAGCAGGAAAGTAAAGGAATCTAATATGAAAGGTAAAATATTGATTGTTGACGATGATACAGCTCATCTATCCATGCTCCAAACGGTTTTAAAAAGCATCCCGCATTTGATAGAGTGTGTAACTGACGGTGAAGATGCAATTCGTGCTGCCAGAGAAAAACCATATGATTTAATACTTATGGATGTCAGAATGACAAATATTGATGGTATGGAAGCTCTTCAGAAAATTAAGGAGCTGAACCCTTCCATACCCATTATCATTATGACAGCATATTCTACAGTAGATAAGGCTGTAGAAGCGATGAAACTTGGGGCGTACGACTATCTTACCAAGCCTTTGAACCTTGATGAGCTTAAAATAACCATTGAAAGGGCAATGAAGCATTTACAATTATTTGTTGAAAATGCCCGGCTGAAAGAAAAAATATCATCTGAACTCAGTTTTTTGGGAATTATCGGCTCCAGCCCATCCATGAAAGAAGTGATAGATATTGCAAAAATTGCAGCACCAACAGGTGCAACCATCCTAATCACTGGTGAAAGCGGAACAGGCAAAGAATTATTTGCCAAAGCAATTCATAACAATAGCAATCGGAGAAAAAAAAGATTGGTTTCAGTGAATTGTGCCGCCCTAAATGAAACACTGTTGGAATCAGAGTTGTTTGGACATGAAAAAGGCTCTTTTACAGGTGCTGATAAGCAGCGGAGAGGACTCTTTTTATCTGCAGACCAGGGAACGATATTTCTCGATGAGATAGGTGAAATTCCCATGTTAATGCAAGTTAAACTGCTTCGGGCCATACAGGAGAGGGAAATACAAAGAGTTGGCAGTGATAAAACGATAAAAGTTGATGTCCGTATTGTTGTTGCTACAAATAAAAACCTGGAAGATGAAGTAAAGAAAGGTAACTTCAGAGAAGATCTGTTTTATAGGCTTAATGTTATAAATATCAGGGTTCCCCCATTAAGGGAGAGAAAAGAGGACATTCCTCTTCTTGCTCAAAATTTTTTAACAAAGCATACCAGAGAGAATAGAAAAAATCTTAAGGGATTTACACCTATGGCAATGGATGCACTGACAAAATATCAATGGCCCGGGAATGTACGTGAGCTTGAAAATACTATTGAAAGAGCTATAATTTTATCCATGGGCCAATATATATCTGAAAAAGATCTGCCGACAACCGTTATGAAAAAATATCAGCCGGGAGATTCTTTTCAAAAGCAAATTTCAGGTATTGGTGGCAAGTCTCTTGATGAAGTTGAAAGCATAGCCATAATTGAAACATTGGAACAAACCGGAGGTAACAAAACCGAAGCTGCAAAAATTTTAAATATCACAAGAACAACCTTAAATAATAAATTAAAAAAATATCGTCTAAATACACTTGAGTTTTCGAAACATAGCTATAGACCTTCGAAACATAATGTGAGCCAATAGATTGGCGCACCATAATATAAACTATTTTTTTTAAATAACAGGTAATCTTTCATGAGAATCCTTCATATATTAAGCCAGGCGCCCGACTTTACCGGAAGCGGGAAATATATACAGGCCATAATCAAATATGCCGCAGAAAAAGGGCATGATAATTTTCTTGTGGCAGGCATCCAGGATGATTTTGTCCCTGATCCTTTAACAATCCCCATTGAGAAAACTCTTTTTGTAAGGTTCAAGAGCAAGACGCTTGATTATCCCATCCCGGGCATGAGCGATGTCATGCCTTATGAAAGCAGTGTGTTTTCAAGTCTTGATCAAGAGAAGATAAAGGCTTACGAAAAAGAGTTTAAAAGTGTGATTTTAAGAGCCCGTGACAGGTTCCGGCCTGATATAATCCATTCCCATCACCTCTGGCTTGCTTCCAAAATTGCGAGAACAAACCTTGAAGACCTTCCAATGGTCACAACATGCCATGGAACCTGCCTGAGACAGTTTTTCCTTTGTCCCGGCCTTGGCAGGCATGTACAGCAATCATTTAAGAAGATTGACAGGATCATGTCCTTAAGCCATTTCCAGAAACAGGAGATACAAAAAATACACTCCATTGATCCTTGGAAGATATCCGTTGTGGGGGGAGGTTATGATGACTCCTTGTTTTTTTATGATGCAAAAGTGCCGGCAGAGCCTTGTAACATGCTATATGCAGGAAAATTAAGCCGGGCAAAAGGCGTTCCCTGGCTGTTAGAGTCCCTGGAAAGGATAAAGCACCTTCCATGGGTACTTCATATTGCCGGAAGCGGCAGTGGAAAAGAAAAAGAAAAATGCCTGGTTCTTGCAAAAAAATTCAAGAACAGGGTCATAGTTCATGGCCCTTTAAAGCATAATAAGCTTGCAGCCCTGATGCGCAGGGTTCACATTTTTATTTTACCATCTTTTTTTGAAGGCCTGCCCCTTGTTCTTATGGAAGCGCTTGCTTCCGGGTGCAGGATTATCACAACATCACTTCCGGGCACAAAAGAGGTTCTGGGTGATTCAGGGGAAAGCCCGGGGGAAAAAATAGTTGAAATGGTGGAACTGCCATTGCTTGAAACCATTGATTCCCCACATGACAGGGATATGGAAATGCTGAGGCAAAGGCTTGCCCTGGCAATTGAAAAAACTGTTAAAAAAAGCATTAAAAACCCGCAGCCGGATATGGAGGCTGTACAAAGAATTACGGGAAAATATACATGGAGCAAGGTATTTTCAAGGATTGAAAAGGTATATGAAAAAGCTGTGCTTAAAATTCCCTGATAGCTATTGCCGCAATATCGTCATGGCATTTGAACCTTGGATATATGCTGCAATCCGGATCTGTTTGTTCCATCTCCCGGATTTTATTTTTCAACCCGTTGAGACCAAGCCTCAAATAATTGTCAATCAAGGTTTTGAATTCTTTTGATTTTCCAGGTGTTTCCCTGGGGATTGAAAGCCCGTCCGTGAACAAGAGAACCTCTTTGACCCGGTTAAGAGATTCATGTCCATGGTTTAAGAAGCTGTCCGCCTCTTTTTCACCATTTAATACCCCATAGTTTTTATTCATTCCAGACCTGGTTTTCCTGATCTGTTCCATTAGAACTTCACTTATCCTGGTTTTATCCAGCCTGGTTCCTGATTCACCTGTTTTAACCGATCCAACTGCAACGGCTGATTTGTTTTTGGCTTCTTTTTTCCACAGGCTCAGGGTTTCATAATCATGGTCATCCTTTTCCACAAGAACTTTATGGGAATTATCCCTGTAAATCAGGATGATAAAACAATCCCCTGTCTGGACCCATTCAAGCGCATTTTCTTTTACCCTGACAACTGCTGCGCTGGTACTCCAGAGATTTTCTTTTTTTGAAAAATTCACCCCGTGGTTGAGCATTTGTTTGTAAATTGCCCTGTTGGCACTCCTGGCAAGAGTGGCCAGTGGATAATGATTTTTGGCAAAAACCGAACCTGCGGTGGCAGAGGCAATCAATCCGCCGGTTTTCCCGTGGTTATAGGTTTGATTATCAAGGCTGGTTGCACCGTCAAAAACTCCGAATAGGTTGTTCTCTAAAACTATGAAGTCTTCGTTTACATCTCCAGAACCATTTTCAAGTATAAATTGTGTTTTCATATAAAATTTGTTCTGCTCCAATTATCATAAGCATATGCGAAATTATAAAATCCAACGGGTATAAGTCAAAATGATAATATCTATGGCAATTTGATTTTGTATCGGTAATCTGGATATGAGTTCAATCTTTATCAGCTATCACCAGGCTCCGGCTTAATAAATATTTTATTTTTCCGGTTCAGGATATCAAGCTTTAAAAAACCTGTTTCAAAGGGCGGACGCGAATTTTGTATGCTTGCCCCGTAAATTTTCAGGCTTGTACCGGGAGGGAGTTTGATTTTCAGGAATATGGATTTTCCCACAAGATTGCCCGGGATTTTGTGCATCCAGCTCACATCAACAGCAGTTTCTCCATTGATGTTTTCAATTTTTGACAGGGTCTTGTGCAGATACTGTGTAAAGCATGATTTTGTATCCCTGGACACTAAAATGCCTTTTTTACGGCCATTTTCTTTTATATACTGTATCCATTTGTTCACAACCACCAGGTTTTTTTTGGGGTCTGCATGGAGAATATTGGCCCAGTGCAACGCCATCACAGGTCTGTTAAAACCGAATTGAGGGCTGGCTGCCACATGGTTCCATTTGACATCAGACTCGCAGCGCTCTACAAGCAGGATATTATTCTCCCAGGCAATGTTATCGTTCTGGGGCCTGGAAAAGAGCCTTGCCTTGCCAAAAACCATGGTCACATATTTTATTCCGAATTCTTCTAAAATTTTTTGAAACCCGTTATTGCCGAAACTATGCTTAAGTGCAGGAGGGATAAATGTCCGGGGCTTGAATTCAAACTTATACTGGTCCATGAGCTTAAAAAAATAATCAAGGTGTTTCCTGATCTCCCCCTTGTTCCTCATACAGCAGGCATGATCATGGAATTCAGTTCTGTGCATCCTGCCGCCTGACCAGAATTCATGACCCACACCATGAATTCCGAATTCAATATACTTTTTTTGCTTTTTTATGATCCATGCAGCCTTTTCCTTCCGGTCTTGATTTTTCTGGGACACAATCCACCTGTCCCCCATCCAGGTAGAGGAAGGAACCTTTCGTAAAATATTTTCTTTATCCCATTCGCAAAGAACAAATCCTGAAATTATTTTCATGTCAAGCCCTTGGCCAAGGGCAGCAAGGGCAGCATAATCTTCGGGAACATGATCCCTTTCCATGCCCGTTCGATAGGGCTGGTTAAACCGGGAGCCATCTTTTCCGTGCCACCACCCCACATCTTCAATGCTGATGATCAATGGCATGGGGATACTTATTTTCATATCTTTTGCCATGCAAAATTCTCAAAGGGATATATGTTTTCTCAAAAAGGGCCCCACAAAGTTTGCCATCCCCACCGGCAACCTTTTCCATGACTCCATGGACAGGTTTTCATTAAAAAGGCCTTTACCGTTTCCCTTAAAATTCCAGCCATACCAAAATATGGGATTTTCCACTGGCCCCCATTGTTTTTTAAATTTGTATGTGGGCGCTCCAAAAGAAGATCTTCCCATATCAAACACTTTTATACCCATATTGCAGGCAAAGCGCATCATCTGCCAGTATAAGTAGACATTTGCATTCAGGTGCCTGAATTCTCTGACAGATGAAGCCCAGGGGTTGGCAAGCCTTTTTTTGAACCTGAACATAAAAGAGCCCGCAACAGGCTTTGACCTGTAATAAATAACACAGATAAATGAATCGTGATAAAAATGGTTGAAAACAGCATGGAAAAATTTTATTGAGTGGACAGGCGATCCAAGATCGCGCATATTCCGGGAAAACACCCTGTAAAAGGGCTCTAAAAGCTCTCTTTTGCCGATTTCCCAGGAAAGACCGTTTTTCCTGCCTTTTTTAATCTGGCTTCTCAGTTTGGACTTGAACTTTTGAAGCATTTTCCCCTGGTTTTCCGGGAGCTCTATCAACAGGCCTGTCTTGGAAGTATAAACCTGTGGCATTGCTTCAGCAATTTTCATGTCTTGAATATTCAAGGCAGACTCCTGTCTTAGTTCCAGACCCGAATATTTTTTTTTATAACAGAGTAAGCCTGTTTTTTTAAAAAGAAAATTTTTAATTTTCATGTCCCGGGCAAGAATGCCTGCCGTATCAAAAAAGGGTATGGATACGAGCCATGGCCGGCCTGTGAAGCGCTTAAACCGGAAAAGGGGAAGAATTCCTGCTATTGTATCACGGGCTCCTCTGGGGTTTTTTTTTATGGCTGCAAGATAAACAGGTCTGTGTCCATAGGCATCCCTTATGACCCGGGTCCAGTTGAAAAGATGACAATACCCTGATTGTTCATGGGACAATACAAATTTATCCCAGGCCTCTGAATTTTTAATCTCTTTTAAGGTTTGCTCCGCATTTGGTCGGAAATATAGTGTATTTACGGAATCAGTGTTTGACATTGCCGTGGAATCCATATCCTCCTGGTATTGGACAGCAGGCGATAGTCATACCTGTTACTGCCCATACAAAACTTAGAAACTGCCGATTTTCTCCAGCTGCAGGTTATCATAAACCTCAATATCCAATAATGCAATATGGTTCCGAGCTTTTCATGAGTTCTCATCATGGGAAATTTGTTTTTCAGGGTGGATGCAATTTGTCTGACTTTTTGAAATCAGCTGCCATGCTTGCAAAGCTTCAGGATTTAGGTGTGTTTCCTGTTTTTATTTCAATAATTGAATTTGGTAACCCCAAAGCAGAAACGGTCCGAAAAGATGAAATCAACTGAAGAATTACATAACGAAGCAATGGACCTTGCAGAGGAAGCCTTTATTCTTCAATGCAAGGAATTAATCGATGAGGCAGACGAGTTGTTTAAAAAGGCATTAGTCCTTGGACAACAAGCAGCGGAGCAATTCCCCTTGGGTGAGTTTTTAAGAAAAAGACTTTAATGTGGGTGCTGTTGAGTCAACTGATGAATCTAAACAATTTTTTTCATATTCAGGAATTTTGATGCATGCCCGAACCCCCATTAGAGGAAAATATGGTACCGTTCGTTTGGTTGAACAGGATACAAGCAATAAATTTGATATTAAAGTTAGCTTCCAATCCCGGATTAATTTCTAACATTGATTTCATACCATCCCAGACGTCTCCAAAAGGATCTTTACGTGTTCGCCATGCATGAT
>JAADHV010000090.1 GCA_013151635.1 Deltaproteobacteria bacterium | reverse complement strand
ATCGTTTCCTGAAACATCTTCCCCTGAAGGTCTTGTGGCTGATGCGGACTCATGTCTTTATAAAGCTAAAAAAGCAGGAAAAAACAGAATTATTACCAGTTTTGAGGAATAATCATCCGGCAAGGGATGTAACACATTTAACAAAAACAAATATTATGGGGTATTATGGACCAGGACAAATACATACTCACCATGTTAGTGGAAAACGAACCCGGCGTAACTGCCAGGATTGCAGGACTTTTTGCCGGACGGGGCTATAATATTGAAACCATCTGCGGTGCGCCCACAGCCAATCCGAAAATGTCCAGGATCACCATCACAACAAAAGCCAGGCCCCTCCAGCTTGAACAATGCATGAAACAGATCAAGCGCCTTGTGAATGTGATTAAGCTTCGGGACATGACAGGAGAAAAGGCTGTAAAAAGGGAAATGGCCCTTATCTGCGTTAAAGCAAAGCCTGAAAGCCGTGAAGAATTGAAAAAAATAATCAAAGCCTTTGAAGGCCGGATCATGGATAAAGGCCCGCTTTATTATATTTTTGAGGTAACCGGCAACGAGAATGCCATTGATGGACTGCTTGCCCTTCTTGAGCCATTCGGCATTAAAAAGCTTGCAAGATCAGGAGTGCTGGCACTTTATAAGGAATCTTAAACTCCGGCAAAAACAAAAAACTTTTCAGGCATACCGGCTTCTTTGGCGGACAGGGCCTTTATTGCCAAAAAGCAGAACCGAAGTGTCAGGATTCAAGCTTATATAATGATGCCGTTTTAACCGACCGAACCTGTTATGATTTAATGCAGGATTCATTTTTTCAAGCAATTGCCCCATCTCTTCTTTTAATTTTTCTATCTGATCAATGAGTTCCTGAAGAGGATTGGGAACAGCTTCAGGCTGATGATCTTCCGTCACCATTGGCAGGGAAAGTCCCCCGGCACTGGGAACAGTACTTTCCACCGGGGCTGCCCGGGTATCCTCCTGTAAAAATCCAGCCTTGCCTTTCTTTATTTTTTCCGGCGTGTGTACAGCAAGGTCAATCTGATGAACCGATCCCACATTCCCGTTCTCAAAAAGAAACATGCCTGTACTTTTAAGCTGGCCTTTCAGACTATTATCCAGCTTGGTTACATTAAACCGCGTGGCGGCATAATCCAAGGCAATAGCCCCGATACCTGCGTCCTTTAATGAGATAAGCTTATCTTTACCCTCTTTATCCTTTGTCCATACCGACAGCTTTGAAAACACGGCATCGTTTTCATCAATCCAGTTATTTTGATCCTCGTCAAAGGCTGCAAGCTCTTGAAATCCATTACCAGTACCTGGCCCGAAAAGTTCAGAACCATCATTTATTACATTGTCATTATTTTTATCAAACGCCAGGAACCCGCTGCCGGAGCTTGTAAAACTGATATTTTCCGCCTTACCGTCAGAATTTAGATCAAAGCTGAAACTGACATCTGAGAGATGTGGGGCCTTCCCATCCAGATTGATCACCAGAGGATCTGTCAAATTAACCCTTTCCTGCCACTTACGGACCAGGGTTTCATTTTCACTCCTGGATAAAAATTCCCGGTCAAGGGACATATCAAGAGAAAAATCGATCATCCTTCCATCCCGGGTTGTCACCTGGCCGAAAGATTCAAGGTTTACCTTTTCTTCTTCAAAATGGATGTCTGTCTGCCTAAGCGATATTTCCGAAATCATGGAAGCAGAACCAGGGCCAGTCTGAGCCGTATTTTTTGCATTGTCTGAAAGAGAAATATCCTCTTTTTTTTGAATGCTGCTGATCACCACGTCTTTATCAATGATACCGCCAACCAGCTTCTTAATTGCAAATTGCTGTTCATACTCAATGACATCGCCTGACTGTATTGACTTCACAGATGATTTGCTTTTCATATCGGCAGAATAGCTGGATTTATAGTCAAAATTTTCCTTTTGTGAAATGCTGACCCTGTCCATAAAAACCTGTGAAAGATTCCGGGTGCCCTTCAAAGCTCTTGGCTTCTGCACAAAAGTTTTTTCTTTTGTTTTTTCATTTAATGATAAATCCATTTGTTCAAAATAATTATCAGATGAAAAAAACATCTTGGAATCTAAGATTTTCATGATACATCCCCTCCCTGGAATTGATTCATCTATATTTAACAGCTATCGGCCAAAATTTAAAATTCTTGACTGAACCGGCATGGATTAAAGGGTTGTAAGTGGTAACATAACTCCAATAAAGTTTACTGTTGCACCTGGGATGAAAAAATAACCAAACACTATATATTGTGCTTGGTTATTTTTGAATAAAAATGCAGACTAACAGAAGAGCACAGAGGATAGTCCGGGGAAAATTTTGAATCCTGGACACCCAACCCTATAGCCTAGTCAACTCTTTAATTCTCTCGGTTTGATCTGTCAGTTCTTCAAAAAGTTCATCAAGATTTGAACTGGTATTATTGATACCCCGAACGTCTTATGGCAGTTTCTATAATCTGTACGTAACAAATTGACATTTGACTGAGTGGTCATAAAAGTCATTATCTACCTGTTTTTTCAAAAAACGAGTTACTCTTCAGAAGGAGATGTGTCCTCATTTTCCTTGACAGTCTTTTTTTGTTTCTCCAGCTTGCGTTGCTTTTTTTCTTCTTTTTTCTTTTTCTTTGCCAATTCTTTTTGGCGCTTTTCAAATGAATAGTTTGGTTTGAACATGGAAAAATCCTTATTAATACATTGTGTTTTACTTAAAAAAATTGCGATAAAAAGGACCCTGCAGATTGCAGCGTCCTTAAAAATACGCATGCCAGTGCTTATTGCTGGACAACATTCTCTGCTGCAGGCCCTTGAGTACCTTCAACAACATCAAAGGTTACCCTTGCACCTTCCGTTAAGGATTTGAATCCCTCGGACTGAATTGCGGAATGATGAACAAATAAATCTTTGCCGCCATCCTGTTCGATAAAACCCAAGCCTTTTGAATCGTTAAACCATTTTACTGTTCCTTCAGCCATCTTGTATTACACCTTTGTAATCAGTTCCTTTAAGGAAACCACTTTGTTATATTGCCGAAGCATCATATGATACGTCGACTGGCAGTCTGGGTATCCAGACAAATCTATTATGGAAGAGCTGTCCTGCTTTTGTTGGTCGCCAAGGAAAAAACACCGCTGCGCTGGTTCCTGCCTCGCCCGCCTGTAGCCGGTTTTTTCCCTCTCGGCATTGGTCGAGAATAGCGTTTCCCTTTCTTTTCAACCACAGCCTCTTTGGGCTCCCAGGGAAAACCAGGGGTTACCTGGCGACGCATCTTTTTCCCCAGATTGTGCTCTATGAGTGAAATCATTTTGCTGTCTTCCTGGCCTGCAAAAATAAATGCCTGACCCGCTCGTTCTGCCCGTCCGGTTCGTCCTGTACGGTGGGTGTATGTTTCGGCTGTATCCGGAACATCATAGTTAATGACATGGGAAATCCCCTTCACATCGATCCCCCGGGCAGCAATATCGGTGGCTACCAGAATCTTGAATTTACCATTTTTAAAACCGTTCAGTGCCTCCTGCCGTTTCAGCTGGGAAAGATTGCCTTGAATCGAAGCTGCCCGATAGCCTGCCTTTTGCAATACCAGAGCCAGGCTTTTTGCCTTGTGTTTGGTCCGAGTAAAAACCAGCGTACTCTTCATTTTTTCTTCTTTAATAATGGTCTTAAGCAAAGAGGTCTTCTGTCCTTTTGCAACCTGAAACAAAACATGGGAAATTGCGAGAACCGGCTGGGTATGATTGATTTGTACAGTTGCCGGATGTATCAATATATTTTCCGCCAAGTGACGAATTTCTTTAGGCATGGTGGCAGAAAAAACCAGGGATTGACGTTTCGTGGGCAGCTGTTTGATAATCCTGCGAATATCAGGTAGAAATCCTTTGTCAAACATGTGGTCTGCCTCATCAAGAACCAGCGCTTCAACAGCTTTCAGAGAAAAAGAACGGTCATTAAGGAGATCCAGCAATCGACCCGGACAGGCAACAATAATTTCCACCCCGCTTCGGATTGCTTTGATCTGGGGATGCTTACCCACACCACCATAAATGGAAATACTTCGTAAACCGGTTTTTTGTGCCATTTTGCTGATATCTGCATGGATCTGTTCTGCCAACTCCCTTGTGGGTGCTACGATCAATGCCCTCACTTTTTTTCGGGGACCATCCAGCAATCGCTGAAGAAGGGGCAGTACAAAAGCTGCAGTCTTTCCAGTCCCGGTCTGGGCCAGACCAAGGATATCTCTACCTTCAAGTATTGGAGGAATAGCCTCTTTTTGGATCGGAGTGGGAAGTGTATAGCCGCAGGCAGCAATGCCAGCTTCTATCTTGGGGTCAAACTTAAAATTTTTAAAACTCATTAATACTCCTTGTATTACGTAATGATCTACCAGGTCATTTTCCCGGTTGAAAGATCTGCGGATTCATTAGAATCCGTTTATTATTCTTTTATCTAGTTTTATGAGAAATGATTGGATTGAATAAACCCAGGGCACCAAAGGCAATAGGCAGATGTCCGAGCCATTTTCTGTCAAGACATGATAAGGTTTCACACTGTAAAATGTCATCATCGTTTCTCCTGTTTATTGAATCAGCAGAAACTTCGGCGGCAACAAACGATGTTTTTAAACAACGAGGTTAACGAGAAAACCCTTGAAGGAAAATTTGATTCTATCTAAATATGAAATAGCAGTATACATGAATGTTTAGAAATTGCAATGAAATAAAAAGTAAGCCGCAAATATCACAAAAATGAAGGATTCATTTTAAAACAATAGAATCGGTGATGAAACGGCCAACAGCAATAAGTATCCACTGCCACTCGTTAATTTTGTTGGAAGACATAGGGCTGAATTACCAGGTAAGAATTCAGGGGGGGGGAATTACTGATAAGGACTGAATTATTATTAAGTATGATTTTCGTTTACCCGTTAGTGCTTCTCAGATGCATCATACCATTTTGAAGAAAAGCCATTGGCCTCTTCCGCTACCAGCAAAAAAGGCTGGCGGCGGAAGGAAGCGAGAAAAGATTGAATCGTCTAAGTTGACTCAATGAATAAGATAAAAACCGGCGATTAAGATACTGCTGATCACTACAGTGCCAATAATGCTGCTGACCAGGCTATTAGCAGAAAGATTCACACCCTGCCCATTGTTTGCCTTTGACAATATCCATCCAAGAACCAAAAAAAGGATGATATTAAAAACCCCGTGCGTTACCCAGTGATGACCCGTAATTGATTTCATTGTTTCCAGAATGGTCCCCTCGTTAGTTTCTTTTAAAATAACGAGAATTGCGCTGATCACACTGGTGATCCCAAAAGACAAACCAAAACCTTTGGTATATTTCCCAATTTCTGTTTTTTCCATGATCAACCTCCTTGTGACTGTTTAAAAAGCAAGCCGATTTTGACTGCACTTGAAATGATTGCACCGGCACCTTCCATGGCCAGAGCGATTGGAACAATCAGGCCCGATACCCATAAAAGAACCTTGCGGGATGATTTGTTGACGGCGATATCTCTGGATGCGGCAATCGGAAGGTAAGTAGCCAGCAGGAGAAGCATGAGAAAAATATGCTCTTTAATTTCCATAAATATGTTGTGGGCAAAAGGCCATGGTCCAGATTTGATAATTGTCTTATCCGGGCCATAATGCACAACGTACCAATATCCAGCGACAATATAGGTTAGCCACATCATGGCGGCACAAAAAATACTGACATTTTTTATCCGCATAACAGAGGTTCCATTGACATTGAGCGTATCCACAAACACCCACAATGCCGCCAGAATGGCAAGCACCCCTGTCATGGGATGAATCAACACGATAATATTACTGTCCATTTTATCCTCCTTTAAAAGATTGAAGTAAAGACACTTTTGTTGATCAAAATTAACTTGATCAAAATGGTATAGATAACAATAAGGGTAACTACAGGAAGGAACAAGAGAAATGTTCTTCACATAATCAAGGGGTTATGTGAAGAATAGTTCACACCGGTTACTGCTCTGACAGATAATTATCCAGTATGTTAAGGCATTCAAGGACTTTCTGGCCTTCTTTGGTAAGTAAGTAGGCCCGTTTTTTATCTTGCTTCAGAATTCGAGCTTCTTTCAAAATTTTTAAATGAAAAATAACTTTGGTATGATCTTCAATGTCCAGCTTGCGAGCGGTTTCCATCATTCGAATTTTTGGATTGGTTTGAAACATGCGAATGATTTCCCTGCGAATGGAATTGGACAAGGAGCTTAGCGTTCCTTCAAGCTTCAATTTTTTTATATCACCTTCAAAGCGCAGTTCTTCAATAACCTGTTTAATCATAAGGAGAAGCGCTTCAATTTTAAACGGCTTGGAAATATATTCACTGGCACCGTTTTTAATTGCCCTTACCGCATTTTCAATGGATGCAAAGGCTGTGATCATGATTATTTTGGAATTGGGGCTGATTTTTTTAAACTCTCCCAATGCATTGATGCCATCTATGCCCGGCATCATGAAATCCAGCAAAATAACATCAAATTGTTGTGTACAAAGTTTTTCCATTGCTTCTTTTACAGATTCTGCCGCATCATTCACATACCCGGCATTATCAAGTATTTCTTTTAAGTTTTCTGTGTATTCGATATCATCATCTACAATCAGAATTTTATTCAAAATAGAGTCCTTTTTTATAATGTGACGACATTTGCAATCATTAAAACAAGACAAATCAGGCAATTAGCAATTTAATGGTCGTATCGACGCCGCCCTTCTTATTGTTCATAAGGGTTATTGTTCCTGCATGTTGTTCAATTATGCCATGGCAAATGGAAAGCCCCAGTCCAGTACCGGTATCGGTTTTTTTGGTCGTAAAAAAGGGATCAAAAACCTTTAATAAATGTTCCGGGGAAATGCCGGTGCCATTGTCTGAGATCACTATGTGAACTTCATTTGTTACTTTTTTGGTTATTAAGGATAATTCTCCAACATTTTTCATGGCCTCAACGGAATTATTCATCACATTGAGAAAGACTTGTTCCAATTTTGCAGCATTCAGTTTTACTTTAGGCAGATACGCCTGCCGGCGCAGGATTTTTATGTTGCTGAATTTGTCATCCATCTGAGCGATGGCACTGTCAAGAACCTGATTGACATCCATGGGGGATAAAATTGACTCCCGGGTTTGGGAGAATTGAAGCAACTCCTTTGCGATGATTGAAGCGCGTTCGATATTTCTATCGATTGCATCCAGTTTTTTTTGAATTTTTTCATCATTTAAAACAGCCTTGAACTGACTTCTCATCATCTGCATATTTAACGAGGCATTGGTCAATGGTGAATTGATTTCATGAGCTACTCCGGCAGAAAGCAGCCCAAGGGAGGCCATTTTTTCGGATTGAGCCTGATTTCTAATCTGTTGCTCCAGTTTTTTTCTGGTATGAATATCGAAAATATTCAAGGCTTTGAATAGAAAATAGGTGATTAAGACCGCGCAGACACCGCGGAAAAATTCAATCGGAATCGGCAATAGCGGAATTATTACATGAGATGGCGTAAGACCGGCAAAAATACTGTAAAAACAAAAACCAATGCCGGCGAATAAAAAATATTTGGAAATCGGGATGCTTATTTTTTTGACCTTCGTGGAATAAAGGATCAGCCCTGAACCTGCTGCAAGACTTCCAATAAATCCAAAAGTCCTTCGCAAAATATTATTTGAAATATTAATAAAATTGGGGAACGGATCATGGGATTCAAATTTAAAAAAATATAACAACATCAGAATAAACAGTATTATTGCACACGGTTTTAACCAGTTGATATATTTGTTTTTATTAATTGAAAAAATCAGTGATAATCCAAACAGCAAAAGAAACAGAAAAGAGAGCCCAACAAGAATAAGGGCCAAAATTTTTATACCATATATTTCAATATCAGAATATTGCAACCGGGTGCTGAGAAGAAAAAGTTCAATCCATTCGTGTGTGCCGTGTGTGAAACCGAAGAGAGACAACAGCCATAAACTGCTTGATATTTTCAGTTGACTGGCTTGCATATCTTTCAGGGCAATGGATGCTCCCAAAAAAAGGAATGTCAGCCCATATAAAAAATAAAGTCCATAGATTGATATAAAATTGTTAAGTATAACCATTCTGAATTATTTAAAAATCAATTTTCCTTTTTTTAATTAGGGTATATTTTGAATACACATATCGTAAGTACCTATTTCCTGTCAAGAAACCATTGGAAACCCAAGCAGGATATCAAAAAATTGCTTTTCATCGATGTGCAAATTTTTTAAAATCCCCCTGGCAGGCCTAAAGATCCAGGAAAAATCAAGTTGAATCAATATCGACCAGAAACTGAAACTCTATTGACAAATGTTAATACTCAAAAATTTATTGCCAACCGGTATGGCACCGTGATTTCAGTAACAATTGATTTGACCAGAGGTGCTGGACCAGTCCCAAAAAACCATCGGCAATGTTATTGTTTATTGCCGGGCTATTAGGCCTTTCAAGGTTAATGAGGAAAAAATTACAGCTCAAATATAAAAATTTATAAAGCAGCGCCAATGAGGTGGCCCTACTTAATTATTTCAGCCACAATGGCTGCGGTATCATACCCAAAGCGACTTTAACTCCAAATATTGGCCTCATGTGTAAGAATGAAACGAGTATTGATGGTATAAGTGCGGAGGAATAATCACCCCCCAAAAGCGATGACTTCGCATTCAAAGTCTTCTCATATTTATATTTGATGCCTGCTACAGGATATTGTATCTCAGATTAAGCGGGGAGATTGATTTTTTACCCATCCCCCCTGAAAAATTATTTGTAAATATTTTCAATCCAATAAATTGCTTCTGTATCGCTGACTTTTCCAAGGTATCTTTGAGTAGTTGCCAGATTAGCATGTCTTAGACATTATTTTTGAAACAATTTCAACAGGAACCCCTGATCTGCTGGCATATGTGGCGGCATGCCTTCTGAGGTCATGGGGTTTTAGATTCACATTTATGATTTTTCCAGCTTTTTTAACAATCTCACGGGCTCTGGTATATCCCAAAGGAAAGACCCTATTGTCATCTTCCATATTTTCAGAAAAAATATATTCGCGAAGTCGGTCAGCTATTTTCTTCGGAATAAAAACAATTTCATCAACCACATCCCTATCAAGAATAGTCCATGGCTGTCCTTTTGCAACTTTGAAAGTTTTTCTCAATATCGGTGAATCACATGGATTTATTAGGGATAGATCGACTGAATCCTTTATGAAATTGAATAATGCTTTGAGCAAAGAATATTTAAATTTTTTTGTGGTTTGTTTTTGGCCATCAGTGACACTAATCAAAAAATTCATAATTTCCTCAGAGGTGATTTTTGATATGTCAGAATTACAAAATTCTTTTTTGAAAACTGCCAAAAAATATCGATAGTTTCTAATAGTGTTTTTTTGAATTATTCTCTGATATTCCTTTTCGTAGAATTACAAAGTTTGGTATTGAAGGTGGAAACGGAGAGGGAGAATGGGTTAATGAAAAGAAGT
>JAADHV010000035.1 GCA_013151635.1 Deltaproteobacteria bacterium | reverse complement strand
AGCTTATGTCATATTCTGACAACAAGATTATTCTTATTGATGAAATTCTTACCCCGGACTCATCAAGATTCTGGCCGTTAAATGAATATGAACCGGGAAAAGGCCAGAAAAGCTTTGACAAACAATATGTACGAGACTGGCTCATAAGCTCCGGATGGGATAAAAAACACCCCGGCCCAAATCTTCCCGCAAAAATTATTGACCGGACATCAAACACATATAAGGAAATATACACTCGTTTGACTGGTGAAGATGTCTAATCCTTTACATGAGATTAAAATTGCCGACATAGACCTGGCAGATCAAAGGTATAAAATCTCATTGTCAGAATATGACATAAGCTTTCTTGCCCTTTCCATTAAAGAAACAGGCCTGATTTCCCCGCCCATAGTCAGGCCTTTGGAAAATAAAGTTATTATTGTTTCCGGATTTAACAGAATCAGGGCTTACCTTGTCAATAATGAAACAAAAATTCCTGTATATAAAACAAAGCCTGATATTGATGAATATCAATGCCTTTTAACTGCCATAACACAGCTTTCCTTTAAGAGGCCTTTAACCCATGCTGAACTGATATTAAGTATAAAACGCCTTAATAAATTTCTAAATGAAAAACAGATCCGGGATAAATCACCTGCTATCTTCAATATGGAACTTAATCTTCGATTCATAGAGGATTTGCTCAATATTGGCGCCTTGCCAGACCCTGCACCGGCATTAATCCATAACGGGAATCTCAGTTTTAAGTCTGCAAAAAAAATATCTTTATTTGAAAAAGATACCATAGATGTTTTTTTAAATATTTTTTCTAAAATTAAAGCATCCAATAACAAACAGCTTGAAATCATATTGCATATAATGGAAATTTCAGCCAGGGAAGGCATTAAGCCAAAGGATCTTTATAGTAAAAAAATAATTAAGGACATCCTTTTTAATGAAAACAAAGACCCTTGGTTAAAAACCAGGGATTTGAGAACCTGCCTTTTTGAACAGAGGTTTCCGGCTCTTTCCAAGACCCGCAAGACGGTTCAAAAAAAAATCACCGGCTTAAAGCTTAATAAGAAAATTAAATTTATGCCGCCTGAAAACTTTGAAAGCCGGGATTTTAACATTTCCTTTACTGCTAAAACTCACGATGAATTTACGGCAAATATCCGCAACCTGGTTGATGCTCTGGAAAATGACTCACTAAAAGAAATCTTTTAACGATGAAAATAGACACGCTTTTTATTGATAAAGCCATTCCTTTAAATCCTGAAATCGAGTACCTTATTTCCAGAGTTAAACTTAAGCCGCGATTAATAGAAAATACAAAACTTGTCTATGATTTTATCAATGACTCCGGCGATCCTGTCTCAAAGGCCAAAAAAACACTCTATGTTACAAAAAACAAAGGAGCAGTTGTCAGGCAGTGCCCGGGAACAAGTTTTTACACCTGCTGTGATTACACCATTCTACATACAGGCACGTTTTGTACAATGGACTGCTCATATTGCATTCTCCAGGCCTATTTTCACCCACCTGTCCTGCAATATTTCGCCGGGATGGAAATGCTTGACCAGGGCCTTGAAAAACAATTCAGGCAAAATAAAATATTCAGAATCGGTACGGGGGAATACACAGACTCGCTTATATGGGAAAAACTAAGTCTTGTACCTGAATTTCTCGTTAAAAAATTTGCACACCAGACTAATTGCCTTTTAGAGCTTAAAACCAAGACTGTTAATATTGAATCCTTACTTTCCCTTGACCACAATGGTAAAACCGTTCTTGCATGGTCATTGAACACTCCTGAGATTATCAGCTCACAAGAAAAGGCAACGGCTTCTCTTACGGCCCGCCTTGAGGCCGCCGGCCGTGCCGAATCAAAAGGATACAAACTTGCGTTTCACTTTGACCCGCTGGTTATTTATCCAGGATGCGAGATCCATTATAAAAAAGTGATAAAACAAATTTTTGATCATATACACCCTGAAAATATTGTATGGATCAGTCTTGGCACTTTTAGGTTCATGCCTAAATTAAAGCAAATCATTGAAAAACGATTCAAGGATTCAAGTATCTGCTATGGCGAGTTTATCCTTGGTCTTGATAATAAAATGCGATATTTCAAACCCCTGAGAATCAGTCTTTATAAGCAAATTATTTCATGCATAAAAGAATATGCACCCAAATTACTTGTATATTTTTGCATGGAAGACGAAGAAGTCTGGGAAAAATGCATGGGGTTTTTCCCGAAAAGGAAAGGAGAACTTGGACATCTGTTAGATAAGAGTGCTGTCAGGCATTGCAGTTTAAATTCTTCGCTTTTGTAAATAAAAATATTTATTGACCAATAAATCCCGGCAGTAAAAAAATTCACTGCCGGGATTGCTTTATATTACCAAATTAAAAACAAAGCCTGGTAATCAGGCATCTTCTTTTTCAGCATTTACCTTATCAATAACTTTTTTTGCAAGATCACCCGGAACCACGTCATATTGTTCAAATTCCATGGTAAATGACCCTCTGCCGCCCGTCATCGAGCTTAAATCAGGTGCATATCGCAGTATCTCAGCCATGGGAACAAGAGCATTGATAATCTGTTTATCATTTTCGGAATCCATTCCAAGAACCCTGCCGCGCCTGGAATTAAGATCTCCCATGATATCACCTGTGCTGTCTTCCGGAACCTTCACGGAAATTTTCATAATAGGTTCAAGCAGTGTTGGTTTTGCTTCCACAGCAGCATTTTTAAAGGCAATGCTTCCTGCCATTTTAAAGGCCATCTCAGAAGAGTCAACAGAGTGGTAAGACCCGAAATCAACTGTGACCCGGAAATCCACACAGGGAAATCCTGCAAGGATACCTGACTGGGAAGCTTCCCTGACACCTGCCTCAACAGCCGGGATATAATTTTTAGGGATAACACCGCCGACAATTTTATCTACAAATTCAAATCCAGAACCACTTGGAAGGGGCTCTAGGACAATCCAGCAGTCACCATACTGGCCATGGCCCCCTGATTGTTTTTTATGTTTACCCTGGACACGGATTTTTTTCTTAAAGGTTTCACGATATGCAACCTTTGGTGTCTCGATGTCCATGCCAACACTGAATTTCCTTTGAATTTTTTCAGCGGTCACTTCAATATGGACAAGGCCTCTGCCCGACAGGACAGTCTGTTTGGTTTCTTCATTTCTTTCCAGCAAAAGTCCTGTGTCTTCTTCAAGAATTTTCCTAACAGCCTCGTGAATTTTATCTTCATCACTCTTTTCTTTTGGTGAGATTGCAAAAGATATGACAGGGGGCATTGGTTCGGGAGCCGGAATCCTTATTTCCCTGCCTCCTGTTAATGTATCCCCGGTCAAGGTGTCCTTGAGTTTTGCCACGGCAACAATAGATCCTGGAAGGGCGCTTGTAATGGTTTTTTGATCCTTACCTGCAATTTCAAGAAGCTGTGAAAATCTTTCTTTGGTATCTTTAGTCGTGTTAACAATATTACCTTCTTTCCCAAGAGTTCCCGAGATCACCCTGAAAAGGGAAAGCCTTCCTGCATACGGGTCAACAATGGTGTTGAAAACAAGTCCGCAAAACTCTGCTTCAGGATCGGGAGAAACTATAACATCCTTGCCATCGGCATCTTTTGCCGTCCAGTCGCCCCGGTCAAGGGGAGAGGGCATATAATCATTAATAATATCGGAAATAGTATCAATGCCGATCATTTTAGCAGCGGAAGAACAAATGGCCGGATAAAACTCGGCATCTAAAATTCCCTGCCTGAAAGTTGCCTTGAGTTCATCCTCTGTAATGTCTTCGCCTTCAAGGTATTTTTCAAGAAGTTCATCATCGAGTTCTGCTACATTCTCAATAAATTCTTCTTTTGCCATTTCAATGTCATCAGACATATCAGAAGGGACATCGATCTTGCCAGGGTTTCCATTTGCATCATATTCAAAGGCCTGGCCAGAAATAATATTTACATAACCCTTAAAATCGTTTTCAGAACCAATGGGATAAAATACAGGAACTATCTTCTTTTTCAATGCTGTTTTACAGGCTTTGATGCAGGTTGAAAAATCAGCTCTTTCACGGTCCAGCTTGTTGACGATAACAAGGCCTGGCAAATTATATTCCAATGCACTGGCTGCCGCTTCTTCGGTCATGGCGGAAGGTCCGCCGACACCGTCAATGACAAAGGCCATGCAATCAGCCACAGGAAAGCATGTTTTAGCAGCAGAAAAAAAGTTCTGATCACCAGGAGTGTCCATCAAAGTAATTGTATGTTTGTTGTGTACATACTTAATCAAAGAAGTGTTAATACTCTGCTGCTTCCTGGTTTCTTCAGGCTGAAAATCCATAACGGTGTTGCCTTCTTCAACCTTTCCAAGACGCTTGATAACTTTGGCTGCAAACAGCATAGCCTCAGCAAGAGTAGTCTTGCCTGCACCTCCATGGCCGGCCAGAGCCACATTTCTCATGGTTTTGATGTCTTCGCTCATTACTGCTCCTTATAAACAATTAATAAAAAGTTATACTTAAATAATCGAATTTAAATAAAATTAATAGTGTTATTTAAAATTTTCTTTAAAACTTCAAGGAAATAATATATTCAATATTTCCTTTCGGGCCTGATATAGGGGAGGGGACAACCCGATTTATCCTGTATCCTCTTTTTTTAAAAAAAATTTTTAAATCTTGTATCACTTTTTTCCTGATTTCAGGATCTTTTACAACACCACCCTTGCCTATATTTTTTTTCCCGGCTTCAAACTGGGGTTTAATCAAAGCCAGAACCTCAGTGTCTTTCCTCATGAATTTCTCAGCAGAAGGAATAACCGTCCTAAGCGAAATAAATGAAGTATCTGCCACAACAATATCAACTTTTTCGTTAATAACTTCATAAGGCATATACCGGATATTGGTCCTTTCTATAACCACAACATTCGGGTTTTGCCTTAAAGACCAGTCAAACTGCCCATATCCCACATCAACTGCAAATACTTTTTTGGCCCCGTATTGCAAAAGACAATCGGTGAACCCGCCGGTTGAAGCACCAATATCAAGGCATGTTAAACCTTTCACTGATACTGGAATGGTTTTCAATGCCTCTTCAAGCTTTAAGCCCCCCCGGCTGACAAACGGGTTATCATCCTTTTTTACTATGACTTTGGCATCGTCTGCTATTAAAGTCCCGGACTTATCTTCGGGCACATCATTTACAAGTACTTTGCCCGCCATAATAAGGGCTTTTGCCCGCTGGCGCGATTTAACAAGCCCTTTTTCAAAAATAAAGCAATCAAGTCTTGTTTTATTTTTTAGATTTTTATTCAATTTTAGAGCCATGTAATTTTACTGCTGCATTGAAAATTGCCGTATGGTCAATTTCATAGTCTTTTCTTAAAATATCCTGGGGGCCATGCTCGACAAACCTGTTTTTGATACCGATTCTTTTGAGTTTAAATCCTGTCACATTATTATCTGTTAACATTTCCAGAACAGCAGAGCCAAATCCTCCATCCAGGACATGCTCTTCAACTATGATGATTTTTTTAATTTTTTCTGCATATTCAATCATGAGACCGGCATCAAGGGGTTTTACAAATCTTGCATTGATCAAAGTTGCTTTGATACCCTTGTCATCCAGGAGCCTGTCTGCCTTTATGGCCTCAGGAACAGAGCTTCCTATGGCAATGATTAATAAATCATCCCCTTTGCTTAATATTTCGGCTTTTCCAATTTCCAGGGGTTTGGGATTATCATCAACCTTGACACCTGCTCCTGTACCCCTTGGATACCTCAAAGCTATGGGCCCGTTATGATTGACGGCTGTGACAAGCATTCTTGCAAGCTCGTTTTCATCCTTTGGAGCCATGATGGTCATGTTCGGCATACACCGGAGATACGAAAAATCAAAAAGTCCGTGATGGGTGGGGCCATCTTCACCTACGATACCGCCCCTGTCAATGGCAAATACGACCGGGTGCGCATCTATGCAGACATCGTGCAGGATCTGGTCAAAGGCCCTTTGCAGAAAAGTGGAATAAATTGCAACAACAGGTTTTAATCCTCTGGATGCAAGCCCTGCTGAGAATGTGACTGCATGCTGTTCTGCAATACCAACATCGAAAAACCTGTCCGGGTAAAGTTTTGAAAATTCTATTAACCCGGTGCCCTCCGGCATGGCAGCCGTGACCCCCACAATTTTTCCATTGATTTTGGCAAGGTTGACCATTTGAGAGCCAAACACCTTTGTATATGTGGGAATCCCATTGGATTTCTTCTTGCTTTTACCCGTATCTACAGCAAAAGATCCTACTCCATGAAAATAGACAGGGTTTTTTTCAGCTGGTTCATATCCCTTGCCTTTTATCGTTGTAACATGCAAAAGGACCGGATCAGCGGGATTTCTGATGTTTTTAAGAATATCTATCAGGTGATCCAGGTTATGCCCGTCAATGGGGCCGAAATAATCAAAATTAAAGGCTTCAAACAACATGCCCGGAGTAATAAATGTTTTAAAGGATTCCTCGGAACGTTTTGCAATATTGTAAATGTCATCACCTATTTTAGGCAGGGACTTTAGAAAAGCACCAAACTGGTTTCTCATAGTCTGCAGGTACTTGGCTGAAAATGTCCGGCTCAGAAAAGAAGACAAAGCCCCTACATTGGGGGAAATAGACATATCATTATCGTTTAGAATGACGATAAGATTGCGCTTTTTTAAATCTCCTGTCTGGTTAAGACCTTCATACGCAAGGCCGGCTGTCATGGAACCATCCCCTATTACCGAAATCACATCAGAATCATCCTTGTTTAAATATTTGCCGTAACAGATCCCGAGCCCTGCTGAAATAGATGTTGAGGAATGGCCCACAGTGAATCCGTCATACGGACTTTCCTTGATCTTTGAAAACCCTGATATGCCTTTATACTTGCGGAGGGTGTCAAAACGGTCATTCCTTCCGGTTAAAAGCTTGTGGGCATAGGATTGGTGTCCTACATCCCATATTAAAGTATCCTTTGGAAGATCAAAAACACTGTGGATGGCCAGCGTCAACTCCACTGCACCCAGGCTTGAAGCAAGGTGGCCGCCGTTTTTTGATACCACTTCAATAATTCTTTTGCGGATTTCACCGGCCAGAAGTTTCAGCTCTTTTCTGGTTAGTTGTTTAATATCTCCGGGTGTTTTTATTTGTTCAAGAAGGTTCAAAATTATCCAACCTCAATAGTTAATGGTCCCTGTTAATGACATAACCTGCAATCGCTCTCAGAGGGGATGCTGCTTTGTCAAATTGTGAAATCGAATCAATGGCATCATCTATTAATATCTTTGCAAATTTCTTTGATTCATCAAGTCCTATAATTGCAGGAAAGGTCATTTTATCATTTAATGCATCTGATCCTGCAGACTTTCCCATTATTTCAGGATCGCCTTCAATATTTAAAATATCATCCACAACCTGAAATGCCAGGCCAACTTTCTCAGCATAAACACCTAATTTTTTTATCCTTTCCGGATCGGCCTTGACACTTTTTGCGCCAGCCTCAACACTTACGGTAATCATTTTGCCGGTTTTAAGGGCATGAATCTTTTTAAGCCGGGCCAGGTTATCATTCTGTTCAGGCAGAAAAGACTGCATATCCAGCATCTGACCTTCAACCATCCCCTGAATACCTGCTGCCCTGGAAATTTTTGAAATCAAATTAATTCTTGTCTCAGTGTCAGGATATTTTTCAAAAACCAGCTCCGGTTCGGAAAGAATATTAAACGCATGGGTCAATAATGCGTCTCCAGCCAGAATAGCAGTAGCTTCACAAAATTTTTTGTGGCAGGTTGGCAATCCGCGTCTTAAATCATCGTTATCCATGGCTGGTAAATCATCATGGATCAAAGAATAGGTGTGGATCATCTCGATTGCACAGCAAGCGGGCAGGGCGTACAAGAAATCCTTTTTACAGGCCTCGGCCGCAGCTATGGAAAGAATAGGGCGAAGTCTTTTCCCACCTGCCATAAGAGAATGATCCATGGCCTTGATCAACTCACGTCTCTGGTCAAATTTCCGGAAAATAAGTCCAAGATACCGGTTAACGAGCTTTTGCTTTTCTTTCAGGTATTGCCCCAGGTTAATAAAGTCCATACTATTCATCTTTAAAGGGTTCTTCTTTTATATTACCTTCATGGTCTTTTGTCAGCAGTGAAATTTTTCTCTCGGTTTTATCCAGTAAATCAAGACAATATCTAGATTGTTTCATACCTGATTCATATTTTTTCACTGCATCTTCAAGGCAAAGATCCCCTGATTCCATTTCCTTTACAATTTCTTCAAGCTCTTTTAAAGCCGCTTCAAATGTTTTTTTCTTAGCCATTTATTTTTTCCACTCTTGTAATCAATTGTCCCTTGGAAAGAACCACCTCTATCTGATCCTTTAACTTTACATCATTTGAATCAAATACCACTTTTTTATTTGAAACAAATCTTGAAATACTGTAACCTCTTTTTAAAACTGCTTCAGGGTTAAGTTCCTTTAGTTTTGTTTCAAGTTCCAGGTGGTTCGTTTTTATAACCTGCAATCTTTTTTGAAAATTATATGTCAATAAATTTAAAAGAGAAACAATATGCTGCCTGTTGCTTAAAATCTTTTTATCCGGCTTTCCAGACTGTAAAGCCTGTAAAAGCCAGTTAAATTTTTCTTTATTATATTGTATATAATGTTTCATCATATTATTTAATCTTGACTCATAATCTTCAAGCCTGAATCTAAAATCATAAACAATTGTTTCAGGGCTTTTTAATCTTGAATTCAAAGAAAGAACGGTTTTATGAAGGCTTGCAATTTCATTTTTCAATGCTGAATTCAGATTTTCCTGTAATTTAAAAATCCTTTGCATTAAATTTTTTTTATCAGGAAATGCAAGTTCTGCGGCAGCAGAAGGTGTGGGCGCTCTTAAGTCCGCAACAAAATCCGCAATGGTATAATCAGTTTCATGGCCGACACCTGTAATAACCGGTATATGAGAATCAAAAATTGCATAGGCAAGGGCCTCTGAATTAAATGCAGCCAGATCTTCCAAAGATCCGCCGCCACGGGCAAGAATTATCAAATCCGTGCTTTTTAATTGATTGGCAAGGAAAATGGCATTGCAAATTTCATTTTCCGATTCTTTTCCCTGGACTTTCACCGGAATTATTTCAAGACAGCAGTTTGAAAACCGTCGTCTGGAAACGTTTATAATATCCCTCAGGGCAGCACCGGTACCAGAAGTAATAACGCTGATCCCCGAGGATAAAAACGGGATGGATTTCTTATGTTTATCATCAAAAAGGCCTTTGGCAGACAAGCTTTTTTTAAGTTGTTCAAATGCAACCTGGATGGAACCTGTGCCTTCGGGTTCCAGATGTTCGAAAATAAGCTGGTAAGCTCCCCTTGGTTCATAAAGGCTCAGTCTTGCCAGGCCAACAATCTTCATGCCGTTTTCAGGTCTGAACTTGAGCCTTTGTTTTTGATTTTTGAACATCACACCGCTTATTACGGCCTGGTGATCTTTTAATGTAAAATAAGAATGCCCGGAAGCCGGGACTGCAAAATTAGATATTTCACCGGTAACCCAGACAAAAGGATAAGTATCTTCTAAAAGGGATTTAATTTCCCTTGTTAATTTTGAAACAGTATAAATATGCCCGGTATTTTTTTTAGTTATCATCATTTATATTCTAATTAACTATCTAAGCAAATATAATGCAAAGTTTTTATATATAAAACAAAGCAAATATTTTAACAATAAAATTATTTTGATGATACGAGCTGCTATATGAGCAAGCGGATAAGTTGGTCTATATGTTCCTATGTTTGTACATTAAAAGATTTAATGACAGAGCGAACCATTGCTAATAAGCTGACATTTCCAAAGGTAAATATTTTTACCATATTTGACTCCTGGTTCGGCAATATTTTCACTATAGCATGGTCATTATAGCCTTTTTTAAAAAGAGTTAGAACTTCACCTTGAAAAGTTTCCAGAAAACATAATTTATTTTTTAACATTCTCTTTCCATTTTTCAATTTCGGATTATGTGAGCAGAATAATTTGTCGAAATCTAATAATAAAACTTTTTTCAATGAATTAATT
>JAADHV010000111.1:34718-73273 GCA_013151635.1 Deltaproteobacteria bacterium | reverse complement strand
CTTGACAGATTCTTGATATCTTTGTTGCCCAGCCCCGGGGTATCAATGTTCAAAATAATGGCCTTGCGAATATTTTTTTTCAGATATTTTGAAAGATTTTCCAAAGTATAGATTGGAATGGCGGGGGAATTCAAACCTTTTACGAGCGAGCATAAATCATTGCAGTGTTTTATATCTGCATCAAGTATTCCTATTTCCATCTTCTGTGTTTCCATAATAATCAAGAAAAATTTAGTTGTTAAGGTTTTTAATGCAGGAATAATGTCCATATACCCAATGACTGTTAAGCAATTATAATACCAGAGATATAATCCGTTTTTTTAAAGTGATTCAATAAAAATCGTTGGCATAATACTTGCTCTATCCCTTGGTGATTTGCCGGGATTGTCTTTTTGCCCGGCATAGCAGATAAAAAAACCATAAAAATAAAAATTTAAAATAAACTTTTTTTTAAATTTTGGAGGCAGGATAATTTACATGGGGAAAATCATAAGAATCCGGGCGTATAATATTTTAATTTATATTTTTTGTTTTTTAACTTTTTTTTTACTCTATAACCCGTGTTTTGCTCAAACAAATGCGGTTGCTGATGTAAATGGAGTCGTGTTAATAAATTATGACCTGCAGGTTTCTTTAAATGAGATCATGCCTGCGGGCATATTCCACGGCGGATTTTCATCTGAAAAGAGAGCGTCCTACAGGCCTGAGGCCATTGAAAAAATGATTGAAAAAGAACTTTTATATCAGGAAACTTTAAAAAGAGGAATGCAGGCTGATACTAAGGCGATCAAAAAATTCAGGGATAAAATAATAGATAAAATCGGAAGTCTTGAAAAGTATAAAAAGGTGTTAAAAAAAAATGGTCTTACAGATGAACTGTATATAAGAAGTCTGAAAAAAAATGAAATGGCAAAGAAAATTTTAAAGATTGAAGTTGACAATAAAGCAGAAGTTTCAAATAAAGAGGCTCTTGAATATTATAAAAAAAACTTCAAGGGTTTTATGCGGCCTGAAACCATAAAGTTAAGACACATTTTAATTTCTGTAAAACCAAATGCCAGTGCTGTGGAAAGAAGCAAACTTAAAACAAAAGCAAAACAATTATTGTCAAGAATAAAGGCTGGTGAAGACATGGCAAAGCTTGCGAGAGACAATTCAGATGATATGTATCGAATCAAGGGCGGAGACTATGGATTTATCCACAGGGGAAGACTTGACCCGGAGCTTGAAAAACATATTATGAAGCTTGGATTAAATGAACTGAGCAATGTTATAGAAACAAGGTTTGGTTACCATATAGCAAGGGTGGAGGCTATTCGTCCACCAACACAGTTAAGCTATGAACAAGTGTCAGAGAAGATAAAAATAAAATTATCCAAAATCAGGAAAAAGAAACTGAAAAAGGCCTTTATCTCTCAGCTTCGGAAAAATGCTGAAATCATAATTTATTAAAATCTGCATAGTCCGGTCAATAAGTTGTGGCAGCTACAATACGGCGATACTTTTCTTCGCTTTCCTCCAGTGATTTTCCAGCCTTGACAAGCTCGGTCACATCCCGGATTGATTTAATAACAAGGGTAGTATCTCCTTTTTCATCAACTATGGGGGATAAACGAATATCAACCCATGTTTTCCACCCACCGGAATGAAAATGCTGATGCCAGGCCGAGTGGACCCGCCCTGTTTTAAACACTTTTACAAGAGGGCAATCCTCTCCATGCTGATTGCATGGTTTGTCAAGCCCGTGTGAAATTTTATAGCAAAACCGGCCTATAACCTCTTCACGTTTGTGGCCGCAGGTCACAAGGAAAGCCTTATTGACATCAGTAATCTTGTAATCTCTGTCAATAACCATAATGTCATCATGAACACAATTTAACAAGGAACGGTAATACCGCACTTTTTGCACAAGTCTTTTATTTTTTTTCTTCTGCAGGGTTTCTGTGCTTTTAAGTTTATTGATCCTTTTACGTAAAAGATGCATCTCATCTTCCAGCAGTTCGTTTGCTTTTTTTAAATTTTCCATTTTTATGTCTCCGGGCATCTGAAAATTTAAAGAAATTATTTTATAATTTTCAGATGCCATTTGGCAGGGTACCCTTAAATCCCGTATAATTTATAAATTTTATTATAACGGCACCGTGAATTGAAAAGCAAGAAAGAAAAGCTTAAGCCGGTACCGGATTCAATATTTAAAACCAGGGTAATTGTTTTTATTTTAAATCATGTATGATTTTAGGACATAAGCAACCTATTGTTATTACACTTATAATAGATTCTCAGGACAATAAGTGTAAACTATTCGATCAGTCCGGGGGCCAAGGCAGGCAAAATTGTTTTATAAAAATTTAATAATGCTTTAATTTACATTGCAATACCTTAGTGGCACGATATCTGCTATCCAAAGGATTAATTTATAAAATTGCAATAGTTTTTTTAAAGAAGACATTAACCAGGGGGCATATCCTTGAGTTCCATCAAATTTTTTTTACCAAAATTTTGTCTTTTCCTGTGTGTTATATTAATTTCTAACTACCCTGTCACGATATCTGCAAAAACTGATATGGTGACTGACACGGAAAATTGTCTTCTCTGCCATAGGTATCCCCGCATGGGACGGTATGATAAAACCGGCAGGAGAAGAATTTTTTACATAAATGAAAAAAAATTTGCAAATTCCGTTCACGGGAAATTAAGATGCAAGGGATGTCATACCGGCTTAAACCAGATCCCGCATACAGATGTTAAAAAGGTTGATTGCTCTACCAACTGCCATTTGAAAGAGCCGTCAACCAATAAAGATTTTTCTCATATCAATATGGTCAATAAATATAAGCAAAGTGTGCATGGGAAAAACGCCAGGGGGGAAACCATACCATTTCCCGAGGATCTGCCTGATTGTAAATATTGCCATAATAACAGGATGTACACTCCCCTCAATGGACTTGGGGCCGCAAGCCAGGCCTTGCTGAACGAAACAGTAGGCAGATGTGAAGGCTGTCATACAAAAAAGGAATGGGCAGATAATTTTTATGCTCATTTCGCCCTTCGCATGAAAAAAAGGAGGGCTCAAAAAGAGATTGTAACTCTCTGCACAAGCTGCCATGGAGATAAAGAAAAAATGGCCCGCCACGGGCTTGAATCAGTAGGAACCTATAAAGACACCTATCATTGGAAACTGGTTAAGTACAGTGTCGAGAGTGCTCCGGACTGTGTTACCTGTCATGTTACTTTAGGACATTCCATTCATGAAATAAGGGCTAAATCAGATTCGTTATCCCCGGTTCATATTAATAACAGGATACAGACCTGCTCAAGGCAGGGCGGGGTTCAGAGCTGTCATCCCGGTGCTACCAATGAATTTTCAACAGGGCGGGTACATGCCTATGGAATTAAAGCCGAGATTGCCAGCACAAAATTTGATAAAGATGAATTAAGCCCGGATGTGGCAGCAAGCTCTCTATTATTAAAACGTGCAAAAGTTGAAATTCCGGCAAAAGAGTTATTTCACTACAATATATTGAAACTGCTGAAATTATTTTATAAAATATTAATCGCAGGTGTAATAGGTTTTATGGGCCTTCATCAATTTTTTGATTACTTGAGAGCCAGGAAAAAACACTGATAATGTTTTAGATCGGCAAAGGACTTATATGGAAACCAGACAGAGCGGTCAACCTGAAATTTCCGGAAAATATTTTATCCGGCTGAACCGTGCGGAAAGAATTCAACATTTCATGCTTTTGGGAGCATTTGTGACCCTTGCTGTCACAGGGTTTATGGTGAAACTGCCTGAAGGGGTTGTAGCCTTGCTCGGTGAATATAGGGAAACCGTATTCCTGTTTAGAAAAATTTTACATCGCATTGCCGGTATAACAATGATTATAACCTGTGTTTATCATGGTCTTTATCTGCTTTTGACTTCTGCCGGGCATCGTTTTTTTCTTGATATGCTGCCAAAAATGAAAGATTTAAAAGATTTTATTCATAATATTTTTTATTATGCGGGCATAAAATCCTCCCCGCCTGAGTTTGACCGGTTTAACTATAAGCATAAAATGGAGTATGGCGCACTGGTGGCCGGCAGCACTTTAATGTCCGTCACCGGGATTCTTTTGTGGTCTGAATCCATGTGGAGTAAGTTCATTATTGATATTGCTGCCATCGTTCATGGTATGGAAGCTGTTTTGGCCTGTCTTGCAATAATGATCTGGCACCTTTATGAAGTCCAGATAAAACCCAGCAGATCTGTCCTGGATAATACCTGGATTACAGGAACTGTCGATGAAAAAGAGATGATGGAAGACTACCCTCTTCATTATAAAAAAATTATAAATGATCCTGAACTTGGCAGGATCTACATAAAAAATGAATTTCCTGAAATACGAAAACCCCCTGGGAGATTTTTAAATTTTTGTCTTAAACTGGTTTATATTGTTCCCCTGTTCATGTTCGGAACCTGGTTGCTTCATACTGTATATTTCCCGCAACTTGCGGCCAGTCCCCCTGTCAAATCCCTGCAGACCGAGGATCAGTTCAAGACCATATTAAAAAAGAGTGATCCTGTCTACCGGGGTCATTTCCACCTGGTTGACGAGTATGTTACAACAGATGAGCCTAATCCGCCGTTATGCCTTAAATGCCATGGATCATACCCCCACAGCAAAGAAAAAAAGGTCCGGTCTATTTTAAATGCCCATACAGGCTTTATAGCCTGTTCTGTTTGCCATGCCCGGAAAAAAGTCGAAGACAAAAATATCTATTTTACCTGGATTATGAATGAAACCGGTGAAATGAAAAAGAAAGTTAAAGGTGGATATGGAAAATACCCGGCTAAAATATATCCGATCCAGATACAAGGTGGTTCACCAAAACACATTTTCAGGCCGGTTAACGAAGCAACGGCCCAGCAGTATTTAAAACATAAGGACCAGTATTCCCCGGACCAGATTGCAAGAGCAAAAATAATACTCCATGAAAATATTTCACCAAAACCTGTGTTTTGTTCGGACTGTCATAAAAAAAATGGATACCTTGACTTTGAAAGCCTGGGGTTTTCCCGGCAGAGGGTTAATCATTTGAATTCAACAGAAATAGTCGGTATGATTGAGAAATACAAAACATTTTATCTTCCTGTAAAGCTGGATTTTGGAGCGCTGCCGGCAGATAGCAAGGAATAGGCCCTGAAAATTATGAAATTTAAAAGGCCTTTTATAATATTTTTAAGTTCAATGGCTCTTTTTTTTTCTCTGCCTTTGCTTTGTTTTGCCTTGGATGAGAGCGGATGTCTTTTTTGTCATCAATATCCTGGCCTTGTAAGACTTGAACATCCTTATGAACCATCTGAAAAATTAAAAATACTGCATATAGACGAAGAAGGTTTTTCAGCCTCCACCCATGGTGAATTGAGCTGTAAAAAATGCCATGCAACAATAAAAAGCGTTCCCCATACTGGTGAATCAAAAGTGGATTGCACAGCTTCCTGCCATAAGGACGATGAAGTAAATGAGATGATAAAGGATTATCCTTTAAGCGGTTTTCATAAAAATGAACAATCCTATATTGTAAGCCTTAATGACAAATCTTCATGTGCTGTGTGCCACAGGTTATACCCCCACAGCAAAAACCGGGTTGCCAGGGCTTTTCTTAATATGCACACAGGATTCATGCAATGTGAAGTCTGTCATATTAAGAAAAGCAAATTTAAAAATATTATTTTTGAATGGAGAGAAACTCAGGATGTACAATTCAGCGGAAAGCCATTTGGAACTTATTACGACCCCCAGACAAAGAAAACTCAAAAAAATCAGAATTACATATCAAGAATAACAGTCCATATCCTTAAAAACGGGAAAAAAATTAATTTAACAAACAGGGTTGATGTCAAAAAAGCCAGAATATTTATGTCCAGAAAGAAAAGGATGACTCCAGATGATGCAGACCAGGCATTATTTTTTTTTCACAGAGATATTGAGCAAAAAGAGGCCAGTGTGGCCTGCAACCAGTGTCACTCCATAAACGGTGTCCTGAATTTCAATAGTCTAGGGTTTGACGAGAAAAAAACGAAAAATCTTGAGAGGATCAATATAAAAGGATTGATCACCAAATATAAAACTTTTTACTTTCCCAGTCTTTTTGGGTTTTGAGGGTCTGAATCTAAAAAATGAGGGTCAAGTACTTATTTTTATTTTGGCTGGTTTTTGTTATTTTTTCAAGCTTCCTGCCTTGCAGGGCTTCATATGCAGGCACAAAGCCCCCCCCCAGGAATCCTAACTCGGCCAAGGGTTGCGCCTTGTGTCACTATAGATGGATAGACACATTTTTTATTTTGGGAAAAGGTTCTGATCTGGTTGAATATGATTCTAAGAAGGTCGTGGCATCGCCTGAAATGTGCTACTCCTGTCATGATGGGAGTGTCGTGGATTCAAGGGCAGAAAATGTAAACCATTTTGGTCATAAAACCAATGTCCCACCGCCCCCTGCCATGAAAATACCCAAAATATTTCCCCTGGATGAAAATGGAAAAATGCAGTGTTCTACATGCCATACAGCCCATGGTGTTCCAAGCAGGCCCGGGACTGACACATCCATTTTCATGAGAAGTCCAAATGACAAAGCACAGATGTGCATCCAGTGCCACCCTGACATGTCTGGGGGAAAAAAAAGGGGGAACCACCCTTTGAACCTGGCAGGCAAAAATAACAAAAAAAATATCAAGGTATCCTGGCAGGGGAAAAGACAAAAACTTACGTGTAAAATCTGCCATTCTGCCCATGGTTCAAAATATGAAGCATTTTTATCAAAAAATCCTTCAAGATCCGGGTTTTGTCTTAGTTGCCATCCTGATAAATATTTTATTTCAAAAGAAGGAGAAAGAAAGCCTTTCCACGCTGTTAACATAAAGCCGGTAAAGGCAAGGATCCCCGGGCGATTAATAAAAATGGGGGCAAGGCTTGATAAGAATGGGGAAATTGTCTGCAGGACATGTCACAAAGTCCATAAAAATAAGCATAAAAAAAACCTGTTAATTATTGAAAATGACGCAAAATCAGGGCTTTGTCTTACCTGTCACATTGATAAACAATATGTGAAGTATACAAAGCATAACCTTGGCAACACAGCACCTGGAGAAAAAAACCTCCAGGGTAAAACAGTAAAAGAAACAGGGCTATGCTCAGCATGCCATCTGCCCCATAAGCCCGCAAGAAAACTTTCCGGCAAAAAAGATATTACGACCAGGATTTGCCTTTCCTGCCACAGTAAAGGCAATGTAGCCGCAAAAGTTAACCTGTCCGGCAAGACCCACCCGTTAAAAATAAATCCGTTTAAGAAAAGAGAAAACAGTATTACTAAAATAAATATCAATCGTGAAAAGTTTTCTCTTCCGCTTTTCAATAAGTTTGGAGTTGAGGATATCAACGGTGATATGGTCTGCATAACCTGTCATGCCCCCCATGGTATCCGGGCCAAACCAAATCATAATATGCCAAACAAGTATTTTTTAAGGAAAAAAACACCCATAATATGCAAGGAATGTCATTTTGAAAAATTTTCCATAGCAGGTACCAGACATGATTTGAAAAAGTCATCGCCATCGGCAAAAAATATTCTTGGCCAGACTGCCGCTGATTCCGGGCTGTGTGGAAGTTGTCACCTTATACATGGATCACACAAAGGCTTTCTCTGGGCAAGAAAAACCGATTCCAGAGATAGCAAAAGCAACCGGCAATTATGTAAAAGCTGCCATAACAAACATGGGATAGCACATAAAAAAGTAAATAAAGGTTTTTCCCACCCTTTAAAAAGACATGATATTAATGAATACAGGAGGGCAGGACTGCCATTTTTTGATCAAAACGGAAAATACTCTGCAAAAGGGGACTTAAGCTGCTATACCTGTCATGATCCGCATACTCCCAGGATTCGCAACAAAATAAAAACAGTCTCTTTTTTAAGAAAAAATCCGCCCCTGATCTGTAAAAGCTGTCATACTGATAAGTTTGCCATAACCAATTCCAAACATGATTTGTCCGGTTCAGGAAAAAACAGCGCAATACTCTGCAAAACATGCCATTGGGTCCATAATGCAAACAACAGTTTTCTCTGGGCCGGAAAACTTGTCCGGGGTAATGTCTGCTTTGACTGCCATAATAAAGACGGGGTCGCTAAAAAAAAGGTGCTTAAAGGAGCCTCCCACCCTGTTAATATATCAGTTTACGACAAGGGAATCCTCACAAGCCTGCCCCTGTTCGACAAAATCGGAAAAAAGTCAAAAAAGGGCCTCTTAAAATGTTATACATGCCATAATCCCCACAAGGGCACCTCAAATAATTTTTTAAGACTGGAAAATTCTCCTTCTCCTTTGCTCTGTGATAATTGCCACCCTGGCAAAGGACTCATTGTCAATACAGACCATGATCTGGTATTCTCATCCCCGGGTTCTAAAAATATCCTGAATAAGACACCCGCACAATCCGGAACCTGCGGTGTTTGCCATCTGGTTCACAACAGCACCCATAAATTCAAGCTTTGGGCCCGAAATTTTGGGGATGGTGTTAACATATATGAAAAGGCCTGCAATTCCTGCCATTCGAAAAATGGTCCTGCAAAAAATAAAATACCGCAAATCGCGAGCCACCCCTTAGGCAAACTTATTAAAAATATTGGCCGTAATATTAAAGGCAAACCCGGTTTTTTCCCTCTTTTCTCTTCAAAAACATGGAAACCTGTTAATACGGGGGATATATTCTGCCCTTCATGCCATAATGTACATCAATGGTCTTATCAGGCAAGCTTGAAAGGCAACAGGATTAACCTGGAAGGCAATGCCTTAAACAGTTTTTTAAGGCCCCCTGCCGCCACACAGATATGTAAGGACTGCCATGGCCTGGATTCATTGTTCAGGTTCAAATATTTTCACAAGCTTAATATAAGAAAAATAAAACCCGGTTAGTTGCAGGGCCATGCCGCCATGTGTTGAAAGTGTATGCCTGTTATGCCTGTGCTATTTTGTGTACGATTTTTGTACACTCATAACACATTGTTTTAAAAGCATAAAACGATTATTGCTGATATTGTGTAAACAATCAGACCAGAGTTATTTTTAATAAATACCGGCATTGTTACAAAAAGGACTTAAAAAAATGGCTTTTCAAGCTTTCCCAAAGGTGTGGCACAATATTTGCTCTTCCTTTAACTATAAAATTAAAGAACTGCAATTTTTATCTTTCAGGCAAGGAGGTGGTTTAAGAAAAAGTATTGATCATTAAAGAGAACATTGTAACCTGTAATAAAAAATGAATTTATTAATCATAATAAAAGAAAGGAAAATAAAACCATGAAAAAGTTACTCTTCTTAATAATTGCCGGAACTATTTTAATGTTTTGTTCCAGTGCGTGGGCAGGGATAAGCGGCAGTGTACATGATTTCACTTCAACCGGTGGACCCGTGAAAATTTCAGGTGAAACACAGATCTGTGTTTTCTGCCATACTCCTCATAATGCCGGTGCAGCCACAGACGCACCCCTCTGGAATCATGCTGTTACAACCGCATCTTTTACAACGTATTCATCAACCACACTTAATGCCACCATGGGGCAGCCGGCCGGTATTTCAAAGCTCTGCCTTTCCTGCCATGACGGAACCGTTGCAATTGATGCTTATGGCACCCAAACCGGTGTGCCTACGTTGATGACGAACGACCGTGGTGCGCTAGTCGGGACCGACCTTTCCAATGATCATCCCATCTCTTTTCTATATGATACTGCTTTGGCGAGTGCGGATGGGGGTCTTTTTAATCCAACTGACACTGGCCACACCACCGCACTTGGTGGCACAATTTCAGCTGATCTTCTTTTTGGAACTAGCTCTGATCAACTTGAATGCGCTTCATGCCACGATGTCCACAACGGTGGGCCAACGGGTGCCGGACACTTGTTAAGAATCGATAATACCGGTTCAGCCCTCTGTATGACCTGCCATGATAAATAGCATGAAGGCATATTGTTAAATATCAAGGCATAAAAACTGCATAACTGCATAAAGGTCAAATGTGGTTTATATGCCTTGACCGCAGCATAAGCGTTATTAAACGGATTCAGGAGATGGAGATAAAGATATTGTCATATTATATTCATCTGATAAATAAATGCATGGTTGTGGCAATTGTTTCCTTGATTTTTGCCACAACCAGCTCATTTGCTGGAATAACAGGGAGTGTACATGATTTTTCCACGCAGGGCTGGTCAGCCGGCCGGATCTGCACGGTTTGCCACACTCCTCATAATGCCAGTCAAACGATTGCAGCAGCTCCTTTATGGAATCATAAAGTGACAACTGCAACCTATACACTATATACCAGTCCCACTATGGATGAAACTACGGTACAGCCGCTTGGGATAAGCAAACTTTGCCTGTCATGCCATGATGGAACCCTGGCCGTAGATTCTTTTGGTGATCAAACCGGGAGTACTTTTATTTCCGGCGAAGCAAACATCGGCACTGATCTTTCAAATGACCATCCAATAAGCGTTTCATGGACCCACCAGACAATTGTTGGATTCGGCCCCCAATGTACAAATTGCCATGACCAGATTGGGGAGGACCCTTCAAAATTTGTTCTGCCGTTTTACAAATATGCAGGGGGACCGGCAAAGATAGAATGTTCTTCATGCCATGACCCCCATAATAACGGGCCGCCAAATGAGAAACTTTTACGTATGTCAAATAATGGGTCGGCACTTTGCCTTACCTGCCATAACAGGTAACCGAACTTTTTTGTAAAATCGGTTTTAAGTTATTCTTTTAGATTGAGAAGGAGTATGGTCATTTAATGAAAAAGGCACAAATAAAATTTGTCTTATTAGCTCTTATTTTCTTTTTGGTTGGGTGTGCCGCACCTGTAGTAAAAAAGATGGAACAGGAGGTCATTTTTTATCCCCCTCTCCCGCAACAGCCGAAACTCCAGTTTTTGACAAGTATTTCAAGTGAGGATGATCTTGGGAAGGCAAAGAGTGATTTTAAAGAGTTTCTGCTTGGAAAGGAAGTATCAATCAAGCGCCTGGAAAAACCTTATGATATCGGTTCTTCCAAGGGTAAGCTCTTTGTTCTGGATAAATCATTTAATAAGCTTATTATCATAGACTTGATCAATAAAAAGATTGATTATCTCAGGGATCAACGATTAGGTGCTTTAAATGACCCTTCAGGCATCTGGATTTCAAAAGATGAAACCAAATATATTGCAGACATGAAAAGAAAGCAGGTTATTGCCTTTGGCCCTGATAACAGATTCCTGAAAGCCTATGGTGATAAGGATATGTTTGAAAAACCGGTTGATGTCGCTGTCTTTGAAAATAATCTCTATGTCGCTGACATGAAAAAAAATAAAATTTTTGTTTTAAATAAGCTGACCGGAAAATTAATAAAGACCATCGGGAAAATTGGGGTCAAAGAAGGCGAATTTTATAAACCTACCCATGTCATTGCCGACCGGAAAGGCAATATTTATGTAAATGATGCCTTTAATTACAGAATCCAGAAAATAGATGCTCTAGGCAGGCATGTCAGGACTTTCGGACAGATAGGTGATACGCTGGGATCTTTTGCAAGGCCCAAAGGTGTGGACATAGACCGGGAAGGACATCTTTATGTGGTAGACGCGGCATTTGAAAATGTCCAGATTTTTGATAATAAAACCGGCAAACTTCTTTTTTTCTTTGGCGGATCAGGTTCGGCCCCGGGAAGTATGTATCTGCCGGCAGGAATTCATATTGACTATGAAAATGTGGAATACTTCAACAAGTATGCGGACAAGGATTTTAAGCTAAAGTATATTTTATATGTTCTCAACACATTTGGAAAAGATAAAATAAATGTTTATGGCTTTGGGGACTGGATAGGCAAATCCATATCCGGGGGAGGTGATTAACGATTCAATAGATTTAATCGTTTATTCAAAACTAAATGCATGCAAAAGGCCATGGCATATATACTATTATTCATCGTTGTTTTTTTCATTTGTGTTTCTCAACCTGCGAATGCTGAAAATTTTTTTCATTTAGACAGGCCGAAACTTGCTCTTGAACTCTTGTATGAATACACTCAGGAAACAAGGAAAGGCAAAGATATCAACTCTGAAGATATAACAAATGATTTCACCGAGCGGTTTAATATTGAAACGGAAGGCTGGGTTTATCATCCGGCCCTTTTAAGTTTTAAACTTGGGCTGGAACCGGAATGGAGCCAGACAGCCGAAGATCACTCTGCCGATACAGTATCAAAATCAAGCAAGATAGATACCTCTATGTTAGGTTATAATTTCGATGCCTCTGTTTTTCAATTCAAACCGTATACACTGCGGCTTTTTGCCAGGAAACAGGATACTGAAACAACAAGCTCCTTTGCACAAAAGTCAAACTCCCGGACAAAAACCTATGGCACCAACTTGTTATTAAAATATATGATGATTCCGACATCACTCGGTTATGTCCATAATGACAGCAGGCAGACCGGTTTTTACAGCTCAAGCAATTCTGGTGATGAGGTCAGGCTGAATATGAAACTGCCCAGAGAAAATAACAGGACCGAATTTAATGCTTCCTTTGTCGACAAGACCCAGAATACCAATAGTTTTGTTACAGATATTGAGACCATGGACTATGAACTTCAAAACCAGTGGGATTTTTCAGAAGATAAAAGAAGAAACCTTTTCTCATCTTTAAGTTACAGGCGGACGGAAAGTACATTTATAAACACTTCGGGAATTACGTTTAATCAAAATCTTTCCTGGGAACATACCAAGTCACTGGAATCGCATTATTATGCACATTATACCAAAAATAAATCAGGTTCTTTTGACAGTGAAACAAAATCTTTAGGAGCCGGATTATCCTATGATATTTTAAATAATCTGAGTACGAATATTACCAGCGAGGCATCTGACAGCGAATACCAGGGAGGAAGTGAACAGATTTACGGGGGCGGAATTGGTTTTGATTTTAAACAGGGAACATCCATAGGTACATTCCGCTTAAACTCAGATAATAACTATAAGCTAAGATACAGGGATGTTACAGATGAATACATGCAATCCATAAATGAGCCACATATATTAAACACAACTGAACTGGTCTTTCTGAATCAGAAAAATATTGATACCGGCTCTGTTGTTGTAACCAATGCGGCTAACACAGCTATATATATAGAAAATATTGACTATACCATCACAGAACTGTCCCCTTTTTTGAGGATAAGCCGCACCCCGCTGGGGGCCATCACCGATGGTGAAAATGTCCTGGTAAGCTACCGGTATAAAAACCCGTCCGCCTTTGATGATGCTATTTTCAGCCAGTCATACGGGTTCACTTATATTCCTTTTCAATCTTTATCCTTTCTTTACCGGTACTATCAATCCAAACAGATCTATAACGGCGGTGTTGCTCCTGATAACCTGGATAATAACATAGTCCATACAGGAGAAGTAACCTGGGATTTAAAATGGTCCAGGGCAAGACTCTCTTATCAGGATTCATATAAAAATTCAGGCGGTTCCAATACAAGATGGGTTGTTGAAGAAACATTATCATATATGCCCTCGAGAAGGCTTTTTTCCATGTTGTCTGCAAACTATGGTGAAACCAGATTTAAGGAAACCAGTGAAAATGAAACTTTTTATTCAATAAAAACACAAATTGATTATGCACCGGCAAGATCGTGGAAGTTCAGTATTGAAGGCTTCAGGAACAGTGTTTCAGGAGCTTCTGTGGACTCACTGGATCATGGTGTTTCCGTGAGTCTCAATTTGTATTACGGGATCTGGAGCGGCCGTATCAAATACATGTTTATCAATGAAAAAGAAAGGACTTTCGATGAATCTCGAGAGTTTAACTATATAAGTTTTCAAATATCCAGGAGACTATGGTAATAATTTGCAGAAATAAAAAAAAGCTGTTCTTTTTTGCACCGGCTCTGATCCTGCTTTTTTTATCAGTTATTGCCTGCCACAAAGATTTTTCTCAAGTTAAGGCATACAAGGCGCCTGCCCCTCCTTTAATCGTCTGGCCAGAACCGCCCGAGACAGCAAGGATAAAATTTATAAATTCTGTCTCAAATCCCCTTGATTTTAAAATTAAACCGGGACTGCTAAAAAGATTTATTGATTATATTGCCGGGAAAACAATTCATTCCATTGTGTCCCCCTATGGTGTGGAAACCGATTCAAACGGCAATCTTTACGTTGTGGATACTTATCTTAAAATCGTGCACGTATTTAATGGTAAGCAAAAGGAATATTATGCATTTCCAAAGAGCAAAACAAAATTTTCATTACCCATTGATCTTGCCATAGATAATAAAAAAGGAAGAATTTTTGTCACCGATTCACAACAGGGTGTTGTCAAAATTTTTAACAACAACGGCAAAAAATATACCGGAGAAATCGGCAAAGGCGTTTTTGAAAGGCCAACCGGCATCGCAATAAATGAAAAAACATCCGAACTGCTTGTCGTAGACACATTAAGTTCTAATGTTTTCAGGTACAGCCTGGATACACTGGGCTTAAAGGGTATTTTCGGAAGGAACGGGACCGGAAGCGGGAAACTTCACTATCCCACCAACATTTTTACAAGAAAAGACGGAACCATTATAATTTCCGATTCACTTAATTTCAGGATCCAGATCTTTTCATCCAATGGAACTTTCCAAAGGGCATTCGGCAGTGCCGGAGATAATCCGGGCTATTTTACAAGACCTAAAGGAGTTGCTTCCGACAGTGAAGGCAATATCTATGTCGTGGACAACCTTTTTGACAATGTTCAGATATTTGATCAACAAAACAGGCTTTTAATGGCATTTGGCAGCCATGGAAACAAACCTGGGGAATTCTGGCTGCCAACCGGTATTTTTATAGATAAAAATGACAGGATCTATGTTGCTGACTCCTACAACAAACGGATACAGATCTTTCAATATCTGAAAACAAAACCAAAAAAGGCAGAAGATAGTGATGAGTAAGTCTATTTCTATATATATTTTGACCGGCTTTCTTATGATTGCAATATCTTATTCCAATGCATTCCCGGGGACAATACAATTTACCAAGCATAATTTGTCTGTAACCGGACCCGGCAGTAACAAAGCTGCTTCAGAAGATGAAATCTGCATATTCTGTCATGTCCCCCATGGCGGGAGGACAGATATCCCTTTTCTCTGGAACCATAAGGCCCAGACAACGACATACACGCCTTATACAAGTTCGACCCTCCATGTAACACCCGGACAACCCACAGGCGCATCACGACAGTGTTTAAGCTGCCATGACGGCACAATAGCCCTTGGCGGGCTTGTCTCCAGACCGGATGAGGTCCTTTTTGCCGGTGGGATCCGGTTCATGCCGCCCGGAGATTCAAACCTGGGCACGGATCTGTCTGATGACCACCCTGTCTCATTTGTTTATGATACAAGCCTGGCCCTTGCAAACGGGGAACTTGAATGGCCTTCAACACTACCCCCGAAAATAAAGCTTGATAAAGATAACATGCTCCAGTGTACAGCCTGCCATAATCCCCATAATGATACTTTTAAAAAGTTCCTGGTCGTGTCAAACCAGTATTCCGGCCTGTGTACTGCCTGTCACTCCCGGACCGGCTGGACAACAAGCTCCCATTCTGTTTCCAGTGCCCAGTGGAACAGCCAGGGAACAGATCCATGGCCTGATACTGATTATTCCACGGTTGCTGAAAATGGCTGTAGCAACTGTCATACCTCTCACTTGGCAGGATCAAAAGAAAGACTTTTACACTATGCTTTTGAAGAAGACAATTGTCTTGTATGCCATAATGGAAATGTAGCATCCCAAAATATAGAAATTCAATTTACAAAGCAATATAAGCATCCTGTACAGGACTATACGAACAAGCATGATGCAGCAGAAAGCTTTGTATCAGGTACAGTTCCAAAACATGTTGAGTGTGTGGACTGTCATAATCCCCATCAGGCTGATAACAGTCCGTCTCCTGGTCCGCCTTTAATATCAGGGGCCAATAAAGGGGTTTCGGGAATAGACTCCAATGGCCAGGAGGTTACCGGAGTTCAAAATCTATACTCAATATGTTTTAAATGTCATGGTGACAACAATGTAATCTCATCTTTCCCCATTACCCGGCAAATCGGACAGCTTAATACACGTCTGGAATTTAATCCTGGCAACCCTTCATTTCACCCTGTTCAGTCGGTTGGAAGAAATACTGATGTTCCAAGCCTCCTGCCCGGTCTTTCAGAAAACAGCATCATATCCTGTACGGATTGTCACAACAATGATGAGACAACCGGCCCCAAAGGACCCCACGGTTCAAGTTTTAAATACCTGCTTCAAAAAAAATACAATACAGATGATTATACCACGGAAAGTCCTTCTGAGTATGACCTGTGCTATAAATGTCACAGCAGGTCCAGCCTTTTGAGCGATCAGAGTGGCTTCCCGCATAAGAGGCATCTTATGAGCCGGGCTCCCTGTTCTGCCTGCCATGATCCCCACGGGATCAGCAGTTCCCAGGGAAACAGCACGAATAATACTCATCTGATAAATTTCGATATTGCAATCGTTCAAACCAGCATGCATGGGTCCAGATATTTCAAGGACCTGGGAAAGTTCAAAGGGCAATGCTCTTTAAGATGCCATAACAGAAATCATAATGGGTGGAGTTATGATGAATTTACCCGTCACAGGAATTAAAGAAATACTTATTAATTTAATCAAATAAAGAGGGAGTCGATGACACAAAAGAAGGTTTTCAAAACAATTCTTGTAATAAGCACATCTGTATTATGCTTTATCCTGAGTAACCCAAAGTTCTCAATCGCTTCTGATGTAGGCAATTGCCTGTTATGCCATAAATATCCGGGGTTAAGCCGGGTTGAAGGAGACAAAGGAATTTTGAGGCTTCTTTATGTAAATGAGTCTGCTTTTAATATAAGCATGCATGCGAAAGTAAAATGTGAAGGGTGTCATACCGATATCAAGAAGATACCCCATGACCCGGCCAAAAAGGTTGATTGCTTAACTCAATGCCATATTATAGAGCCTACCAGTGAAAAAAAATTTTCCCATAAAGATGTCGCTGATTTCCTTGCAAAAAGCGTACACGGCAAATTCGACAAAACCGGCCAGCTGAAAAAATTTCCGGAAGACAGGCCTTATTGCAAAGATTGTCATGATAATCCTTTATACCGGCCGGTGTCCTTTAATAAAAGGGTGACGCCTGGTATTTCAGAGCAGGCTCTGGGGCGTTGCAGGGTCTGTCATAAAAAAGATGATTTTATCTACCGCTTTTATAACCATGTGACCACACGGCTGCATAGAAGCAGGAATCCGAAAAATATAACTGAAGTATGCGTCAGGTGCCACGACGATATAAAACTTGTGAAAAGACATAATTTATCAATCAAGGCTGTTGAGACATATAAGGACAGTTTCCACGGCAAGGCTGCCGAATTTCTGGACGAAAGAATTCCTGACTGCCTTGACTGCCATGTTAACAGGGGAGAATCTGTTCACCAGATGCTAAGTAAAAAAAATTCATTGGCGCCCACGCATGAAAATAATAAATATAATACCTGCTCAAATGTGGAATGTCATACAAATGCATCGCCAAAACTTGCCCAGTTTGAGGTGCATGCAGAATTCAATAAAAAACGGAGCCCTAAACAATACTATTTTCAATCTGCTTTCATTGTTTTAACCGGTGGCACGCTTCTGCCTCTTTTAGGGATCATGTTGCTGGATTTGCTTCGTCGATTACTACCAGGACTGTCCCGGAGGAGGAAATAGATAAATGAAGAGACAAATTAGAATAGCCAACGGCAAAAAATATTTTTTTAGATTTACAGTTAACCAGCGGATACAACACGCCCTGCTTGCTACAACAGTAATAACCCTTGTTTTAACCGGCATGCCCTTGAAATTCCATGACGCTTTCTGGGCAGCCTATGTGTATAATCTTGTGGGAGGGATCACACTTGCGCCTGTCATTCACAGGATTGCCGGTACTATTCTGCTGATTCTATTTGCTTATCATGTCATATATATGACCACGATTATCTACAAGGGGCAAATCGTGCCTTTGAAAAGAAAACAGGAACTAAGTACTGGAGCATTGTTCAAATTATTGATAAATCAACCTCTCCTCCCCAACCTGAAAGATGCAAAGGATATTTTTGACCTGCTTAGATATTTATTTTTCTTGACGGGTGAGCATCCTCACGGAGCCAGGTTTACCTGGAAAGAAAAATTTGATTACTGGGCACCTTTCTGGGGAATTTTCATTATTGGTGTGACCGGTCTTATCATGTGGAACGAAAACCTGGTCTCAAAAATTTTGCCGGGCATAGTCATTAATTACGCCTTGATCGCTCATAGTGATGAGGCCCTTCTGGCAGCTTTGTTTTTGTTTATCTGGCATTGGTATAATGTCCATTACTCCACTTCCGTATTTCCCATGGGAACTGTTTTTTTAACAGGATATCTTTCTGAAGAACTCATGGTGGAAGAACACTATGAATATTATGTTGAGCTGATGACAAAGGAAGGATATGAAGATGAAATACTTCCCCCACTTGGCTATAAAAGTAATGAACATGAAGCAGAAAAGGATGCAGTATGATGAAAACCGTCCTGACCAAACTCTATATTATAGCAACCATGGCAGTCACAATATTTCTTATATTTATCATTTGGCAACTGACTTTCGGGCGGATGGTGAAGGAATATAAAGACAGAAAAGAATTTGAACAAATCTCCGACGGGACAGATCTGAAAAAGAGTTTGCCAAAAAAAGAAGATTTCAAGGATCTGGTTCTCGACAGCGGTGAAAGGGTTAAGCACTACCTTGGTTACAAGATTTTTGACGTTAAGAGAATTAAAGGGCATTTCCATCTTATTGATTATGAAATAACTCCTGATAAAAGGTCCTATTGTATCACATGCCATGGTGATATCCCCCATGACAAGATTAAGCAGATCAGAGCGTTTGCAAATATGCATGCTTCTTTTATTGCCTGCCAGACCTGCCATGCCAAGTTCAAAAAAGAAGATAGGACAAATGTTTATAAATGGTATGATTGCACAAGTGGCAAGATTGTACCAAGTCCTGTTAAAGAAGGTGTTCCAGCAGGAATTTATAAAGCCAAAATTATTCCGTTTGAGAGAAAGAACGGATCGCTTCAAAGGATTGATAATCAGGAACGGATGGATTTTGCCGCGGAGTTTAAAAAGAATGAACCGATGTTAACAGAATTGCAAAAAACAAAGGCTAAGAAAATTATTCATAATTTAATCAGCAAACAGCCTTATTCATGTGAGGACTGTCACCAGAAAAAATCTCCTCTCCTGCCTTTTGAAGAATTAGGCTATTCAAGGAAAAGAGTTAATGCTTTTCTTGGTACGGAAGTGATTGGTATGATAAAAAAATATTCCAGCTTTTATATGCCAAGGCTGCTGAACCCCGGGTTTGGAGACGATAAAAATCAACAATGATTCGATTTATCTGCAGTTTTATTATTTTTTTGATATTGTCTGCACCAAGTGCGTACGGGATCAATTTATTAGGGGTAACAAAACTTTTTGAAATCAGGCATGGGTTTAATAAGCCAAGTGAGGTCGCAGTATCATCCAAAGGGTTAATCTATGTTGTTGACGGTGTAAATAATAAGATTCAAATTTTTAATAATAATGGTAAATTTATTTCATCCTTTGGTAGAAAAGGGAAAGAAAACGGTGAATTTTTATTTCCCCTTGGAATTGGCATGGATGGGAAAGACAGGATATATATTGCTGATTCAGGAAATCACAGGATTCAGATATTTAATTCAAAAGGGGCTTTCCTGTCAAAAATAAAGATAAATTCCAAAACCCGGAAACCTGCCGATCCGACTGATGTTGCAGTTGATGAAACACGGAACAGAATTTATGTGGTTGACAATGACAACCACAAGATTCTGGTTTATGACCTGACAACTTTCACTTTGCTGAAATCTTTTGGAAAACCCGGTACTGGAAAACAGGAGTTCAGATATCCTTTTTTGCTCTCCCTTGACACGGATAAGTATTTATATATTGTCGATGTGATCAATACAAGAGTTCAGGTTCTTAACCCTGATGGCCTTTTTGTTACAGGCATCGGTGGATGGGGGGTGGAAAAGGGTCAGTTTTTCAGGCCAAAAGGAGTTGCACTTGATAATAAAAATCATGTCTTTGTCAGTGACAGTTACACTGGGGTTATCCAGGTTTTTCAATCAACAGGTGAATTTTATGCAGCCGTAGGTGATGTATCCACAGGATCGGTTAAAAAATTCAAGACCCCGGTAGGCCTTTTTATCGATGAAAAGAAAAGGCTTTTTGTTGTGGAAATGTTTGCCAATAAAATCAGTGTCTTTCAAATACATGAAATGGGCGGGTAAGACACAATGGCGGCATATTACGGCTTTTTTATTTTATATTTTTTCAGCTTGCCATACAATGTTGAACGGCTTATTCCAAGCCTTATGGCTGCCTGTTGCTTGTTCCACTTGCAATCATTTAGAACCTGTCTTAAAACTATTATTTCGTTTTCAACAATAGCCCCTTTTGACTTGTCATGGCCTTGAATCCTTGGGGCACAGATATATGCGGGCAGGTGAGACGGCTTGATCCGTTCGCCTTTTGCAAGAACGACAGCATGCTCGATACTGTTTTCAAGTTCCCTTACATTCCCGGGCCAGCCGTAATCAAGAAGAGCCCTCATCGCATCAGTGCTGAATTCTTTCATTTTTTCACCAATAGCCGATGCAAATTTCTTTTGAAAGTATCTTGCCAGAATTGAAATATCTTTTGGCCGGTCCTTGAGCGACGGCAACCTTATGGGAATTACATTAAGCCTGTAAAAAAGATCCTCACGGAAGTTACCTTTTTTAACCTCATCAACAAGATTTTTATTGGTGGCGGCCAGTATGCGGATATCAATCGACAGGGTCTTTTCACCGCCCAGCCTCTCAAATTGCCTTGTCTGGAGAACCCTTAGCAATTTAATCTGGGCTGATGGGGAAATTTCACTTATTTCATCTAAGAATACAGTTCCCCCGTCAGCTTGTTCAAAACGACCCGCTTTTAACCGTGCCGCCCCTGTGAAGGCACCTTTTTCATGGCCGAAAAGCTCACTCTCCAAAAGAGTTTCAGGGTAAGCCGCGCAATTAATCACGATAAAAGGGTTGTCTTTTCTTAAGCTTTGTTTGTGAATGGCGCCAGCCACCATCTCTTTACCTGTGCCGCTGTCACCCTGGATCAAAACAGTCGCATCTGTGGGGGCAATATCATTGATAAGCTTATAAATTATCTGCATTTTGGAATCAACGCCGATCATGCCATGGAATCCATTTGATGATAAAAGACGGGATTGCAGCCCGGCCAATTCTTCTTCATGCAGCACAGCCCGCTTGATCGTGCCTGATGCCTGTTCAAGTATAAGAGAAATCATGTTTAATGCAACCTCATCGCACTGGCAGTCCATAGGGCACATCATTACAAAAGCTCCGTCAAGCTGATTGTCTTCCAGCATTGGAATAATGGTCTGTTTCCCCTTGTACGGGAAAGTATCCGGTACAAGAGGAGGAAGAACCTTTTTGGCATGGGATGTTGTAATGCCTTTCATATCTTTAATTGTCCTTAGGATAGTCCGGGTAGTTTCCTTATTTTTTTCAAGCCTTGCCCCTTTTTCTGAAAAAATATAAAGTTTTGTGTAGTCACTGTTAAAAACAAAGATTCTTATACACTTGTTTTTGATCATTGATGCAAGTTCGCTGATTAAAAATAAGGCCACACCATCCAGGGTCTTCTGGCCACTGATCTGCTTTAGAACATGACAGAATTTTTCCATTTCCCGGTTTGCACGCTGCAAATTTTCTTCAGCAGCCTTACGATCAGAAATATCTGTCGCAATTTCAAGCCTGACAATACGATTGTCCACCCAGGATATGGCTTGATCCCGTATTTCATAGCATTTGCCATTGCTTGCATTTTTTGATTCCCGGATTTTTACCCCGGAAGGTTTGCCGTTTTTGTCTGTCAAATAGGCATTTGTACAAAAATTGCACGGGCCGGTCTGATTTTCCTGCAGGACCTGCCAGCAGACTTTTCCTATAACATTTCCATAAATATCACTAAGATATTTATTCACAAATAACAGCTTATATGAATCCATGTCGGAAACATAAACGGCTGAATCAAGATTATTCAATATTGTTAAAAGCCTCTGGTGGGACCGTTTAAATTCAATGGTTTTGGTATCAACTTCTTTTTCCAGATCCTGGCTATAGTAAAAAAAAGATATCAGGGAATATGCAGGTCCGAGCAGGATGATAAAAACAACCAGCAAAATCAGTAAGAATGTTCTTGCATACACCGAGCCTATATTAGATTCAGCATTTTTTTTAGGAGCCCATACTCCGATTGACCATATAGTATTTTCCAGGATAATAGGTGCATATGAGATCAGCTGGTCTTCAATCTCATTGTTGAATTGTTTTTTGTTTTCATCAAACTTGAAAAAAGAATATGCCCTTGACCCTGACTTTCCCGCAGACATTCTTTTCAATGTTTCCTGAAACATGGGAAAGCCTTCAGCTTCTTTAAATAAATTGTTTCCGAAAAAGCGCTTGTCACAATTAAAAAGGGAAGTATACTCATTGTCAATTAGAAAAATATGCCCGTTTTTCGTTGACCTGTGGGGCGCTAAAAATTTTTGAATTAAGGTATCCAGTTTAAAAGTGCAAATTAACAAACCATTAAAACCATTCTCAGAATTATAAAAATTAGCGGATTTCTCTTTTGCGATCATGGGAACTGCGATTAAAATGCCTTTTTCGCCTGCATTGGCACCCTTAAACTCAATAAATTGAATAATGTAATGATCCCAGTCAGCCATGGTTTTGGCTTTTTGATAGTACTTTCTCCAGGAAAAATCCTTACCCTCAAGCTCTCTTGCATTTAAGGAGTATCTGATAATTCCTTTTGAATCCATTACAGCGATATCGTTTATACCAAGGCCTTTGAGAGTCTTAAATTTTAAAGCCAGCATCTGTCTTGTTTTATTTTCATTAAATTCATTAATAAACGGAATCTGGCTCATGGTATTGAGCATACCTGAAAGATTTTGAAAATATTGTTCAATGTCCCCTGCAATTTCAGATGCCAGCACATGCTGCTGCAGGTTAAATGCGGCATCGGTTGCCTTTTCAGTGGATTTGAAAAAATAATATCCCACTAATATAATTACTGCCACCTGCATAAGGGCAATTGCAGCGTTGATTAAGGGCCTGCCTTTGAACCCTCGAATAAACTCTGCAATTCTTTGAAAGTTTTTTTTCATATAGGTCCGGATAAAAAAAGGTTAATGATTTTGATTTCCCTTTTTCAATTGTTCAATCATAAAAGTTGCTTTTTCCACCTTTTTTTCCACCTTTTTCCCATTTATTAGCTCTTTTTCAATAGCCTTTGCCGCCTGTGAAATATTTTCATATTGCTTTTTTGATTCAATGAACCGTCTTCTGATCTGTTCTCTCATGTCATCCAGGCTTTTTGCAACATTGGTGAATTCATCTTTCTGCCTTAGAACAACCGGTTTAGACAAATCCCCGTTTTTAATTAATTCAAGGCACTTAATCAACCTGTATACAGGGCCGTTTATCTTTTTTAACATCCTGAAACCGGTTATGCCAAACAGGATCGATACAAAAACCAGGCTGAAAAGGTTAATGTAAATAAAAATAAGCTTCAGCACTTCCCCTGTAGATTGAGTGCTTATATGCACACTCCATTGAAGCTGCTCAAGTTTTATCATGGCAAAATAGTTAAAAAGGGCAGTTGAAGAAATACTGCCTATCAAGGCGGCTATTATAAAAGCCAGTGCAAATTTGAACTGGAATTTGGGTTGGACAATATACTTTTGTCTTTTTTTATAGCTCATGGCAGTGATCCTATTTAATATGGCATTGCAGGCATAATTTGCTCTTGAAATTATTGGTCACAAGCATATATTTTTCTTTTGAATAGGCATTGTGACATGTCCCGCATCCTATTTTCCCGTTAAAAAGCCTTATTTCTTTCGGAAGGGAGTCCGGAGGGTTGAATTCCTTTGGTTTTTTTAAGGCAATTGTTTTAAACAAGATGCCCACCGGGTGATTCAACTTAAGGGAAAAATGTTTCCAGTTTCCTATGCCGCTTTTGTACGATGACTTGTCCATAAACCTGTCATGGCACTCAATACACTGAAGCGTATAATCATCCAGAGTCCCTCTTGGATTTGTAACTTTAAAAGAACCGGTGTGGATTTTTTCAAAAACGATATGTCCTTTTTTATCGATTTTATGGCAGGTACTGCAAAAAATAATACCTCTTCCCGGCCGCCTGAGAAGATACCGGGTGAATCTGTTATTAATTGAAAAAGGATGCACAAAATGGCAGGTTATGCAGCTTAGCCGTCCCTCTGCCAGGGGCATATCAGCCGGTATGGTTTTTTTAGGTATAACCCCTATGGGATGGGATAATGACTGTTTCTTGTCATTGTGGCATTTTTCACAAACCGATGCTGTAATGGATTTGAGATCTGTTGAGTCTTTTTCAACATCCACATGACACATGATACACTCATTTTTTTGAAAATCGTGTGCCTTGCCCAGACTGCCATATACCTTGAATGCCACCCCGATTAAAGCCAAACATAGGATAATCCTGATATCTCTCATAGTATCAGTTCTCTGTAGTCCTCGGATATTACTTTATCAAGTTCCAGTATCTTTTTTATATTTTCATCTCTTTGTTCACGATTATCGTATGGCGATTTCAGGGAATTCAGTCTTTGGCCAAGCTCATCCAGATTGGATGAAAGTTTATTGCACCGGCCTTCATAGGTTTTGGCCATTTCATTTAAAGCAGCAGAAAGTGAATGTATGGCATCTTTTTTTCTGAAATGTATTCTCTGGTCGAATCTGCCTTTTCCTATCAATTCGGCAAACCGGGTTACCTTGATGAAAGGGCCTGCGATCCTGTGGGAATATAAAACTCCAAGAAGCAGTACCCCTGTTGCACTTATTAAATAGAAAATAATGTTGATGGCAACGGTTCTGAGTAACAGGCTGTCCTGTAATTCGGTGACAATCATATGGGCAGCTGCAAAATGCGGCCCTAAAGGCGTATAAAGGTTTTTATAAAGAAGCAGGGTTGAAATAATACTAAAAAAGAAAAAAATGCTTAATATGAAAACAAGCATTTTTGTAAATCCAATTTTTTCGATCACGCCTTTAAACATGGTTCCTTTCCTTGAATCCAGAAACTAATACAATGCTCAATGCAAAATAGCTATCCAAAAAAAAGAGGTACAGGTTAAATTTTTAATACCACTGTGTAGTATTAATCTTAAAGGGATGTCAAGCCCAAAACCATGAATTAAAGAGCTTTTTATAAATTAAGCCAGCTGGATACGGCAAAATAAAGGTAATTATACTGAAGTGCCGGTCGAACTGCTTCAATGTTCTCGAATATTCTGGATTTAGTGCTTTTAGAAAGCGTTGAAGCGCTGACACTGAACCTTATAACGGCAGGATCACCGATTATTAAATTGATTCTTTTTTTTATAAGCTTTTTTACGTTCATAAGGTCATCAACCGCAAGGCTGATATCAAAGAAACCAATATCCATCAATGCATCAAATTCAGGTGTGTTCTGGTAGCCCCGGACAGCACCTATTTTTTCATTTTTGAGTTTGAAAAGATTCCCTTTAAACCGGCTGTCTTCCCCTTTTCGTTTCATAAACGATATGAGCCCGCCAGGCAATTTTCTTGATAAAGCCAGATGTTCGATTCGGCGGGTACCCTTATATACATCAGAAGGCGCAGAAGGTTCAATAAAATATTCAGGATATAAAATATCAGCATGCCCTGTCTCCGCCATCATGATAGTACGGGCCCATGGCAGAAAACTCGACGTGATTTCATAGCCCTGGCTGGCAAGGAGGGCAACAGCCAGTTGCTGCACCCAGCCCTGCATACAGATATTTTCGCCAATATAGGGTGCCCAGTTTAAGGTTGTGATATGTATTTTTTTTAGTGCCCCTTTATTGAACACATAGGTATGTGGCGCGGTTTTAATCCCGGTAATTGAATACGGCCTGTCTTTTAAAAGAAAATGCACCAATATGCGGTTATCAGAATCATCTGCCTTTGAGATATGCGGGGAAAAGGCAAAACTTATTGATAATAAACATAAAATAAAAAAATTAATGTATTTAGTATGTTTTTTCCCCATGATGAACTATTTTGTAAAATAAGGAAGAATAAATATAACCTGCTAAAAAAAATTGATAATACCAGTTTAATATAAAGGGGATTTGCTGTCAATCAATTGGGTTTAATATATTTTCACGATTGGTTTCAGGGATTTTTTTTGTTTATTCCGCCCTTTATCATTACCATATCAACCAGTGTCAAACCGGCAAAATAGCAAAGATCGGAAGGCTTATCAATGTCCCAGACCACAAGGTCGGCGTCTTTGCCAGTTTCAATGCTTCCTTTTGACTGGTCAAGGCCAAGGGCCCTGGCCCCATTGATAGTTGCCCCAAGCAATGCTTCTTCACAGGTCATGCCGAATAGAATGCAGGCCATGTTTAGTATGAGGGTCATTGAATGGACCGGGCTTGAGCCTGGATTTAAGTCGGTTGATACGGCCATGGGTATTTTAAGGTTCCTGAATGTTTCCACGGGCGGTTTTTGTGTTTCTTTTAAAAAGTAGAATGCACCAGGCAAAAGCACAGCAGTTACGCCGTGCCGTGCCATTTTTTCCGCACCTGATAATGACAGGTATTCAAGATGGTCACATGACATGGCATTGAATTCAGAGGCAAGAAAAGCCCCGTTGGAATCAGACAACTGCTCTGCATGAAGCTTTATATTAAACCTGAGATCCCTTGCCTTTTCAAAAACTTTTCTTGTCTGGGGAAGCGTAAAGGCAATATGTTCACAAAACACATCAACCGCCGTGGCAATGCCCTGGGATTTAACTTTTGGCATCATGGTCTCGGTGACAAGGTCGATATACCCGTCCTGGTCATTCTGGTATTCCGGGGGCAGGGCATGGGCACCTAAAAACGTGGCTTTAATGTCCAGGGGAAAATTTTCATCCAGGTTTTTAATTACAGCCAGGATTTTTAATTCTGTTTCAAGGTCGAGCCCGTAGCCTGATTTGATTTCAAGGGTTGTGACGCCCTGGTTTAACAAGGCAGTCACCCGTTTTGAGGCTTGAGCGAACAATTCATTTTTTGAAGCGTTTCGGGTCGCCTTGACCGTGGATAAAATGCCGCCGCCCTTTTTTGAGATTTTTTCATAGGATGCACCATTGAGCCTCATTTCAAATTCATTGGATCTTGATCCCCCCCAGACAAGATGGGTGTGGCAGTCTACAAATCCGGGAAGTATCCAGCCATTATCGCAGTCAATTATTTTTTGACACCTGGTTTTAAAATTTCCGGGCAGGTCTTTTTCTTTGCCGGCCCAGGATATGGTTTTTCCTTTAACGGCAAGGGCAGCCTTTTCAATAATTGAAAGGGCATTGTCTGCCATGGTGGCAATATTGCAATTGATAAAAAGTGTATCAATTTTATCCGGCACTTTAGTAACCATTTTTTAAAGCTCCATATGGATGGATTGTTCTGTTGTTTTCCTGAAATTTAAAATCAATAAAGCTTATTACCGGTCCTGATACATATTGATCATGGGCAGTTTGACACCTTTTTCATTGGCAACATTAACGGCAGTGTCATACCCTGCATCTGCATGGCGGATAATACCTGTGCCAGGATCGTTTCGAAGAACGGCTATAAGGCGTTTTTCCGCTTCCGGGGTGCCGTCTGCCACAGTGACCTGGCCTGCATGCAGGGCATAACCGATACCGACACCGCCGCCGTCATGAAATGATACCCATGTGGCACCTGATGCCACGCTTGTCATACAGTTTAACAAGGCCCAGTCACCCACGGCATCAGAACCGTCTTTCATGGCTTCTGTTTCCCTGTATGGAGATGCAACAGAACCGCAGTCCAGGTGATCCCTGCCTATAACAATAGGGGCTTTAACCTTTTTGTCCCTGACAAGATCATTAAATAATTTACCTGCCTTTTCCCTTTCACCATACCCCAGCCAGCATATCCGGGAGGGAAGTCCCATATGTTCAATTTTTTCTCCGGCCATTTTCAGCCAGTTGACCATTTTGGTTTTTTCAGGGAAAAGTTTGAGAAGTTCCCGGTCGGTCACCTTGATGTCTTCCGGGTCGCCGGAAAGGGCAGCCCATCTGAAAGGCCCTTCACCGCGGCAGAAAAGTTCCCTGATATAAGCCGGAACAAATCCCGGATAATCCATGGCATTGTCAACACCGCGTTTCATGGCCTGGGCTCTTAAATTATTGCCATAATCAAAAGCAACAGCACCTTTGTCTTTCATTTCAAGGATGGCCCTTACATGGTCGGCCATGGAGTTCAGTGCCATGTCTTTATATTTTCCAGGGTCGGTCTTTCTAAGGCTTAATGCATCTTCAAAGGACAGTCCCCGGGGGAAATACCCGTTAAGCTCATCATGGGCACTGGTCTGGTCGGTTATGACATCCGGAATAAACCCCTTTTGCATCATTGCCGGCAATATATCCACTATGTTTGCACAAAGCCCGATGGAAAGAGGTTTCTTGGCCTTTGAAGCCTCCCTGGCCTTTGCAATGGCATCATCAAGGCTTGTTGCTTCAATATCCAGGTATCGTTTTTCAAGCCTTTTTTTGATGCGATTTTTATCAATTTCGATAATAATGGCAACCCCGTTTGCCATGGTAACCGAAAGGGGCTGGGCTCCACCCATCCCGCCAAGTCCTGCTGTTACAACGATTTTTCCTGTCAAATCAGACTTGTAGTGTTTCTGGCCTAAAGATGCAAATGTCTCGTAGGTGCCCTGGAGAATTCCCTGGGTTCCTATATATATCCAGGACCCGGCCGTCATCTGGCCGTACATGATAAGCCCCTTTTTATCCAGCTCATGGAAATAATCCCAGTTGGCCCATTGGGGGACAATGTTGGCATTGGCAATGAGAACCCTGGGAGCGCTTTCATGGGTTTTTAAGACACCAACAGGTTTTCCTGACTGTACCAGCATAGTCTCATCATTTTCAAGGTCCAGCAGGGTTCTTATTATGGCATCAAAGCATTTCCAGTTTCTTGCAGCTTTGCCAAGGCCGCCGTAAACAATCAATTCGTCCGGATTTTCACCATTATCAGGGTCAAGGTTGTTGCACAGCATTCGCAAGGCTGCTTCCTGGTACCACCCCTTGCAGTGGAGTTCAGTCCCCCTGGGTGCTCTGACAGGGCGGGCAACGCCGCATCCTATATTAAGCTTTTTTAAAAGTTTTTCTTTATTATTCATAATTTTCCTCCCGATATGGTTGACATTTGTTTTTAGATTCGATACTACTTGTCTATACAAGTATAGATATGATGTCAAGCAATTTTTAATATTAATAAACGGACAGGGAAATAAATGGCCAGACCAGAACAACCATTTGCCTTATATGGAAAAATTAAAAAAAGTGTTGTCAGGGATATTGAATCGGGAAAATTAAAACCGGACGACAGGGTGCCTTCTGAAACCAAGCTTGCTCAAAGCTTTAATGCATCGAGAATGACAGCCAACCGCGCTTTGAAAGAGCTTACGGAAGAAGGCAGGATTATAAGGGTCCAGGGAGTCGGTACTTTTGTGGCAAGGCCCAAACCCGATGCAGCCCTTCTTGAGATCAAAAGCATTGCAAAAGAAATTTCAGACTGGGGCGGGGTGCATTCGTCCGAAGTCCTTGTTTTAAGAAAAGAAGAGCTTACAAGTAAAATTGCACAAAAAATGAATCTTAAACCGGGTGATGCGATTTTCCATTCCGTTATTGTACACAGGGACAGGGATGTCCCGGTCCAGTATTCAGAAAGGTTTATCAACCCGAAGGTAGCTCCCTTTTATCTGGAGCAGGATTTTTATAAGATTACGCCCAGCGAATATCTTCTGGATGTGGCGCCGGTTCAGGAAGCAGAACATATTATTGAGGCTGTGACCTGTAAAAAAGAAATCCTGAAATCTTTAAAAATTAAACCGGATGAACCCTGTCTCTGCCTTAAAAGGCGCACATGGTCGTTTGATATGGTTGCAACTTACAGCATTATCGTGTCTCCGGGATCAAGGTATAAACTTGTTGGGAAATTTATCAGGAGATAAAAAAATGAAAGATCAAATCGTATTGAATGGAGAGGATTTCTGTCTTAAAGACCTGGTTCAAATAGCAAGGAACAATGCCGGCATTAAAATATCTGCCGGGTCTGAATCAAGGATTAACAAGGCAAGAGAGCTTATTGCAAGGTGGGTGAAAAACGGGGAAAGAATATATGGGGTTACCACGGGCTTTGGCGCATTGTCAGATGTAACCATTTCCTATGAAGATACAAAAAAACTCCAGAAAAAGATCCTTTTCAGCCATGCCGCAGGGATTGGCGGACATATGGAAGACGATGTGGTAAGAGCCATGATGGCTCTGAGGGTTAATGATTTTTGCCGGGGAAATTCAGGTCTGAGGCTTGAAACCATTGAAAAGCTTGCCCAGGTTTTAAATGCAGGCATTGTACCTGTAGTACCTGAAAAGGGTTCAGTGGGGGCAAGCGGGGATCTTGTTCCAATGGCCCATCTTGCCCTTGTATTGATCGGGGAAGGTGAAGCCTTTGTTAATGGTAAAAGAATGCCGGGAGCCAGGGCCTTAAAAGAAAAATCAATAAAGCCCCTGGTTCTTGAGGCAGGGGAGGGCATAGCTCTTATAAACGGGACTCAATTCATGACCGCCCTTGGATGCCTTGCCGTCCATGATGCTCTGAACCTTTGCAAACATGCGGATATCGCAGCCAGTATGAGCCTTGAAACATTAATGGGTACAAGGGCTGCCTTTGATCCCAGGATTCACAATGCAAGACCCCACACAGGCCAGATCAAAGCCGCTGGCAACATGTTGAGGATTACACGGAATTCAGAGATTATTTCTTCCCATCATGATTGTTCCAGGGTTCAGGATGCATATACCTTAAGATGCTCCCCCCAGGTCCATGGAGCTTCCTGGGATGCATTTGCTTATGTTGACAATGTCGTTAAAGTGGAGATGAATTCATCCACTGAAAATCCATTGATTTTCCCGGAATCTGAAGAATTTCTTTCCGGCGGCAATTTTCATGGCCAGCCCCTTGCCCTTGCCAGTGATTTTTTAGGCATTGCCATTGCCGAACTTGCCAATATTTCGGAAAGGCGAATTGAAAGACTTGTGAATCCACAGCTTTCAGGACTTCCGGCCTTCCTCATTGAAGACGGCGGCCTGAATTCCGGGTTCATGATCGCCCAGTATGCAGCAGCTTCCCTTGTCTCTGAAAACAAGATTCTTGCCCACCCTGCATCTGTTGATTCCATACCTACCTCTGCCAATAAAGAAGACCATGTCTCAATGGGCTCCATTGCAGCCAGAAAGAGCAGGGATATTCTTGCCAATACAGAAGAAGTTATTGCAATTGAATTGCTGTGCGCAGCACAGGGGATTGATCTTTTTACCAACATGAAAGCAGGGGACGGTACCCTTGCCGCCTATGAAGTCATAAGAAGCAGGGTGGATTACATGAAAGAAGACCGCTTTCTTTCGGTAGATATTGCAAAGGTAAAGGCGTTGTTAAAGGACGGGAGTATTGTAAAGGCTGTGGAAGATAAGATAGGTAAGTTGTATTAAGCTTTATTGCGCGGAGACTTTGACAAGTTTGAGGTCTCCCCATAAACCGATATTTTTTCCCTTAATAATCACGATTCCCTGAATACCCGGTATGGCTATGCCGGCATCAATGGCCTTTTTAATATCACCCGCCTTTTGGACCATATTGCAAAGCCTTGTGGCCGTGGCATCCGCCAGGATGCATGAATCAGACAATACCGTCGCAGCATCAGCTTTGCCAAAGCTTTTTGAATGGCCAAGAGTCCCGGAAGAGGTACACATTCCATAGGGTTCATCTCTTTTTTCGACCTTGATGCCGGTGGTCATGCTGAAAGGTGTATTTTCAGCATAAATACTGAAAATGGTTTCAGAATCGGATTTAACAAAAATATCCCCACCGTTTTCCACCACCACCTCTCTTGTATATTCCAATAATGATTTTGCGGCATGTTGAGCCACAGCTCCTGCCACGGCAGCCATGGGACCGACATTTGCAAGTTTCGCGGCTTTTATCATATCTCTTATGATTTGAGGTGCCGGGCCTGGCTCGTTTATGGGAACAAGGGATGTTGCAAATTGAGGGTTAATCTTTATATATGTCTCAATAAAATTTCGACAGGTTAAAACCGATTTTATTGCTTTGTCTGTAAGGTCGGTTCCAGCCTGGATATTAAGGTTGGTCTCTTTTACCGTGATGTCAAAGGAGACAAGCCCTTTTTTTTTATGCTGTCTTCTGTAAGTGCGGTTTTTAAACATTTTCAACAGAATTCGGTTTTAGATGGTCTGGTGCCTGCCGGATAAAATATGAGTCTGTCATGCCCGAGATATAATCCCTGACAATTTCAGGGTTTGAGCTTTTTTCCCTGTACTCTTCAGACATGCCGTTTAAGAAATCAGTAAAAATGACAGACTGGTCATTGCCTTTTTCAAGGGCTGTCAGGTATTTCTCAAACAGAAAATAAAAAATGTCTTCAATGGAAGACAAATGTTTTTTAATCAAGGGATTTTTATAAATATGCTTGTAATTAAAGGCTTTAAGCTCCTTCAAGGCGAAAGAAACCTTTTGGGAAAAACCAATAAAAGGCTGGCCCTGGCTGTTTGAAATCAGATCGGTTACAAGATTAAATACAATAGTACCGTTTGTCCGGCCAAGAAGTTTTTTACATATATCCGGCATGTCCTGCCTTTTCACGAGGTTGAGCCGGATGGCATCTTCAAGATCCCTGCCGATATAACTTATGGTATCTGCCATTCTTACCACACAGCCTTCCATTGTCATGGGCATTTCGTCACAGATTTTCTTTTCTTTCATAGTTTTGATCATAATATCAAAGTCTTTAAAAGATCGTTTTTTTTGGGGAACAATCAGCTTTGAGTGGACTTCACCATTATGGCAGACAATGGCATCCATGGTCTGAAGACTTAAATTCCATCCCTGGCCGTTTTTTTCAATCCCGTCGAGAAACCTGATGCTTTGAATATTATGATGGAAAAGGCCGGCACCATGTTCAGATGTAAGCTTTGACAGGAAACGCTCACCATCATGCCCGAAAGGCGTATGCCCGATATCGTGGCCCAGGCTTGCAGCCTCTATGAGGTCTTCATTTAATCCGAGATACCGTCCAATGGTCCTTGCAATCCTTGAGACCAGCTGGACATGGATTACCCTGTGGGTGAGGTGATCGTTATTTATAAGGGAAAAGACCTGGGTCTTATCAATATACCTTGTAAAGGCAAGGGAGTTTAAAATACGATCGGAATCTGCTGAAAAGGCCTGGCGGTATTCGTTTCCAGTGAATTTTTCTTTGTGCCGCCGTTGGGCGGTACTGCTAAAACAGGCCAGGGGGCAAAGGTTTTCTTTCTCCCTGTAATTCAGGAGATCTCTTAATTCCCTGGCTTTTTCAAAATTGTCATTCAATAGTGTATTTACAATCGTTTAGTGATGTTTTCCACTACGATATCAAATGCTTTGGTGAATTCAGTTTCCTTGTCCTGGAACATCATGGGTACACCGGTGTCTCCCGAGGCAACCACCCGGGTGTCAAAAGGAAGGGAACCTAAAAATTCAAGGCCCTGGGATTTTGCCGTTTTTTCACCACCACCTGAACTGAAAAGATCAATGGGTTCATTGCAGTGCGGGCATTTGAATCCTGCCATGTTTTCCACAATTCCAAGGGTTTTCAAGTGAACCGTCTTACAAAAGGAAATGGATTTTCTGATGTCTGCAAGAGCGACTTCCTGGGGGGTGGTAACTATGACACCAAGTGCTTCCGGGATGGTCTGCACAACGGTTAAGGGCTCGTCGCCGGTCCCTGGAGGGGCATCAATAATCAAAAAATCAAGCTCTCCCCAGTCAACTGAGCTGACAAATTGTTTGATCATACCTGTTTTAGCAGGCCCTCTCCAGATAATAGCCTGGTCCTTGTCCTGCATCAGAGCCTGGACAGAAACAACTTTAAGGTTCCCATTAACTTTTTTGGGGAGCAGGAGCTGGTTTTCAGAAATATTTAAGAGTTCGGTCAATCCAAGCATCTGGGCAATGGACGGGCCGTGGACATCAACATCCATCAGGCCTGTCTTGTATCCTTTTTTAGAAAGGCTGGCAGCAAGATTGGCAGATACACTGCTTTTTCCAACCCCGCCTTTACCGCTTAATACAAAAATTTTATGTTTTATTTTTGAAAGGGAGGCTTTGATTGCTTCTTCTTCCTGTTTCTGTCTTGCAGCCATATCCTGGCCGCCGCCCTGTGATGGACAGCCGCCGCTTTTTTGGGCACTTTCAACATTTTCATGAATCATGTTTATAACATCTCCTTTGAGAAATTTTGTAAATAAATCAATTTTAATAATGGTCACTATCCTTGGTCTGTCAACCGGAATACAGAGTCTTTTATGACGGGATTTAACTGGAAATTTGTAATTTCAAGTGTCAGTTTCCGGTTGCCCTTATCTTTAATCTCTATTTTTACCGGAATATTTCCAAAACTATATGTTTTGTATTTTTTAACTGTCATCCCATACAAGTACTTTCCCATGGAATCACTATACTTGAGGCCGTCAATTTGTTTTTTAGCGTTAAAATGGAGGTATTGTTTTCCTCTTTTATTGCTCTGCGTTAATATAATGGTTGACTGAGACGAATCAGAAGGTGAAAAATAGGCGTCATTATATTTTTTCACAGGAAGCCGTCCCAGCAAAATTGATATTATTTCAGATATTTTGAGCGGAACATGAATATATTCTTTTAAATCCGGGTTTTTAGAATTGTACGAGTATTTGGAGTGTTTCCCTGTATGGGAAACAAAAGTAATTTTTTTTCCTGTTGAAATTATGGTTTCCATTGGCTGGCCGTAAACTAGAAATGTGATCCTTATTTTATCGGGGAACACGGCAGCCCAGGCCAGTCTGAATTTATCAATCCTTGTTTTTGTCTGAAGCCTTGCAATGCCTGCCCCCTTGCTTGATATAATGTGCTGGTTCAAAGATCTTGCCCTGCTTGCAAGAATAAAGGCTTTTTTATCAAGAAGGGGATTTGTGGCAGGTCTTATAGGTGTGCAGCTTGAAAGGACAAGGAGAACAACAGCTATATTAAATAAGCCGGATAAAAATTTGTGGTTAGCCATTTATTTTTTTTGCATTGCCTTGATTTTTTTCTTGATTTCGATAACGGCTTCCTTGTCAGTGTCTTTGGCGTTGGATAAAGCCTTTTTATAGACGTCTAATGCTTTATCAGGCTGATCTGCTTTTAGATAGGCATCTCCAAGATGTTCAGATATAATAGTCTCAAAAGAAGTTAATTTGGCAGCCTTTTCAAGATACTCCACAGCTTTCTTATATTCGCCTTTCTTGTAATAGACCCATCCGAGGCTGTCGATAATATACCCGTCATCCGGCCTTATCTTATAAGCTCTTTTAATAAGCAAAAGTGCTTTATCAAGCTTAATCCCGAGGTCTGCCCATGAATATCCAAGATAGTTCAATGCACTGGCATCCTTTGGATCAATTTCAATTATTCTTTTCATGGTTTCAAGGCTTTTTTCCTTAAAGCCTGTCTTATCCTGCAAAGCGCCAAGCCTGAACAGCAGTGACGTGTTGTCCGGGGAATCCCCAAGCCCTTTTTTTAAAAGGCTTGTTGCTTTTTCATAGTGTTTGTCTTTTTCATAAAAAGAAGCAAGATAAACGATAATATCGATATCTTTTGGATAGGCTCTGTATTTATCTTCAAGATAGTTTATGGCAGTCTGTTCTTTTCCAAGCTGTTTGTAGAGTGAGGCAACGCTCAGAATGATTTTTTTAAACTGGGAATGGTCAGGCCTGATTTTTAAATAGTGGAAAATGGCTTTTTTAAAATCTTTGACTGCTTCATAGGCCATTCCGCAAAAAAAGTGCAGGGTTGAATTGTCAGGATCGCCTTTGAGCATTTGAGAAAAAATAATTACCGCATCCTTATATTTTTTATTGGAAATATATTCATCAAAAGCCGCCATGACAAGCCGTGAATCGCTTTCAACATCCTGTCCAAGCTCAATGAACAGGCTTTGGGCCTCTTTTTTTAAACCGGTTTTATAATAGTGCAATGCCAATCCTATACGGGCCCGATTGTTGTCAGGTTCTATCTCAAGTATTTCCTTATAGGTTTCTAATATCCTGTCTTTGTCGTCGTCGGTATTTTTAATGCTGTAAATTTTTATCAATTGAAACCTTGGCTCAACAAGATCAGGCTCAAGCTCAATTGCCTTTAGAAACTTGGTTTTTGCAAGTTCATATTCGTTCTTGTTCATATAAATTTCACCAAGGTAAAACCAGGCAACATAATAGCCGGGGAATTGTTTAACCATTTTTTTAAAAAGCTTAAGAGCCTCCGGGTTATTTTTTTTCTCTATATATATTTTGCCAAGGCGAAGAAATGTTTCTTTATTCTTGGGATCAAGTACTAAAATCCGGTTTAAAATGTTAATAAGCTCCTGTTTTTCCATTGAATTTTTTTTTAACTGGACAAGGAGAAGCAATCCGTCCACATTGTCAGGATCTTGCCTGACCAGGTTTCCCGCAAGCTCTACAGCCTTTTTTCTGTTGTTCAGCCTCAGGTATAACCGGATCAGGTCCCGGGTTAATATGAATGAACCAGGGTCTTTTGCAAGGGCCTTTTCAAGTGAGACCAAGGCCTTTTGATACTCTTTATTTTTAATGTGGATTCTTGATTCAAGGTAGTAATAATTTGGAGAAAGGTCACTTTCGGGGTTAATTTTTTGGTGAGTTTTATCTTGAAGAGGTTCCTGGTTCTGTTCAAGTTGTGTGCAGCCTGCAAGAAAAAAAAACGGGATACAAATAAGAAGAATACAAACAAGACCTTTTTTCATAATTCGCGTTACCTTATAATTAAAACAAATTACAGTTTACTGGTTGTGATCATACATGTCAAAATCAGGCATATCTTTCTTGAAATAGGCTTTCATTTTTTTCAGGATATTATTTTCGATTTGTCTTACCCTTTCACGTGATATGGAATATACTTCTCCTATCTGCTGGAGCGTTTGGGGGCTGTCTGAGAAGATTCTTCTGTCAAAAATATCCAGCTCTCTTTCATTAAGGGTCTTTTTGAACTCGTTGACCTTTGTATGCAGGATATCTTCAATCTCCTTTTTAGCCACCCGGTCTTCAGATGAATCAGATTCAACATTGATAAATTCTATTCTTTCCGTATTGGAATCGTTTTTTAAAGGCTCGTCAAGGCTCAGATCCCAGTTAGCCAGTCTCTGATCCATATCAACCACTTCTTTTTCAGAGACACCCAGCCGTTCTGATAATAGCTTGGGCTTTGGATCAAACCCCTGTTCAATCAATCTTCGTTTTTCTTTTTTCAGCCTGAAAAAGAGCTTGCGCTGCCCCTGGGTTGTTCCGATTTTCACCATACGCCAATTATCCATGATGAATTTAAGAATATAGGCTTTTATCCAGAAGGATGCATAATATGAAAATTTAACATTTTTATAGGGGTTAAATTTTTTAACTGCCTGAACAAGCCCTATATTGCCTTCCTGAACAAGATCCAGAAGGTTCTGCATCCAGATTCTATGGAATTCAAGGGCTATTTTAACCACCAGGCGCAGGTTGGATGTAGTCATGATGTAAGCGGCTTCCTGGTCTCCTTCCTCCTGGATTCGTTTTCCAAGTTCAACTTCCTGCTCTCTTGTAAGCAGCTTATACCTGCTTATTTCATTAAGGTAACTTTGAATGGGGTCTGACTTTACAAGTGCTTTTGTACTTGAGGCTTTTGTCTTCTGTACCGGGATCAGAAAATCTTTTTTGACCAGTCTCTTTTTGCTTTGGTTCTCCTTGGTGCTCTCTTTTGCCATTGATATACCTTAAGATAATTTTGATAAAAATTTAGTATACCATTATCACGATATCGTTAAAAGCAATATATTTTGCGCAAAAAAAATACAGGCTCATTTTTTTATGGACAATATGATATAAATTTGATAAAAAATCTTTTTGTTTGCGCCTGTAGCTCAGTTGGATAGAGCAACGGACTTCTAATCCGTAGGCCGCAGGTTCGAATCCTGCCAGGCGTACCACTGATTTTCATTTTGAACATTATTTGCATATCAAATCCTTTATAAAATAGCAGTCCTAATTTATATGAAAGTCTTTGCAATCCAAATCAGGACTTTCATGTTTTGTTGTGGGCAAACTCTGGTGAAATACCAGGTCTGCCCGTGGCAG
>JAADHV010000111.1:0-34709 GCA_013151635.1 Deltaproteobacteria bacterium | reverse complement strand
ATATGAAAGAACATACCAAACCAATCAGGTTCTTTCATGATTCGTTGTGGGCACGCCGGGATGAAAAATCAAGGCAGCCCATGGCTGTTAGTGAGAATCAGTTCCATTGCTTTCGCAGGCTTTTTCCCCCACTATATAATTAAGGATACCGGTTTAATGTTGAATACCCGATTAGACAGCCACCTCAAGATTGCTAACTATTATCCCACTGAACTATAGCTTCCGCCAGTGCATCACTCTCCAGAGGATGAAAATGTCCTCCCTCGATAAGTTTCCAGGTAGCATCAGGTAAAATGTCCCGTAATTTTTTTCCAACAGAAACAGGTTGGAACTTGTCGCCGTCAGCCCAGATTACCAGCGCGGGCTGCCCAAACGTTTTGAGTTTATGGGAAGCTTCTTGAGTATACTTGTTGTCCATAGACTTCAGGAAAAGCACAAAGTGTTCCATTCTTTCCCTGGCCCCGACAAGTCCCCCACATAGATCACCCAGAAGCTCATTGGTATTTAAAGATGCATTGAACAATCCGGCAGATAACCCTTTCCTTATAAAACTATCTATAAATTCGGAAGAGAATATCTGTGCGTAATTCTTTTTGTAAGCAGCTCCGATTAACAGCTTTATCTTTTCTACTGGCCAGGAATCAAAGCCTACACAGTTTGTGAATACACATTTTCTGATTCCGACTTGGCTCGAAAACCCTGTAACAATAATCTGAGCTACACCTCCTCCCAGATCATGACCAACAAGAATGCATTCGTCTTTCACCACCTTGTTTATAAACAGGTTTACCAACCGGGCTTGCCCATTTAACGAGTGATCATAGTCGATTGGGCCCTCAGTATAGCCCAGCCCCAACATTTCAGGCGCATATACAAGATACCCATCTGTAGAAAGCTTAGAGCCGGTCCGCTCCCACAATGAACTATTCATTGGGATACCATGGAGTAAAACAATAGGCTTTCCCGTTGTTCCCCATTGACGGTACGCGACGTTACATGCGTCTAGTGTTACCCACTGTCTTTCAAGATTCTTTGTTTTCATTTTCAAGCTCCTCCAAATATATTTTATGTGTATAGTGCCCTTAAAGGGCTCTATTACATTGGTGGAACTGAAAACAGGTTTGTGACAAGTCAGTCCATATATAGAAATTGTCTCCAATAGTTCACTCTGGATATAATCTCTTCTGTTTCTCTAAAAACGTTTACTTCGGCGATAGATTGTGTAAGTTCTTGGTATTCACGAACCAGGTCGATCTCTATGACCCATTTCCTCATCCTGCAACTGCATTTCCCTTTGGTGTTATGCAATATACATTCATCCTTTAAAAAATTTTGTAGTTTTTTCCTGGATCGAGAAATCATTTGCCGAACCGACACAGGACTATGTTCCAGAACATCAGCAATTTCTTCATAAGACAACCGGGCAATGTCTCTCAGAATGTATGCCATACGAGATTTATGATTCAGGCAATACAGAACTCCTGTGAGACACTTATCGCACATTTGCTTGACCCAGAGCCTTTTGTCAAGGTCTTGCGAACAGGGTAATTTTATTTCTTCTTGGCTGAAGTAGTCTCTCACATATTTTGCAGAATATACCTTCTCTTTCTTAGCATAATGCATAACCGCTCGGTAAGTGATGGTATAAATCCAAGTTGAGATTTTCGATCCCCCCCGAAAAGAATGCAAACTTTTTGTAATCTCCAACCACGCTTCCTGCGCTGCATCCCGGGCGGTTTCCTCATCCTGTATCATTCGACGGCAAATCGATGAAACCAATCGCCCGTAATCTTCCACGAGATTGGAAATAGAAACAGTATCTGTATTATTTTCAATCATATGACAGTTCTAAAGTGATTATACCTGTTTGCATCCATTTGTACCATATAGGATATTCTTTACAGTTTCCATCATTTTTTATGTTGCTGCTGGCCTGTTCTATATTTGTGAATTTTTTTAATATTACTTCTGTTGAAGGATTCCAATTTCTTGTTTCCCCATCCGTGGCTTCCATAAGTCCAGTCAACTCCGGTCAGGTGAAGGATTTTCCATAGTGGTACCAGTTCATCCGGTTCTGTTACAGGTTCCCATGGCGCTGGTACTATCATTTCCAAGGATCCATATTATCAAGCCTTGTGGCAGGGCATCCTGGCACGGCATTGGCCAGGCAGGAACTTAAATATATTTTTTCAGGTTTAACTTCAGACAGCTTCATTGCCATGCCGATGCTGGGGGTAACTGTTATTTTAAAAATCAAAGTCAGAAATAGAAAGAGCATAACACATGCCAAAAAAATATATTGGTTCGTTTTTTTTAAAATAGTCATAAAATTAGATGCTTATGATTTGAAAGGCAGCTTATTGGCTTTGCATGGCTGCAAATATGCGATCATTTATTCATCAACGGTTTTAAAGCTGCAACCTGATTTATATGAAAAAATTATTGTTTAATGATTTTTTTTATGGTTTGACACTTAACTCGTCAACCAAGACTGTAATGGAAAGGAACTTTTGCTTCCCTGGCCCGGATATGGTAAAGGACATAAACAAGGATTGTATCAATGACTTTTTCCGGATAGTTTTTAAGTCAAGCGCGATCTTAAGTTATCACGATTGAATTTTTTACTTAATTAGCAAAAAAGGGTTTTATTATGGCAAAAAATAAAGAAGCTGAAAGCAGGGATTTCGTAAAAAAACAAACATTGGCGGTCGCTGTTATCCTGTCATTGTTCATCGGATTTATCGGCGGAATCGTATATTCCTCATTTAAACTTGCCTCTGATACAAAAGTGAAGCAGCAGGTAAAAGGTGCTGCCGGAAATAATCAGGCCGCAGTTCAACAGGATAATTCAGCCGAGGTTGCTTCAAAAATACTGAAATTGGAGCAATACCTTAAACAGAATCCCAAAGATGCCGGTGCATGGGCTCAATTGGGCAACCAGTTTTTTGATTCAAATCAATATGTGAATGCTATTGATGCATATAAAAAATCACTGGCAATAGAGCCTTACAAAACCACGGTTATCACTGACTTAGGGGTCATGTACCGGAGGAATAAGCAGCCTGAAAAGGCTGTTGAAGCTTTTAATAAAGCCATTTCAATCGATCCTTCCTTTGAGACTGCAAGATTTAATAAGGGAATTGTGCTGTTGCACGATTTGAAGGATTTGAAAGGCGGCATAAAGGCATGGGAAAAACTTGTGGAACAAAACCCCATGGCCCTGGCCCCCAACGGGGAATCTGTTGATTCTTTAGTCCAGAAAATGAAAAATAGAAAATAGATGCCATTGTAAGGAACCGGATCAGTTTTATATGAAAGTCTTTGCAATCCAAATCAGGACTTTCATGTTTTGTTGTGGGCAAACTCTGGTGGAATACCAGGTCTGCCCGTGGCAGTTAGCCTGAAAAAGTCTCCTTACAATCTTGACGCAAGTACGGCAGCACCGATGGCACCATTTTCCTGGGGTAAATTCCCCATAATAAGCTCAAAACCAAGGCGGTTTTCAAGAGCCTTTAAAAATCCTTTGTTTTTGGCCACACCCCCTGTCATCATCACAGGTTCTTTAATGCCAATTTTGGATGAAAGGCTGCTGATACGTGCGGCTGCTGATTCATGAATGCCTGCAATGATATTTTCTCTTTTTTCCTGCCCGGCAATCATGGAAATAACTTCTGACTCGGCAAATACTGTGCAGATACTGCTGATTTTTGAAGGCTTGTCTGCTTTAAGGCTGAAGTCTCCCAATTGATTTAATTTAAGGCCAAGCGCATTGGCCATGACTTCAAAAAATCTCCCTGTGCCTGCCGCACATTTGTCATTCATGGCAAAGTTGTCGACATGTCCTTTTCTATCTAGGAGAATGGCTTTGCTGTCCTGGCCGCCAACATCAATAATTCCTCGAATTTCAGGGTTCATGAAAAAAGCACCAGCACCATGGCAGATGATTTCGGTCATGGCCTTATCTGCAAAATCAACACTGGCACGGCCATAGCCTGTGGAAACAATGGCAGTAATGTCTGATTTTAAAACCTTTGTTTTTTTTAAAAGGCCCTTAAATACTTTGATCCCTGCATTTAAGGGGTTATACCCCGAGGGAATGACCCGGGTTCCAAGAAGCTTATTACCTTTTATAAAAGCTGCCTTGGCTGTGATGGAGCCTATGTCTATGCCTGCATAAATCATATGGCTGTTGCACCGTTCATGTTATTTGTTCCTTTGTTTTACGATTTCCATGAATGCATCAATACGGGTTTCCACCTGGGATTTAGAAAAATTCCTTGGGTCAACCATGTCTGCCTCTATCATCAGGACCGGAACCTCAGCCCTTTCTCTTACAATTTTCATGATATCCATCTGCCCGAAAGAGTAAGGCTTGCAGGACCGGTTTGAATGCATGACAAAACCATCGACATTATAAAATTTTATCATTTCAAGCACCTGGTCTGCCATCTGGTCAACACCGATATTAAGATAGATCCTGGTATAGGCCTGGGCCATGGAATCTAAAAAATTATTTTCATCCGTATATTTTATGGCGCCGCACCACGCCGAGGTATAAGTATCTGCAACAAGGCAGGCATTATGTTCTGAAAATTCAGAGGAAAGCCATTTCAGCTGATACCACAAAGGCAGGTTGTCCCATAAAAGCCTGTATTGTTCATCTGGAATTATACTTATGCCATCCCTTATTCGCTGTTCCATTTCATCTATAAGTTCCCTGTAAAAATCGACCGGGATTTGAGTACCCCGCAATGTTACAATCAGGGCAAGAAAAAAGAAAGCATCAAAGGCAGACATGGGAGATGGCCTGTGGGCGGTAGTATTTAGGACTTTTTGCCAGAGAAGCTGGCCCTCAAGGGAAAGTTTTCCTGCAAGGGCCATTTTATCGTAATCAAATTTTTTCTTTGTGACCTTTTCAAGAAAACCAATGTATTCATCAATCTGGGACCGGACGTATACTGCTGCCTCAGGAGAGTATCCTGTATGGCAGAAAGGGGTGTCTAAGATAAACAAAGGTACCTTGTAAAATCTTGCCTGGACTTCATACCATTTTAAAACAGTGCCGCAAATATTATTGCAGCAGATCAGCATGTCAGGCCTGGGTAATCCGCCTATGGGGCCGCCTTTGACAACGGAGCATGCGATATCTGCTCTTGCATAGGAACAAAGATCGGAACTGTATCCCATGTCTTCGGCCTTGATGCAAAGGTCTTCCCCCATTTTGGATGATCCTATCATGGCCCCGTGATTTTCAGGATAAACAGGGATAATGTCCATGGCAACTAATGGTTCTACAGGGCCTCCGGAAGTGATCCAGGCGATCTGTTTATTGTTTTGCCCGGCGCTCATGGCCTCAAGGTAATAGGTGGTCATTAAATCCCGCATTTTTTTTGCGGCTTTTATTTTTTTTTGGGGCTTGCCTTGCATATTGCAAATCCTTTTTTTATATCATATGGATAAAAGTTTCGATCCGGGTGGATAATTGTCCGAGGCTTTGCTGCTGTTCATCTATTTCAACAGCCATGGTTTTAATTTTTTCCTTATCAAGATACTCTTTAAGGTATGGATAATCAAAGGCATGGGGATCACAAAACTTAAGCAGCATGAAAATGACTCCTTTCGCATTATTTTTTCTTGCAAGGGATACGATGTTTTCACCACGGAATGTAAGGCTGGTATGCTTTGCAGGACAGTTTATGCGGTCAAAATATCTTGACGCAATGGCCGTCATCGGATCTCCATCCTCCTGGATCATACCTTCAAACCACCTCTGGCCCGTGCAAAGGTCATCTCCTGCAATAAGGCCGCCTGCCTCTTCAATTGTTTCATAAAATCCCGGTGAATCACAGATCGAGCCTGAAATAACGATTCGCTTGCCTTTTTCAGAAGGAGGGTCTATTTTTTCAAGATTGGCTGCAATTACAGGTAAAAGACCTGCCACCTCATCTTTGTCCATCACCATTGAGCCTTTCACAATGGCATATAGATCAGCGCCTTTAATTAATCCGGGGTTATGGGAGTTGAGTTCATAAATTTTTGACAGGTTTTCGCGTATCAGGTTAAATTTTTTGATGGATTCATGGAGACTGGTATCAGTGATTTTTTTGCCGGAGGCTTTTTCAAGCTCTTTTTTAAATCCTGTCAGCACATCAGTCATATATGTCTTTGCACTTCTTGTGTTCAGCTTTGCAGGCAGGATAACATCTGCAAAGAATTCATATTTCCCGTTCATGCGCCAGATGTCACTTAATCTCTGGATGGAATCACAGGTATGTGGAAACACTGTGCCGTCAAGAAAATCAAGCCGGCCTGAAAGGCTGTCTTCAAGTACGCCCCTTACAGGGGAACAGCAATAGGACTGGAGATGTTTTTCAGCAAGAACAATATCTGATTTTGAAGAAAACAGCCGCATGGGATGAAACCCTGCTGCATATATCAATTCTTCCGGTGTATAGGAACAAAGGTGGCCGATAATTTTTTTTTGCCCGGCTTTGATTTTGCGAGCCATGTTTGATGTGTTTTCAATGGCTTCATGAAAAATTCTGATTTCCTTCATATTAATTATCTCCTGTGTGTTCGCCTTTTTGGCGAAGCTTTTCAGTCTTTTCATCCTGTAATGTTTTTAAGGCAGCTTTTCCATCCACCGGAAATATTATAACCAGTCCGGCGGCAAACACCAGATATTTTCTTGTCTTTCGGTTTTTATATCGAATGTCGGTCGATATGTCAACCGGAGCTTGATTTTATTTTTATCTTATGGTATTCAGGTATAAAATTTTTTAATGGAATGTTGCAGGACAGGTATGGCAAAAAAAGACACCTTGGTAAGGCTCAAGAAAAAAGAACGGGAATTAAGGCAAAGCCTCATTATTGAGGCTGCAAGGCAGGTGTTTGGGGAAAAAACCTATGACAGCGTTAGCATGGCTGAAATTGCAAATACTGCAGGGATCGCCAAGTCTTCTATCTACACCTATTTTAAAAGCCAGGAAGAATTGTATGCCAAAGTTGCTTACCAGGATGCCTGCGTGTTTATCAAGGAATTAAAAAAACAGATTCAAAAAAAAGATAAAAATGTCATCAGGACAGCTATTGAATATTTTCTGGATTATTATATTGCAAATGAACCCCAGTGGAGAATGATTACTCATTTTGCCCTTCATGGTAACAGGGATATGGGATCTATTGATAAACTCAACGAGATCGGGCGCGGGCTGATGGATGCATTTGAGACAATTTTCATTTATTCCGGATGCAGAAAAGACACAAGATTAATGTCCCATACCCTTTTTTCCTGCCTCTCTGGTATTTTAATCGCTTTTAGAAATTATCCGGGCCGATCTGAAGAAGAAAGGATTGCCCATATGAAGCGAATCGGTCTTGTAATTGAATCAATGTTCACTGCCCTCATTAATAAGTGATTTTATTATCATTTAGATATCAACGCTTCATTTTTTTTATTTGATTTATTTTTATAATTCCCTATACTTGGAAAAGAACCTGGAAATTTTATGGGGGCCTTAAATGAGTTTAAAAATAAACACGGGCAGTTTTTTTTCCAGTTACCAATTGCATAAAGGTCAGGTTGAGTTATCAGCCTCGCTTGAACGTCTCTCCTCTGGGAAAAGAATAAATAAAGCATCAGACGATGCAGCCGGCATGGTGATTGCCAATAAGCTTGCCAGCCAATCCAGCGGATTCGGCCAGGCCATGAAAAATGCCGGTGATGCTATTTCTATCACACAGGTGGCAGAAGGTGCCCTTGGGCAGGCAGCCAACCTGATTCAGGATATCAGGGTTAAGGCCATTCAGGCCGCCAGTGCAGCCCAATCCCCGGAAAGCCTGCAGGCTATCCAGGCTGATATTGGCAAATCCCTTGAATCCTTAAAAGAAATTGCAGATAACACCTTATTTAACGGCCAGAAATTATTATCAGGTGCGTTTACAGATAAACAATTCCAGGTGGGCGCGTCTTCAGGGGAAACGGTTGAAATTTCACTTGGTTCCATTGATCCTGCCGGGATCTTTGATAAAAGCCTTGGAACACTGGCTGATATAAATGTAACAACCATGCAGGGGGCCCAGGATGCCATCGGGATTACAGATGTTGCCCTTGATTATATTTCCCGGCAAAGGTCTGAACTCGGGTCAAATCAAAACCAGTTGGAATCGACCATTAATAATCTATCCAATAACAGGATCAACACCCTGTCGGACGAATCTGAAATCAGGGACATTGATTATGCTGAGGAGTCTGTTAATTTGAACAAAATTAAGCTTTTGTCAAAAGCCCGGGCCTTTGCCCAGGCCCAGGCCAATTCAACAGCAAAGCAGATCGTGGATATTTTTGAATAAAAAAAATCCATGTTTGATGTTGCAGTAATAGGGGCGGGGCCCGCCGGAACAGCAGCAGCCTTTGACCTTTTATCAAAAGGGTTAAGTGTGCTGGTGCTGGATAAGTATGAATTTCCAAGAAAAAAGGCCTGCGCCGGTGGAATTACCCCGAAAGGGTACCATTTGTTCCGGTATGATATTTCTTGTGTTGTTAAAAGAGAATGCCGCATTGTAAAAATCAATCCCCCAAATAAAAAATCATTTTTTCTCAAAGCTGAAAAAGCCCTTTGTTATATGACAAAAAGGGAAGAACTTGACCTTTTTTCTTTAAATAAAGTCATAGAAAAGGGTGGGCATTTTAAGGTAATAAAAAAGATTCAATCAATTAATGAAACTCCTTTTTATGTAGAAATCCATACCGGCACTGAGCATTTCAAGGCATCGTACCTGATCGGTGCGGACGGTGCCAACAGCATTGTCAGGCGGTTTGCCGCAAGGCCTGTATTTTTACAAAAACAATTTGCCATAGAGGCGGATGTAAAGACTGACAGGCCGGAAACGCATAAAATGGAATTTGATTTTTCAAAAATAAAAAATGGTTATTACTGGGTTTTTCCCAAAGATGATCATGTGAATATCGGGATATATTCTGTTGGTTCGCATGGGAAACTTAAAATTCAGCAGCTTTATGAATTTGCAAAAAAAAGGCATTTGTCCGGAAGACTTGAAGCTGTTAAAGGTTATCCCATATGTACGGGCGGGTTTAATTATCGGTCGGATTCAAAAAGGATTCTTCTTGCAGGGGATGCGGCAGGACTTGCAGAAAGGCTTTTAGGGGAAGGTATCTTTTTTGCTGTTAAAAGCGGCCAGGAGGCGGCCCTTTCTATCCTGGAATCGAGAGATAACAAAATAGAGGCAAGGGATCTTTATATTAAAAAATTAAAGGAAGTCCGGTCAGATTTAAAGTTTTATAATTTAGCGTCAAAATGGTTTTACAGGTTTCCGGGGCCTTCATTAAAAGCCTTGTCCTTTCCATTTATCCACAAACGCTTTGTTAACGGGCTTGCAGAAGGTAAAGCCATGGCCCGGATTCTTTACAACAAAGTGCCTGTTAAAAAAGACATATAGAAAATAAACCAGCAAAATTGTAATATCCAAATATGAATGTTTTTTTGTCTTCAAACGATTAATAACATTTTTGAATCTATGAATTTACAAAAATGTTATTAATCGTATTTTAATCAAAATTGCTTCATACATTAAATTTCCTTTTATTTCAAATAGTTAAATATAAATATAAATTTTTTTTTAACAATGGCACCTCTTTTGCTCTTAAGGTAAGGCAAATGTATTTTTAATTTTAAAAAAAGGAGATTTAAATGAAAGAAATACTGGCAGTCATTAAACCTTTTAAGGTTGATGAAGTTAAGGATGCCCTGGCAAAGATTAATATCCACGGGATGACCATTTCAGAGGTTAAAGGTTTTGGCCGCCAGAAAGGTCATAAGGAAATTTACAGGGGAGCTGAATATCAGACAGATTTTGTTCCAAAAGTCGAGATAAAAATTGCAGTGAATGCCGATCAGGTGGATGAAGTTGTTGAAACCATTATCAGTGCTGCAAAAACAGGGAAGATCGGAGATGGGAAAATTTTTATTTTACCCATTGAAAATGTAATTAGAATCAGAACCAATGAAACTGGTACAGACGCATTATAATTGAACAGGAGATGTAAAAAATGAAAAAAATCGGTATAATAATAATTTATTTGATATGCTCAATAGCAATTGCCTTTGCCGGCGACAAACCACCCACGATAGCGTCTAACAGGGCTGCCATTGATTTGGTACAGTCCCACGCAGATTATGTATGGACTCTGGTTGCCGCGGTATTTGTGTTTTTTATGCAGGCAGGTTTTGCAATGGTCGAGACAGGTTTTACAAGGGCTAAAAACGCTATCAATATAATGATGAAGAACCTGATGGATTTTGCAATGGGTTCTATTGTATATTGGGCAGTTGGATTCGGTCTTATGTTTGGTGTTTCCAAATCCGGTTTTTTTGGAACCACCGGATTTTTCTTAAGTGATTTTAAAATTGGCGGAGACCCGTGGGTACTGGCATTCTGGATGTTCCAGGTGGTGTTTGCCGCCACAGCCGCCACTATTGTATCCGGTGCCATGGCGGAAAGGACTAAATTTATAGGATACCTTTTGTATTCTGTAGTCATTTCAGCCTTGATCTATCCGGTTTTCGGCAGCTGGGCATGGGGAAGCCTGTTTCATGGAGGCGGGTGGCTTGAAAATTTAGGGTTTATCGATTTTGCAGGCTCAACCGTTGTTCATTCAGTTGGAGGATGGGCAGCGCTTGCAGGGGCTATTGTGTTAGGTCCCCGTCTTGGAAAGTATACAAAAGAAGGCAAAGTCAATCCAATACTCGGGCATAATATTCCGTTGGCAGCCCTTGGGGTGTTTATCCTCTGGGTAGGCTGGTTCGGGTTTAACCCGGGCTCCACTACTGCTGCATCTAAGGACATTGCCATGATTTTTGTCAACACAAACCTTGCCGCTGCGGCCGGTTCGATTATGGCTATGATGGTTTCCTGGGTTAAGTTTGGAAAACCCGAAGTCGGGATGACCCTGAATGGAGCGTTGGCAGGGCTTGTTGGAATTACAGCAGGGTGTGCCAATGTTACGCCCGCAAGTTCAATTATCATTGGTGGCATAGCAGGCGTAATTGTAGTTTTCTCTGTCCTGTTTTTTGATAAAATAAAAATTGATGATCCAGTAGGTGCTATTTCAGTACATGGTGTCTGTGGGGCATGGGGGACTCTTGCCGCCGGTATCTTTAATATGGGAGGCGTAACACTTAAGATATTGACTGTCCAGTTGACAGGGATAGCGGCTTGTTTTTTATGGACATTTTCCCTGGCCTATCTCCTGTTTAAATTGATGGATGTTACTATTGGATTGAGAGTTTCCAAAGAAGATGAGTTGGAAGGCCTTGATTCTACAGAGCATGGTGGACAGGCATATCCTGATTTTACAACCATTAACCATGGAACTTACGGGATTTCAGACGGGCCTCACAGCCCTGAACATGCCTCGTCTTTAGCTTCTGGAAAACTGATTAAACAGACCTGATCCGCAAGAAAAAGTTTAAGCCCCGAAAACCTGCCGCTCCAACCATTAGGAGTGGCAGGTTTTTTTCATTTCTTTCAGGGGATGGAACTTATGTCATCCGCCTTTCTGATGTTTGAAACAATGATTTCTTACACAATGATATTCAAAATTCTGCGAAGTGGTTCTGCAGCCCCCCATAGAAGTTGATCCCCAACTGAAAAGGCAGTGAGATAATCGTCTCCGATGTTCATTTTTCTTATACGTCCCACAGGAACATTCAAAGTGCCGGTAACTGCGGCAGGGGTCAGGTCTTTTATGGTGTCTTCTTTCATATTTGGAATAATTTTTACCCAGTCATTGTTATCGGCCAGCATGGCTTCAATTTCATTTAACGGGACATCTTTTTTCAATTTGATGGTAAACGCCTGGCTGTGGCACCTCATGGAGCCAACCCTGACACATTGGCCGTCAATGGGAATCGGGTTGTCTGACCGCCCTATGATTTTATTTGTTTCAACAAACCCTTTCCATTCTTCTTTTGTCTGGCCATTGTCCCAAGCACTGTCAATCCATGGGATCAGGCTTGCTGCCAGGGGAACGTCCCAGTTCTGCACAGGAAGTTCTGTGGATCTCATGGTGTTTATGACATTTTTGTCTAGTTCAAGGATAGCGGATGCCGGATTTTCGAGCACCGGGGATGCCAGTTTGCCAATGGTCTGCATCTGGGTTACAAGCTCTTCCATATTTTTTGCTCCTGCACCGGATGCTGCCTGGTATGTCATGGATGTAAGCCATTCTATCAGATTATTTTCAAACAGGCCGCCAAGCCCCATGAGCATGAGAGATACAGTACAATTACCTCCAATATAGTTTTTAATGCCGTCGGATAAGGCATTATCAATGACTTTTCTGTTTACAGGATCAAGCACGATAATGCTTTTTTCATCCATCCTCAAGGTTGATGCAGCATCAATCCAGTATCCTTCCCAGTTTTTTCCTGCAAGTTCCGGGCGTACTGATTCCGTGTATGACCCGCCCTGGCAGGAGATGACAATATCCATGCCTGAAAGATAGTCTATATCATATGCATCAACAAGCAAGGGCGTTTCAACACCGACATCAGGGCTTTTTTGGCCGACCTGGGAAGTTGTGAAAAAAAAAGGGCTGAATTTTTTGAAATCATTTTCCTTTATCATTCTTTCCATGAGTACCGAGCCTACCATTCCACGCCATCCAACAATTCCAACTTTTTTCATTGTTCTCTCCTTTCTCAATCCTGAAATAGCCAGAAAAGATTGATGAATTTTTAAAAATTTTTTAAGGTTAAGACATGATTCATACCCTTTTTTTTTAAAAGATACCAGTGTTTCTGAATATTTTCACAAATCCTATGTTTTTTATAACCATTAATGTATTGAGAAATAAGATTTAAACTGTCTTCTATTATTGATTGCTGAGGAATACTCCTGAAATGACAATAATAGTCGCAGCAATCTGGATGGGGTTTAATGTCTCTCCTAGAACCATCCAGCCTAAAAGGATTGCTGTAATGGGAACAAGATTGATAAATACAGAGGCACGGGAAGCAGAAACCTTACTGATTCCCCAATTATAAAGTCCAAAGGCAACAAAGGAAACAAAAGTGCCGAGATAAACCAGCAGCAAGACAAGTTTCATGGTCCATATGGATGGATTCGCAACAATCACATACTTTAGTCCGGGAAGAAAAAATACCAGCCCTGCAAATATCTGCATGGCTGTCAAAGACCATGTGCTGTACCGAAAGCTGAGCTTTTTTATCAGGATCATATTTGTACAGGCGCTTGCCATTGCACCAAGTTCTAAAAGGTTCCCGACAACAGGGTGGGGTGCATTTGCATGGCTGTCTTGAAAGATTGTCAGAACCACGACCCCGGAAATCGATAAAATAAGCCCGGTGATTGTTTTTACGGATATGGTTTCCGAAAGGAAAAACCAGGCGGCAACAGCAACCATCAGGGGCAGGCAGGCAGCGATAATGCCGGCCTGGGATGAAGTGGTGAATGTTAAGGCATTGGATTCAAATAAAAAATAGAGGCAGGGCTGGAATAGAACCATGGGCAAAAGGATTTTCCAATCGCCTTTTTTATAGGATTTTGGAAACAGTTTTCCTGATATCGGGATAATGCATACAAAGGCGATAAAAAGTCGACAGAACATAACGGCAAAAGGGTTCAAATCCCGAAGGATGATCCGCATGGCGGAAAAGGAACTGCCCCATAAAAAAACCGCCCCGAGGATCGACAGGACCGGAAGCATATTTTTGAGTTTAATAATCACACACCCTCCATAATGGATTAAAGAAATTAAATCAATTTAAAATCAGGTAACAGGCAGCCTTTAGAAATTGTAAAAAAATGATAAATATGGCAAGGTGGCGTGCATGTTAACACGGTTCACCAGAAAAGCTATGAATATTATTCGCAATATTCCGGAAGGAAAGGTGCTGACCTATGGCAGGGCAGCAGTCCTTGCAGGAAAACCAAACGGCGCCCGGCAGATTTCAAGGCTTCTTCATTCAATGTCAGAAAAATATGACCTTCCCTGGCACCGTGTTATCAACTCAAAAGGGAAAATATCCCTAAAACCGTCCCAGGGGTATGAGCTTCAAAAGGCACTTCTTGAATCAGAAGGCATTCGGTTTTCCAAAAATGATACCATTGATCTGAGGCTTTACTTATGGCAGGTATCTTTTTTTAATACACCGTGAACCTGCATTCTTGAAAGTGAAAGGATTCAGCTGGTTCACCGGGATGATTTTTCAATATCTATAACCTTGCCCTGGGGCATGTCCTTTGTTTCATAGCTGGCTATCTTGATCAGTTTTCCGGTCAGTTTTCCCATTCGGTCGACCTGCTCCCTGATCAGCCGGACCCTCTTTAAAATGCTTTGTTTGTCAATATTATCCATCATTATAATTTCTGAATTTCCCAGGATTGTCTGTAATGGCTGGTTCAATTCATGACATATGGCCCCGGCCAGTTCAATTACGCCTTCCATTTTTTCACGGCGGCGCAGTTCATCCTCAGCTATTAGACGTTTTTGAATCTGACGGTTTAAAACTGCTATGAAAAAAACAGTGCCGGCAAGTCCTGCAAACCAGAGTAAAGCATACATCAACCTGAAGGTTTTTAAATTTGCCTTTTCAATGGCAAAATGCGGGGCAACCGGGACGGCAACGCTGATGCCCCCCCTGATGTCGCCCTCTTTATATCCCTGCTTTGCATGGCATTTCAGGCACTTTTTTTCAGTGATTAAGGGTCTTATCAACCGCATGTATTTTTTTTTGTTGATTATTGCAAGGGAACTGACTTCATTGTTACCCCGTTCAAAGCTTTTCAGTGCATGAGCTTCCCAATCATCCGGTTTGTTCCCAGGCCGGATAGGCTTAAGGCTGGTGATATGGCCTATATAGCCAAATTTCTTCAAAGCCAGTTCAATTACCTGGCGCGTCATATATGCCGGGTTGATTTTAGTTAGCTTCACACCTGATGGTGTTTGAATATCACGCTCTGGTATATCAAGGTATGGATTGGGCCGGGTTTTAGGGGTAACAGGGGCATAAAGTCCACCATGAGATGCATTCCAGCTTCGGTAGATGACGTGGTTTTGTAAGACATCCCTTGCTTCAATCCTTGCAGCCTCCAGTGTGCTTGACCGTATTGTTTTCCGGTGCCACAGCAATGACAGTATTATAAATAATGTCCATACTGCAATCGCGCCCAGAGCATAATACCATAACAGGTTAGGATTGAACTTCTTTTTTAGTTTATTTTTATTCATATTTTTTATTTAGTCTTTTTATAAGGGAAAAACAATAAAAACCAAGAAGGTTCTATAAAGTTTCAATTATTATCAGGAAAAGGGAAAAAGCAGGTAACAATTGTCATCCCGTTGCATGCAGGCCCTTTTATTTTTTTGCACTCTTTTATTGAACCCGGGCATACATCCTTGTTTTTCGGGATGCGCCGGCACCGGTTCGATGTCATGGAAATTTTGAAATCATATCTTTCTGAAAATATTTTCATTCGCAAAAGGTCAGCTCCTTTTCCCCCTGCATTAAAATCAAAAGGCCTTTTTGATGAGTAATTCATTGTTTCCTGTGTTGTGAAAAAGCCTTCAAAAATTCTTTTTTGGGCTTCCCTGGTAAGCCCTGTTCCATGGTCTTTTACCACAAATTGCATGCCCTTGCCTTTTTGGTGAACAAGAATTTCTATCTTCCCGCCATCCGGTGTGCTTTCAATGGCATTTCGAATGAGTCCATCCACTGTCTTTCTTAAAGGCTCAGCCGGAAGCCGGATCGGGGAAGAAGATTTGAGCCGGGTGATAATGGAGACATCCCTATTGGCCATATCAGGTTCAAGGGCTTTGATCCTTTTTTCAACAAACTGGTTTAAAAAAATGTCTTGGACTGCAAGGTCCCTTGTATTGAAAATATTTTCGATCTTTTGCCTTACTTTGGCTATTACCTCTTTTTCTCCTGTTTCTTCGGCAATAAGGGTTTCAAGTCCATCCTGGCATTGTTCCAGAATAAGGGAAAAAATTTTATGGTGAAAGAATTCCTTTTTTTCAACAATATCATAGACTTCATCTTCAATCCCGATAATGCGGTTCAAATTTCTTTGTATTCTTTCAAAAGTTGGCCGCCAGGTTTTTTCAGGGAGATCAACCAATTTTTTTGAAAGGATTTTAAAAGAGCTAAGAAGTATGGCCACCGGAGTTTTCAGCTCATGGGACAAATGGCTGATCATTTTATCTTTTGCACGGTTAAGGCTTTTTAACTCTTCATAAGCTTTTCTCAATTCCCTTGAAACCCGTGCATTTTCAATTGAAAGTGCGACTGTTGTGGCAATGGTATTCAAGGTCTCAAGATCAGTATTATCAAAATCTCCTGTTTTTTTATTATCAGCGGCCAGTATTCCAATAGTCCGGTCCTTATTTTTTAGAGGCACCAATAGTACATTTTTAACCTTATAACCTATTTTCCGGTCCCTTGATTCATACTGGTTGCAGTCATTGGAAAGCTTGTTGGCAATCAGGGGCCTGCCGGTCTTTATCACCTGGCCGGAAAGTAGTTCATCAACTGGGAATCTCGCTTTTTCAATACGTTCCCGGGTGGACGGGTCATCATGGACAGCGCTTAAAAAATAGAATTCCTTCTGGGCATCATCAAGCAGGATTGTGTTGGCACTTTCGGTTCCAAGCAGTTCTTTAATTTCAGTATTTACATAGAAAAGCAGTTTTCTTAAATCCGGATACCTGGGCAAAGCCTGGCTGATCCGGTTCATGGCGCCACGGTTTCGTTTAATGCGTTTTTCCATTGTTACATCCCTGAGGACAATTATCACTCCTTCAGGATTATTATTATGATCCCGGTTCACGCCGACCCGGAGCATTACATCCAAAACATCGCCGTCTTTTGTAAGTCTCCGGGTGTTCAGGTGGAGAATATTTTTTTTGATGGCCATGGTTTTGATTTTGTCGGTAACTTCATCTTTTCGAGACTCGGGTACATATTGCTTGCCTTCACGGCCTTTCAATTCCCTTAAAGTCCAGCCGAATGTTCTGGTAAAAGCCGGGTTAAGATAAGTGACAAGCCCCTTTGTATCCCTGACAATAACAGGATAGGGTAAAAATTTTAAAAAGCGTTTATAATTTTTGCTTGCAGTCCGGGTGGCCTGATTTTTGGATCTGGCTTTTTTGGCTTCCTTTTTAAGGGTTTCTATCTTAAGCTCCAACTCTTCATATGTGGGTTTTCGAATCATTGCATTACCAGGATGAAATAAAAAATTTTAAAAAAAGTAACAGCAGTTTGTCAGCGTCAATAACAATCCTGATTAACCTTGTTGTGACAATACAGCACTTTAAAAAAGCATGGATAGCCTTGATATCAATTACCGGCTATGGTGTAAAGAAAAAATTGTTTGATTTTTTGTGTAGTTTCAAGTTAATTCTCTAAAAAAAATTATCCTCTTGAAGATGATATTATCTTGATTTTTGCCGCCAGCAGTATTGTGTGCTGCATCCGGGCATCATAAATGCTTTTTCAATAATCTGTTTGCGGGCAAAGTTTTCTAGAAAATTAATGGCATTCCCGGTTACAAAAGAGATGAGTTTAATATCGCTTTCAACGATTAGCTCAGCAGGCTTTGTGGAAATAGCACCGCATATCAGAACAGAGGCCTGCTTTTTTTTCAGCAGTTTTATAAGATCGGAAGTCCTTTCAGGGTTAAAGGCCGTATAGCTTTTATCTATTATCATCCGGTTTTCAATGTGTGCGACAAGAAGTGTACTCGCAGCGTCAAATACAGGTGAAACCCGGTTGCCCCAGATTGTTATGGCTAAGTTCAATATTACCCTCCATTTGTTTTGTCTTTAAAAGGGTTGCAAGGCATGTGCCTAAATATTGATTTTTATTTTAATTGATCATATTTGATTTAATATCAATTGGTTAGGGTGGGAGCATGATGTGGTGGGATACATTTGGGGCAATAACAAAGGTCGCAAAACCAAGACTGTTTTGAGCGCAAATGTTGCATTTAAAAAAAACAGCCTTTACAATGTCATTCCAAGCTTTTTAATCCTTCTGAAAAGAGTGCTTTTATGGATTCCCAGATCTTTGGCTGCAGCGCTGCGGTTATAATTATTTCGTGTCAGGGCATCGGTAATGAGTTTGATTTGTGCTGATTTAACAGGATCATTATCTTTTTTGTCACTGGCATCAGGAGGCAATAATAAAAAACCTGGTAAATGATTCAGTTGTATATAGCCCTCGGAGCAGAGGACAAAGGCATGTTCAATGATATTTTCAAGTTCCCTGATATTGCCTGGAAATTCGTGGGACATAAATGCCTGGAGGACTTTTTTTTCAATTCCCTGGATAAATTTCCCCTGGCGCATATTCATTTTTTGGATAAACCGGTCCACAAGAAGAGGAATGTCTTCCATCCTATGCCTTAATGGCGGCAGGGAAAGCCTGATTACATTGATACGGTAATAGAGGTCCTGCCTGAATTGATGCTGAGATACAAGTTCTGTAAGATTTTTATTGGTGGCAGCAATAATCCTGATGTTTGTTTTTTCTTTTTTCAAACCACCAAGAGGAGTGAATTCATGCTCCTGGAGGACCCGGAGAAGGCTGACCTGGAAGGCGGGGCTTGTATCTCCTATTTCATCAAGAAAGATAGTGCCGCTGTCGGCAAGGGCAAACCGGCCGGGTTTATCTTTGATGGCACTGGTAAATGCACCCTTTTTATATCCAAACAATTCGGATTCAAGCAGAGTGTCAGGAAGTGCGCCACAATTAATCGCAATAAAGGGTTTGTCTTTTCTGGGGCTTAAATTATGGATGGCACGGGCAAGCAGTTCTTTTCCTGTCCCTGTCTCTCCTTCTATCAAAACAGATGAATCACTTTCTGATACCTGCGGAAGGATATCAAAGATATTTTTCATGGCATCACTGTTACTGATGATATCTTCAACCTTGAATCGCGTGGCAAGTTCTTTTCGGAGTTCTTCAACAAGGGAATGGTCCCTGAATGTTTCAACGCCCCCTATGACATCCCCGGTTTCATCAATGAGAAGAGATGTCGAAACCGTGATGGAAATACGTTTTTTTTCACTGTTAATAATATATCCTGATGTACTGACAAAGGGCCTGCCTTCTTCCATTGTTTTTTTAAGGGCACAATCTTTTTCACACATATTGGACCGGAAGACCTCCCAGCAGTGCCGGCCAACTGCATCTTTGCGGGAGATTCCCGTGATTTCCTCTGCGGCGCGGTTAAAGGAGGTGATCTCCCAATTGTAGTCTATTGTAAAAACCCCGTCTGAGATACATTCAAGGATTACCTTGGTGGTTTCGCCGGTCAGGGGTTTGAATCTTTTTTTATTTGCCATAATAAAAACGAATTGAATTCATATTAACCTTTAGGGATTATTTTAAATTAAATACCGGTTTAAACCATTTTTTTATCTCCTGGTAATATAAGAGAGCTTGAAGCTATTTCAGCAACAGTGTACACTTTTACCCCGAGTTTGAAGTGGTTTGAAATTTCCCCGAGCTGGCGGTGGCAGGAAAGACAAGGGGCGGCAAGGTTTTGAACCCCGGAAGCAATAATCTGGTCTGCCTTGGCTTTACCGGTTATCATCCTCTTGGGTTTACTTTTGCTGTCCTGGAGCATACCTCCGCCTCCACCGCAGCAGATTGCATTTTCACGATTGGGAACCAGTTCAACAACCTCTTTGCAGCAAAGGGCCAAAAGTTCTCTTGGGGCATCATAAAGGCCTGATTTCCTGCCAAGATTACAAGGATCGTGATAAGCAACAGGATAAGGGTGTGCATTTTTGTCAAGCTTGATCTTCCCCTGTTTGACAAATTTTAAAACAAATTCAGGCATGCTTAATACTTCAAATTCAGGTTTTCTCCCGATCAGTTTTTCAGCCAGGACTTTTAGAACGTGATATCCATGGCCGCATTCCGACAGCACCAGGGTCTTAATACCGAGTTTTTCAGCAGGTTCAATTACCATCAGGGCCATTTTCCGGGCAATTTCATCGTCACTTACAAAGTATCCCCAATTTGTGACATCAGTATGCCTGCTGGACATGGTCCAGGATTGATCCGACATCCAGAAAAGTTTTGCCATGGCGGTAAGGTGCAGAAGGTTGATGCCAAGCTCTCTTGGGTTGGGCAGGTATAAAAATTCAGCACCTTTTTGGTCATAAGGGATTGTGGCATCAGGGTCTCCTGTTTCATCGGCAAATTCTTCTGACATCCATTCAATGGTCTCGATAAATTCTTCCCTGGTAAGTCCGTTTACATCCCCTGTGGTCAGCCTTGTTTTGATACCGTTCTGGATGTCCTTTGAAATAAGTTTGCCTGCTTTGGGATGAGACCGCCCTTTTCTGACTACATTTCCCATGGTTATCCCCATGGGGCAATTTTGTGTGCATCTGTTGCACAAAAGGCAATCCCACAGCATACCGCTTTCTATTAATAAATCATCAAGGCCAAGGGAAGCCATTTTAATAATCTGCCTTGGAACAGGGCCTCCTTCCCCTTCAAACCAGGAGCAGCTTGAACTGCATGCCCCGCATGAAAGGCATTCGAATACATTGTCATTTTTTTGGGATGTATTAAGCTGTTCAATAAGATATGAACCTGTATTTAATTTAACATTTTCCATTATATTATATCCTTTATTGTCCTATTTTGATAAAACTTCTTGGGCCAGGAATTGTTCGAATTTTTTTGATTCATTGGCTGCAACCGGATAAAAGATAATATTTGAATCATTGATTCCCGGAAGCCTGCCTAAGATCTTTGCCCTAGTCTGGGCTGTTTGACTTCCCTTTAGGGAACGGCAGTTGTCAGTATGACAGCCGGCCAGTATTATTTTTTCTGCACCCTTTTCCAAAGTTTTCATCAGGATATTTTTGCTGATCCTGCACACGCATGGTACCTTTTGAATATTGACCCTCAAGTTTTTTTCAATTGGTCCTGCCGCAAGAGCGCCTGAGCGTTCACATGCAAATATTATGACCTTGTCTTCTGAGGCTGAGTTTATATATGACTCGTCGGAAAATTCTTTGGATTCAATGGCCAGAGCAGGGCAGCTGGACAGGCATAACCCGCATGAGAAACATGCTTCAGGGACAATATAAGGCTTCATGTCGGCATTTAAGACTATAGCTCCATGGGGGCAGGCTCTAAAGCAGGTCAGGCATTTTCTGCATTTTTTTGTATTAATTTCAATGCCACAGGATAAACCCATTGTTTTTTTGCAGGCAATGTCATTTATTGATGACAGGATTATTTCAATTTCTATGTTTTGATCCTGGTCGTCTGTTTCGTCGTGGCATGATCCTGTATAAAATATTCCCTTCCTGGGGCTATTGGTTAACCTGTGCCTTACATTGGCAGACTGCAGATACCCTTCAACATCAATATTTTCTTTTAAAAGTGCTGCAATCATTGGGTTTTGCTTACTCGGTGAAATATGTTCCGGTATGATAAGCCAGTCGCTTTCAAAAGAAATTATTAAATTTTTCAATATTTTTTCTTTAAGGTCAAATAAAATTTTTCCGTTTTCTTTTTTAACGCTTACATCTCCTGGTGAGGCTGTTCTTAGAAATTTTATTCCCAGTTTCCGTGCCTTGTCGTATAGTTTCTGCCCTGAAAGTCCATGCACCAGCATTTTATTCATGATAAAAGAAACTTGTTTTCCCGCTTTGGCAAGCTCTATGGCATGCACCAGTGCCTTTCTTGAAAAGGTTTTGAACTCAGGCTTTGAATAATCCAGCCAGAAAACAATGGCAGCAGGGATATCTTCAGGATTTTTTTCTAAGATATTTGAAAAGTCTTCCAGAGAATATAATACATCAGGGGTAAGGTTTGTTTTTTGTCCGGCAGGTGATGTTTTTACAGGTTCTGCTACAATAATTGCAGTAAAATTTTCCTGCTTTAGTTTTTGTGAATTTTTGTAGAGAACAGCAAAGTTCCCTGCCGCACCCTTGACTGAGATGAGTTTAGTATCATGGATATAATGAATACCTTTTTTTGGGCTTTCTTTTTTATTGGAAAGGCCGAACATCCATACGTCATATCCCTCGTTTAATGCAGCAGATGCGGTTTTCCTGGCTTCATTACCATCCCCGATAATGGCAATTAATCCCTTTGCCCGGCCTGGTTTCTCAGGATTAAAGCATTGAATTATTTTTTTTGCACAGTTAATTCCCTGCTGTTTTGCTGTGAGGATATCAACAGGGCCTGCGGCACATCCTGCAACGTAGATATCTTTTCTGGCAGGAAGGCTTTTATCATTAATAAATCCCCATTGATCAGAAGATATCTTTAATTTGCCCATGAGGCCGGTTGTGTTTTCATGGGCCGCGATCCCCACGGAAAGCACCATCATGTCAAAATGATCAGCAATGCGGCTTCCACTTTCGTCATCCTCTCTGATGACCGATAGTTTTTTGTCCATTTTGTTGTTAAAAATTTCAATTGGAACACCCTGAATCAGATCAACATTATCTGAAAGAGAGTCAAACTCGGCTCTAATCTCTTTTCCTATGACCTGGAGATCAATATAAAAAAGGCTTATTTTTGCTCCGGGGTAAAGGTGCATCAACTTGTTTATGTGACGAAGGGATATCTTGCAGCATACCTGGGAACAATAATCTCTGCCCTTTTCACGGTTTCTTGATCCGACACATTGAATAAAACCGATTTTAGGGCAACTTGTGTCAGGAAAGTATTCACCAATAGCATTATTTTTCAAAATATGGTTGAGTTCAACAGTGGTAATGACATATTTATTTTTTTTGTGTATCTCGCCGATGAGACCGTCTGGGTTTATGGGTGTGAATCCGGTGGCCAGGATGATTTTATCAGTTTCAATGGATTGATCAAGGTCCCCTTTTAAACGGACAGTATATTTTTTTTGATTTTTATCTATTTCCAAGATTTCAGAATTCAGGTGTGTGTTAACACATGTCATCCTGTGTAATTTATCGGCCATTTCATGACTTAAACAGGCTGAACAGTGCCGGCAGGAGCCTGTTGCCATGCATGCCCAGGAAAAAGTATTCCCGCCAAGATGATCGTTTTTTTCAATAAGGTGTACATTGACACCGCTATCGTTTAAAGTCTCGGCTGCGGCCATGCCGGCCACACCCCCGCCAATGATTATAACGCTTTTGTTTTTTGCATTTGATTCCATATTTAAAAAAAACCTGAAATCCGGAATTCAGGCTCCTTTCTTAATTTAAAAGTTTGCAAGATTGCATTCCTTTTCCCGCAAGATTAACAGCAATCGCTGTGCCATGAAGGATAGATTAAATGAATTTAATTGAATTTGCAACCTTTACAATCGCTTGTCAGGCGGGATGATAATTCCACTGTTCAATGGCTTAATTAAGATGTCGTGACTTTGCAACGGTTCCGTGTCATCTTTCATAATTTTCTCCTTGATGTATTCGGTGTTACTTAGGTGAAAAGAGGGTCCACCCTTGTTTTCGGCTAGTACTTGTGTTAACAAAACATATGTTAACAGGACTCACGTATAGGGGGCTTTCACCCCATGAATTTACGCCCGTGCCGGGTGTACACAAGGGGCTTGGACCGGACATCGTGAACCGCACAACCAAACTGCGTTTTGCTTGCACGACCCTCGGCACCGGTCAGCACCGCGATTAGGCAACATAAAGAATAAATACGAGGGAGAAAGATAATGATGTGGTTGTATACAGGCTTGGGTGTTTCCATAGGTGTCTGGATAATATTAGGCATATATGTCTTTTCAGAAGTGAAAAAGGCCTATGATAGAAATGGGGTTTTCACGAGTAAACTTCTGAACCTTTGGTTTGTTATGTGGGGGGTCTACCATCTGGCGGTGATCCTATCGTCACTATATGGCTTGTGGTTGATACCGATTAACAAGACATTCGCCTTAACGGGTGGCTTGGTTTTGATTGTGGTTGGTATTATTGTATTGGCAACAGGGATGATTGAGTTCCGTTCCTTGCGCAGAAGTTGCGGACAAGACATTTCAAAACTTATAACCACAGGCATATATCGCTGGAGTAGGAATCCGCAGTTTATCGGCTGTCTTCTTTATCTTTTAGGCATATCGCTTGCCGGACGTTCAGGGTTTGCTTTTGTGCTTACTGGAGCGGCTGCCATTGTTATCTGTTTGTATACTGCTCGGTTGGCAGAGCCTTATCTCGAACGTCTTTACGGAAAGGAATACCGTTTGTACAAATCAAGAACCGGAAGATGGATTGGAATACCAAAATAAAACGAAATGACAGAAAAAATAAAAATAGATTCCTTTGATCATTTGGTGTTGACGGTAAGAGATATTTCAAGAACGAGTTCTTTTTACAGGCAAGAGCATTGAATGTAATTATAGCCCGATTATTCAATATGCCCCTCAGGCTGGAAATGGAGAAATGCCGGCAACTACTTTAAAGTAATATCCACATTAAGCTCATTGGCAAGCTGCTCAAGCTTTTCATCTAAATCAACCATTGAAGTCATATCCGTAACCTTGGCCGTGATTTCCATTGCATACATAGCGGTCCCACTGTTGGGTGAAAATTTCTTTTTGGAAGTCAATGTTTCGATGTTGATTTTTAAAACAGCCAAAAGCTTGGCAACTTTATATACAATACCGGTCTGGTCAATACCTTCAACTTCAATGGTATGAATATTATTCCCGTTTTTTGTATCCGGCCGGCTATAATCAAGAGGACGGATAAACACAGAAATGTCTTTTTCCCTTTCCAGGCGTTTGCAATCCCTGGAAAGTTTGTCCTGCAAATCACCGCCACTGCCTGCTAAAAGAAGGATCAAACTAAATTCGTCCGCAAGCCTTCCCATGTTTGAATCTTCAAGGTTACACTTGTTTTCATAAATGATTCCAGCTATTTCAGCTACGATTCCAGGTCGGTCCTTACCAAATGCGGTCATGATAAATTTATGTTCCACGTAACGCTCCTAATAGTTTGTTTTAAATGATATAATCGATAATTTTGCAGGTCTGTCAAAGGCTTGTTCCCATTTGACAGTTCCTGCCCATTAATCTTGCGGATGGGGCTTGACGCCTTCAAACCGGTGCCCGAGATATTCACAAATCAACACCGGGTCATCAATGAATGTTTTACCGGTGGACAGGCTTTTTTTTGCACCTTCGGGGACCGGAACAACATCTTCCAAGACCAGAACCGGGCTGCCCTGGTTTTCTTCACCCAGAGATTCAATGATTTTCTGGCGGGGGCGTTTAAAATCAACAGGCATAATTTCAAGCTGGTCCTTGATGTCGGGATTGTAAGCTAAAAATCCTTCAATAACACCGCAGTCAGGGCAGTAAAAGGGGCCAATACCGCCGTCATCAAGCCATGGGTTCAGCATGAAAAGAGTCGGTTTTTCCATAATTGTTTCTCCTTGTTTTACACGATGTGTTTCAGGATGCTATACGTACCAATATTTAAAAAGATTGTAAAGGATGGATAGGGTAGTTTTAGGTTGCTTGCCATGTATTCGCCGGCTGGTTGATCCCTGGGACAGTCAGTGCAGTAAATTTAGAAAAGCTTGCCACAGTATTGCTTTCTGTATTATGTGGAGCATAATATAAATCACGAAAAGATTTAATAAAGGGACTAAATGAAATTTGTTAAGACAGTTAATGCTCCTGAAACACCCTGGTCAAGGGCTTTTTTTTTACTGTTTAATGAAAAGGGCCACCTGCTTGTTGAAAAGAAAAACGATACATGTGTAGGCCTTCCCTGTTTTGATAATGCATTTGCAAAAGATTTGACATTAAGGCAGGAAAATTTTCTGGGATTTTGTGACTCAACTCCCTGCTATTGTGCGGGATTGAATGATGGCAATTTGCCCGGTCAGTACCAGTGGCATAATTTACGAGCGTTATTTCCCCAAATGGAACCTGAATTTTGGGAAGTCATTGGATATGCAAAACAGATTAATGATTGTCATGCAAACAATAAATTCTGCGGGAAATGCGGTAAAAAAACAGAACAAGAAACGAATGAGCATGCGCGCACCTGTCATCAATGCAATCTTACTTTTTATCCGAGGATCTCTCCTGCCATTATCACGGCAGTTGTCAAAGAAGATACACTCCTGCTGGCAAGGGGTATCAATTTTCCAAATAAAAAAATGTTTTCTGTTCTGGCTGGTTTTGTAGAGCCACAGGAGCGTTTAGAAGATTGCGTTAAGCGGGAAGTGTTTGAAGAAACCGGGATTAAGGTGAAGAATGTGAGTTATTTTGACAGCCAGCCCTGGCCGTTTCCAGACAGCCTCATGGTCGGATTTACTGCGGAATATGAAGGCGGCAGGCTTTCTATTGATCCCAAGGAAATTGCTGAGGCCGGGTGGTTCACGGCAGACCGGTTACCACTGGTTCCCGGAAAACCAACCCTTTCCGGGGAGCTTATCCACTGGTTTGTCAAAACACAAAAAAAGAAAGATTAAATTATCATTTTGTTTATAATGATGCGGTAAAATTTTTCAAACCCCGTTGCCGGTCACCTTAAGGCGGCTAATCTGACATGGGCAGTTTGCCATAATAGCATTTGAGAGGTTTTTCTTCACCGATAATTGAACAATAATTGCACATAATGCATTTTGACCGGTCCTGCTGGCCCTGTATAAATTTATTTACAATATCAGGCTGGATGATAAACGGCCTGCTCATAGAAACAAAATCTATTTTTTCCTTGTCAATTATTTGGTGAATGTCGTCTGTATTGTTGATTCCGCCAACTATGATCACCGGTATGCTAACGGCTTTTTTTATCTGGATGGCAGCATCAAGGTTAAATTTTAATAACGGCTTTGGCTGCTTTATCATAAGATTAAGAACAGGTTTTGCAATTGTTTTTACAAATCCGGGCAGGGTCTTGTATTTAAAGGTATATTCCATGGCAGCATCGGCAGGCAGCTTTTTACCCCGCATAGTGTATAATCCGTCTTCAAAAACCCCACATGAAACTTCAATCCCTGAACAGCCGGACTCTTCGATTAATTTGGCGATTTCGACCGCTTCTTTTACTCTTATCCCGTTTTTTTGACTGTCATGTGCGCTGATTTTTATCAGGATCGGAAAATCAGGAAGTATATCTTTTGCCTGTTTTACAATTTCTTTAATGATCCTGAATTTCTTTCTGGTTGTTCCGCCCCAGGCATCCGTTCTCAGGTTTGAATGGGACGATAGAAACTGAGACAGCATGTAACCGTGGGCTCCATGCAGCTGCACAGCGTCAAATCCTGACTTGTGAGCTCTGACAATAGCAGCCACAAAATGATTAATAAGGGAATTTATCTTTGTTTCATCAAGTTCCCTTGGCATATCTTCACTGTAGAACTTGTCCCTGACAGCAGATGGTGCATAAGTCGGCAGGCCTGTGATTTTTGTACGGGTCTGCCTGCCTGCATGGGCAATCTGCATTATAACGGGTGTATTAAACTCATGAACTGCATCTGTTATATCTTTGTAAAAAGGAATTACATCGTCCCTGTCAATCATTGTCATTCGAAAAAGAGGAGATTTCCCGTCTGGCTGGATGCCTGAATAACCCGTGATGATGGCCCCGGCACCCCCTTTTGCCAGCCGTATGTAAAGTTTTTTTAAAGTGGCCAGGGGAAATCCGTTCTCATCAGCCATCCCTTCGTGGGTTGCTGAGCGTAAAATCCGGTTTTTTAATTGAATTCCTGCCAGGTTTGCAGGTTGAAATGCTGTGCTATCCATGGATAAAACCTCCTAAGTTGTTGTCCGGGAGTTTATATTGTTTTTATGGTTTAATATTTTTTTTATCGCTGTTATGCCCGGTCACAGGAATATCATTGATCATTTTTTAGTGGATTAGCAACAATAATGAATTTCACAGCCGGCTGCCCCGAAACCAGGGTAACCGGCTGCAAGCATTCGGGACAAATCAAGCCTGATTAAAATATCTGGGGCTCCAGCGTATTTTATCCACAAGTATGTTCAGACGTTCAGGATCGTTATTGTGTTTAAATTTTGAGAAAGTGCAACCCATTTGTGTGACATTGGCCTTAATGGCTTCAGCACCCACTTTTTTGCCAACTTCAAGGGAGACTTCTCTTAATTGGTCCAGGGGGGGAAACAAAATGCCGTCTTCAAGGTCTTGTTCGCTGACAAAACCGGCAATTGCGTGGGCAGCGGCTGAAAAGAAGACCGGCAGGACTTCTGAAGCACCCGATGCTACAACACCAAGGCCAATACCGGGGAACACGAACGAGTTGTTCATCTGGCCTATTCTATAGTCCCTGCCATTGTAATGGACCGGTTCAAAAGGAGAACCTGTTGCCACAAGAGCTTTGCCGTTTGTCCAGTCATAGACATCCTGGGGAACAGCCTCAGCTTTTGTGGTCGGGTTGCTCAATGGCAGGATCACAGGTCTGTCTGTATTCTCACCCACGGCATGAATAAGCTCTTTAGTGAATAATCCGGGCTGGCCTGATGTGCCGATCAAAACTGTTACCTTTTCATTCTTTATAAGATTTAAAATTGTATTGTCCTCTGGGGATGTAAGCCAGGTAAGCGCTTTTGGGTCCTTGGCAAATTTCATTTTGTAAGGCTCAATTTTGCGGTCCAAGGTGACAATCCCTTTTGAATCCATGGTAAATATTTTTTCACTGGCTTCTTTCTCATCCATGCCCTGTTCCACAAGCTCGGTCCAGATTTGTTCTGCAATGCCAACGCCGCCTGCACCCGCACCATTAACCAGGTAAACCTGATCCGGCATTTTTTCTTTTTTTACTTTCATGGCTGCAAGAATGCCAGCTAGGGCAACAGCCCCGGTCCCCTGAATGTCGTCATTAAAAGAGATCAGTTCCTTAAGATACTTATCCCGGACGGTAAAGGCAGTTTGTTTTGAAAAATCTTCCCATTGGCATAAAGTACGGGGGAAATGTTTTTTAAATGCAGTCACAAATTTTTCGATAAACGTGTAATATTCTTCTCCACGAAGGCGCTTATTCCTCCAGCCAAGATAGTTGGGGTCATTCAGCAATTCTTCATTATCTGTTCCCACGTCAAGGGATATTGGAAGACAATGCCATGGGGCAAGTCCTGCACCCTGGGTATAGAGCATGAGTTTTCCAAGGCAGATCGGGATACCGCCCGCTCCCTGGTCGCCAATTCCCAGGATACCCTGGTTGTCTGTCACAACTGCAATCCCGATATCCTGGTCTGTATAATTACGCAGAACATATTCTGCATAATCAATATTTCCAGGATAAAAATGGATTCCGTTTGCCCCCCGGAACATTGATGAATACTTCTGGCAGGCAAGACCTACTGTGGGCGTATAGATAATTGGCAGGAATTTTGTTATATCGCTTGCAATGACAGCATGGGCAAGAATAACATTCCTGTCATAAAGGCTTCGGATATAGATAAATTTTTCAATATCAGTCTTTTTTTCTTCAATGATACTCAGGCTTGATTTTACCTGCTCTTCAAGTGTTTTTACCCTTGGCGGCAGAAAACCGCTGAGTTTGAGCTTATGCCTTTCATCAATCGTAAAGGCCGTGCCTTTGCTGATGTTATTAAAGCGGAGGACATCAAAACCCCTCAGATTGATTTGTATCCCAATGGTTTCTCCATACTCTCCATACTCAAACTCATAATGATTAATTTCCATGACTTAAAAAATTCCCTTAAAATTACATTTTTTAAAAAAAACTATAAAAAAACAGCGGGAAGTATTATATCATATTATTTGTAATAAAAGTCAAAAAAAATGAGTTATTTTCATTAGTTGAAAAATATTTGCAATATGCAATAGTGTTTCGTTATATGAAACAAAAAAGGATGGGGATTATGAAAGATCAAATAGTGTTTTTTAATGGAGATTACCTGGAAAAAGAAGCTGTAAAAATTTCACCTGAGGACAGGGGCTTTCTTTTTGGTGACGGGGTTTATGAAGTTATAAAAACCTATCAAGGTAAAATGTTTGAATTTGATGCCCATCTTTCAAGGCTGGAAAGAAGCCTTAATGGTCTTGAAATTCAATTTGAAGAGCTCGATAACTTGAAATCAATCTGCCACCGCCTTTCCTGTGAGAATAAACTGGACAATCAGGATGCGGCTATCTATATCGAGATCACAAGGGGGGCGGCAAGAAGAACCCATTGTTTTCCAGGAAAACCCGTGGCCCCTGCTATTTATATGATGATAAATCCGTGTCCTTCTACAAAAAAGGAACAGGGAAAAGGTGTAAAAATTATTTTCAGACCTGATATACGGTGGGCAAGGTGTGACATTAAAAGCGTGGCCCTGGTAGCAAATGTTCTGGCAACACAAAAGGCCGTGGAAAATGATGCCGCTGAAACCGTTTTCATAAGAGACGGTGCTGTGACAGAAGGCGCATCTTCCAATTTTTTTGCCGTATTTGATGATGTATTGTACACACACCCGGAAAGCCATTATATTTTATCCGGAATCACCCGCAAAGTCGTGCTTGAATTATGTTATGAAATCGGGGTCAGGGTAAAACAATATCCAATATTGAGTTCCCGGCTTGACACGGCAGATGAAATGATGGTGGTTTCAACCACTAAAGAAATCATACCGGTAATCCAATATGATGATAAAAAAGTGGGGGATGGAACACCCGGGCCTGTCGCGCGGGAGTTGCAACAGGCTTTTGACCGGGCAACAGCTAAGCTTTGATCATTTTTCGTAAAACATAGTGAAGGATTCCGCCGTTTTTAATATAATCTATTTCAATCTCGATATTTAGTTTGACCTGGACTTGAAAATTTTTTTCCCTGCCGTTTTTCAAGGCTTTAACGCTTAAAAATTCATTGGGTTTGATTTTGTCTAAATTATTGATACTAAAGGTTTCATCCCCTTTAAGCCCCAGTGTTTCAAATGAGTCATGATCCTTGAAAATAAGCGGCAGAACCCCCATGCCCACAAGATTGGACCTGTGTATTCTTTCAAATGATTTTGCGATAACAGCCTTTATTCCTAAGAGAGTGGTTCCCTTTGCCGCCCAGTCCCTTGAAGATCCTGTGCCGTATTCCTGGCCCCCGAAAACAAGCAGGTCGGTTTTTTCATCCCGGTATTCTTGTGAAGCATTAAAGACAAAGTCTTGTTTTTTTTCAGGGAATTTAAGGGTTAGCCCGCCTGTATCGGAAACAAGTTTGTTTTTTATCCTGATATTTGCAAATGTTCCCCTCATCATAACTTCATGGTTTCCCCGGCGTGATCCGTAGGAGTTGAATTCCCGGGGCTTTACACCATTCTCGACCAGGTACCTGCCTGCCGGGTAATCCACGGGAATGGCACCTGCCGGAGAAATATGGTCTGTTGTGACTGAATCTGCCAGCACAAGAAGGGCTTTGGCTCCCTTGATGTCTTTTATTGGCGGCACATCTGTGGAAAAGTCTTTGAAAAAGGGAGGTTTTTTAATATAGGTGGAATCTTTATTAAATTTAAAGGTGGTGCTTTCATCCACTTCAAGTGCCTGCCAGAGTTTGTCTCCCTTAAAAATGTCGGCATACTGGTCCTTGAAGAATTTTTCTTTTACATAGGTTTCCACAAAATGGTTTATTTCATCGGCAGCAGGCCAGATATCACGCATAAATACAGGGTTGCCGTCTTTGGAAATACCGATGGGTTCTGATTTAAGGTTGATGTCAATCCTTCCTGCAATGGCATATATGACCACAAGTATGGGCGACATTAAAAAATTGCCTTTAACATCCTGGTGTATTCTTGCCTCAAAATTCCTGTTGCCTGAAAGAACTGACATTACATCCAGGTCATGGGTTTTAACAGATTCTTCAATAAAAGGGTCAAGAGGCCCGCTGTTCCCGATGCAGGTCATGCATCCAAAGCCGGTATTGTTAAAGCCAAGCTCCTGGAAATAATCCATTAACCCGGAGCCGTTCAGGTAATCTAACACCACCCTGGAACCTGGTGAAAGGGATGTTTTCACGTACCATGGAATGGACAGGCCTTTTTTAACAGCATTTCGGGCAGCAAGCCCCGCACCGATCATGGTATAGGGGTTGGATGTGTTGGTACAGGATGTAATGGCGGCAATCACAATGCTTCCGTTGGTAAGTGCATAAGGTTTATTCCCGGGGTTGATCAGGACGTCTTTTTTCGTATCAAGGTCAAATATTTTTGTTACCTTTTCTTTTACACTGTCAAGAGACAGCCTGTCCTGGGGTCTTGAAGGACCTGCAATAGATGTCTCGATCAAAGAAAGATCAATATCTATTTTTTTTGAAAATTTAATGTCATTATAGTGAGAGTTGAATAATCCGCAGGCCTTGCAATATGCTTCAACAAGGCGGGCTGTTTCCGACCGGTTTGTTTTTTCAAGGTAATCAAGGGTATGCTCGTCAACAGGAAAGAAACCGGCCGTGGCACCGTATTCTGGAGACATATTTGAAATGGTTGCCCTGTCGGTCAATGTTAGGTGCTTTAATCCGGGCCCTGTATATTCAACTATTTTTTCAACTGCATTTTCTTTTCTAAGAACATTTGTAACATATAGGGCAATATCTGTCGATGTGATCTGTTTTCGGGGCCTGCCTGTCAAATTAACACCAATGATCTGGGGAAGATTCATATAATAAGGCTGGCCCAGCATAACTGCTTCTGCTTCAATACCGCCGACACCCCAGCCAAGGACTCCAAGGGCATTTATCATGGTGGTGTGGGAATCCGTGCCGACAAGGGTGTCAGGGAAGGCCGCAAGGCCGTCCCTGGTTTTTTTTGTTGAAATAACCTTTGCAAGATATTCAAGGTTTACCTGGTGACAGATTCCTGATTCAGGCGGGACAACCCTGAAATTATCAAAGCTTTTCTGGGCCCATTTTAAAAGTTGGTACCGCTCCTTGTTCCTCTCGTATTCTTTCCGGGCATTTAAGAAAAACGAATTTTTTTCTTTAAAGTGGTCAACCTGGATGGAGTGGTCAATTACAAGATCCACAGGGACCATGGGGTTTATTTTTTTCGGATCAAGGCCGGACTTTTCAACAGCATCCCTCATGGCTGCGAAATCAACGACTGCCGGAACTCCTGTGAAATCCTGCATGAGAACCCTTGAAGGATGGAACGCAACCAGTTTGGAATTTTGAGGACAGGTTTCATAAAAGTTCGCGGCAAAGACAATGTCCTTCCATTGGATTATTTTTGAATCCATATTTCGACCAAGATTTTCTATCAGTATCCTGGCGGAAAAAGGCAGGCGGTTGATTTTTGCCAAACCCATTTTTTCAAGTAAACTTATATTGTGAACAATATACTCCCGGTTGTTTAAGATTAGTTTTTGCTTTAAGCTTTTGCTGGTCATTTATTTGCTCCTAAGAGTTTTTATTTTTTGAAATTGTTGAAAATTTTGAACCAGTAGGATATTATTAAACCTGTAATAGATCAAGTCACAATCAATATTAATACAAAAAATAAAGTCAGCCATGAACGATAATCCTGTCATATTCAAGGATGATAGTGATACCTCAGAAAGTGAATCCCCTGATAAATTCTGGAAAGTTATGGTCATTGATGACGAAAAATCCATCCACGATATTACCACTGCCAGTTTAAAAGGGTTTATATTCGAAGGACATGGTATCAGGTTTTTAAACGCCTTTTCAGGCCGGCAGGCAATGGGGCTTTTTAACCTGCATCCTGATACGGCATTACTGCTTGTTGATGTTGTGATGGAAACCCAGAATGCAGGGTTGGATTTTGTCCGTTATATAAGGGAAAATTTGAAAAATAATCTTGTGCAGATTGTTATTCGGACAGGCCAGCCCGGGATGGCGCCTGAATACGAGGTTATATCAAAATATAAAATTAATGCATATTATTCTAAAACCGAATTAAAGGTTCAAAAACTTATCAGCCTTATCACAACTTCTCTTCGAACCTATAGGCTTTCCATACAGCTTGGCCGGGAACTTAAAAAAAGAAAACAAGCACAATTAAATCTTTTAAACCTGAATAAAACCCTGGAAGATAAAGTCAGGAAAAGAACAAAGGAACTTGTCCGTGCAAATCAGTTGAAAAGTCAGTTCCTGGCCAACATGAGCCATGAAATCAGAACTCCCATGAACGGTATTATCGGCATGTCGGATATTTTGATGGATGAAGACCTGACAAAAGAGCAAAAAGAATATGCCCGTATAATTCAAAGGTCGGCTAACTCGCTTTTAACCATCATCAATGATATTCTTGATTTAAGCAAGATAGAAGCGGGCCAGATGACCTTTGAACAAAAAAGTTTTTCAATAAGAATGCTTATAAACGAAGTTGAATCCATTTTCAGGTTTAAAGCCGATGAAAAACAGCTTGAATTTTCAGGCCGTGTTTCAAAGGACATGCCGCACTTTCTCCTTGGAGATGAGACAAGGATCAAGCAGATCCTGATTAACCTTGTCGGGAATGCCATAAAATTCACAAAAGCAGGTTTTATAAAATTTTCCGCCATGATTGAAAAAGAGTTGGAAGACGGTCTTATACTCCTTTTTAAAGTAGAGGATACAGGGCCGGGGATTAAAGAATCTTATAAAGATGTCCTGTTTGACAAGTTTTCCCAGCAGGACTCATCCATTGCAAGAAAATACGGTGGTACAGGCTTAGGTCTCGCCATATCAAGGCAGCTTGCCAGGTTAATGGAAGGTGATATCAAGGTAAAAAAC
>JAADHV010000131.1:5259-26024 GCA_013151635.1 Deltaproteobacteria bacterium | reverse complement strand
TATTTCCCAATATGATCTGTTTCTCCATATATTTTCTCCAATTACTTTACTTGGTTTTGTTTAATAATTTTACCCTAATACGCATTCGGATACGCAAAAAAAATCTTGCATTTTTAGTACACCCAGGTCAATAAGAAAAAAATTATCATAATAATATTTTTCTTATTGATCAAAGAAAAAAATAAGTTTATTGTTAAAATCGTTTTCTGAAAAATGAATTTAAGGAGTGCAACAAAGAAGAAATTCGAATAGAAACTCTTGGGGATATTCTAAAATGTACCCTTACCGGAGAAAAACAGATAAGTGTGGAAATGGGATGGCTCAGAACGGATTCACAGGAAATCCCTTAATTCCGAGACATAGACACATTGCTCCTTAATATTGAAGCTGGTCCCTTAGAAGAGCTTGCTTAAAGGCCTGAAGATACTCAAGGAGCATATGAAAGAAAAAAAATGAAGGAAAAGAAAATTACAACCAGGTTGAATATCACATTTAAAACGTCTATTTTAAGCGGAATAATAATTCTAACCCTTTTGATCATGAGCAGTTATATTTCGGTACATCTTCAGTCAAATTTATCCGGGAACATCATAGATGAATTTGTCAGAACCGAACAAAAATCTCTGGCAAACGAGTCTGTGGTCTTGAAGAAATCTCTAATCTCCAGCATGAAAATAAACCTGGAAATATTCAGTGGTGCTGTACAAGGGTTATTATCAAGCTTTGACCAGCAGCGTCTTGAGGAAATTCTGAGAAGTTACATGAAACTTGAGGGGATTGTTGCCATCAGTATATTTGACGCTTATGACTATGATGAGCCCTTTCTGGCAGCCTGGAAAAATCCTGAAATAATCCTGGACGAGGAATTTCCTGATGATATTGCACTGAATCTGGATCTGTCCCTGGCATCCGACGTCATTCATCAGAGTGAAAAAGTCGGGATGGTGCGGATTTACTATACGGATGCCATGATAAACAAGATTATTGAAAACAAAAAACTGAATACAAAAAAAGAAATAGTCAATTTCAGGGCCATAACAAGGAAAAATATCTCCAGATCCATATCTGTTCAGGCGGCTGTTGCTGTCGGTATCATCATTATTTTGATTCTAACCATTGTCATGTCTATCCGGTTTCTGGTGACCCGGCCGATAAAACATACCATTGCGATGGTAAGGGATATTGCCCGGGGTGAAGGGGATTTAACCAGACGGCTCAATATAAACCGAAACGATGAGATCGGAGAGTTTTCAAGGTGGTTTGACCTTTTTATTAATAATCTTCAGGACATTATCAGGGAAGTCTCTGTCCAAACAACCGTAATTGATTCTTCATCCAATGAATTTTCTAAGATATCCGCCGACATGACCGAAGGTGTTGGCAGCTTGTCAGACAGATCCCACATGGTTGCAGAAGCAGCAGAAAAAATGAGTTCAAATCTTGCTTCTGTGGCAAGCACCATGGAAGAAGCAGCCCATAATGTGGATATGGTTTCAACGGCAGTGGATGAAATATCTTCCGTGATAAACGGAATCGCAAAGAATGCGGAAAAGGCCAGATCCATTACAAATGACGCGGTATCCCAGACAAAGCATGCCTCCGGCCAGGTGAATGAGCTGGGGAATGCGGCAAGGGAAATCGGTATGGTTGTTGAAACTATCACCGATATATCGGAACAGGTTAAACTGCTTGCGCTCAATGCGACCATTGAAGCGGCACGGGCCGGAGAGGCCGGAAAAGGCTTTGCCGTTGTGGCCAATGAGATCAAGGATCTGGCCAGGCAGACGGCGGATGCATCCAGTGCCATAAAGGAACGTGTTCATGGAATCCAGTCACAGACAAACGGTACTGTAAATGAAATATCCAATATTTCCAGCATTGTCACCCAGATCAATGAGATTGTTTCGGCGATTGCGGCTGCTATTGAAGAGCAGTCAGCAACCGCCAGGGAAATTGCTCAAAATGTCTCTCATACATCTAAAGGCATTTTGCAGGTTAACGAGAACGTGTTCCAGGGCTCATCAGCCGCCCGTCAGGTTGCCGTGGAAATAGCCCGAATCACCGATTTTACCACTGAAATAGCAGATTCAAGCACCAAGGTCCGATCAAATGCCCGGGATCTTTCTGGACTTGCAAACCATCTGGCGGAGATAATGGGAAAATTTAAAGTTTAGCTTTTTAAGGAAATAGAAGGATATCCATTGATATCCGGTTCAAGGAAGAATCCTTTAAAATGGCGCTTCATTCCATGGAGCGAGGGTTGGCAGATATATTGTTTAAGATCGTTCTCTAAAAAATGAATTGAAGGAGTGCAAATAGTATTGTGAGACTGCTAAGTAATAAAAATAACCATTGGATTCAATCTCCTGTTTTGCCTTTGTTTTTGTTGACCAGTATTTTTTTTCTTAACTTTACAATACGAATTATATTTTCGCCTTTAATGCCAACCGTTCTCACAGATATGAACCTTTCCTATGACCAAGCCGGATCTTTTTTTCTGATATCTGCTTCAGGATATTTTATATCTCTATCATGTTCAGGTTTTGTCTCTTCTATCTTAAAACACAAAAAAACAATTCTTTTGACTGCTGTTGCAACGGGAGTAGCCATTCTGTGTACTGGATTGAGCCAGGATTTATTTGCCATTCGCCTGGAATTGTTTGCCGTCGGAATGTCATCTGGAATCTATCTTCCTTCTGGAATTGCCATGCTGACTTCGGTAATAGATAAAAAAAATTGGGGAAAGGCCCTGGGGGTTCACGAAATGGCTCCGAATTTGAGTTTTTTACTTGCACCGGTTATTAGTGAATGCTTATTGTTATGGTTATCATGGCGCAGCATCCTCATCGTTTTGGGTGTGGTCAGTATTGGGTTTGGAATTTTGTTTTACAAATTTTCAACAGTAGAAGATTTTCCGGGAGAGACACCCAAATTAAAGTTATTAATGCCATTAGTTTCCACTCCTTCTATATGGATGATGATCCTTTTAGTCTTGGGGTAACCGGTACTTTAGGTGTTTATTCAATGTTACCACTCTATCTTGTCAAAGAACATGGAATGATGCAGGCCCAAGCCAACACCTTGATCTCTTTTTCAAGGGTCCTAACAATACCTATGGCATTAATCGCAGGTTATCTGACAGATCGTATCGGTGTAAAAAGAACATTATCAGGAGTATTATTCCTAACAGGAATCGCTACTTTGTTAATTGGTATTTTAACAGGCTGGCCCATGAAGATGGTTATATTTTGCCAACCTCTTCTTGCTGTTTGTTTTTTCCCACCGGCATTTGCTGCCTTATCACAAATTTGCAAACCAGAGATTCGTAATATTGCTATATCCTTTACTATTTACTATTCCCATTGCTTTTTTAATGGGAGGTGGGATGATTCCAAATTTTATAGGTATGTTAGGAAAGCTGGGATATTTCCCGGTAGGATTTATATTTTTTGGAGGATTAATTTTTATAGGTGCAATAATTCCATTATTTTTAAAATTGTTCAAAGAGCAATAAACATTAAAACCAAATTTTATCATTAATTTTATTGAAAGGACATATATGAAGGAAACAGAAATTTCGGATGCGATAATTAATTCATACTCAGTGCTTGTGGACTATCTTGCAGATTTTTTGGGATCGAATTGTGAAATTGTCCTGCATGTAATAGAAGATGGGGTTTCTATTATAAAAAAAATCCGTAACAACCATATTAGCGGTCGAGAACTTGGCAAAAAAACCGATGAAATCGGGATAAGAATTTCAAAACGTAATCGAGATATTGATTATATTGTTAATAACTATGAAACTTCTCCTACTGGCATAGAGATAAAGACAAATACGTTTCTAATAAAAACACCTGATGGTAAATTGATAGGGATGATGTGCGTCAACATAGATCTTTCTCTTCCTTTACTTGCAAAAAATTGTATTGAAGATTTTTTTGGTAAATTGTCGACATCCTCACTTGCAAAAAAGATTTGTAAAGAAAAACATGTGGCTCCCGTGATTGAAGAAAAAGACATATTTAAATCATTATCTCGGGATATTATTAATGATGTTATCAGTGAACATGGTGTTCCGGTTGAAAGAATGACACCTGAAGAAAGAATTGCGGTGATAGGGAAATTAAAGGAACGGGGTGTCTTTCGTATTAAATACGCCGTCCGGGAAGTTGCTCGTAGACTTAATGTCTCCGAGCCAAGTGTTTACAGATATTTTAAAGAGTTATGATGATACGTTATTTAGATCATAGGTAATCTATATGAAAGGTTTTGAAAAATGTATATGTAGCAAAGCTATCAATAAAAAGGTGTTTTTATCATCTTTAAAAATTATAATTCCTCTATACACAACGTTTGTTTTATTTTTGATAAGTGTTTTTCTGATATTTGTACCCATGTTGGAAAAACAGATCATAAACCGGAAAAAGGAAATGATCAGGGAGTTTACTAAAAGCACTTGGAGCTTGATTTCAGAATATGATCAATTGGTTGCGGCTTTGGTTCTAAACAATAGGAAATAGGGGGGCAGGTGGAATGTAATTTGCCGAAGCTACTGGTATTCCAGTGTTTTCAGAACCCTATATTCAGTCTGGGGGACAAGTGGTCGCTGGTTCAAATCCAGCCGTCCCGACCATACCCATTCCGGTCGTTAAGGCTAAATTACTTCTTTCGTCTTGACTTTTCCCAATAAATCAAATAGTCAAATTATTATGATTTGCTTTGATCATTTGAAGTAGTATAAAAAAAATCATTTTAAAAGCAAAATTGTAAATTAACCATAGATTGACCAGATAAGAATTCAAAGGTTGCGTTATACCCAATAAACCCAGGAGGGAACGGATCGATGAAATTGGACAGGTTGGCGTTGTTAATATTAGTTTTAGTTTTTTTCGTTTCTTTTACACCTGCTATTGCAAAAGGTAATTCCAAAGTAACAAATCAGTACACATCTGAAATTTCAAATCACCAGGAATCTTTGCCTGATCAGGCTCATGACCCGGAGAAAGCCCAAGGCCATGTAGATCTGGGCGAGATTCTGCCCTTGTACAGTTGTATCCCCTTTGCGTGTATGTTGTTGTCCATTGCCCTGCTTCCGCTGATCGCCGGTAACATCTGGCATCATCATTTCGGTAAGATTTCCGCTTTCTGGGCATTAACCCTTGCCCTGCCCTTTATTTATGTCTACAAAGGCCTTGCAGTCCATGAGATCCTTGAGATTGTCCTGGCAGACTATGTTCCCTTTATTATCCTTTTATGGGCATTGTTCACTATTTCCGGCGGTATTTTGCTCAAGGGGACTTTAAGGGGGACGCCCATCGTGAATACTGGTATTATCCTGATTGGTACCATCCTTGCCTCGTGGATGGGTACAACAGGGGCTGCAATGCTCATGATCCGGCCCCTGCTGCGGGCAAATGACTATAGAAAGAACAAAACTTTCATGGTGGTGTTTTTTATTTTTCTGGTGGCAAATATCGGGGGCTCTTTGACCCCCCTTGGTGATCCGCCGCTGTTTCTGGGGTTCCTTCACGGGGTCAGTTTTTTCTGGACACTTAAAGTCCTGCCGCATATGCTCACAGCATCAATTATCCTGCTTTCCATTTATTTTGTAATCGACACCTATCATTATAAGAAAGAGGGGGCAAAGGTTCCGGATGACGGTGAAAAAAAGCCTCTAAGGCTTATTGGAACCTATAATTTCCTTTTCCTTGGCGGTGTTGTGGCATCGGTCTTATTGAGCGGTATCCTGGATTTGGGAGAGGTTTCAACTTTTGGTGTCCACAGGGCCATTTTAGACTGGTTAAGAGACGGCCTTCTCATAGCTTTTGGGATCGGATCACTTTTATCAACACCAGCGGTTCTAAGGGAAGAAAATGAATTTTCATGGTTCCCGATCATTGAAGTAGCTTATCTTTTTATTGGGATATTTATTACAATGGTTCCATGCCTTCTGTTATTAAAGGCCGGGCCCAACGGAGCTTTTGCATTTTTAATCAATGCTGTAAAGAAACCTGTTCACTATTTCTGGGTGACTGGAATGTTATCAGCATTTCTCGACAATGCCCCAACTTATCTGACTTTTTTTAATACAGCACTTGGCAGTTTTTATTCAGGGCTTGCAGAAAGTCATTCTGTTCCGTTGCTTGTGACTGAAAATGCTGTTTACCTTAAAGCTATTTCAACAGGGGCCGTCTTTTTTGGCGCCTGCAGCTACATTGGAAATGCTCCCAATTTCATGGTCCGGTCCATAGCAATCGAGGCCGGAACACAAATGCCCAGCTTTTTCGGGTATATTGTTAAGTATTCTTTGATCTTTTTAATTCCAACCTTTGTTATTGTAAGCCTTATTTTCTTTTAATATACTGGTTTTAAGAAAAACCTTTGCATTGAATAGGAGCCACACAGACAATGAATATAGACCTTAAAGGATTAAAGATAGCAATAATAGGTGGAAACAGCCCCTGCAAACAGATTCTTAAAATTTTATTGGGGCCGGCAATAAAAGAACTGGATCTCAAGGTCCTGGCGGTTGCAGATACCCTGACCCAGGCCGGGGGGATTCAATATGCCCGGGACAAGGGAATTTTCACCACCAGTGATTATGAGGAACTATGCAGGCTTTCCGGCATTGATGTTATTTTGAAATTAAAGAATGATGAAATACTGTCTTGCATGTTAGAAAAGGTAAACAAGGAGCATGTCAGCATTATTGACCTTGATGCTTACAGGGCCATATCCTTTTTAAATTTTTTAAAGGCAGAAGAGGAAAAAATCAAGATTAAAAGAAGAATCGGGGCAGATAAGATTCAAAAAAAAGAAATTTCAGACCTGTTTGATCAGTTTTCCCGGAGAGTTCAAAAAAATGCCGAGGAAGAAACCCGGTTTCTCAAACATGAAAGGGAGGATTTGCTTGAGGTGGAAAAAGAGCTGTCCCAGATCATCCAGGGCAGCATGATCCCGACCTTTATCATCAATAATGAGCATATCTTAACTCACTGGAACAGGGCCTGCGAAGAGCTTACCGGGCACAATGCCTATGAGCTGGTGGGAACAGACAGGCAGTGGGTGCCTTTCAGGTCTGCAAAAAGACCGACCATGGCCGATGTTATTGTAGGTGGAATGTCCAAAAAAGAGGTGTCAACGTATTATGGCTCTTCCTGGAGGAAATCAGGCCTGATCAACGAGGCTTATGAAGCTGAGGAGTTCTTTCCTCATCTTGGAGACGGCGGGAAATGGATTTTTTTTACGGCCGCACCCATAAAGTCACCGGATGGCAAGGTCATTGGTGCCATAGAGACTTTAAAAGATATCACGGAAGACAAAAAGGCCCAGGAAGAACTTGAACTGCAGGATAAAGAACTGTCCACGCTTTATGAAAAGTATAAAACATCAGAAGAAAAATACAGGTCCTTGTTTAACAATAACCCAAATCCTATTTTCATTATTGACCTGCAGACCCTTGAAATTCTGGATATCAATCACCGGGTGGAAGAAGAATACAGGTACTCAAAAACGCAGCTTTTAGGGTCGTCTTTTCTTGACATTGGTGATAAATCCGATGAGACTATTAAAGAAGGCCTTAAAGGGCTTGCTAAAAATAAAGCCATCCTGTTTACAAAGAAAAAGCATTATAAGAAGGACCGGACATCTTTTTTTGTGAATTTAAAGGTTGTGAATGCAACCTATAGCCACAGGGATGTTTTGATCGCGTCGGCAACTGATATCACTGAAAGTGTTGAAAAAGAGACCCAGCTGATCCAGGCTGGAAAACTTGCAACCCTCGGGACCATGGCTGCCGGCATGGCTCATGAAATCAATCAGCCTTTGAATGTTATACAGATTTGTTCGGATCTTATTTTAAAAATGATTAAAAAAGGCATTCGTATTCCCGATGATGAGCTTGTGACAATGGCCAATGACATTATTGATAATGTTGCCAGGGCAGCCGGTGTGATCAAGCATGTCAGGGACTTTGCAAGACAGTCTGAGAGAGATCTTAAAAAATTACTGTTGAATGACCCCATCAATGATGTGTTTAAGGTTCTCGGGCATCAGTTGACTGTTCATTCCATAAAAGTCAAGCTTGATCTTGATCCTGATATTCCCCAGATCCGTGCAGAGCATAATCGCCTTGAGCAGGTGTTTATAAATCTTGTGACCAATGCCATTGATTCCATGGATGAAAAAGCTGAAAAAGAAGGCAGCCCTATTGACAAAATACTTCAAATTAAAACATATGCCGAGGGCGGCTGGGTAGTGGCTGTTGTTTCCGATACAGGGCTTGGTATGACTGCTGAGGTGAAAAGAAAGATTTTTGAACCCTTTTTTACCACAAAAGAAACTGGTAAGGGGACCGGACTTGGAACCAGTATCAGTTTTGGTATTATTAAAGATTACGGTGGAACCATTGATATCCAAAGTGAGTATGGCAAAGGTGCTACATTTACAATCAAGTTTCCGGCAATTGGATAAGGAATTAGATTATGTCAGCTAATAAGATACTAATTGTTGATGATGAAGAGATTATTGTAAGATTATTGTCCATGTCTCTTCGCAGTGACGGATATGAAACCGTCACTGCTTATAGCGGAGAACAGGGGCTTGAGGTTTTTAAAGCCAAGTCACCCGATATCGTGGTCACTGATATAAAAATGCCGGGAATGGACGGGCTTGAACTTTTAAAAAAAATTAAGGAGCTTGATCCGGAAAAAGAAGTCATCATAGTAACAGGGCATGGAGATATTGATTCAACCATCACGGCATTGCAATATGGCGCCAGTGATTTTATTAATAAACCAGTCCGGGACGAGGCTCTTGCAATTGCCCTCAAGAGAGCAAAAACAAAGATTGCCATAAGAAAAAAGCTTGAAGAATATACTGAAAATCTTGAAATTAAAGTTGCTGAAGCCACAGAGGAGATTCGCCGGAAATCAAATTTCCAGAGGCTTTTAATCAAAAGTTCCAATGATGCCATTGTTGCATTTGATCATAACTGGAAAGTGATTGTATACAACCCTGAAGCTGTAAGAATGTTTGGCCAGGCTGCAAAAGATGTCAGAAATAAAATGACTATTGATGAGCTTTATACACCGGACATGGCAAAAATTTTTAAAAACCAGGCACAATCGGAAAAGGACCAGACAACTTTTCCCTGGAATGAAAAAATTATAAAGACTAAAGACGAAAGACAAATCCCTGTGCGGTATGCAAGCGATGTATTGTATGAAAAAGGTGAATTTGTTGGTACGGTCAATTTTTTCCAGGACTTAACGGAAATAAAACGGCTTGAAAAGGAATTGGTTCAGTCCGAGCGCCTGGCTGCTGTGGGGCAGACTGTCAGCGGCCTTGCCCATTATGTGAAAAATATTCTTATCGGGCTTAAAGGCGGCAGCTATGTCGTTGATGTGGGAATTGCCAAAGATAACACTGAGAAATTTAAAACAGGATGGAAAACCATAAAGAGAAATATCAAAAGGATAGGGGATTTAACCCAGGATCTTTTGACCTATTCCAAACAACGGGAGCCTGAATTTGAACCCTGCAACCCCAATGATATTGTTGGTGAAGCCGTCGAGCTTGTAAAAGATACTGCCGTATCAAATGATATTCTTGTTTTAACAGAATTTGATAAAACTATCGGTAAGGTTCTGGCTGACCCCCAGACCATTCACCGTTCACTTTTAAACCTGGTAAACAACGCCATTGACGCCTGCCTTGAAGATGAAGACACTTCCAAAAAGCATGAAGTAAGGATAAAGACATATAAAGATAAAAATAAAATGATTTGTTTTGAGGTTAAAGATAATGGCTGTGGTATGGATAAAGATACCCGGAAACAGTTGTTTGATCCTATGTTCAGTTCTAAGGGGGGAAAAGGAACAGGCCTTGGGCTCCTTGTTACAGGAAAGCTCATAGAAGAACACAATGGTGTGATTAAAACCGAAACCAGCCTTGGAAATGGCAGTACATTTACAATTAAGCTTCCCTGTAAAAAACCAAATTAAAGTTGATAAAAATTGACCAAGGAGGATAAATTATGACTAAAAAGGTTCTTGTGGTTGATGATGATCCTGATGTAAGATCATTTGTTGTCACAGTTCTGGAAGAAAACCAGTATATGCCTTTGGTCGCGCAAGATGGTGTAGAAGGTTTGGAAATGATCGAAAAACATAAACCTGATCTGGTGATTCTTGATGTGCTGATGCCAAGGGGGAGTGGAATCCGGTTATACCGCAAGCTGAAAACTAATGAGAACCTGGAGAAAATTCCAATTATCATGTTTACCGGGATTGCTCTCCGGTCATTTTTAAAATCTCAAAGGGCACTTGATGAATTTAAAGGCGGGGAAGTTCCTAAGCCTGATATTTATCTGGAAAAGCCGGTTGAGCCCGAAGAGTTAGCCGCGGCGATTAAGAAAAAACTAGGTTAATGAAGATTTAATTTAAAAGCCTTGAGACGGGGGAAATTATGAAAATTAGAAAATTACTTTTTGTAACAAAGTTCGAGGATCTTTGTTATGATGCGCTGAACTCTTTATTGGCGCTCAAGACTGCGGCACTGGAACATGTTGTTTTTTTAAATGTTATTGAAAGAGATAAAGTTGCCATGCAAAGGGGGAGCGGGTATCTCAAGGAAGAGGAAGTCAAGCTGAAAGAAACGGCAAATATCAGGTTTATTGACTGGGCGGAAAATCTATTTGAAATGGGCATGGAAGTAGGAGCTTATATTGAAGTTTCCACCCTTATCCCTGAAATCCTGAAAGTCGTTAAAAAAGAGTCTCCTGACCTGATTGTAATCGGCCGTTCCCATAAGGGAGCTTTGGAACAGCTTTATGCAGGGTCTGATGTCATAGAATTGATCCGGAGGACAGACACTCCTATCCTGGTATTCAAACACATGATGGACGATAATATTGTTCCTGAAAAATTGTTTGAACGGCCATTGTTTGCAACAAACTGGTCAAAAACCGGTAAAAAAGCTGTTGCATATATCAAGGCCATGAAAAACGTCATAGGTGAGATCCATGTCATGCATGTTGTGAAAGAGAGCGCCCTTAAAAGCCCGGATACCCACGAAGTCCAGAAAGTCAGAAAGGCTGAGCGTCAAAGACTGGATAAACTTTGTGATGAGCTTGAAGAGGCAGGTATCAACGCAAGATCCCATGTATATGTCGGTGATCCCCAAAAAGAGATTGAAAAAGCTGCAAAAGAATACCAGGCCACTATGATTATTTTAGGTTCCAGTGATAAAGCGGCCATTCTTGAGCGCTGGGTCGGCTCCGTTTCAAAAAACATCGCTGATAAATCCGTTTTTCCCTGCTTTTTAATCCCCGGGGAGAAAAATATTGACCAGTGAGATTTTAAGGCCCGGAATTTAACCCCAAACTATAGTTGATTTACAATTGTTACATGGTAAGTCAGCATAGATGATGCAGGGCGTACCTGGCCCAACAGAACCATATTGATGGTTTCCCCCCGGAGATTATGGTATCTGCCGTTAGTTATCTTATGTAACCTGTCTATACCACCTCGTTCACGGCAAAAAAAATTGTACTGGCCCTCAGCCGGGGTGAAGTAGATCAAATCTTAGAAAGATCCCGTAAAATGATACGTATTGAGCATCAGCAATGAAACCATATCAAAAGTGATCAGCCCTTCAAGGGCTTAAAAAAATTATATGAAGCAGGAGAACTCAAATTACCGCATCAAATTTTTTGAAAATGGAAAAGTTGTTTTTACCTGGAAAGATCGCGCACAAAACAATGCCATAAAAGAGATGACGCTTGATGCAACGGAATTTATCCGAAGGTTCCTGCTCCATGTGTTACCCAGAGGGTTTAAGAAAATCAGGCACTTTGGTTTTCTCTCTCCCTGAAGCTTTGAGAGTTCACAAAATACAGGGTTTTTATCGATTTTTACTGATTCAATCACTGGAGCGCGCCGTGTGTTCAAAATCTGTGTCCTCCTTGGTCGGTTCATCATTTTTTCAACTTTAGTCGCCGCCGCTTATACCGGCGTTGTGCTTCTTACCTTTCAGGACACTTTTTCATAACCGGGTTAAAATCCCTGAAAGCTCTATTGCTGTGTATATGAGCAGCAAGGATAAGGACGCATTTATAATTTTTCTAAACGAATCATTTTTCAGTTTATTTTTGATTGCTGCACCACACAAGGCCCAAGTCGATGTGGCAACAAATGCAGTAAATGCGAAGATCGCTGCCAATAACACAAGATAGTCCAGACGGCTGGAGATCGGGGCCAGAAATGTCGAGTACAGTGCCAATCCATATACTGCAACCTTTGGATTGAATAATTGTAGAATAAAACCCTTTGTGAACGCCTTCATTACCCCGTTGGATTCTGAAAATGAATAATTGGAACGTAGTATGCTTATCGCAAGCCATAAAATGTAGCCAGCGCCAACCCATCGCAAATATCCTTCTGCAACCGGTATGATGGCCAGAAGGGTACTGGAAAGGTATGCACAGGCTATCATGACAACGAAAAAGCCGGATGCAATGCCGACCAGATAATTAAAGGATTTTTTGTAGCCATATAGCATGCCCATTGAAGCGCTGGAGATATTGTTTGGTCCGGGTGTAAAAGTTGTTATGATCACAAATGAAATTAGGGGGATTATTTCAATATTCATAAAATCTCCTCTTGAAAGTAGTATGGATCTGTTGTACTGTTTAGCATTTATTTGAGTGTTATACTGGTCATTGTGCAATATATTGTCAAGGTGTTTGTTGTATGGAGCAATCAATTGAAGCAATTGCAAATAATCTGCTGAAGATACGGGAAAGTCGAAATCTGAGCCTGGATCAGCTTTCAAATCTTACCAGTGTTAGCAAAAGTATGTTGAGGCAGATTGAAACTGGCAAATCGAGTCCGACTATTGCAACAATATGGAAAATTGCCAACGGGTTACGGGTCTCCTTCACCACCCTGCTCAGAAAACCAGTAATTGAGGCAGAAGTGAGATCCTTTTATGGGGAAAAACCCCTAACCGCAGAATCTGAAAATTATCGACTTTTTCCTTTGATTCCCTTTGAGCCTCAGCAACCATTTGAAACGTATTACATTGAAATTGATCCAGACACGGTTTTTTCAGGGGAACCTCACGAAGGCAATGTTTATGAATATGTATTTGTTTTTAAGGGCAAGCTTGGGATTACAATAGAGGGGAAAAGGTTTGAGATTAATGAAAACGAGTTTCTGCAATTTCAGGCCAATTGCCCTCATGAGTATAAGTGTATTGGTAAAAAAATGGCTTCGGCTATAATGCAGATCAGCTACATTTCGTAATACTCGATACGTATAAAACACAAGCATCTGCTCCACTTGACCGCAGAAGCCGTGCCGCTTCAGACAATTTGCAGGTTTCCATTTTTTTAACAAAAGAATCGTTCCACAGGAAAAGGAGATTGATTTCTTTTACTATGATCTTTCTCGTGGCGGGAAAATTGAAAAGGATACTATGCTCTCACACACGCAGCATAATTAAAAGATGGGGTTAATAAAGCGCTTACTTTTAAACAAACTTTCTGAATATGGATTGTCATTACTTACGGATGGCCGGCTGAAGGATGGGGTTACACCAAGGTTCTGAAGGGTTACCAGCATGGTTGCTCCCTTCATGGGAGAACCATTATCTGAATGAAGGACAATATCTTCTCCACTGATAGATGAGGGCAGATATGTGATATCCTATGTCCACACTTGATTAGGCCCTGTTGCTGCAAACCCTTTTGGCTTGTTCCGGCTACAGGCTTTGCTTTTCCCTCTATGCTGTAAAGTCCGTTCTGTAATCCCCAATAATGCACACGCTTTATTTTGCCTGGCTCCTGTTCTACAAGCTTCTTCAATTAAAGATACCGCTTTTTCTCTTTTCGCCTCAGCTCTTTTTCAAGACTCCTTGTCTTTTTCTTTTTGTAGCATTGATTCTTTAAACTCCGGTGAATATTCCGTGATCATGTGACCTCTCTATCGCCCTGTCAATTTGTAAACTTTTTTTATTCAGTTGAGGCGATATCTATCCTGACACAGGGGGCATTCCATCTTGCAAAGAACTCTGGTTTATTTCTGGTTATGAAAATTTAAAGGTAATATCAATAGTTGAAATCCCTGTGTTCTTTCGCAGAAGAAAAATTTTTCTTCACGTATTTAAATAATACTATTGTTTTTATTGTAATTCATTTCCTGGATTGATGAGGTCAGGAGAATGATGTCAGGGTCCGGAGCAAAATTTGAATACAGGGGGAGTATTGCTCCGCCTAATGCACGGGCATCTGGCCCGATTGTACCGGGGATGATTTTTGGTGTGACCAGTCCTTCTAGATTCAATTCATCCAAATTTCTTATGGTCTGATCCACGAGCTGTTTGATCAGAGCAGGAGACATACGTCCGTCAATTACAATTCCCTCAAAGTCTATAATACTGATGGCCGAAGCCATGGCAAAAGCAAGGGCTCGGGATGCTGTTGAAATCCAGTCTGTTACGATTGCATTTACAATGTTTGGAAGTTCTTTTTCTTCCCTCAATAGTTCCGGGGAAAATCCTGCTTCTTTGATTGTCCTTTCAAGATGAAACAAGGATGCTTGTTGAATTAGCTGTTTTGGTCTTTGTCGACCATCCTTGGAACAGATGGGCATAGACCCGAGGGCACCGGCGTTTTGAAATGTGCCTGGATAAAGTATGTCTTCAATTACTACTCCTCCGCCTATAAAAGTCCCTATAAAAAAGTAAAGAAAGGTTTGAAAATCACGACCTTGCCCGAAAACAAGTTCGGCGATACATGCGGCAGTTGCGTCATTACTGACAAGTACTTCCAAATCTGTTGAACGAAGGATCGAAGATCTGATATCAAGATTATCCCATTTCTGCATTATCTTCTGTGGGGCGCCGATTTCCTGCTCCCAACCCCCGATACCGTATGGCGCTGCAACTCCGATCCCGACCAGTCGACCGCGATGTTCCATGGAAAGCGCCTCTTGATGAACAGTCACCGCCTTGTCAATTTTTTCAAAAACATCATCAGGGTCCGGAAAATGATAATCATTGGTTGTAAGTTTTTTGACCTCTCCTGTAAGAGACATTGTCAGGATATCAAGACTGCTCCGACCGATTTTTATTCCTATGGAAAATGCACCGTCAGGGTTAAGTGTAATCGGGACTGATGGCTGCCCGACTTTGCCGCGTTGTTTGGGTAGTTTTATTAATAGGCCGGTGCGTATCAGGCGGTTGATAATTACCGAAACAGTCTGCTGGCTAAGGTTTGTTATTCGGGCGATTTCCGCTTTGGAAATACTGCCGCTTCTGCGGATAATATGAAGGATGATCCGTTCATTATGCTGCCTGACACCTATTTGATTGCTGCCAAGCGCTGTATCAGGTTTAAAGAATGCATTTGATTTATTTTTTGGAAATTTCATTTCAATTCTTTCAAGTTACATATAACTGTTCGCTTGGTTTTCAGTTTGGGAAACCCCTGTAATCATTGAGACAATTTCATTAGTATCTGTTTCAGCCACCAGCCGGTTGCCTACAATTCTTCCCTGTCTGAAAATCCATATCCGATCCACTAGATTAAAAACCTGCCTGAGGTTATGACTGATAATAATTACCGGTATGCTCCTTTCCTTCAGACCCATTATAATCTCTTCAACTCGTTTTGTTTCCTGTATACCAAGAGCGGCTGTCGGTTCATCCATTATTATAAGTTTGGATCCCCATCCCGCAGCGCGGCAGATGGCAACGCACTGGCGCTGACCGCCCGACATATTTCTCAGAACTGTGTTCAGTTTTGGTATCTTTATCCCGATTTCCTTGAGAAGTGATTCAGAACGTCCATGCATGGACGGTTTATCCAGCCAGCTGAAGGGACCGAGGCGAAATTTTACATTTTCACGCCCCAGGAAAATATTGCCTGGAACGTCAAGGTCGTCAGCCAGAGCCAGGTTCTGATATACGGTTTCTATTCCATGTTCCCGAGCTTCACTTGGTGATTTAAAGGTAACTTCATGGGTATCAAGCAGTATTCTTCCTGAAGTCGGTTGCTCAACTCCGGTAATATTTCGGACAAGGGTCGATTTTCCGGCCCCATTGTCCCCCACAATGGCAGCATGCTCACCGGGCATCAGTTTAAAGTCTGCATCAGTCAAGGCATGGACACCGCCATAATGTTTTGTGAGTGCACAGGTCTCCAGCACCGGGGTTATGGTTTCGTTGTCCTGTTTATATTTTTGATCATTTGAACTCATTGATATTCCTTAAAATAATTATTAACTTAAAAACTAAAAAGATTCAATATATATTTAATAGCAGAATATAAGCTAAGGACAACTTTGTCAATAAATAAATCATAATGATTTTTTTATTGACATTCTTTCTATTAAGATGTTATGAAAACAATAATTGGGTCCCAGGCTGTGTAGGATAAGTTAAGTGTTTATAAATTTTCAGGGGGAAAAAAATTTAACCAGCAGAGGAGGAGATGAAATGAAGACAATATTATGCACCTTTTTAGTCTGCGTTATGGCTGTTTGCTTTTCAGGAACAGCAATGGCAGCAGGCGAACTAATTGGATATGTTACTAAATCGGCCACTAATGCAGGGTGGATCATGATTAATAATGGTGCCAAAGACGCGGCAAAAGAGGAAGGAGTAAAGCTTCTCACTGTTGGTCCTTCCTTTCAGGGTGATCTGGCCAGCCAGCTTGAAGTTTTTGAAAATCTTATGAGCCAGGGCGTAAAAGCAATATGCATCGCACCGGTTGATTCAGCTGGTATAGCTCCGGCTGTAAAAGCTGCAATGGAGAGTGGTATTTATGTAATCGCAATTGACACCGGGATTACCGGGGCTGATGTGACCTCCTTTGTGGCTACCGATAACCTGGCAGTTGCAAAAATTCAGGGTATTGAAGCGGCTAAACTTATCAAAAAGGGTGAAACAATTATCTATGTGACCGGTAACCAGGCCCAGTCAACCGGACAGGAACGTCGGGACGGTTTTATGGCTGGTTTTAAAGCCAAAAGACCAAAAAGCGAAATATTGATTGTACCCACAGAATGGAATTCAACACAGGCCCAGGAGGGCGTGGAAGCGCTGTTAAATTCGCATAAAAATATTAAAATGATTGTAAATGCATGGGATGGCGGAACCATGGGAGCAAAAGCAGCTCTTATGAATCTTGGATATGGCCCGGGAGATGTGAAACTGGTGGGATTTGACGGAGCAACAGATGCCATCGTTGCCATGGAAGAGGGCTGGGTCTATGTTGATACAGCCCAGATGCTTTATAAAATGGGATATGAAGGCATAAAAACTGCTGCTGCTGCAGTAAGGGGAAAAACAGTTAAAAAGCGGATTGACACAGGTACTTTTTTAGTAAATCCCGGCACAGCCGCAAAATACAAGGCACTTATCGGAATGGATTGATATTCTGTCTTTTTTCTTGTCCTGCACAGCGTGTGACCCAATAATTAAGGCAGTGACATGAATGACAACCTGGATAGAGTGTTGTGTTTTTTGTTAATATATTGTTAATGTTAAATAGCGTCGGTATATTAGGAGGTTGACTTTTATGAGTTCAAACAGTTCAAATCAGGATACAGGTATAAACAATTTCAAAGACAGCTTGGTCGGTTTCGGCGATGCTGTAATTCGATTTTTGGTACGTTTTTTTCAAGCTGAATGGTCAGGGGCTGTACTGGCCATAGTAATTCTCGGGATAACTATTGAGTTGTTTGCTGGGGGGGAAACATTTTTTCATCCAAGTAATTTGATGACCATCCTGAATAACAGTGCGGCCATTGGTGTTATAGCAGGAGGTATGACGTTGGTCATTATTTCTGCCGGAATTGATCTGTCGGTAGGTTCGGTCATGGGCATGATTGCCGCTTTGACCGGATATGTATCCTCCTACTGGGGCTTTCCCCCTGTGATGGCAATATTATTCGGACTCTGTCTCGGGTTGATGGTTGGATTGCTAAACGGCACATTTATCGCCTATTTTGGAATGCCTGCTTTTATTGTGACTTTGGCCGGGCTGTCAATATGGCGTGGTGTAGGCCATTTATCCACAGGCGCGCAGGCAACCCCGAGACTTCCGGCCCTGTTCGATTATTTCGGAAGGTTCAATCCTTTATCTCCCTTTCGAAATGCATACCGGGAAGGATCTTTACCGAATTTTCTCAATCCACTTGGAAACTGGATTAATAAAAACTGGATAGACTATTTTCGGACATTTCAAATGAGTATGATAATTCTGATTGTTTTTTTTGTGTTGCTGTCAATCATCATTAATAACACTAAATTTGGACGTTATGTTTACGCAATTGGAAGTAATGAAGAGGGATCCCGCCAGGCAGGAATCAATACCCGTTTATATAAACTAATCGCTTACCTTATTTGTTCCATGTGTGTTGCATTCGGAGCAATGCTCTTTCTGGGACGCGCCCCATACGCAAAATCAGATTACGGCCAAATGTGGGAACTGGATGCCATCGCAGCAGTTGTTATAGGCGGCACATCACTTTTTGGCGGTCGGGGCTCGGTGATAGGCACTTTTCTTGGTATAATTTTACTTAAATTAATTAACAATGGATTGACCCTTGCCCAGCTAGAAACGTTCTGGCAAATGATTGTTACAGGTATGATTATCATCATGGCTGTTGGAATTGACATCGTACGCCAGCAGAAGTCCCCGTTTCGCGTCAGGCAGATGGTACTTGCTGTGGCAGCAGTACTGGCGTTACTTGTCGTTATGACCCCGGGTGCGAAAACTCTTCGCAGTTGGGTACATATCAGTGAACATAACAGTGCCGTGGCCTTGGAAGAAACATTAAAAGCAAAGAATAAACATCTTGCGCCGACACAAAAAACACGAATCATGGATACGGAAGAGCTTGATGCCGCACATGCAGCAGTTAAAAAGAATACAATTCCGGCAGTGGGATTTATGATACTCTTTTTACTGGCTGCAGTTCATGTCTTCCGACCGGATAATAAACACAGTTTCATTCTCGCCGGTCTGTTTGTGGCATCGACAATACCGTTGGTGCTTCTTGGCTATAGCGTGGCTGCGCCATTTTTAATTTTAGGCGCCATATTATTAGCCGGAAGCACTTTAATAGACTATCTGTTTGAAAGGGCAATCGAACTATCGGAAACAGCTGGTTAGAAAAAATCAATTACTATTCTGAGTCATTCATATCACTACAGCGACACTTGAACACCTAATTCCTTAGCTATTGGAAACAGGGATTTAATTCCCAGCCATTTTCAAGGATTTTTTCCCAACCAATTTAATTCTCTCCATCTAATTCCCTGAATTTAATTCACTTCGTTTTATTTTCAGGAGGATGAGGATTTATGGAACAAGTTCCCTGTTCAGGGTGCTGTACTTTTTTTACTCCAAGAAACAAAGCCCAAAAATTTTGCTCAAGGCCTGCTTGTCAGCGACTCAGAAAAGCCCTGTGGCAAAAGAAAAAACTTGCAACAGATCCAGAATATAAAGAGGGGCAGCGGTTGGCACAAAAAAAATGGGTCCAGAATAATCCCGGGTTTTGGAAAGAGTATCGTCGCAGAAACCCAGACAAAGCTGCCAGGAACCGTTCTCTTCAAAGATTCAGGAACATGATGCAAGGTGAAAAACCGGCATTTTCCCAATCCTCAATTGCAAAGATGGACGCGAGAAAGCTCAGCATTGACAGTCTATCCGGTCAATATTGGCTTGTTCCTGAGGTTGCAAAGATGGACGCGGTAAAAATTTTCCTTACAGCAATACCAGGCCATTGCGCATAATTGCAAAGATGGACTCGGGGACATGAGAACAATGTCTGTGTTACACAGGAAAAAACCCCTAATATATAAGGAGGACATCATGATTTTAAAAAAAGTACTTGTTCCTGAAAGGGTCCGTAGCACAGGCAACAGTTTTTGTTTTATTTCACATCGATTTCTCACCGATGGTTTTCTACAATCATTAACCCGACATGAACTGGCACTTTATATCTTTCTGGTATTGGCATCGGACAAGGATGGGATATCTTTTTATGGTGATAAAACCATTTCATCTATCCTGGGACTTAAAGAAGCAGATTATGCTTTTGCAAAAAGTTGTTTGATCCATAAGGATCTGATTGTGCATGACGGCACGTTGTTCCAGGTCCTTTCTCTTCCAACTCATGTGCATAAATCATAACCTGAAGGTCACACGTAGGAGATGAGATGTTAAATAAAAGAGATGTTTTTGAAATCCATCGATTAAAGGACATGCGGTTTTCGGTAAGACAGATTGCCAAAACCCTGAACCTGGACAGGGGTACGATAGCTAAATATATCAGACAGCCCAATGGCATGACAAAGCCTGTAAAGGCACGATCTTCAAAACTTGATCCTTTTAGAGGACTCATCAAAGAGATGATGGAACAATATCCAAAAGTCAATGCTCCTGTAATTTTAACAAAGATAAAAGACAAAGGATTTGATGGAGAAATAACCATTGTCCGCGATTATCTAAGGCAGCAAAGATATGATAAACAAGCCTTTATTCGTTTTGAATCAGGCCCTGGGCAACAGATGCAGATTGACTGGGGGCATTTTGGCAGTCTTGTTTATAAAAACAGCTCAAGAAAGTTGTATGCTCTGGCTGTCATAGAATCCCACAGTAGAATGCTGTATGTGGTTTTTACCCACAGTCAGAACCAGGCGGCACTTCATCAGGGCCTTGTTAATGCCTTTAAATATTTTGGAGGCAC
>JAADHV010000131.1:0-5183 GCA_013151635.1 Deltaproteobacteria bacterium | reverse complement strand
TTCCTGGATTTTTTACGAAACTTTAGTATTACTCCAGTGGCCTGCAATGTCAGGGCGCCCCATGAGAAAGGCAAAATAGAGGCAAGTATTAAATATCTAAGACATAACTTCTGGCCTTTAAAAACCTTTGTTGATCTTGAGGATGTGAATCATCAGGTTTTGGCATGGCTCACCACGGTAAATCAAAGGATACACCAGACCACCGGTGAAAAACCAGTCAAACGGTTTGTAAAAAAAACCTTAAGATTATTGCCTGATCCATTTCCGGACTTCAGAGAAACCCAGACACTTAGAGTCTATAAGGATTTTGGTATTCGTTTTGATGCTAATATCTATACAGTCCCACCAAGGCTGGTCGGAAAAACAATAATCCTTAAAGCAGACAGCCGTACCTTGTTTATCTATTATAAAGACAAACAAGTGGCCACCCATGTACGAAACTGGAAGAAAAAACAAAGAGTTGACTTGCCGTCCCACAGTGAGCAGGTCAAAAAACTCAAAAAAAAAGTGTTTATGGATAAACAAATCCGGATCTTTATGTCCCTGGGACAGGAAGCTGTGGATTTTTTAGAAAAACTTGCAGATGCATCACAACCATTAAAAAAAACAGTGGATCGTCTTTTGGTCCTGAACGATGATTATGGTACATCTTCCATAATATATGCCTTGAGAAAAGCATTGAAACACAAATTATATGGTTTTTCTTATGTCCAAAATATTGTCTATCAGGAAATGACACCGGTCACACAAAATCAACCCGTAGCATTAAAAAATAATGAGCTCAACAAGATCCGGCTGCCCAAGCCCAACCTTGCTGAATATGACGCTATTGCCATACAAAGGAGAAAAAATGGACGATGTAATTGATAAATTCACAGCCCTTCGGTTGAAAAACTGTGCACTGAACCTGGTGGATGTTATAGATCAGGGCATACAAAAAAATCTATCTGCTCTTCAGACCATTGACCGGTTATTGGAAATAGAACTTGCATGCAGAGAAAAAGCCAGGGTTGCTTTAAGGTTCAAACAATCCAAACTGGGAGAGAAAACAACCATTGATCAGTTTGACTTCTCCCATCATAAATCCAGAAAACGAGAAAAGAACCGGATATTAAACTTAATTGACCTTGGATTTGTCCAAAACAAAAAAGATATCATCATGATCGGCAATCCAGGAACAGGCAATTATGTGAAGTCTTTAGTTATGTAAAGTAATGAAGCTAATGCCTTTTACATTCAAATAATAGCGCATAATCACTTTCCATAATATTCTCCTTGAAACCATTTCAAAGGAGAAGGATATGGAAAAAGCAACAACCATCAGGGAATTGAGCGAAGCGGTTATCGGGGAACTTGAACGACTCGGTTATGCTTCTGGGACCATCAAATCGTATCAGAGGTTGTATCAAAAACTTCTACTGTATGCAGACGAGAGGCGAATACATCACCATTCCTCAGAGGTGTGTCATCGGTGGCTGAGAGATTCCCTCGGAATAGATCCTACACTAGTGGTAAGGAGGAATGAGCACGAGTACAAACGAAACTCCTATCTTCCGATCCGGGTATGTCAGTGCCTGACTGAATGGCAGCTCCATGGATGCCTGCCGTTAAAAAGGCAGGGCAAACTTGCCGCCCTTGAGCTTCCCCGACAATTCAAAGAAGCATATGATTCATATGTCGCCCTTTGCAGCGAGGCAGGATACTCCAAAAGTGGCACCTACACCAGGCTCAATCGGATCAAACGCATGCTGCTTTTTTTTGATCAGCATGGAGTATCAAGTATACAGGGTATTAGCGCCGGAAGGATATCAGAGTTTTTTCGCTCACAAATTGAACTGGATAGTCGGACAGTCGCCACTATGCTGACCGCCAGTAGGGTGTTTTTCCGTCATCTCTACCGAAAGGGGTTTACTCAAGAAGATCTATCGGGAAAATTGCCGGTGGTAAAGGCAAACCGGAAATTCCGTCTTCCTCGCATATGGAAACAGGAAGATGTGCTGTCAGTTCTCAGTTCAATAGATCGGGGCAGTCCCGTGGGCAAACGCGATTATGCCATCATGATGCTCGTCACCCGATACGGATTACGTTCGGCTGATGTAAAAAGTCTGAAGCTCTCGGATCTACGCTGGAGTGATAACGTGATTGAGCTTAAGCAGAGTAAGACCCGCAACCTGTTAAGATTGCCACTGTTGCGGGACGTCGGGTGGGCTATCATTGATTATCTACAAAATGGCCGGCCCCACTCCGAGTATCCGGAGGTATTCCTTACCTGCACAGTTCCAATACGGCCATTCGGTCAGAACTCCTGCGCTTTGAATTCCATCTTGGCCAAACGAGTTCAGCAGGCGGGCGTCAGAATTTCCAACGAAGTACCCAAAGGTATGCATTCGCTTCGACATACTCTTGCCAGCAAGATGCTCGCAAATGATGTTGAGCTTCCGGTCATCTCCTCGATACTTGGACACGTCACTTCTGAGGCGACCAGCGTGTATCTCCATACTGACATTGACCGACTGAGAGAATGTGCCCTTGACCCTGAGGAGGTGTTGTCCAATGAAACCACGTAAGAAAACATTTGCGCAGATCGTGGACGACTATGTCCAGGAAAAACGGGCAACCGGATATCGTTTCGACAAAGGATCGCGGATGCTCCGCCGAATCGTTGATATCCAAAAGGAGATCGATCATGGTGCTCCCTGCCTTTCCCGAGAACTTGTAGAGCGGTGGATCGAGAAAACACCGTGGGAAAACGAGACGAATAGAAGTCACCGGATCTCAGTTCTTCGTGGTCTGGGGGCATATATGGTTCGGATGGGATATGATGCGATTATCGTTCCAAAGCGTCTCACCCTTGTGAAAGACTACGCATATACACCCTACATCTTTTCCGATAGAGAGCTCGGCTCGCTGCTCGGTACCGTAGACCAGGTATGCGCCACCGGCCTCTCAACTCATTCGGACTTGGTCTTCCCGGTGGTGTTCCGAATCCTTATTGGCTGCGGATCTCGGATAACCGAAACACTGCAGATAGAAAAAAAGGACGTCGATGTCAAGAATGGCACATTATCGCTACGCAACACGAAGAACAGGAAAGAGCGGATCATTCCCATGGCCGAATCCCTTGTGCGGAGATGCCGGGAATATGTGTGTAACAGTCAATCCATACGTAGCTTCAACTCGTCGCGATGGTTTTTCCCCAATAAAAAGAGCATACCGTACAATTCCGGAACTGCGTACGGCCTTTATCGAAAGGCGTTACGCTTGTCAGGCATTTCTCACGGCGGTAGGGGTAAAGGTCCTCGTTTGCATGACCTGCGCCACACCTTTGCTGTTCACGTCCTGAACAAGTGGGTGCGGGATGGCAAGAATCTCACGACAGCACTCCCATACCTTGCTATCTACATGGGGCATGAAGGCCTGAAAGCATGCCAACATTATCTGCGGCTTACTGCAGTGATGTTTCCTGAGTTGATAAGGACAGTAGAGAAAGAACATGGCTGGATTATCCCGGAGGCCTACTATGAATGAGACCGATTTTGCCTTACATATCAATGGCTTTCTCTCTCGCTACCTGCCCGGACAGCGGAACCTGAGTACGAACACCATCATCTCCTATCGAGACGCCTTTAAACTGTTCCTGGTATTTTGCGAGACGGACAGAAAGATGAAAGCAGACAAGATCCGCATCTCCGACCTCACTCCAGAGTTGTTGACCGAATACCTTGCTTGGCTTGAACGGGTTCGGCATTGTGGAGTTAGGACCCGAAACCAACGATTGGCTGCGTTCAAATCATTTTTTCACTACGTGGCTTCGATGCAGCCGGAGCACATACTAAATTGCCAGCGTATACTTGATCTTCCAATGAAGAAAGCTGCACACAGGGCGATGAACTACTTCAGCCCAGAAGGATTACACCTGTTACTCAGCCAGCCCGATACCAGAACTCCGAAAGGGCGGCGTGACCATGCGCTGCTCGTGCTTCTCTACGATACCGCAGCCAGGGTCCAGGAGATGATCGACCTTCGAGTGCGGGATGTCAGACTCGAGCAACCTGCAACAGTCACCCTGCACGGAAAAGGTCGAAAGACACGCGTTGTTCCTGTCACAGCGAAGACAGCATCTATAATGGAAGGGTACTTTCAGGAGAAGGGATGGATCGGAAAATCCGATGTACTTGATTTTCCGGTATTCATGAACAGCCAGGAACGCAAACTGTCACGCGCAGGTGTCGCATACATCCTGTCTAAGCACGTCAAGAGTATGTCCATTGAGGGCAGTCACCATGTACCGGGATCGGTTTCACCTCACTGTCTCAGACATACAAAGGCCATTCATTTGCTCAGAAGTGGTGTGCCGCTGATCTACATCCGGGATATTCTCGGCCACGTTTCGGTAATAACCACGGAGATTTATGCAAAGGTGGATACAGAAGGGAAACGCAAGGCACTCGAAGACGCTTATGAAGTACCATCACAGGATAGCATACCCAACTGGGAGAAGGACCGAAACCTGATATCTTGGCTTTCGGAGCTTTGTGGTTAAAATATTATGTAAAGTTGTTAAAACTCTCAACGTTGCGGCTGAACGAGATGTTATGGCAACTTTACATAACTAAAGACTTCACATAATTGCCTTTATGAAAAGCTTTACATAATGGAAAAACTTTTTTGTCCAAATGTATCGCCTATGCCGCCACCCAGGCGGGAATTAAAACTCTTTTTACCACAGCCATGGATATGAGATTAATCAGCTCGTAGCGGCACAAACAGACCACACCTTATTAAAAAAGCTAAAATACTATCAATCACAAGATATTCTTTTATGTGACGAAATCGGCTACCTGCCGCTGGGCAGGCAGGGATCAAACTTGTTTTTCCAGGTCATCAGTGCCAGGCACGAAAAAAAGTCCACGATCATCACGACAAATTTGCCCTTTTCCAAATGGGGCGATATTTTTGATGGAACAACCGTTGCCACAGCGATTGCCGACCGTCTTGTTTATAACTCTGAAATCCTGATTTTGGAAGGACCAAGCTACCGAAAAAGACCTTAATATCGAAAGGCTATATTTTTACGTGTGACCTTTAGGTTAGGTGAAAATAACCTTGTTTTTTTGATAAGCGTATTACACTTGCCTATAACCAGTAAAGCACAAGGTTTTTGGAGGATTTGATGCGTGGCG
>JAADHV010000050.1 GCA_013151635.1 Deltaproteobacteria bacterium | reverse complement strand
GCAATGGAATTATAGAGCGGTACCTGAAAAAATATAATTATGTTCAATTTATTTTATATTCATCCCTAAGCTTTTAATCAGACCAGAATGGAATTGAAACGGAGCATCTATAATATCAGGCCCAGGTTGATCTCCCCTTTTAATATTTAAACAAACAGCGGGCGGGAAATAAATATTTGTCGTTGATCACACCCCGGATTGAGCGGACAGACAGTGAAACCTGTTGGGTCCGGGCTCAAGTTTCACCACCTTTGGATAAAATATCATAGGCGAGAACGATGCAATGAAAAAAATGTATAAGATTCTGACTTTTATCGCAAAAATAGACAATAAGGGTGAGACCGCACCTGAATGGATTCTGCTCTTTGCCACCGGCTGCCGGATGGATCAAGGGGCTTACTTTTAATCAGATCAAAATGGAATTGAGGCAATCTTATCTTTTGGTAGGTTGCCCCCCCCGGCAGACCCTGGTTTAATCCTCCCTGATTTAGAATAAGTTTACTTTTACCCCATCGTAAAGACCAATTCTACCTATTCATTTGGAGAATAGTCCATGAGTAAAACTTTTTCATGATAACTTCAATAGCAAATTCACAGCTTATATTTCCAATCCGGCTTCTTTATAGCCTTGGTGGACTGCATGAAAAGCTGTGGCAACCTGTCTTGCATCCCCGGCAATTTTGAATTCAACATCCATTTTTTTAAGCAAGGGCTCAAGTGTATTGTATGGAACAGAACCTGCTGCAATAACAACCGTGTCAGCCTCTATTTCATGAATATCACCGTCCTGTTCAATATTCAGGCCTTTAGGGGTAATTTCTATTACTTTGCTGCCTGTCATGGTTTTGATATGATGCCGGGAAAGCTCCTGCATCATGCCCCACCTGGTGGATTTGCCTATGTCTTTGCCTAATTTGTCCAGCATTTCAATAAGTGTGACCTTTTTAGTTCCAAGGGTTGCCATTTTGAAAAGGGTCTCAGGATCCTCGGCCCTGTTAACAAGAAGAAATTTTACGGCCCGGGCCGGCAGTGTACCTTTTTCTGAAAGGAAAAGAGCTGTTTCCACACCGACTGCGCCGCCGCCGATAATGGCAATTTTTTTGCCTGTAACTGCTTTGCCCTGAAGTACATCCCATGACTCTGCAACATGGGGGAGGTTTATCCCCGGAATGGGCGGGATAAGGGGTTTGGCACCACTTGCGACTATGATGGCATCAGGGTTTTCTTTTCTAATGATTTCTTCTGTCAGTTTTGTTTTTAAAACAAGCGGTATTTTATTTACCGCGACCTGTGTTTCAAGATCTTTGGCAAGCCTTGCAAATTCTTCTCTTCCAGGAGGGGCGGCTGCAAGGTAAAGCTGGCCGCCGGGCCTTGCGGCGCTTTCATAAATTGTCACATCATGGCCCCGTAAGCGGGCGGTGATGGCGGCCGTCATTCCGGCCGGGCCTGCCCCTGCAACAAGGACTTTTTTAGGTGAAGAAGCTTTTTTAAAAGGTTTGTCTGCTTCATGGCCGGCCAGGGGATTGCAAAGGCATTCAACATGCTTTAACTTGAAAAGGTTATCAAAGCATCCCTGGGCGCAGGCAATGCAGTGTACGATTTCGTTTTCTTTTCCAAGCCTTGTTTTTTCAGGGAGCATAGGGTCGGCAATAAGACTGCGGCCCATGGCCACCATGTCGCACATGCCGTCTTCCAGTAACTGCCTTGCGATTTTGGGATCATTAATCCTGTGGCTTGCAATAACCGGCACTTTTACTTTTTCTTTTATTCCCCTGGCAAGGTATGAAAAGGCGCCCCCTGGTACGGATGCCACAATTTGGGGGACCCTTGCCTCGTGCCATCCCACATTGATGCAAAGTGCATCAACAAGGCCTTCTGACAGGATTTTCGCATATTCTTTAAGTTCAGCTTTTGAGTTCCCGCCGGGCATGAAGTCATTACCGTTCATTCTTACAATCAGGGGAAAATCTTTTCCTACAGTATCCCTGACAGCTTCCACAACCTCAAGTCCGAACCTCATTCTGTTTTTAAAGCTGCCTCCGTATTTGTCGGTACGCTGATTGGTCAGGGGAGAAAGAAATTCACTTATCAGGTATCCTGTTCCGCTCAATACTTCAACAGCATCAAATCCTGCTCTTTTAACCCTTGATGCAGCCTGTGCAAAAGAGTTTATGGTTGTTTTTATTTCATCACTTGTCATTTCCTTCGGGGTCTCTTTTGTCATTCTTGACGCTATGGGAGAGGGCGCCACAGGTTTTTCTCCATTAAGGAAAAAAGAAAAATTATACCGGCCCGCATGGTTGATCTGGATTGCGCTTAAAGATCCGTTGTCTTTTATGACCTTTGAAAGTTTTTTGAGCCCTGGTATGAATTTGTCATCGTGGGCACCTATATTCTGGGTATTGCCTGAAAGTTCATCAATTGTTGCATATCCGGCACAGATTATTCCCGGCCCGCCTTTGGCCCTCTGGGCATAGAAATTAATAATCCGGTCTGTGACTTCAAAATTATTTGCCATGCCAAGGTGCATTGCAGGAAGATATATCCTGTTTTTGATTTTAAGGTTATTTATGGTGATAGGTTCAAAAATGGGATCTTTCATTAGTATTTCCCCTGTTTAGTATTTTCTTAAATTAATTTTTCAAGCAAGCTGCTGTTCATTAAGGGCTTTAATTCAATCATAAGAGCCATGTCAATGAATAATTGAAAATATTGGTTTTAAGTTATTTGTAAATCAGATACAATTAATATTAATATTTTAATTTTACTGGGAATGGTATATGCGGTTTTTTAAAAAAAAGACTTTGACCGGCCTTGCAAGAACCTGCGGCTGAGCTGCAAAAATAAGTCCGACAGATCTGTCGGATGCGCTAAAGGGCCTTACGCCGCCATCTGATCCAAATCTTATGGTAGGCATTGAAACTTCTGACGATGCGGCAGTGTATAAATTATCCAATGGGATGGCCATGGTTAATACCATTGATTTCATAACGCCTCCGGTAGACGATCCATATTGGTTCGGCCAGATTGCAGCGGCAAATTCCATTTCAGATATATATTCCATGGGTGGAAAACCTCTTACAGCCTTGAATGTGGTAATGTTTCCTTCCAAAAAACTTGATATGGGGGTTCTGCATGATATTTTGCGGGGCGGGCATGACAAGGTCGTGGAAGCTGGAGCCTGTCTGGTGGGAGGTCATACGGTTGATGATGAGGAACCAAAATACGGTCTTTGTGTCAATGGCATAGTGGAGCCGGACCAGGTGCTCACCAATGCGGGTTCAAGGCCGGGTGATTCTTTGGTCCTGACAAAACCCATAGGTTCGGGTGTGCTGTTTAATGCTGTGCGGTCCGGCAAACTGCCGTTTAAAGACCTGGAAAAAGATATCCTGCCTTTGCTTGCTTCCTTGAATAATATTGCCATGGAAACAGCTAGAAGCTTTGAAGTGCACGCCTGTACAGATATCACAGGTTTTGGTATTCTCGGGCATATCCTTGAGATATCCCTTGGATGCGGCTTCGGGGTTGTGGTGGATTTTAAGGCGCTTCCGATATATCCTCATGCCCTGGAGATGTATAATAAGGGCGAGTCAACCGGCAGCAACAAGGGCAACCGGAGGATGGTGAAACGCCACAGCTTTGAGATTAAGACATCCCTGTCAAAAAAAGAAGAGGAGCTGCTTTTTGATCCTCAGACCTCGGGAGGGCTTTTGCTGTCTGTGCCTGATTCCCAAAGTGCAGGTCTTATCAAGGCTTTGGAAAAAGCCGGTGTTGCTATTGCACGGAAGGTCGGGCACGTGGTTGAAAAACCAGTGGGGATTGTCATTGCATAGATCGTGGATCTCTATTATATCACAAATGACCTGAACGGAATTTTTGAAAAAAAGGAATGATTGTTGAAGCTGAGACCTGGTAAATCTAAAAACCACTTGTATCTCATCATGGCACTTCATGTGTTTTTTGCGGCCGGCACTTTTATTTTCAGCAAAGCTGCGGCCATGAGTTTTGCAAACCCCATGGTTTTAACTGTTTCCCGTGGCCTGGGGGCTGCGGTGATTCTTCTTATGTTGACCGGATGGAAAATTCCCCGGCCTGATTTTACCTTAAGGGAATGGTTCTGGCTCCTGGGGCTGGGTGTACTCCTGGTTCCTTTGAATCAATATTGTTTCCTGCGAGGCCTTGAGCTTAGTGTTCCAGGGCATTCCGCCCTTATGTATGCCATGACTCCCCTTGGCGTACTTTTGCTTTACAGTGCCCGGAAGCGGAAAATACCTTCTTTCCAGAAACTTTCAGGGATTTTTATTGCATTTTCAGGGGTGGTAGTCGTTTTAAGACCATGGACGTCGGGAGTCCGGATAAGTGAGCTTAGGACCGGCGACCTCTGGCTGATCCTGGCGGTTTCCTGCTGGGTGGTGTATACGGTTCTTGCAAGTGATATATGCAGGAAAAAGAATGCGATTACAGTCACGGCCTGGAGCCTTATCCTAGGCGTTCTCATAATGCTGCCAATGGCCGCAGGTCCAATTAGAAATTTTGACTTCTCCGCTGTTTCAACTTCCGGATGGTTTGGACTTGGATATATGATTGTTATTACCAGCATAACCATGATGATGTTGTGGAATGTCCTTTTGCAGTATCTCACACCGGTCCAGGTGGCTATTACAACCAATGCCCAGCCCCCTGCAACCGCCCTTCTTGCGGCATTAACGGCAATAGTGGGACTGCTGCCGGGTGATCAGGACCTTGGACGGATGTTTATCCTGGGGATGGTATTGTCCCTTTCAGGTGTGATGGTGATCCAGAAGGCTAAGGACTAACTCTTCTGTGGGAAGCAAAAAAAGTCCATGGACAAAATTTCGTCCATGGACTTTATTTTCAAGTCATCAAGATGACTTTTTTTAAAAAGCAAATAAAACGGTTAACTATTGTACGGTTACATTTGCTGCTGCAGGTCCTTTTTGTCCTTCTTCGACATCAAATGAAACACGGTCCCCTTCATTGAGGGATTTAAAACCTGTTGCATTGATGGCACTGTGATGTACAAATACATCCTTTCCGTTTTCCTGCTCGATAAATCCAAAACCTTTTGAGTCGTTAAACCATTTTACGATACCGTTAGCCATATTGGCGATCTCCTGTAATAAAAAATAAAAAAATAATTCCGGTTTCTAACTTTGGGGTAATGCCACTTTTATTGTCCGGGGATATACACCTTTAGAATAAAACCTTTACGCTTACATAAATCAGCGCAATTCCGCCTATAATAAATGAATATCAGTAAAAGTCAAGTACTATTTGATATTTTTTAAAAAAATAAAATTAAAGGAATTATATGTTGCATGATCAGTTCATAAGGTAAAATCCAAGATTTTTTGCATAGGGAGGCGGATTATAGAAGTCGGCATTAATTAGATTGCCTTTTATTTCCCTGACCACGACCCGCCTTTCCACGATGGATTTTTTTATATCGTCCAGAATAAAGTGAATATCAAGGAAATCATTGACTTTGATACGGTGGGATTTTGAAATTCTGAAACCAATGGTCAGCATGGATAGCTTTTCTACCCTGATATGACCGGATTCTCTTGTTTTAAGGCGGATAAATTCTCCTCCTAACGAAACAGGTTTTCCAAGGGCCCGGCGATTTTTAATTTCAACAGCTTCTTTTTTGTTCTCCTGCTCCAGAAGGTTTTGCAGGCTGTCTTCAATATCTGCGATCACATCATCATTAAAGGGTTTTTTTGATCTGGAAAGAAATTTGCCTACTATATTCTTTAACTGGTGACAGTCTTCAGCACTCACAGTATGCGCTGCAATATTTATCTGCGCCGGGGCTGCCTTGCTCTTTTGAGAAATAACCTGGGAAAAAGCGTCTATAATCCTGTGTTTCGCTCTTTTTGCACCATCTGTATATGTCTGGGGCAAAAGCATTATAAAGGTGTCCTCGCCGTAACGGAAGATATTGTCATCCCGTCTTTTTGTCCTGGTAAGAATCCGTGCCAGTTCTTTTATGATTCCATCACTTTCAGGCCTGCCAGTTTTTTTATTGAACTCAAGAAAGCTTTCGATGTTGATAATAAGCATGGAAAAGATTGTGCCGTAGTGTTTAAGAACCTCGTCCTTATTGCTTACAGCACGCTCAAAGCTCCATCTGTTTTTAAGACCGGTCAATGAATCTTTTGTTGCAATTGTCGTCAGGGCCTGGTTATAATAGGCCCTTTCAATTGCTATGCCTGCATATTCCGCAATGGAGGTCAGGACTTTCAAGTCCCGTGAGCTGAAATTGTCATCACTGATTCGGTTGATCAACTCAATTACACCAAAGATTTTGGCGTCAGTTCTAAGGGGGGTGCCGATTACGGATTTGGTTTTAAACCCTGAATACTTATCCACCCTCATGCTGAAATGCTTATCTTTTGCAACATCTTTAATTATCAGAGATTCTCCCGTTTTCATGATATGCCCTGCAATGCCTTCTCCCCTGTGTAGTTTTGCCCCTTGAAGCTTTTTCTTGTTTGCCCCGACAACAACGGAAAAAATCATATCAGAAGTTTTAGGGTCTTTTAATAATATCGACCAGTGCAGGGGTTGGAAAATACGGCCTACCTGGTACATGACGATATCAAGAACTTCCTTGACGGTTTTGGCTTTTGCAAGGGGTTTTCCAAGTTCCATGCCAAGGTCAAAGGTCATACTGCCGTCCATGGCATGTTTCATGTCCCGGAGTTGTGCCATGGGGGCTTGCTGGTAATAATACCTGGTATTTGCTTTTGACAGCTTGAGATTGGCCCGGAGCAGGTTTTTTTTTATCTGGCTTGTTGACGGGAAAACAAAATGATAAAATTCAGAAATGGTTTCAACTTCCTTGTTCATTTGAGAAATGCACTTGATAATATCAATTTTATCCAGGTCTATTGTTTTTTCAACTTCCGGCGGAAGGATCGGGGGCCGGATGAAATCAAATGAGCCTATGCCCTGGGTCCAGCAAAGAAAGTTTGCTAAGGATACAATAGAAATCAACAGCATTTCTTCTTTTGCAAAGCCTAAATGCTCAAAGGGCTGGTGGTGGTATTTTACGGCTATTACAAGTTTTTCAGGCAGGTTCCACAAGGAACAAAAAAAAGCGCCGACATCATCATGACCCAGCCCTATGACACTGCGTTCCTTTTCAATAACAAGATCAGTGGATGTTGTAAGTTCCCGGATAAAGCTGCCGTAATTCATTTTTCCCTTTATATCAAGAAAGACCTTGCCTATATCGTGAAGAAGCCCTGCAATATAAGCTTCTTCAGGGTTTGGATGCTTGGTCGCCCTGGCAATCTCCATACTTAATACTGCAACAGAAAGGCAATGGCGCCAGAAAAGGAGCCTGTCAAACTCTTTTGCATGGCCTGATTTAAACATTTTTTCAAAGACCGTCATCCCGATGGCAAGCTTTTTTATTTCATCCAGGCCTAAAAATACTACAGCTTCTGAAAGTGCTGTAATTTTTCTTGAAAGGCCGTACATGGCTGAGTTAACAATTTCAAGTACCCTTATTGAAATACCGGGGTCTGTTTCCACAATTTTTGAAACATCCGGCAGGGAAGCTGTTTTATCACGGGACACCTCGAGAAGTTTCGCCGCAACCTGGGGAAAGCTTGGCAGTTTTTTGTCGTCAAGCTTGAGGATCTCTTTTATATCCGATTTTGAAGGTAGGTTTAATCTGTCTTTCATTATCTGCATCCTGTAAAATATTAGAGGATCATTGTTTGATAGCCTGGCAACCTCTAAGAAATACAACATGTAATAATGCATGGCAAACTAATTTTAAGAAGGATAAATTAAAATTTTTTGACATTAAAGGGGGGCTTTAAAAAAAATCAATTTGTTTTACATCATCTGCTGTCTTTTGTTAAGATCATCCCTGTCAGTTAAATTTTACTCAAATGTAATATGATTTGGGAGAGAAATAATGAAATCTATCCAGGCGGAATTTGACAAAGATTCAAAAAAAATTACTATCAAGGATGATGCCGGGCAGGAAGACTGGGCTGCGGTCTGTGAAAAGTTCAATGATGATGTGTCAAGGATCTGTGATGTCACGGACAAGGAAGATTATACCGGGCTTTTTGAGTGCTTTGACGATGAGAACAGAAGCTTTTTCTATCTGGTCCGGGAAAATAAGGATTTGTACCGGATGAAACACAAACATTTCAGGGATAACCTCGGGCTGAAATGATTAAATCCATGAATATTGCCTGGTGGGTGCAGCGCTGGGCTGAGCTGACGCCTGACAAGCCTGCAATAATATTTGAAGAACAGGCCATTTCGTACCAGGCATTGTGCAAACGGGCAGACCGGACAAGCTGCTGGCTTCAGTCCATTGGGATTGAAAAGGGTGACCGTGTGGCCGTGATGCTCAATAATTGCCCCGAGTTTCTTGATTTGTTTCTTGCATGTTCAAGGCTTGGAGCCATTTTTGTTCCCATAAATTTCCGCATTACATCAATGGAACTGGATTATTTTATTAAAAATTGCAGGCCAAGGCTTTTTGTCCACGGCCAGGGATTTTTTGATGTATTAAATGCTCTTGACCTGGAAAGCTATCTGCCCCCGATGATGGTGGCGGGTGTGGGGAAGGCCGGGTTTAACCAAAGGACTTTTGATTTTATTGAAGAAACAAAAAAGTTTGAAGGGAAAAGAGCTTTTTTGACACGTTCCCTCGGGCCTTCCAATCCTGAAGAACCCCAGGTCATAATGTATACCTCCGGCACGACAGGAAAGCCCAAAGGTGCTGTTTTAACCCATAGGAAGACATTTTTTAATTGTTTGAATGCAGATATTTTCTTTAAGCTGCATTTTAGTGATATCATGCTGATTTTCCTGCCCCTTTTTCATTCAGGCGGTCTTTTTATCCAGGCAGCCCCGACTTTTTATAAAGGGGCAACCATTGTTTTGCATAAAAAATTTAACCCCCTCCTTGTTTACAGGGATATTGAAAAATACCGGGTCACAAAGTTCCTGGGGGTTCCCACGGTATACAGGGAATTGTTAAAGGTTGATCCTGAAAAGAGAAGTGATATTACTTCTCTCCGGGTCTTAGCCGGCGGCGGGGAAAAGCTTACCGGAGACCTTATAAAACAATGTGCAGAAGCCGGCCTTGCATTTCGACAGATCATGGGACAGACTGAAACCTCGATCCTTTTATGGGCATCTGAAGATGACCCTTTAAAAAAGCCGGGAACTGTAGGACGTCCTGTTTTCCATGCAGAAGTCTCTATCCTTGATGATCGCGGTAAACCTGCAAAACCAGGTGAAGTAGGAGAGATCGTCGTACGGGGATCAATTATGATGAAAGAATACTGGCAAGACCCTGTGAAAACCGAAGAGACTATTAAAAACGGCTTCCTGCGCACAGGGGATCTGGCCCGCATGGATGAGGACGGGTTTTTTTACCTTGTGGGAAGGGCAGGGGACATGTATATCTCAGGAGGTGAAAATGTTTATCCTGCAGAGGTGGAAAAAATTCTTAAGCAGCACCCAGAGATAGAGGACGTGGCTGTTAAGGGCACGGAAGATGAAACATGGGGTGAAACCGGACATGCATTTGTCATCTTGTCTCCTGGCGCTTCATTGACAAAAAAAGAAGTTATTGCCATGTGCCATGGAAAACTTGCAAAATATAAATGGCCCCAAAAGGTGACCTTTAAATCTGAATTTCCCCGTACTTCCCTTGGCAAGGTCCGGAAAGGAAAGCTTTTTTAATCCTTTACAGTGAACTTCCATTTGCAGAACATATCAGGCGGGTGCGGGTCTGGCGGAGCAAATACGCATTTCACATCTATCTGCTCATCAATCACATTTGCAAAGCTTTTAAACTCCTTCATGTGCATGTCTTTACAGACATATTCATCCATGCCCCGTTTGAGCCTTGCCTGCTGGGCCGGGCAGGAGGGCACGGTAATGATAACTTCATCTTTTTTTTCTTCAAAATCATAACCCACAAGGATGCACCAGGGAAATAATTTTAATGCTTTTACAAACTTTTTCAACCCTTTTCCGGGAATATCAAATTTTTCCAGGAGATCTTTAGCTGCAAAGCCTGCCACACGGCCCCAGACCTGTTCATTGATTTTTTCAGCCGTACTCCGGTCAAAATTTTTTGTGATCCTGATAAACCAGAAAGCATCCATGACCCTGTAATTCCATAAAAGAAATTCAATATAGGCCCTTAGCTTTTCTTTGTCCATATTTTCAAAAATTTCTAAATCCATTGACAATTCCTTCACACAAAATTCAAACCATAGTATGCTTTACAAAAATCAATAAATTTTTTGCCAATAGGGGATAATGTTCTTTTTTTCGACAAGGTAATGTAAAAGAAGCGATCAAGGGCAAGGCCCTTTACAGGTAATGCTTTTAAGCGTTTTGTATCAATATCGTCCTGAACGGCTATGGTGGAAAGAATGGATATCCCGACATGATTTAAAATGCCCTGGATAACAGATATTGTATTGCCCATGGTCACACAGGTTTTCAAACCCTTTGGGTCAAACCCTGCGTCTTCCATACTTTTAAGGATGGATTTCCAGGTTCCTGAGCCTTTTTCCCTTGCAATAAAAGATTCTTTAAAAAGCTCTAAGCAGTCAACAGATGCTCTTTTTGCCCATTTGTGGCTTAAAGGGATGATAAGTTTCATTTCATCTGCAACCAGTTTTTCCTGTTTGATCCCCGGATCATCTATCTTTGCACCGACAATGCCGATTTCAATTTTTCCTTTTTTGATTTCCCGGACAATCTGCATGGTATCCCCTGCTGCCAATTCAATTGAAACCTCAGGGAATTTTTTTGAAAAAGGTCCTATGAGTTTGGGGATGATATATCCGGAAGGAATGGTACTGCCACCAATAAGCAGGTCACCTTTGGTTTTTCCTAAAAAATCGTGCAGGGCGGATTCAGCACGGTCCCTTAAGTTTAAGATTTTTTTTGAATATTGATATAGGATTTCACCCGCTTTTGTAGGTTCCGTGATTTTCCCGAGACGGTCAAGAAGGCGGCATTTAAAATAGTCTTCAAGTTCTTTAATATGACTGCTCACCGTGGGTTGAGAAAGGTTAATGGCCTGGGATGCCTTTGAAAAGCTTTTATTTTCAACAACTGATACAAATATATGAAGCTGCCACAGGTCCATTTTTTTATTCCTTAATTTTTGGGTATTTTTCCATCAGTTTTATTTTAACCGGCTCCGGGACCATATCACTGATGTCTCCGCCAAATTGTACGGCTTCTTTAATAATGGAAGAACTTGTGAAAATCCATCTGAGCCCGGTCATTAAAAATACAGATTGCACTTCTTTGTTCAGTTTCCTGTTCATTAATGCCATTTGAAATTCACTTTCAAAATCTGAAATAGCGCGCATTCCCCTGATAATTGCAACAGCCTTTTTCATTTTTGCATAATCCACAAGAAGCCCGCCAAAAGAATCAACCGTAACACCATTGTTGCAGTTAAAGCTTTGCTTGATCATCTTGACCCTTTCTTCCATTGTGAACAATGCTTTTTTTGAAGGGTTATGCAATACAGCTATAATAACTTTGTCAAAAATGTCCAGCGCCCGTTCAATAATATCGATATGCCCGTTTGTTAAAGGGTCAAAAGAACCAGGGTAGATTGCTATTTTATCCGCCATTGATGAACCATCCTTTTTTATATTTTATTCATAAAAGAAATTATTGTTTTTGAGTATTTTTTTTGTCTGTAAATGTCAAGACCGGGAAGTTGCATTTGAAGATTTTCCTTGCAGGATTGTTCGGCAATAATGATACAATCTTTATCCAGGTAACCTGTAAATGATTCTTGTTGAAGGGTATGTTCAATATATCCCTTCCCGTAAGGCGGATCAATGAACACAAGATCAAAACTTTGTCCTTTCAGATCCTCGGGAAAGATTGTCTTGATAATATCACAGCAGATGACCATGGCTTTTTTTTCAAACCGGCAGAGTTTAAGGTTCTGGTGGATTATACCACAGGACGAATCTATAAACGTGGTGTGGTACGCCCCCCGGCTCAGAGCTTCTATGCCCAGTGCGCCTGTCCCGGCAAAAAGATCCAGTACTCTTGCATTTTTGACTTTTTGCCCCAGGATGTTAAAAATTGCCTCCTTTGTACGATCGGACGTGGGACGGATCCGGTTGCCCTGAATCCCGGCAAGTTTTCTGCCTTTGCAACTGCCGCTGATAATTCTCATAACTCCCTATGAAATTGCCTTTTTGATATATTTTACAGAAGTCCCGAGTTTTTTAGCCGCAGATGCAAGATTTCCTCCTTCCCGGGAAACTTTTTGCCGTATGAATTCTTTTTCAAAGCGTTTTTTGGCCAAACCCAGATCGTCCTCGTCAAGGAAAAGATTTTTTTTTATTAACTCGGGCGGGTTGCATTCCGGGTTGTAGGGCTGGGGAATGTCTTCCACGCCAATACGGTCGGAATCAACCATAATCGAAAGCCGTTCCACAAGGTTTTTCAACTCCCTGACATTGCCCTGCCATTCGTAGTCAACAAGAAGCTTGAGAGCCTTTTCAGATATAGTCTTCTTTTTTCCTGAAGAGTGTTTGCGCAGTTTTTCAAGAAATGTATCCACAAGCATTGGGATGTCTTCTTTTCTATCCCTTAAAGGTGGCACATGAATTGGTATCACGTTAAGCCTGAAGTAAAGATCCTGCCTGAAAGTACCTGCCTTGATCTCTTTTTCAAGATCTTTATTTGATGAGGCTATAAGCCGGACATCCATATGCAGGGTCCTTCCCCCGCCGATTCTCTGAAAGGTTTTTGATTCCAGGGCTCTTAATATTTTTGCCTGGGTATTGATGTTCATATCCCCGATTTCATCCAGGAAGAGGGTCCCTTCCGAGGCAAGTTCGAATTTCCCTTTATTTTTTGAACTTGCTTTTTCAAAAGCACCTTTTTCATGTCCGAAAAGTTCACTGTCAAGATTTTCTTCGGGGATGGCCGCACAATTTATAATGATAAAGGGTTTTTCCGGTCTTAAACTGAATTGATGTATTGTCCTTGCAACCATTTCCTTGCCTGTGCCGTTTTCTCCAGTGATCAGGATGGAAGCATCAGAAGGAGCCGCACTCATGATTTCTCCGTATAGTTTTTGAACGGCAGGGCTGGTACCGGTAATGGAGTTTTTTTCAATAGTCTTTTTACGCAGGTATATGTTTTCTTCTTCAAGTTTTCTGAAGTTTAATGCATTATTAATGGTGACCATGACCTTGTCAATGGATAATGGTTTTTCAAGGAAGTCATAAGCCCCTGATTTTGTGGCATCAACAGCAGATTCAATGGTGCCGTGGCCTGTAATCATCACCACAGGAAGATTCGGGGCTGTTTTTTTTATTTCTTTTAAGGTTTCAATTCCGTCTATTCCCGGCATCCATATATCCAGAAGAACAATGTCGGGGGATTCGGTTTCAATTTTTTTTAATGCTTCATACCCGTTAAAGGCATGCATGACTTCAAATCCGTCGTCGGACAGAATCCCTTCAAGGGATTCTATTATGGTTGTCTCATCATCAACAATCAAAACAGCAGGATACATGCTTTTTTCTCCTGTTACCATTAAAAATTTTTAAGCAGGCAGCTCAATAATGAATTTTGCGCCGCAAGGCCTATTATCCTGAACCCTTATTACACCATTATGATCGGAAATGATAGAGTTGACAATGGCAAGGCCAAGCCCCATGCCTGATTTCTTGGTGGAAAAATAAGGTTCAAATAATCTTGTTTTTTCTTTATCAGATATTCCCTTGCCGTTATCAGCAATTTCAATCCGAACAATTTTAAGGATTTCATCATAAGATATATCAATTAAAATCATGCCGTCTTTTTCCACAGCATAAACAGCATTGTCAATCAGGTTGATAAATGCCTGTTTCATATGCTGGTGCCCAAGTTTTAATACCGGGATGTTTTTACCGAACCTGGATCTTAAATCTACTTTTTCAAGGCCTTCCTTATACAGGGCAATGGTTTCAAGAACAATATTTTCAATCCTGCAAGGGGCAATATTTGCATCCGGGAACTTGGCAAATGCGGAAAACTGGTTGACAAGGTTCCTTATGAGATCCACATGTTCCACAATGGTATCAGCACAATTTGTAAAAATCTCATCGTTGATCATGGCGCCATATTTACGCTTCAGCCTTTGGGCAGATAATTTTATGGGGGTCAAGGGGTTTTTCACCTCATGGGCAATTCTTCTTGCAACTTCTCTCCATGCAGCTATCCGCTGGGCCTTTTCAAGTTCGGTGACATCATCAAAAACAAGTACAGCACCGACATTTCTATCAAGGTCATCTTTTAATGTGTTAAAATTCAAAGAAAAGTGTTTGGGATTTCCTGAAATGGTTGCAGAAAGAGGAATCTCAAGTGTCTCCTGGCCCTGGCCCACCTGGTCATAAATTTTATTGGCAATCTGTAAATAGTCGTTTTTTAAAACATCCTTGAAACTGCGGTTTAAAATATCACGGCTGTTGATATCCAGCATGGATTCCGCCGCCTTGTTAATGGTTGTAATGGTTCCCTTGTTATCCACAGAGACCACTCCTGCAGAAATATTTTTTAATACAATTTCAATGTATTGGCGGCTTTTTTCAAGCTCGGCATTCTGCTGCCTCAGCATTTCTCCTGAAAGAGCAATCTGTTCCCTGCCTGTGGCAAGTTGCTTGGTCATGGAATTAAAGGACTTTATAAGGGTTCCGATTTCATCGTCTGTTTCAAAATCAATCTGGTAATTCAAATCTCCGTCGCTTACCCTCTGGGTCCCTTCTGCAAATTTCATTATGGGGATTGTGATGGATTTGGCAAGCTGGAACCCGAACCATACAGCGCAGAAAATAACAAGCAGCGCAACAATTGAGAGTGCAATATAATAAGATATCTGGGCTGGTTTTTTAGCAAGCTTTAGCTGGTGATATTCTTCAATCCCTTTTAAAATGGCCTGCAGGTTTTGGGAAAGTTCGGGTGATACCAGGGTGGTGATAACAATAAATGCCCGGGCTTTTGCAGGGTCGGAACCAAAAGGGATCGTGGCGATGGTTCTTAAAAATTCTCCCTCTTTGATAGTCTGTGAAATCGTGTGGCTGTTCCGGCCTTTTAAAATATCGGTTAAATCATTGCTGGTCAGAAGGCCGAAATGAAGGTTTTCCAGTTCGTTTGCCAGGGACAGGCTGACGCGCTTGGCATCAGGCGTATAAATTTCAACGGCATGCCGGTTAAATGCTCTTTGTATTACCTGGGTATAGCGGTTCAGCTTTTTTTCATTTTTTTTATCCAGAAGTTTTCTGGAATCTATTTGATAGGCAGCTCTCTTGGCAAAGAATTCATTTTTGTCTTCAATATATTCATAAAGTTTCTGCCCCACGGCCAGTGAGCTGTCCAGGGTCTGCTCAACCGGGGTATTAAACCAGAATGCAATACTGGTGGAAATAAAGTGGATGGAAAAAAAGAACAAAACTGTTGTCGGTAAAAGGGCAAGTACTATAAATGCTGCAACCAGGCGGGTTTTGAGCTTTGATCCTAAAATATTATGCTTTTTTTCATAGTAAAGCTTGGCTAAGTTCCTGAAGACAAGTAACAACAAAGCCAGCAGCAGCAATAAATTCGTGTTTATCAGTATAAACATCACCACTGTGCTGGATAAAGGGAAATCACTGCCGAAATTGGTGATACGGGTTTCAATAAATGTGAGGACCCCGACCGTAATCAGGATAATGAGGATTAAAATGCCTTCTTTTTTTTTCCTGGCCCGTTCGGTTTTTGGGTGCTTGGGTTCATCCATATTCGTATTTCAGGCAAGATTAAGGCATTATAAATGCTAATAGGTGAAATTAATTAAATACCAGTTTGTTTCAAAATCCCAGAAAGAGACAAAAAAGAAAATATAGTGCAGTGACAAGGGCAAGGTGACTTTTTCAAGCTCTGCTTTGATTCTGAGCTGGTATTTATTGCCTTTAACAAGTTTGTTCAAGGCAATGATTTTCAAGTTGTCAATTTCAGTCATCAGGGATTTCGCTTCCTTAAATGACTGGGTGATAACCGGCGCCTCATTTTTCCAGGGCCGTAAAACAGAGAATTCTTTTTTTAAGGGATTGTACTTTAGAGTTGATTTTATTTTAATGGCGGATATCTTTTTGTCAAACCAGGAACCATCGGTTTCATACAGATTGATAAAAAATGAAAAAGTACTTGGGATACCATTGAGGACAGCCTGGCTTATTTTCTTTGTAAAAGCATGTTTTACATCAAAATAGGTTAAGAGGTCATCTCTTGTGTTTGCAAGTTTTATATTGTCAATAACAGCGGTATTCTCTGCAAATGCAATGGAAGGCAGCAAAAGGCCAAGTAAAACGCTTACCAGGATAAACAGTTTGATAGCTGTTTTATAAAAGTAAAGCCGCTTCATTAATAAAAAAGTCACTCCATTTGTGCCGGGCCTGTTTCCCAGGCATCTTTGTTTTTTAAAAAATTTTTAATGAATAAATGATTCAGGGTATGTCCTGATTTGTGGGTAACGATATGTCCCTGGATCGGCATGCCAAGCAGGGAAAAATCTCCAAGACTGTCTAAAAGTTTATGCCTGACAAACTCATCAGGATATCTTAGCCCTTCTTTATTCAGGATTCTATCTTTATCAATAATGATGACATTGTCAAGGCTTCCACCTTTACCAAGACTGAATTTTTTCAAAAGTTCCAGGTCCTGGATGAATCCGAATGTTCTTGCACGGCTGATTTCTTTTTCAAAATTATTTTTGGCCTGGTCAAATGTAATTTCCTGTTTTCCAATCAAGGGGTGTTGAAAATCAATCCGGCAGGTTATTTTAAAACATGGTTCCGGGTATACACTCACTGACTTATCATTATCGGTCACTTTAATGGGTTTTTTAACTATTATAAAATGTTTTGGGGCCGCTTGCTCCACAACACCTGCATTTTCCATGAGTCTTGTGAAAATAGCGGCACTCCCATCCATAATGGGGATTTCATAGTCATTGACTTCCACGAGTGCATTATCAATTCCAAGGCCTGCAAAACTTGCCATTAAATGTTCGATCGTAGAGACAATGGCTCCATTTGTTCCAAGTACCGTTGCAAGGCTTGTATCAACGACAAGCTTGAAAAGTGCCTGGATATCCTGGGTGCCGGGCAGGTCAATCCGCCTGAATTTTATGCCGTGATTCTCGGGCGCAGGATTTATTGCAAGTCGTGTCTGTTTTCCTGAATGTACCCCTGTTCCTGAAACCAGGACGCTTTGAGACAGGGTTCTCTGTAAAAAAAAACTGGTCATAATATTGATTTTTCTTTAATTTTCAACTTAAAATTTAGTTTGCTATATATAGCTGATTTTAATACACAAAGCAAAACAAATGAGAAATTTCTTTGGTTCGTTCTTGTTTTTTGATAGAAAAAGCATGAGTCTTATAATCTAGATAATTTTATTTGATGTAAACTTAAGCTTTTTGAAAAGGAGCTGATTTGCTTGCAAAAATAGACTCTTGTTCAGTTACCGGGATTGATGGATTTGTTGTCGGGGTTGAGGTTGATATTTCCTATGGCCTGCCTGCTTTTAATATTGTCGGGCTGCCTGAAGTTTCCGTGAGGGAAAGCAAAGACCGGGTTAAAACCGCAATAAAAAATTCAGGATATACATTCCCCATGGAAAGAATTGTGGTTAATCTTGCACCTGCTGATGTTAAAAAGGAAGGGACAGGATTTGATCTGCCGGTTGCTGTTGGTATCCTTGTCGCTTCCGGGGTCATTGCGCCTGAAAAGGTAAAGTCCTGTCTTATTTCAGGTGAGCTTTCCCTTGACGGGGAAATAAAGCCTGTAAAAGCTGTCCTGCCCTTTGCAATAGCTGCAAAAGAAAAAGGTTGCAAGGGGATTATTATTCCTGAAGAAAATGCCGGTGAAGCTGCTATGGTGGAGGGTATTGAGGTGTTGCCCGTAAAAACCCTTTCCCAGATTGTTGAATTTTTTTCAGGGTTCACCAGGATTAAACCGTATTCTTTTGAGCCTGTATGGCCGGCAGGTTCCATGGATAAAGCATATGGAATAGATTTTTCCGAAGTAAAGGGCCAGCTTCTTGCTAAAAGGGCTCTGGAAATAGCTGCGGCAGGTTTTCACAGCGTTCTTATGACAGGCCCCCCCGGATCAGGCAAGAGCATGCTGGCAAAACGGCTTCCCACGATTTTACCAGAACTTACACTTGAAGAAGCCATTGACGTTACAAGGATTCATTCTGTTATGGGGATGGTTGGGAATCAAAAACCATATGGTTTAACAAGGCCTTTTCGATCCCCCCATCATACGATTTCAGATGCAGGCCTTGTGGGTGGCGGGTCAAAGCCTGGGCCGGGAGAAATCAGCCTGGCCCACAACGGGGTCCTTTTCCTAGACGAGCTGCCTGAGTTTAAAAGACATGTGCTGGAGGTTTTAAGGCAGCCCCTTGAAGATGGAAGGGTTTCCATTGCAAGGGCAGGCATGAAAGCCTGTTACCCGTCGAAGTTTATGCTTGTGGCGGCAATGAACCCCTGTCCGTGCGGGTATTTATCCGACCCCATGGGCAAGTGTACCTGCACTATGCCGCAGATTCAGAAATACAGGTCAAAAATTTCAGGGCCGTTGCTGGACAGGATTGATATCCAGATTGAGGTGCCAAAAACAGAGTATAAGGATCTTGCCGCTAAAACCAAAGGTGAACCCTCTTTCAGGATAAGGAAAAGGGTCAATAAAGCCCGTAGGATCCAGAATGCAAGGCTTGCAGAATCAGGAACGGGTGGCAATGCAAAAATTCATGGTCAAAATTTGCAATTGTTTTGTCATCTTAATTTTGAATGTGAAAAAATTCTTGAAAAGGCTGTTGATGTCCTTGGCTTTTCAGCCAGGGCCTGCCATTCTGTCATAAGGGTGGGAAGAACCATTGCAGACCTTGATAATGCACCGGAAATTTTGCGGCACCATCTTGCAGAAGCCATCCAGTACAGGAGTTTTGACAGGGAAATTTCATGACAGTTATGAATAAAGATAAACATAAATTAAAAGAATATTAAATATGATCAAGAAAGATATTTTTAAAAAAGATGTCAAAGAACAGTTCAAAGCTTCTGCAAAAGACAGGATATACAGGTTTGTCATGGCAGATAAGACGATCAGGGGCGCTGTTGTCCATTCCACAAGAATGGTGAATGAAATGAGGGCAAACCATGACTTAGGCCCTTTGGAAACCCTTGTCCTGGGCCAGGGGTATATTGCGGCAAGCCTTCTTTGTTCTGGTCTTAAGGATAAAAATGACAGGGTCAGTATTGATATTAAGTGTTCCGGGCCTGTAAAGGGCATGGATGTTGAATCCAATATATTCGGAGAAGTCAGAGGATACCTTAAAACCGGCAGGATACGAGTAAAACACCCCAAAAAGGTCAAATACCTGTCAAGTCTTTACGGGGCAGGATTTCTTACCGTGACAAAATACCTTGAAAATGCACCCACACCCTATTCCGGCCAGGTGGCACTTGAACATGGCAGTATTGCAGAGGATCTGGCCAATTATTTTTTAGTATCAGAGCAGATTCCTTCGGGATTTAAATTAAGTGTTTTTTTTAATGAAAGAGAAGAGGTTGCAGGCGCAGGGGGAATTTTCCTCCAGGCTTTGCCGGGTGCTGATGGCCCTGTGGTGGCTGAAGCTGAAGAAGTAATTAAGGGCATTGACTCTCTGGGTGAATTGTTTGCAAAAGGCAAGTCCCCTGAAAATATTATTCAAAAGGAGTTCTCAGGCCTTGACCCGCAGTTTTTGACCAGCACCAGAGTGGAATTTTATTGCCGTTGTTCCAAGGACAGGATGTTTGAATATTTAAAAGATTTTTCGAAACAGGAAAAGACAGATATGATGAAAAACGGTCCGTTTCCTTTGGAGGTGCGCTGCCATTATTGCAATTCACTTTATTGTTTCAGTAAAGATGAATTGCAATTGTTTTAAAAAGAAAATATTAATAAAATTAACACTTTTCCTTGCAAAAGCCTGGAGATATATTATAACAGGTTGTGATATAAAAAGCCATGTAACGGCTATAATAAAGCTAAGTGCATCCCGTGGGATTTGACACAAAAGGTTGCGGATAAGATTAAAAAGCTGGTGTCTGAACAATATGGCAGCCTGCTTATAGAAATAAATATCCGGCAATAACTAAAAATATGAAAATGAAAGGTATTAATAATGTGTAATTATTTAAACGGTCATAGCCATGATCACCCTCATCATCCCGAGATTGTACAGCTTATGCCTGTACAAAAGAACCTGTATGCTGTTTACAACACAAAAGAACCCTATGATTTTGCCATTGAGACCGGAAAAGGCAATATCAGCCTTGTCCCCATCCTTTTCATGGGGCTGATCAGGCATGGTGAAAAAACCATGGTGGAAGGATTTTTTGCTTCGGGTTCCATTAACTCATGTGAGGATATTGACGGGTTCAAAGGATATGCTGCATCTCTTGAAGATGCAGAAAAATTATATTCATAACGATTGTAACAGCTCTTAAATTAAGGAGAACAGATGCATAAATTATTGAATGACAGCCCGGGTGAACAAATTATGCTCCTGGGAAATGAAGCCATTGCAAGGGGTGCCGTAGAGGCGGGTGTGGCATTTGCTACAACTTATCCTGGCACGCCTTCTTCTGAAATATCGCTGAATCTTTTCCAGATATCCAGGGAATCAGGACTCTATTTTGAATACAGTACCAACGAGAAAGTCGCACTGGAAGTTGCGGCTGCGGCTGCAAACTCCGGACTTAGAACTTTCTGCATGATGAAGCATGTGGGCCTGAATGTTGCGGCTGACCCCCTGATGACCCTGGCTTATGTAGGAGTGACAGCCGGTATGGTTATATTGACGGCTGATGATCCTGCCATGTTTTCAAGCCAGAATGAGCAGGATAACCGGTATTATGCCAAGTTCGGCAACCTGCCAATGCTTGAGCCCTCATCCGTGCCTGAAGCCAAAGAGATGATTAAATCGGCATTTGACCTTTCAGAGGAGTTAAACCAGCCTGTTCTGCTTCGAACTACAACAAGGGTCAATCATTCCAATGCTTTTGTGACATTTGGCGATATAAAGCCCATGGAAACCACGGGAAAATTTGTCCGGGAACCTTCAAGATGTGTAACCGTTCCTGCTGTTTCAAGGGGGCTGCATGCCAAGCTGCTTAAAAAGATGGATAAAGCCCGTGAACTTTCTGAAATTTCAAGCTTTAATACGGTTCACGGATCAGGGGAGCTCGGCATTATCGTTAATGGTGTCAGCTTTCATTATGCACTGGATGCCGTAAAAGATCTTGGCATTGAAGACAATACAAAAATCCTGCGCCTGGGATTTTCAAACCCTATGCCGGAAAAGCAGATCAATGCTTTTTTAAAAGATTGCAAAAAGGTTCTTGTCATTGAAGAAGGAGAACCCTTTATGGAGGAAGCTGTCAAGGCTTTTGCCCAGGAATCGGGAATAATGATCCCGGTCAAAGGCAAATCAGAAGAGCTCTTTTCCCGTCTTTATGAATATGATCCTGCCATGGTCAGGGGGAAAATAGCCGCTTATTTTAATATTGACTATACTCCTAAAGAAAAGCTTTCCTTAGATAATGTCCCGCAAATTCCAATAAGACCGCCGAATCTTTGTTCCGGGTGTTCCCACAGGGCAACTTTTTATGAGGTTAAAAAAGCAGCCGGGGATATGGATATAATCTGCCCTACTGATATCGGGTGTTATACTCTGGGTTTCCTGCCCCCCTTAAACACTGGCGATTTTGTAATCTGCATGGGGTCTTCTGTCAGCTCCTCCTGCGGGTTCAGCAAGGCAACCGACCAGAAAGTTGTTTCATTTATCGGTGATTCCACATTTTTTCATTCCGGCATTACAGGCCTTGTAAATGCAGTATTCAACAATCATAATTTTACCCTGGTTATTCTTGAAAATGGAATAACTGCAATGACAGGCCACCAGCCGCATCCGGGCGTGGACATGGAGAGATTCGGCCTTGACGGTTACGGCAGGATAAACATTGAAAAACTTGTGAGAGCCATTGGAGTGGAACATGTTTCAATTATAAAGCCGTTCAAGGTAAAAAAGAGTGTTGAAACCATAAAACAAGCCCTGGAATATAAGGGTGTTTCCGTTATCCTGTCCCAGGAACCCTGTGTCTTGTACGCAAAGAGTTTGAAAATGCTCAAGCCGAGAGCATTCAAGGTGTCTGACAGGTGTGCTGATCACAGGGACTGCATCAACTCCATTGCCTGCCCGTCTTTTTACCTTGATGACGGCAGGGTGAAAATTGATGCAGATACATGTGTCGGGTGTGCGGTTTGCGCCCAGATATGTCCTGAGAATGCAATTTTGCCTTTGAAAAAATAACCTTTAGAAAAAGGATGATATAAGAATGGAAACAACCAGACTGATCATGGTAGCTGTGGGGGGCCAGGGCAATCTTCTGGCGTCCAAGGTTCTGGGTGAGGCAGCACTGATTTCACAAGTGCCGGTGAGGATGAGCGAAATACACGGAATGGCCCAGCGTGGCGGTGTTGTTGAGTCAGCCATTGTTTTTGGCGATGCAACAAGTTCAATTATTTCAGATGGTGAGGCTGATATCCTTCTTGGATTTGAGCCTGCTGAAACCTTAAGGGCCTTAAACCGCTGCAGCAAGGATACAAAAGTTATTACCAATACGGCAACCCTTCCGCCTTTTACCGTCTCCATCGGCCAGGGCGTTTACCCGGATGTTGAAAAAATCAAAGAACTTATCAAAGCCAGATGTGCAAGCCTTGTTGCCATTGACGCAATGAAACTTGCAAGACAGGCCGGAAGCCCCATGAGTGTGAATATAGTTCTTTTGGGCGCCCTGGTTCAGACAAAAGGCCTTTCCTTTACAAAAGAAGATGTGATAAAAGCCATTGAAAGAAGGACAAAAAAGGCTTTTCTTGATATGAACCTTAAGGCTTTTGACCTTGGTTGGAAGGCAGCACAAACTTATAGCGGCTGATAAAAATGACAGAAAAAATAAAAAATATTCAAGTAATCAACGGTCCCAACCTGAATATGCTTGGGAAAAGGGAACCTGAAATTTACGGTTCCCTTACCCTTGATAAGATTAACCGGGATCTTGCAAAAAAAGCCATGGGCCTGGGCCTGGGCCTGGATTTTTTCCAGTCCAACCACGAAGGGGAAATTATTGATAAAATCCACGGGATTTTTGATAAAAGTGTTGATGGCATTATCATTAATCCCGGCGCATTAACCCATACCAGTGTTGCCTTGAGAGATGCATTGCTCTTAATGTCCTGCCCGGTTGTCGAGATCCATTTATCAAATATTTACAAAAGGGAAGATTTCCGCCACAGATCAATGCTGGCAGATATAGTCAAAGGCCAGATCACCGGGTTTGGCCATTTTGGATATGAAATGGCATTAACTGCCATTGCTGATATGATAAATGAACCCTGATTTCCTTATTTTATGTGCAACTTATTTTGAGGTATCTCATTTTCTGGCCTCCTGCCCTGGAAATTCAAAAAAAATAACTAAAACAGGGTTGACAATTATTTCCGGCAGGGTGCGCAATAAAACATATGACCTTATCATTACAGGGCCGGGGGTTTTTAATACCGCCCATGCATTAACCGCGTATCTTGAAAAATCATCGCCTGCCCTGGTATTGCAAACCGGTATTGCAGGGGTTTTTCAACAGGCAGGTCATAACATCGGTGATGTGGCTATTGCCACAAGGGAACAGTATATCCATACCGGGGTCCAAGCAAAATCCATTGAAAATGATCCTTTGCCCTTTGATTTGATTGCAAAAAAACCCTTAACCCGGAAAGGGATTTATCTTTTTGAACAAAAAAGGGTTGATCATTTTCATGGAGTTTTATCTTTTGCAGTTAAAAAAGAAAATATTAATATTATCAAAGGTCCATTTATAACTGTTTCTTCAATCACGTCTTCTTTTAAGCTTGCAGATCAACTTTACCAGGCATTTTCATCCCCTGTGATGGAAGCCATGGAAGGTGCGGCCTCAAGCCACACGGCAGCGCTTTATAACGTCCCGGTAATTGAAATCAGATCAGCCTCTAATTTTGCAGGGGAAAAGGATAAATCAAAATGGGATATTGATCACGCGGTAAAACAATTGGGACGTGTTTTAACATTAATATCACAATAACCGACAAATGAACTTTATAGATTCACATTGCCATCTGCATGATTCAAGGATTCTGCCTGATATTAACGATATAGAGGACAGGGCCGGAAAAGCCAGTGTCAAGTACATGGTGTCCTGTGCCACCTTTGAAGGCAATTTTGAATTAACTGCAGACTTATCAAATAGGTTTGATTCCATACTGCCCTGTTTCGGGATTCATCCCTGGTATGCGGAAAGCACATCAAAGCGATGGAAAGAACATCTGGAGAATTATCTTCTTAGCTGCCCATCCGGTATTGGTGAGACAGGGTTGGATTTTACAGATAAAACCTGGAACCGTGAAAAACAGATTAAAGTTTTTAAATATCATCTTATGCTGGCAAGGCAATTGGAGCGCCCCGTTAATATCCATATAAGGAAAGCCTGGGACGTCTTTATGCATATTTTGAAAAAAACCGGGAAATTAAGGGTTCCCGGATTAATACATTCTTACTCAGGATCTGCTGACATGATCCCTGTTTTTGAAAAATACGGCCTGTATATTTCTTTTTCAGGATCAGTCACAAAGCCTGTGGCAAAAAAAGTTATAAATGCGTTAAAAAAGGTGTCTGAAAATAGATTTGTCCTGGAAACAGATTCACCTGATATTTATCCATGCCTGCCAAAATCAAGTAAGGCCAGGCTCAACGAACCCGGAAATTTGCCGGCCATAGCAAGAATAGCATCAAAAAGGATCAAGGCTGAGTTTAAAGAATTTTCAAAACAGGCCTATGACAACAGCCTTGATTTATTTTATCCAATATTAAAAGGGGACAAGGAAGGGTAATGGACCAGTTTACACGGACAAAGCAGCTTATCGGAGCAAAATCTTTGGAAAAGATAAAAAAAGCCACTGTGGCGGTTTTCGGCCTTGGTGCCGTGGGGTCGTTTGCAATAGAAGCCCTTGCCCGTACAGGTGTCGGGAATTTACATCTTATTGATTTTGATAAGGTTGATGCATCAAATATCAACCGGCAGCTATTTGCATTAAATTCCACCATTGGCATGGAAAAAACCATGATTGCCCATGACCGGGTAAAAGACATTAATCCTCAATGCAATGTAAAAGCCCATAATTCATTTATAAATGCAAAGAGCCTTGAAACTCTCTTGTCAAAAGATATTGACGTGGTGGTGGATGCCATAGACGGTCTTAATTCAAAGATAAACCTGATTGTCACGGCAAGAAAGCTTGGCATTGCCGTAGTATCCAGCATGGGAGCCGGGGGAAGAACAGACATTTCCATGATAAAAACAGGTGATATAAGCCAAACTGTCATCTGCCCTTTAGCAAGGGTGGTAAGGCAAAGGCTTCACAGGCGGGGTCTTTATCAAGGGGTTAGAACCGTCTTTTCCATTGAAAAACCTTTAAATAAACAACCATTCCGACCAGAAGACGCACCAGATGCATTAAAGAACCATGGCAGGTCAAGACCCCCTATTGGAACGGTATCCTGGATACCCGGCGTTTTCGGCCTGACAATAGCAAGCCAGGTGATAAATATTATTACCCGGAGTTCTTAAGTTCTTCGTCCCTTAAAACCCGTCTTAAAACTTTGCCTATGTTTGATACTGGAATCTCATCTCTGAATTCAATAATTTTGGGGCGTTTGTAGCCTGCCATGTTTTCTTTGCAAAAAGCTGTCATCTCGGCTTGGGTTGCTGTTTTTCCATCTTTTAATTTTATAAATGCCTTTACTTTTTCCCCGCTTTTTTCATCCGGGATTCCCACCACTGCTGTCATCTCGACCTTGGGATGAGTGTAGAGAATGTCTTCAACATCCCTTGGATAAACATTGAATCCGCCCACAATGATCATGTCTTTTTTCCGGTCTGTTATTGTTATGTATCCGTCTTTATCTATGTTTCCGATATCCCCTGTGAGAAAATACCTTTTTTTGTTAATATAGACAAAAGCTTCATCATTTGCATCCGGCCTGTTCCAATAGCCTTTCATTACCTGTGGCCCGCAGACCGCAACTTCACCGTCTTCACCACATGGCATTTGCTTTGCAGGGTCTTCAAGGCCGAGGATCTTAATGTCCGTGCCGGGAAGTGGAAAGCCGATGGAACCGATTTTGCGGGTTTCCTTGAACGTTGGGTTGACACTGGCCACCGGGGCAGTTTCTGTTAATCCGTATCCCTCGAAAATAATGGCCCCTGTTTTATTTTCAAATTGTCTGCACACTTCCGGGGGAAGGGGGGCTCCGCCTGAAAAGCATCCTATTAAAGAGGATAAATCATATTGATCTATCATTGCATGGTTTGTGAAAGCGACAAAGATAGTAGGGACAGCCGGCATAAAGGTGGGTTTGTATTTTTGAACGGCTTTCAGTACCTCGGTAAAAGGAGGGTTGCCTGCTCTCGGGTCAGGGATACAGATCAGCCTGCCGCTGAGCATTGCTGAAGCCAGGAGGGCAACGGTGATACCAAAACTGTGATACCAGGGTAAAACCCCGAGAAAACTGTGAAACCCATTTTTATACATCTTTTCGGGAGACTTGCCTTCCCCATGAATAAACCGTGCGTATTCCCTGATTGCCAGGGCATCATAGGTGAAATTGGTGTGTGTGAGTTCCGCTCCCTTTGGAAGGCCTGTTGTCCCGCCGGTATAAAGCATGACCGCTGTGTCCTCTTCCGGGTTGATGGTTACATGCGGAAGGTTTGGCTGTGTAGAGCGAATGATGTCATCATACATCAGGTGTCCTGGTTCCATTTTATCAGCTCTGGGGATTTTTCCAAGAAGGCTGCCCAGGAAAGCCTTGAATTTCGGGAGATAGGATTTGATATTGCAGAGGATAACGGTTTCAACCTCTGTGCCCTCAATGGCTTTTACCGTGTTAGGATAGAATACGGGATGATCCATGCAGAATACCATTTTTGACTGGGAATCTTTTAACTGGTGATTCAGCTCGGGGGCTGTGTAAATCGGGTTGCAGTTGACAGCAACCGCACCTGCCTTGAGAATACCAAAAAGGATCTCGGGAAACTGGGGCAGGTTTGGAAGGAATATGGCAACTTTATCTCCTTTTCCAATACCTTTTGCAGCCAGAAAAGTTGCAATCCTGTCAGCAGTATCTTTTACCCTGGCGTATGTTCTTGATGCACCGTTAAATACGGTGAACGGATAATCAGGATAATCCCTGGCGGAATCATCCAAAAATTTAAACACAGGGAACTTGTAGTCAGTAAACGTGTGCGCAACGCCTTCCGGCCAAAAAGGGGTTTTCCATGCCTGGTCAGTCATTTTTTTCTCCTTTTGTTCAGATACCCTGTTAAGGATAATTTAATTAACCCATATTTATTTTGTTATACATAACTTGATTCAATATTGGAAAGCCTTTTTTCCATTTGACATTTATATATAATTACTATATATTAAATCATATATTTTCCTATTTTAATGAGTAGCATGTAGATAAAAAGGGGTTGCAATATGAAAATCAGCAAAGAACAAAAACAAAAGAATCGGAATAAAATTATAATGTCTGCTGTGGAACTTGTGACTTCAAAGGGTTTAAAAGCCGCAACCATGAGGGAAATCGCAAGGCAGGCAGGCCTTGGGGATGCCACGGTTTATAATTATTTTCCAACAAAAGAAGCCATTGTTTGCGGGTATTATGAAGATAAGTTTGATCAGGTTACCCTGCAGTTAAAACAGGTAAAAGATTTTAATGAGTACACGTTTCAAGAGCAGCTCCAGGCATTTTTTGAGGCAAAATTTGAGCTTCTCCTGCCGGATCGGGAGTTCCTTGAAAAGACATTTAAAACAACATTTTTTGCCTTAAGTCAGCATTACAGCCGCATCAGGCCCATAAAAGAAAAGTTTATGGCCATTGTCGAGGATATTTTTGAAGCAGCCATAGATGCCGGTGAGATCCCGGACCAGGTGTTCAGGCAATTGACCATCCAGTTTTTCTGGGACTACTATATCGGTATTGTGATTTACTGGCTGAAAGACGACTCCGACCGGTTTGAAGACACGAGGATTTTAATAGATAAGAGTATTGACCTTGCCTGTACATCCATTCGGGCCGGAATCGGGAATAAGATTTTTGATATGGGCATATTCCTTTTCAAGAATCATATTCTTTCACGGATGAATTTTATTAAAGATCATGTTGACACTATTCACGGGATAAAAAAGAAATTCACGGAAGCAAAAAAATGAGAGTTTACGACAGGATTGTTCTTGTGCCTGGCAATCGCCTATTATAAACAGGTGTATCGCGGCGGTATTCATTTGATTTAAAGACAATTTTTTTTATAATTTATTCTTTTACATACCGTGGATAGTTTTTTTTTGCATTTTCAGCATCCAGCATATCAATATCAAGGGTCAAAAAATTTTGGGCCAAAGAAGTTGTTCCCAATACATCCCCCCGTTCAGGCTCGATGATCCAGCCGGTTCCGCCAAAATCTTCTTTGCTGGTGTTGGGTCCGTTATAATTGGAAGAAAGGCAAAAAGCCCCTGATACAATGGCGGCAGCCTTTCCTCCTGTCACCCAGATATCCACTTTTGTTTTTGGCGTTGCCCTGGGGCAGACCAGTATGTCGATATTTTGTTTTAAATACTGCCTTGCCCTGGCTGTGAACCAAAGCTCGGTGCAGATAAGAAATCCAATCCGGATGTCATTGATATGAACCACATCAAATTGCCCTCCTCCTTTTTCATACCAGGAGGCTTCGTAATAACCGGGTTCATCCGGCAGGTAGTATTTGTCATGGGCCGGTATATACCCTTTGTCCCGGGTAAAAATAAATCCCTGGTTCAGCCGTTTGCCGTCCTCAATGACAGGTCTTGAAGCAATGGTGGTATCCGCCGGCAGGTCGTGGAGCCGCTCAATCCATTTATCATGGGCTTTTACCGCCTGTTTCCAGAGATCCGGATCAATACTGCCGGATTTTGTTATCCATTCAAAAAAGGGCATTTCAGGCAGGACCAGGAGATCCGATGCTTCCTCTTTGAGATGATGGGTAAGCAGGTTCCAATAGGTGTCTGATTCTGTCCAGTTGCCGGGCAGTTCGCAAACCGTTACTTTCATTTTTACTTTCCTTTTTTATCTTTTTTTGCGAATCCTGCATTAGTGATTCAGATTCAGGGTCATTCATCTAAACCTGTATAACATGCTTGGCCAATGTTATTCAACTTCTGGTTTTTTTAACGGCAAGGGTGACCCATTCATCCGTATTATCTTCATGGATGACGAAAAGGTGGTTTCTTACAATGGCTGCCAGGACGTCCTTTTGCCGTTCTTTGATAATGCCGGCAAGGATGGTTATGGTATTTTCATCCATCCGCATTGATATCCCGGCCAGAATATCAACAATGACCTGGGCGATAATATTGGCCGCAATAAAATGGTACGGGCCCGGGTCTGTTTTCTCCAGGGTGGTGCACAAAAGATCACACCTGGCCGGATCAATATCATTTTTGATAAGATTCTGCTGCGCCACCTCTATGGCGACGGCATCATTATCAATGCCCAGGATAGTCCGGGCACCCAGTTTGGCCGCTGCAATCATTAAAATTCCAGACCCGGTTCCGATATCCAGAAAGGATGAATCCGGTACAAGATACCTTTCAATCAGTTTAATGCACATGGCCGTCGTCGGGTGGGTGCCGGTGCCAAATGCCATCCCCGGATCAAGATGAATCACAATTTCACCTTCGCCTGCATCATGGCTTTTCCATGCAGGTTTTATGGTGATCCGGTCCGTCACCTTTGTGACTTCGAAATAGGCCTTCCATGCGTCTGACCAGTCTTTTTCGTCAACAATTTCGGTTTTGATATCCACCTGAATATTTAAATCTGACAGCCCTGACGCTTTTTGCTTTATTTTCTCCAGGATAATGTCAGATGAATCCAGTAAAGGAAGAAAGCCCGTAATCGAACAGACTTCAGGATAAGAAAGGGTGTTTGTGCCGAATCCTTCATCTGGTTCGTCCAAGGGGACATCGCAGATCACGCCTTTAAGGTGAAAGGAAAAAAAGATATTGCAGATCAATTCCTCGGCCAGAATCAAATTGTCCGCATCAAACCGGATTATTATTTTTATAAACTTCATGGATGCTAACTCTTTCTTGTGTTTTTAATTTAAAAGGATTATTTTTCTGATTTGAATAATATGAGAATAAAAAAAAATGGTCAACCCATATCAGCAGCTCTATATTTATTATTTTGACGGGATTCCCCACATTGACCAGAAGGTTCAGGAGAATCGAGCCTTTCTTGGAAACTGGGTGGAAGAAGGGATCTCTTTTCTTTTTTTTTCTTTTTCCTGTGATGATGTCGTTGAAAAAATTCTTGAAACAAATAAGGATGTCCGCCTGGTCGATAAATATGAAATGACTGGTGAGCAATGGCATGGAGATAAGATCGAACCTTATTATGTGAAGGATCTGTATATTTATCCGCCGTGGAATAAACCGGCTGGGAATAACGAGGCCTTTAAAGAAATCCTTCTGGATCCGGGTGTGGTGTTCGGGACCGGAAGGCACCAGACAACAGAGGACTGCCTTTATTTGATCCATCGACTTTGCACAAGGCAAAGGATACAATCTGTTCTGGATATCGGTACAGGCACCGGCCTTTTGTCTCTGGGTGCAGCTGCATTGGGCTGCCAAAAGGTGATGGCCTGTGATTTTAACCTCCTGGCCGTTAAAACCACCTTGAACAATATACGGCTCAATGGATTTAAAGACCGGGTTCTTGCCTTCCAGGCAAAAGGGGAAGAGATCATGGCCATTTCCTGTGATCTCCTGGTGGCCAATATTCATTATGATGTGATGCAGCACATGATTGAAAGCCCGTTTTTTCTGGAGAAAAAATGGTTTATCCTGTCCGGGCTTTTAAATTCAGAGGCTAAAAAAATATTGGCATCATTGTCTAAAAGAAATATCCGCATCATTGAAAGACGATGTCCTGACGGAATCTGGAATACCCTTCTCGGAAAATTTTAAACAAAAAATGGATTGTTATTATAGGACTCATCGTTTTTGCGATCAGATATTGAGTGCCAGGCTTGAGAACGAGAACAGTTTTCTGGTGTATGGTATTGAGGTCGTCACCGCCGACAGGACCATTATGGATGTGGCGGCAGACGCCGGTTCCGGGAAAGATTATTGTATTCACCTTCCGGCTTAAATTTTATTCTGTATTTATAAGATAGATACTGCCAAAACAAAAAAAGAAAAGATTGGCTGCCCAGGCAGCCATCAGGGGAGGCAGAGAGTTTCCATATCCAAGAGACATGCAGAACCCATAAAAGAGCCAGTATAAGAATGAAATGATAATTCCTGAAGTAATCGCCCTGGGGAGATTCTCTTTTGCAAAAGATTTCATGCCGGTAGCCGCCCCTGTCAAGGCCATGATAACGCAGATAAAAGGGAATGCAATTTTTCCATACAGGTCTACCATATAGGTTGTTGCGTCATATCCTTCACTTTTTACTTTATCTGCATATTTTCTAAGTTCAAAATAACTCATTTCATCTGATTTTTTTATCATGTGTTCAAAATCTTCAGGGGTTATATCCAGAGCGATTTTTTTTCTTTCATAATTAGTGACATCATAATCGCCCGTCATAGGGTTATAGATTTGCTGGATGATATGTTCAAATATCCATTCCCCATTCTTGTAATAGCCCTTTTGTGCATCAAACCTGGATTCCGGACGAAAACTGTTCCCCATGGATAAGATGGTAATGCCGGCTGCTGATTTTTTCATTGGATCATAGTAATTAAAGTGGATAAGTTTTTTATCAGACCTGATCCATACATCCTTTCTGCTCTGTAAAATATTTTTTTTATGTCTGATGACGCTATATTCGATATGGTGTGCCTTTACCATGGATATGGGCACTATGATTTCCCCCAGAAGAAACATGACCAGGGCAAGCACAAAACCAGAGAAAATAGCTGGTTTTATGAGAAAATAAATGCTGATCCCTGATGATTTTAGTGCCAGCAGTTCATTGTTCCTGTTCATCAGGCCAAAAACAAAAATGTTGGATAAAAGAACACTGGCGGGTGCAACCTGTACAAACATGAACGGTGTTTCCAGCAGGACATACCACAATGCACCCAGAAGGGTAATGCCAGAGGTTAAAAATTTATTCATCATCGACAGGTACTCAATAAAAATAAACAGGATAAGGATGATGGCCTGGATAATAAAAAACAGTTTTAAAAATTCTTTCAGCCAGTATCTATGCAAGCAGGACATGAATTACACGCTTCTTAAAAGCCGCTGCTTCAGGGCGGATGCATGGTTAACAACAAATTGAGGCATTTTGACCGGTTTGTCTTTTGCATTTCTTATCAAAAGATAGATCCCTGCGCTTCCAAGCACTATATTGGGCATCCACATGCCTATAAACGGCGGGTAAGCACCTGTTTCTCCGGCCGACCATCCGGCCGCCAGAAGAAAATAATATAATAGGAAGAAAATCATCCCCATGCTAAATCCCGAAGATCGTTTCAGGGAAGTTGACTGTGTGCCGAGTGAAAAGGCAAGAAGACCCAGGGAAAGACATGCAAACGGAACAGAAAATTTTTCGTTCAGCTCCATCAAGGCTTCATTTAAAGAAGCCTTGTTCTTGATTCCTGTTCGAATACGCCGGATCAGCTCAATAAGGGTGATTTCATCAAATTGTTTGGTTATTTTATCCCCATCACTGCCCATTGCTGTCAGATCAATAGTGATGTCGTAATTCTCAAATTGGATATTGTTCACAGAACCCTGCTCAAAATTCACCTGGTTTATTATTCCATTATACAGCCGCAGGGTATATACCAGACTATTTTTTTTATGGATAAGTTTTCCTGACGGGGCAGCGGAAATACTGACGACTCCCTTTGTCCTCCTGTCTTCAATGAGGATGTCTTTTAAGGTATGATTATTTATATCTGCATGAGATACGTAGATCATCAAGTTATCAATTTGAGAATTAAACTGGCGCTCCTGCAATACCATATCAATACCGGATCGTGCAAGTTCAATGTTTTTTAGCCGGATGGACAGATTTGCCCAGGGCAGTGCAACCAGAGTCATCCACAGGGTTAAAATCATACCCAGAAAACAGAAAACCAGTACCGGCGGGAGCAGTTTATAAAGGGATAGTCCTGCTGCCTTTAATGCAAGGATTTCATTCTCCCCGGACATCCGCATGATTGTGAGGAGAATGGAAATTGTAACTGACATGGGTATGGTGAATTCTAAAAATCTGGGTAAAGTGAAAACGATCATGATCAATATGGATGAAATTTGAACATTATAGTTCATTACCATATTGGCGATTTCAGGAATCCGGGTCATTAGAAATACAAATGTAAGGAAAAAAAGGCTGTTTAAAAAGGGAAAGATTAATTCCCTGAAAATATATTTATTGACTATATTAATTGATTTTACTCCAAACAATACGATTTTTTGTGTGATGCGCAGTCTGGTGCGATATGAACACTGTTCTTTATCCTGTTTTTGTGATGAGATACACCCCGAGGCAGATGATAAGGACACCGGCCCACCTGGCATATCCCATGTTCTCATTAAAAAACAGGTAGCCTGCAAATGCTGTGACAATATACCCGATACTCAAGAGGGGATATGCAAAGCTTACCTCCACCCGGGAAAGGACCATCAGCCAGACGATAACACTGATGGCATAGCAGACAAGACCTGCAAGAATAAAGGGGTTTGTGCTGACCTTTATCAGTATCGGGAGGATATTTTCAACAGAAAAAGAAAAGATTCCGATTACCCTCATTCCCTGCTTTAGTGCAATCTGGGCGCAAGCATTGAGTAACACACCAAAAACAATCAAAGGAATAAATTTATTCATCTGACATCTCCAATAATTTAAAATATAATAAACATAAATCCGTCATTACCTGAAGAATCAAGAAATACAGGTACAGGCAGCCGTTGTTTAATTCTGGTATAGGCTCTCTGGTCTATGACAAGGGCAATCCTTTGTTTTCCTTTGTTTTTTTGTGCCAGACGGTAAAACTGTTCATAACCTGTCAGCCGGGTTCCTGAATCCTTTTGACCAAGGCCGTAATCCAGTTCCCCTTTGTCCAGCATGAAAATATCGTCCCGCTTGAGGAACCAGCAGACCGCCCTTACCGGTTCTGATGGTGAAAAAACAAGGGTGTTTTTATTGATCCGGTTTATATTCCTCTGGATAAGCGCGCCCGGGCATTTTCTCAAGATCGTTTTGTCAGGTATAAGAAAATGGACTGAAAAATACAAGAATAAAGGAGCGGCAGCAAATAGAAGTATTTTCTTTGTATTGTCCTTTGCTGTCAGGCTCATCTTTAAAACAATGGTGAAAATACTCATGGCAATGATAAACAGGATTGATTTCCAGGGACTTTCATATACATAAGGTACTGAAGCTATCATACCGGTTTGAAGTACAATAAGCGTCAGGATACCTAGTACCGTTAATACCATTAAAAGAATGACCCCTTTGTTGAACCAATACGTTTTTCGGGTATTTAAATATTCAGTAATGCCGGTTGACAGGAGGATTGCCAGGCCTGGAAAACAGGGAAGGATATATGTTGAAAGCTTTCCTGAAGAAATTGAAAACAAAAGGAATGGAAAGACAAACCAGCAGAGCGCATACCTTAAAAGAGGTGTTTTGATTCCTTTTGCCCTTAGACCTGCAACAGATGCCGGGCCCAAAAATGTCCAGGGAAACAAGGCTGCCGGGAGAACCATAAAAAAGTAAAAAAAGGATTCTTTATGCTGGGCACCTTTAGAAAGGAATCGTCTAACATGTTCGTTCCAGAAAAAAAAGTTCCAGTAATCAGGCGCTTTTAAATGGACAAGAACAGACCATGGCAAGATGATTATCAGGGCGACAAAGATGGGAATCCATGGCATCCTGGCGATCATCTTATAGTCCTTTTCCCATAAAAGAAAAGGTAAAATAATAGAAACCGGCACGGCAAACGCAAGAAATCCTTTTGTTAAAAAAGCAAATCCGCAGAATATACCCGTGATGATTAATAACCAATAATAGGAGCGCGGGGTGCCCCGGCAGGACCAGGCCATAAAAAAGAATCCGATGCAGGCGGTCAGAAAAAAGGAAAACATTCCGTCAAGAACATTGAACACTCCAAGCCCATACACGAAAAGAAAGGTCAGGTAAACGGCTGTTGTTATCACTCCTCTTCGGATGCTGTACCCAAACCGGGAGGACAGGAAAAAGACCATCAACGCAGACAACCCTGCACTGACTGCGGAAAAAAAACGGACTGCAAATGCATTTTCACCAAAAAGCTTTATTCCAAGTCCGTTCAGCCAATATCCCATGACCGGTTTTTCAAAATACAGCAAACCATTGAGGTGTGGAACAATCCAGTCCCCGGACGTCAGCATTTCTCTTGGTACCTCGGCATAACGGACTTCATCCGGGATGACCAGAGGTCTGATATCAAGTGGAAGAATATACAGACATAAAAAACATAGAGTGAGTAAGAATAATATTTTTTTCATATGGTTTCAGTTCTCATTTTTCATGGATTGAAAAGCTATTCTGCCATGACGGCCGTCTATTTTTTTTTCAATGATGCTGCAAGTGTCTCTGAGTGGGAATTTATCAAGCAGGTTTCCTAACGGGAGGATACAGATCCCCCGGGCTAACGCCTGTTTGATAAAATTTTTAAACAGATCCAGACAATGAATACCCTCTGCTTCTGCATGTATGGTTAATACATTCAGCCTGCCGGGTTGTATCAAGGAAAGAAGATATGCATTGTAGTTTGCCTGACTCAGGCCGCAACGGCCGATAATTTCATCATAAGTCGGCAGGGTGACCGGGATTTGAGGGCAGGTTAATACCTTGTTGTTGACCACAGGAAAAAAAATATGAGATCCCCTGGTGTCACTATTATAGAAGAATGAAAAATTTTCTTTAACTTCCAGCACGTCATTATTGCAGGTCCAACCGGGAGCAGCCGAGCAGGTGGGGCGTTTCCCGGTAATCACTTCCAGGCTTTCGCATCCTTTGCGCAAGGTATTAGAAATGTGTTCCCGGCTCATTTTAAGGATGCGGGTCTGCCACTGGTGATGGTCCCAGGCATGGAGACCCGTCTCATGGCCGTCCAATGCAACGGAACGGATAATGTCCGAACATTTTTTACCGATAACAGGCCCGGGTAAAATGGTCCCCTTTAAAAGGATATCCCATCCGTAAAGGTTTGGTGCATTGGACCGCAGCATTTTTTTTAAAAATCCCGGTTTCAACAGTTTTTTGATATGCCGGCCCATATTATCCGGGCCGACACTAAAAAAAAAAGAGGCAGCAATTTGATGCGGCAAAAGAACCTTTTGTAAATTGGGGATACCAATCTTTGTACCCCTGTATGTATCCGCATCAATTCGCAGGCCAAGTAATGTTTCAGACAAGTTTTTCATCTCCCTTTGCCTGACGCAGGAAAAAATCCAGAGTCTCTTCTATGGAGTGTTCCATCTGAACACAAGGTTCCCAATCCAGTAAGTCCTTGGCATTTTTAATTTTCGGTTTTCTGTGCTGAACATCCTCATATCCTTTTCCATAGAAAGACTTGCTTTCGATTTCACATATCCCTGCAAAGGGAGGAAAAGTTTGTCGCAGCGGATGCTCTTCAAATTTTTCAACCAGTATCCGGGCAAGTTCTTTTATTGAGGCTTCATTATCCGGGTTGCCGATATTGATAATTTTATGGTTGCAACGATTATTTTTATCTTCAATAATTCGATACAGGCATTCAATCCCGTCATTGACATCGGTAAAGCATCGTTTCTGCACCCCGCCATCAACAAGCAGGATGGGTGTTCCTTCCACAAGGTTTAAAATCAGCTGGGTGATGACCCTTGAACTTCCGATGCGTGCAGAGGACAGGCTGTCCAGTCTTGGACCGATCCAGTTAAACGGTCTGAAAATAGTAAATTTCAATCCCTCAGTTTGGCCGTAAGCATAAATAACCCTGTCCAGCAATTGTTTGCTGCACGAATATATCCAACGCTGTTTTCTAATGGATCCTAAAACAAGTTTTGAATGATCCTCATCAAAAGACGTGTCATCACACATTCCATAAACCTCGGAAGTGGAAGGAAATAAAATCCGTTTCCCGTACTTGGAACAATACCGGACAATGCGAAGGTTTTCTTCAAAATCAAGTTCAAAGACCTTAAGGGGGTTTCTGGTATATTCAGCAGGCGTGGCAATTGCCACAAGTGGAAGAATGATATCACATTTTTTGACATGATACTCGATCCATTCACGGTGAATGGAAATGTCCCCTTCATGGAAATTGAATCCCGGTCTGCCAATGAGCCTTTCAATACTGTCGGAATGGATGTCCATCCCATGAACTTCATACTGGCTGCTTTTAAGGAGACGTTCACTGAGTGCATTGCCGATAAATCCGTTCACACCGAGTATTAATACATGTTTCTTCCTTGATATTTCAATTTTAATGCTTGCTCTCTGACCGAATTTCATGCCGCGAACCAGTTTCAAGTCCCTGGCAAGCTGGTCTCCTGTTAAATGAATCCCTGATTCAAGCTGGCCTGAATTTACCTGTATGGCACCTTTGGTACACGCGATGATAAAAGGGGACGAAGACACTATTGTCCCTGGTTCTGCATCAACGCTGTCTTCTGACACGGATACATCCCAGAAAATGACTTTCCGGTTGCCCGCAAAGGAGAAGGCTCCAGGATAGGGTTTGGTGACGGCCCTTACAAGATTTCTTACGGTAGAAGGGGCAAGATACCAGTTGATTTCTCCATCCTTGGAACCTCTGCCTCCAAAACAGGATGATAAGGATTCGTCCTGGGGTATCCTGGGATGGGTGTTTTCCTGTATCAGGGGTAAAACATTATCCAAAAGCTCTGGCAGTGCCCTGACAGATTTCCTGTGCAGGCTATAGGCGGTATCATTATCTGAGATATCAATATCTGCCTGGGCAACAATATCTCCTGCATCAGGTCTGGATGTCATATAATGCAGACTTATGCCGGTTCTGGTTTCTCCGTTTACAAGTACCCAGTTAACGGGACACCGCCCGCGGTAGGCTGGAAGTCTGGAACCATGCAGATTCAAACACCCATGACTGGGAATGGCCAATATCTCTTCTCCAAGGAGCTTCCTGTAGTAAAATGAAAAAATAATATCCGGTGCAATCTCCCTTATTTTT
>JAADHV010000049.1 GCA_013151635.1 Deltaproteobacteria bacterium | reverse complement strand
TTAAAAAAATAAGGGAATATTTTTTTAATGAACCCTTTTATTTGCCATTTTAATATACCGACCGGTCTCGACTTAAAACTGTTTTTTTAAAAATCTTAGAATTAAGAAAGGATTAGAATTATGAAACCAAACCAGGATTTGATTTCTCCTTGCGGACTTTATTGCGGAGTCTGCGCCATTTATCTTGCAGATCGTGATAATAATCAAAAATTTAAAGAACGATTGGTAAATCTTTATAAAGGTAAAATCCCGGGCAAGGGCACTCTTCCCAGCAGTGAGGATCTAAAGCCCGAAGACATACGATGCCACGGGTGCCTGTCCAATGACAGGTTTGTGCATTGCGAGCAGTGTGAAATAAGAGAATGCACGCTGAAAAAAGGATATACAGGGTGTCATCAATGCAATGAATTCCCCTGTAAATATATTGAAAATTTTCCCATGGCTGTTGGGAAAAAAGTGATTCTGCGGGCTGTTCCATACAGACGGGATTTTGGCACTCAAAAATTTATCCGGGATGAAGAAGCCCGGTATTTTTGTCCTGAATGCGGCAATAAAGTGTTCCGGGGTGCTGTAACATGTAATAAATGTAAGGCAAAATTGGACCTGGACTAGGTTTTGCAAGGTTAAAAAATCCGGCCGGGCTGTAACGATTGCTTTTTATCCTGCGTGGTGGCGGTAAAATTTTGCCTTTGAAGGCGGCTCCAGGGTATTGCCAAGGATTATGTCACAGGCTTTTTCCGCCACCATCATGGTGGGGGCGTAGATATTACCATTGGTGACATAGGGCATGACGGAAGCATCCACAACGCGCAGGTTTTCAATACCGTGGACTCTCATGGTATCAGGATCTACTACGGCCATATTGTCTTTTCCCATTTTACAGGTGCAAGATGGATGAAGAGCTGTTTCTGCGTCTCTGGCAACCCATTCCAGTATATCTTTATCTGTCCGGACATTAGTACCAGGGGAAATTTCACCCCCGTTGAATTCATCAAAGGCAGGCTGGTTCATGATTTTTCTGGCGCACCTTATGGCTTCCACCCATTCTCTTCTATCCTGGTCGGTGGATAAATAGTTGAAGCAAAGGGCCGGGTGCTGCCCGGGATCGGCAGATTTGATTTTAACAGACCCGATGGCATTGGAATACATCGGGCCCACATGGACCTGGTAACCGTGGTCGTGGCTTGGCTGGGTGCCGTCATAACGGATGGCCAGGGGTAAAAAGTGAAATTGGATATTGGGGTATTTAACGTCTTCATTGCTCCTTATAAACCCTCCTGCCTCAAAATGGTTTGTGGCAGCTGCTCCTTTCCTGTGGAAAAGCCACTGGTAACCGATAAAGGGTTTTTTCCACCATTTAAGGGCGGAATTCATGGACACGGGTTTCTTGCTCTTATACTGGACATAGACTTCCAGGTGGTCCTGCATGTTTTCTCCCACCCCCGGAAGGTCATGGATCGGCTTGACACCGGTTTTTTCAAGTTCTTTGGCATTGCCAATACCTGACAACTGGAGGATCTGGGGTGAGTTGATGGAACCGCCGCAACAGATGACTTCATTGGAATGGATGGTTTGGGTTTGCCTTTTTTTACCCTTGATAAATTCCACACCAACCGCTTTTTTGCCTTTAAACAGGATTTTTGTGGTCAGGGCCCGGCAGATGACATCCAGGTTGGGCCTTTGCTTCATGACCGGGTGAAGATAGGCTCTTGCTGCACTGAGGCGGCGGCCTTGGCTGATATTCCGGTCAAAGGCGCCAAAGCCTTCCTGCTGGAATCCGTTGACATCACTGGTTAAAGGGTAACCTGCCTCTTTGGCGGAACTTAAGAATGCATGGAAAAGCGGGTTTTTACAGGGCCCTGTTTCAAGGATAAGCGGTCCTTTTGTGCCATGGTATTCATCCGGGCCTTTGAGCCTGTTCTCGGCTCGTTTAAAATAAGGGAGGTTGTGGGCATAGTCCCAATTTTCCATGCCTGGATCCTTTGCCCATTTCTCGTAATCCATGGCATTGCCGCGAATATAGATCATGCCGTTGATACTGGATGACCCGCCCAGGACTTTGCCCCGGCCGTGGAAAATTTTCCTGTTTTGCATATGGGGCTCAGGCTCGGTTTCATAGCACCAGTCATAATATTTATTGCCCAGGGGAAAGGTCAAACCTGCGGGCATATGAATAAAAATATCCCAGATATAATCGGGCCGTCCTGCTTCCAGCACCAGGACATTGCTTGAAGGGTCAAGGCTGAGCCTGTTGGCAAGAACACACCCTGCAGAACCACCGCCAATAATGATATAATCATAATTTTTTTTCATCCTCACAACTCCTTATCAATATAAAACAAGTACAATTACAACCAGACCATTCAATTGCAGCCTGAATCCGGCATCTTCTTGAGATTCAAACCGCAGCCCGGGCATTGTTTCAGCGTTTGGAGGATAAAAAAATAAAGGCGGCAGGTTTTTAATGCCCTACCGGTTTTCAGTCACAAGGCTGATGAAACCTGCTACTAATTCTTTGATATCCATTTCGCCGTCCCTTACCAGGGCCTGGAGGGCCACGCCCTGAAGGCCTGAGATAAAACAGACTGCGGCAGCCCTGTTGGTTCCCTTTTTGGAAATCCTGTCCAGGGCTTTTTCAAAGGCATCCACAAATTTATCATAGGCTGCCTGGGTTTTTACAATAACAGGGCCCCTGATGCCGCTGAACTCAGCCGCCAGGGAAGCAAGCGCAATGATGGTGTCGGGGTGGTAATGAAACCTGTCCATGAAAATATCCATCATTCCGTTAATCATTCTTTTATAATTTGTGTGATCATGGCTTAAGTACTCAATATAACGGTCAAAGCTGTGATCAAGTTCTTTTACCACATCGTCCAGAATATCCGCCTTGGAATCATAGTGATGAAACACGGCACCCGTGGTCATGCCGATGTGGTAGGCAATGTCCTGGATCGTGGTTTTGTGGTACCCGAGTCTTGCAAATAAATGAGTGGCGGTTTCAAGAATCCGCTTCCTCGTGGCAATGCGTTTGGCCTCTTTTTTGTTAATAGGATCCGTCATGGTTTTTATCCTTTATTGATTCAGGGTTTTTGCGGAACACCTTTTTTGTTCCATCCCCTTAGCTTATAATACTCCTGAATCATATAGGCCATATCTTTTTTTGAAATCCTGTGGCCCCTGGAAGGCCCGTCGGGAAGTGCCTCATTTACAAATCGCGGGGGAAGAGTGTCTGACGATGCATCCATTCCCTGTGCCAGGTTAAAGCATCTTACAAGGTTCCAGATTCGCTCTCCGGTTCGACTGAAAATCTCAGGATCAGCCTTGCGTCCTGTTGCAGTAGAAAGAAGTTCTGCATAGGTAGCTTTGGAGATACCGAAACTGCCAAAATCACATTTAACAAGGGTGTCTGTGCCGGCCGAATAATTTTGCAGGGCAATCACCATACTGGCTTTTCCTTCAGGTAAAAGAGGATCAAGAGGATGCCCTTCCCATTCTCTTGATAATTCATAGGCCACGGGAAATCCTCTCTGGTGGCATCCGCCCCGATCTGTGGTCATAAGAGCAAGCCCCATGCCCGATACCCCCCTTGGGCCCCAGGCCGGAGATTCAAGGCCCTTGGTATGGACGGCAATATCGCAGGCTTTTTTGCCTATTTTTTTTGCCGCCTTTTTTACCCCTTTGGATAAAATTTTTCCAAGTTCGTCTGTTTGACCGGCAATGGTGTGGATAAGGTGTTCTGCCGCCGCCACATTGCCAAATTTTAGCTTGATGCCGGCAGGAGAAGAGATAAGTCCTTTTTCACAGGCCTCCATGGCAAAGCCGATAATATTGCCCGTGGACATGGAGTCCATCCCGTAAAGATCGCAGAGGCGGACAAGGTGGGCTACAGCCCGGATATCTGAAATATCAAGGTTGGAGCCCATGAGGGCACAGGATTCATATTCTACAATATCCGTAACAAAACCCTTATAAATTCCAGTGCGGACAGCTCCTGTCTTGCTGCATGCAACAGGACACCCCATGCAGGCAGAACTGCCCAGCCATAAATGCTTTGACTGTCCCTTATCCGCCAGCATGGCAGCCTTGGAAAAAGTTCCGTTTTTGTAATTTTTATGGGGCAGGAGTCCTGCTTCATTGGCAAATTCAACCGCAGAAGCTGTTCCGGCAATTTTTAAGGCCTCAACATCCGGGCATGTTTCAAGTTCTTTAAAAGCCGTGGCACAGGCTTTTATAAATCCCTTTACATCATGGACAGCCACAGGTTTTGTACCCTTGATTGCAATGGCTTTAAGATTTTTAGACCCCATGACAGCCCCGGCCCCGCCCCGGCCTGCCTGGCGGTTGTATTCACAGCAGATAAGGGCAAACAATACCCTGTTCTCCCCTGCCTTACCGATACTTGCGATCTTGATTGTTTCATCGGTAAGTTCATTTTTAATCAGGCGATTGGTTTCAAGGGTATCTTTCCCCCATAAATACCGTGCATCCCGGATCTCCACATGGTCATCATCAATACGGATATAAGAGGGCCTTTTTGCACATCCTGTTATAATGATACCGTCATATCCTGCATATTTGATCTCGGGCGCAAACCTGCCCCCGAAATAGGAATCCAGGAAAATTCCGGTTAAAGGCGATTTTGTGACCACGCAGCCCCGCATGGCCGGGGCCATGGTTCCTGTCAAAGGCCCGGTCATGAACATAAGTAAATTGTCTTTCCCCATAGGATCAGTGCCAGGGGAAACCCCTTCATGAAGAAACTTTGCTCCAAACCCCTTTCCCCCGATAAAATCGGCTTTAAGGGTGTCAAGAACCGGAAGGATTTCAAAGGATTCGCGGGTTAAATCAATCCTCAGCAGTTTGTTTGTGCAGGCGCAAGTCATTGATTTTTCCTTTTGTGAACAAGTTCAAGGGCTCCGGTGGGGCAGGCTTCAACGCATAAGGGGTTCCCCTGGCACAATTCGCATTTAACAGCCTTTCTGGTATCAGGATCAATTATCACGGCCTTGATCGGGCAGTATTCAGCACACAGGCCACAGCCGATGCATTTATCATGGTCAATAAGAACGATGCCGTCCTTGTTTCGCAGGATGGCCCCGGCAGGGCAGACAGTCAGACAATAGGCATTTTCACACTGGTTGCAGACCATTGGGAAGTGAAAAAGGTTTTCATTTTTATGGTGAATGAAAATGCGGGACCGCCCGGGATTATATCCCTTGATCAGGTCCATGCTGCACGCAAGCTGGCAGATACTGCACCCTGTGCATTTGTCAAAGTTTGTATGAATAAAGGCCTTGATAGCTTTCTCCTGATAAAGTTTTTATTCTGGAAAAGGAAAATATCACATATTATGTACTATGTAAACAGCTTTCCCCTTTTTTTGTTGATTTAAAAAAAAACCTGTGCTATGGCTATGATTACATATCACCTATTACATACTACGTGATAGCAAAACTGTGTTCAACTTCAACTCGAAGGAAGGAACAGGTAAGATGCTTAAAATGACCAATGTTACCAAGAAATTTGGCGAATTGACCGCAGTCAACAACCTGAGCTTTGAAGTTGAACAAGGCCAGGTCTTTGGAATTGCAGGACCCAACGGCGCCGGGAAATCCACCCTTTACAACCTGATTACAGGCCTTTACCCTTTTGAAGGTTCAGTTACCTTTAATAATGGAGAAATCAGGGGCCTTCCCCCACACCAGATTGCAAAACTAGGGATTTCAAGAACCTTTCAGATCCCCCAGACCTTCCCCAGTTTAAGCGTTGAAAAAAGTATTGGCGTGGGAAGTCATTTCGGAAGCAGGGACGGATTTGAACACGATTATGTGGAAAAAATTTTAAGGTTTGTCAACCTTATTGACAAGCGGGATTCTTCCACGGGACAACTTAATCTCCTGGACAAGAAAATGCTTATGATAGGCGCTGCCCTTGCCACCAAACCACGGGTACTGATGCTGGATGAACCCATGGCAGGTTCAAATGCAAAAGAAATTATGAAGCTCATGAACCTTGTTCAAAGGATTAACCGGGAGATGGGGATCACCATCATTATTATTGAGCACTTTATGAAGGTCCTGACCGAATTGACTGAAAAACTTTTGATAATTGAAACCGGTACTGAAGTCTGCTGCGGCAATCCTGTGGATGTGACCAGCGATCCAAGGGTGATTGAATGTTATCTTGGGGGTAATAATGATTAAAATCAGCAAGTTAGATGCCTACTACGATGACTTCCATGTATTGAAGAATGTTTCCATGGAAGTTAAAAAGGGCCAGATCGTTGTGATGCTGGGTCCCAACGGCCATGGGAAAAGCACTTTTTTAAAATCCATCTGCGGCCTTGTAAATAAGGTCACCGGCCATATTGAATACAATGGAGAAAATATTGCAGGCCTGGGTGCGGAAAAACTGGTAAACAAGGGAATTACCTATATTGCGGAAAACCGTGAATTGTTCCCTGAAATGACAGTATTGGAAAACTTAAAGCTTGGGGCCTATTCCAAGGCGGCAAGGCCCTATGAAGCAACAAACCTGGAAAAGGTTTTTTCCCTTTTCCCCCGCTTAAAAGAGCGTAAATTACAACTTGCCTCCACCATGAGTGGTGGGGAAGCAAGGATGCTTGCCATTGCAAGGGGCCTTATGTCCAATGCAAAGTTTTTGGCCATAGACGAGCCTTCCCTGGGCCTTCAGCCCAATTTGAGAGATGAGGTGGGAAGGATTATAAGGGAGATCAACAGCCAGGGCATGACGGTTCTTGTGGTGGAACAGAATATCCCCCAGATCACCGAACTTGCCGACAAACTTTATGTTCTGGAGGAAGGCAGGATTTCCTTTGAAGGGACCAAGGATGAAGCGCTTGGCAATGACCACCTGAAAGAAATTTTTCTTGGCATGTAACAGGAGAATCAATAATGCTTATTGAGATTATGGATGTTATCATCAGCGGCCTTATCAACGGGTCGGTCTACGCCCTCATGGCAGTAGGCCTTACTTTGATTTACGGGGTCTCCAAGGCCTTTAATTTTGCTTATGGCTCCTTTTACAGCATGGGCGGCTATATTGCATTTTTGCTGTTCGGAGTGGCCTATTTTAAAAATTACCTGGTGGTGTTCTGTCTTGCCGCTCCCGTGCTGCTGGTTTTCGGTTTTTTTATTGAAAAATTGCTGGTGGCACCGTTGCGGAAGCGGGATGACTGGGAAATCAAGGTGATGATGATCACCCTGGGACTGGCCCTTTTTCTGGATAATTCCTACCAGGTGGTATTCGGGGCAAGGATGAAGTCCTTACCCTCTATTCTGGAAGGAGCCTTTGAAGTGGGTGATTTTATTCTCTCCTACCAGGATGTGGTGATTTTTGTTCTGTCCATTGGCGGTATTCTTCTTTTCCGGTGGTTTCTCAACAATACCCGGACCGGCATGTCAGTCAGGGCTGTTGCCCAGAACCCGGCCGGAGCCCAGATCGTGGGAATCCCCAAGGAATTTGTGTTTGCCGCCACCTTTGCCATTTCAACGGTTATGGTTGGCATGGGTGGAATCCTTCTGGCCCAGAAATATTTTGTAACACCCGGAGGTGGCTGGAATATTCTTATCAAAGCCTGGGTAATAACGGCTTTCGGGGGTATGGGCAGTATCAAGGGCGGCCTTTATGCCGCATTTATCGTGGGCATGCTTGAGGCTTTTGTCGGATGGCAGTTCGGCATGAACTGGACCTTGATTGCATTATTTGCAGTATTGTTGACAACCCTGGCTATAAGACCCCAGGGACTTATGGGGAAATGGGGGTAAATCAATGGAACACAAACGCATTGCAAAATTACTGGCTGTTATCTGGAGTATCGTGGCGGTTCTTCCTTTGTTTTTCGGGTCCACCAATTTTATCATGCATATACTGATAATGTGCCTGATATGGTCTGTTGTGGCCTCATGCTGGGATCTTATCATGGGATTTGCCGGGATTTTTTCCTTTGGCCAGGTCGCATTTTTTGTCATAGGGGCTTATGCATCTGCAATTATCACGGCAAAATTTGGAATTCCCCCCATATTTGCCGTTTTCCTTGCCGGGGTGATTGCAGCAGGAATCGGCATTCTTGTCGGTCTTCCCTGCCTGAAACTCAAAGGGGCTTATATCGCCCTTGTCACTTTTGCCGTTCATATGATCCTGGAACCGGTTCTCAAGGGGGGCATCGGCCGGGCGATCGGTACTGGCGGCTCCAGGGGAATTTTGACCATCCAGCCTATGAATATATTCGGATATACCTTTACAAGCTCGGAACCTGTCCCTTATTTTTACCTCATGCTTTTTGTGGCTGTTATCTGTTCTGGCATTATTCTGGCTGTGATTAAATCCCACTGGGGGACTGCATTTCTGGCCCTTAAAGACGCAGAGGAGTTTGCCTCCTGCCTTGGCGTGAGCGCATTCAAGTACAAGCTCATGGTATTTGCCCTGACTTCGTTTCTCACCGGGGTTATCGGCGGATTTTACGCCCATTATGTGGGCATGCTCTCCACACGGATGCTGGGGATTGATCTTTTTGTCACCCTTATGGTTATCCTGGTCATCGGCGGCGTAGGAAAATTTCCCGGTGCCATCATCGGCGCATTTATCACCATTGCCATCAATGAAATGCTGTCCCCCTTAGGGTCTTTCCGCCCCATTACACTGGGTGCAATGGTTGTGATCCTGGTCCTTTTACTGCCGGATGGCATCGTGGGGATGTTTGAAAAAATATTTTTAAAAAAAAAGAAAGTGCGTAGCTTAAATTGAAATAATAACAATTATTCAAGGAGGTAGGATGAAAAAAACATTAAGTCTATTATTAATCCTGGTTTTAAGTTTGTTCATGGCACAGGGCGCATGGGCCAAAGGCGTGATTAAAGTCGGAGTTCCCCTGGCCATGACAGGCCCTTATACCGATACAGGCGACAATTATTGGAAAGGGATTAAAATGGCTATTGACGAAATCAATGAAGCAGGCGGGCTCCTTGGCAAAAAGCTGGAACCTGTGCGGTTTGATACCCAGGAATTTGCACCGGAACGGGTCATGCAGGGCGCTGACTATCTTTGTGGAAAATTAAAGGTTGATTCCGTCCACGCAGGGTGGGCCGGATGGGGCCAGGATGTCCGGGCCTATGGAAAATATACGGCTTCGTTTTTCGCTGATGACGGATCACAGACTGCCGTGGATATTTACAAGCAGAACAAGAAGCAATACAATAATATCTTTCAGCTCACCGATACCGGTATCAACCAGGCCAAGAGCATGTTTAACGTGCTGATGGCATTGCCTTATGAATATCCCAATAAAAAGGTTGTTATAATAACAGCGGATGACGCCTGGGGTACGGAAGTAGGGGATACCCTGGAAAAGAATTTTAAGAAAAAAGGGTGGAAAGTGGCCATGCATGAACTGGTTCCCTATGGCACCAACCAGTGGGGCCCTTTGCTGACTAAAATCCGGAAGATCAAACCTGCCATCATTCATGTGGAAATCGTGTCTGCCCAGGAAGTGATCACGTTTTTCCGGCAGTTCATGAAAAAACCCACCAAGTCTATTTTGAGTTACGGGTATTCCCTGGTGCCAAGGGAAGTTGTGGGAACCATGGGCAAAGAGGCAGACGGTATTATCGGTGAAGTCCCCACTGCCATGCCTACGCCTGAGGCACCCACGCCTGAAGCCCAGGCCTGGTTGAAAAAATTTAACACCATCTGGCACCATCTGCCCCAGGCAGGATCGTGGGCAGCTTACAGCGGTGTTAAAGCATGGGCCGCGGCTGTTAAAGCTGTCGGGGATGAAAAGGCACATGACAAGATTAATAATTATATTGCCACCAAAGGATATAAAGGGGAAACCGGGTGGTGGAAATGGGACGCAGATCATGTCATGAGGGCGGGTGGGGATGTGCCCATTGCCCATTACCAGGTACAGAACGGGGAAATGGTCGCCATTTTTACAGATCCGCCCACAAAACCCTATAAAAATTATAAATTCCAGGTACCAAGATGGATTAAATAAAAAAAGCAAATCAAATGACAGCAGTTCCCCGCCTGCGGACACAGAAGGAGAACCGCTGCCATCCTGAAACGTCACACATCCTCAGGGGAAATTGCTATAAATTTCCCCTGAGATGCAATTATCTCTTATATCATAAACTTTCGGAGGAAACCATGAAACGTCACATTAAAATCGGTCTGTTCCTGGGATTTGTGCTGGTATTTGTCAGCGTGTCTTTTTCATTCGGGGTCGAGTTGAAACACTGGCCGCAAAAAGAGGCAAAAATACTTGAAAAATTTATTGAACAGCATGCTGATCAAGGCGAGTATGCAGTATTTGATGCAGACAACACCATCTGGTACAGGGACCTTGAAGAATCCCTTCTCCCTTATCTTGAAAACAAGGGGCTTTTGACCCGCAGAACCATAGACCCTTCCTTGAAGCTGATTCCCTTTCATCCAGAGGATACCCTGGTTTCCTATGCCTATAAATTGTATGATATCGACCATAAAGTCGGATATCCCTGGATTGCCCAGGTTTTCAGCGGTTTTACCCTGGGCGAGTTGAAAAATTATGTGGATGACTTGTTTGCATTAAACGGGGCTAAAGTTCCCTGTAAATACTGGGACAACGGCAAGCTGGTTGAATACAAGCCTGAAACCCCCAGGATTTATCCTGGCCAGAGAGAATTGATCAATGCATTGCAGGCAAATGGTATTGAGGTATATGTCGTATCTGCTGCCCTTGAAGAACTCGCCAGGATGGTGGTTTCCGATCCAAAATACGGCATCAATGTAAAGCCTGAAAATGTCATTGGCGTTTCCTGCCTTTTAAAGGACAGGAAAACCTTTGATGTTACAACTGCCCGTCTCCAGATTAAACGAGGCCACTTTTTTGATGACAAGTATACCAAAGAGACCCATTATAAAAAGGAGCTAACCCCCTATATCTGGGGGCCAAATACCATGTATGTCGGAAAACTTGCCGCTATCAAGGATTATATTCACCCCGTTAAAAGACCCATTCTGGTTGCAGGAGATTCTCCAAATGATCATTTTATGCTTTTTTATTCAGATTATGCAAAGGGCGGTCTTAAGCTCTGGATCAACAGGAAGGAAAAGTATTGGAAAAAGACCCAAAAAGCTTTTGCTCTCAGGGCCCGCCAGGAAAAAGAACTTGACTTGAAAGTGACGGCGGATAAAAACTGGATCATGGTCCGGCCAAAGGATATTGGTATAAACTAAATCCTGCCATTGATACATCGGGGCAGGGCTATTTTCCGGACAACAGGGGGTGGCCCTGCCTGTTTCGAGCTTGTGTGAAACCCGGGTGTCCCACGATTCCATGGGAATTCATTATGGTTTTCAAGTGATTTGTGGTAAGTTAGTATTTTTTGTAGGTGAAAAATTATAATGATAGAGGTGATCATGACAAAGCATGTCACACCCGGTGATTTAAGAGTATTTATTGAAAAATTTGTAGAAGGGTATCCAAAGGCCACAGGGCAAAAAAAAATATGGCGGCTTCCCCTTGCCGTCACGGCAAAGGCAGATGAACGTTTTGATATCCTGCCTGAAATTGCGGCAGATGACCACGCCCTTCCAGAAGAGCTTTTGTCCACAGGCAGGTCTGTGGTTATTTTTTTTGTTCCTTTTATCAAGGAACTTGCACGGGAAAATCATAAAGGTGATGTCCCCTGCCGGAACTGGGGGCTTGCATATGAATCCACCAATAAACTTATTAATAAGCTTTGTGAACAAATTAAATTTTTTCTTGAAAAGGCAGGATACAAATCTGCTTTGATCCCGGCAACCCATAATTTTGACCATGAGAAACTAATGGCCCGCTGGTCCCATAAGCACCTGGGATATGTGGCAGGTCTTGGCCGTTTCGGTGTCAATGCCCAGTTCATCACTCCGTCAGGATGCGCCGGCCGTCTTGGCAGCCTGGTCACTGAAGCTGATTTTGGTGACAGCCCTCTGGTAAGCGAAAAAGAACTTTGCCTTTATAAAAACGGCCATAAATGCCTTGCCTGTGTAAAACGCTGCCCTGTCGGGGCCGTGTCGGAAAAGACAGGGATAAACCGGAAAAAATGCTGGGCCAGGTTAAATTCCAATCTTCATAAAACAAAGGAACTGGCAGACCTGGAACAAACTACCCATGTATGCGGGAAATGCCAGGTCCTATTGCCGTGCAGTCTTGGTATTCCAGAGGTGTAAACCGGAAAAGCCATTTTTAGCCAGCCTTCATAAGATAGTATGGATTATTCTTTTAAATCCCCGGGGATAAGGCAGACCGGTATGGGGTTCATTTTATGTTTATTGGCAGCGTTAAATCCTTTAAAAATGGAAAGGATTTTTTTCTGTCTATTGCTCAAGGGATCTTTTTTGGGTGAATCAAGGTATTTCATTGCCCATTCCAGCTCTGCATAGCTTGCGCCAATCTGGTTTTCATCGGTCCTGTTATCTTCCCACAGGCCATCTGTAGGTGCTGCTTCCAGGATATCTTCAATAATGCCCAGGCGTTTACCCAAATCATAAACCTGTGTTTTTAAAAGGTCTGCAATGGGGGAAAGATCCACGCCGCCATCCCCATGCTTGGTAAAAAAGCCCACCCCGAAATCTTCAACCTTATTGCCTGTTCCTGCCACCAGCATTTTATGGCTGGAAGCAAAGGCATACAAGGTGAGCATGCGAAGCCTTGACCGGGTATTGGCCATGGTCAGGCCGTCTTGAATATCATGGGGAAAACTTTTTTTTATCTGATCAAAAATACTTGAAAGCTCAACTTCAATGCCTTTAACATTATTAAAGTTTTTTTTGAGCCATGAAATATGGTCAGCAGATCTTGAGACCTGGTCTTTTGCCTGGTAAATAGGCATGTTAAGGGCCAGGACAGGCCTTCTTGTCCTGGCGCAAAGGCACGATGTAACAGCAGAGTCAATCCCACCTGAAACACCAATGGTAAACCCTTTTAAACCGGTTTGATCAAGATAAGCTTTAAGCCAGTGTACAATATGATCAATTACCTGTTTGGTTTTCATAAATATAATTCCTATAATATTTTTTTATGTTGAAAATTTGATTATGATTTTAATAACCCTGGTTTTTTTTGTCAATCCTTCCATGCTGGCGGATGTATTCATATAAAATAATTGATCCTGCCACACTCACGTTCAGGCTTTGGGATTTTCCAAACTGGGGAATGTTAAGACACTCAATCCCGGGGAAGAGATTCGGCTCAAAGCTGATACCAAATTCTTCATGGCCCAGAATAAATGCACTTTTTTTTGGCAGGTTTGTTTGTGCAATGGATTGGCCTTTGCCTGGCTCAAGAACATAAAGGGCATATCCTTTGTTGATAAGGTTTGTATAGCATGAGAAAAAGGTTTTGTGAAAAATAGCCGGGATCCATTTGAACGCCCCCATGCCCGGAGCCGGGTCAAAAAAATCAATGCCTACCAAATGTATTTCACGTGTTCCGAAAGCCTCGGCACTTCTGAAAATTTTGCCGATATTATAGCTTGGTTTTAAATGATCCAATACAATTGCACACTCGTGGATGCCAGGTTTTGCAAGATAGTTTTTGTTTCTTTGCCGTCTGAACCGTCTGGCCGCCATATCCCTTTCAGCCTTCATCATCAGCCTGACTTTATGAGGCCCCATACTTTTTCCTGCCTTTATATTTTAACCAAACGCTTTACAGTATTCCTAAAATAGCAAAAACTATCAGATTTATTTTTTTTATGTCCATGAAAGGAGTGATTTTTTCAGCCCACTCGGATTTGATTTTACCAACAGAATGCCAACCACATTTTTTTAATTCCAGAGACCCGCCAGGATAGGCGGAAAATGTTTTGCCATAACCATTCAAGAGCCTGGGCAATCTGTCAAGCAATATTCTTTTTTCAGGATCAGTCGTTCCTTTCATGTTTTTTGGAATTCGGCCTTTCTGTTTTATCAAGGTCTATCGCTAATTTATATGTAATGGGTCTGGATTTGCCATCTTGCGTATAGTAAATTTCAAATTCGATAGGATCTTTTATCCCTTGAGATCTTATTCGTTTAAACTCACCTCTTTTACTCACATCACAGGCTTGTTCCACCCCATTATTCAGACAACCTGAAAGAAATCCAAAAGCGTCAAACAGAGTACTCTTCCCTACGCCGTTTTTCCCAATAACCGCAGTTAATGGCGAAAGGGGTTTGACTTTCTGTAGATTCCACAGCTTACCAATTGTTATATCTTTCAGTACTCTGTAATTTTTTATTCTGAACCCTTCTATTTTTGCCATTTTTCCCTCTAACATTTTTTATGCTGATATCATAAACATAAACCAGTTTGTTAATAGCAAATTGTTCCGTATTTATAAAACCTTATTTTATATTACACCCGGCTTGCATTCTCCTGCTTGCTTCCGGTAAAGAAAATCAATAGAATGCACTTGTTAATGGAAAACAAAAAGGAGTTTTAAAATGAATGTTATTATTGACCTTTGTGTGGTGCCCATCGGGGTTGGCCTTTCCGTATCAAAATATGTGGCGGCATGCCAGAAAATTATAAATGAAGCAGGGCTTGAATACCGGCTTCATGCCTATGGTACCAACATAGAAGGAGATTGGGACAAGGTATTTGATGTGGTAAAAAAATGCCATGAAAGGATCCACGAAATGGGGGCTCCGAGAATAACAACCACAATTAAGGCAGGCACAAGGGTTGACAGGGAACAGACCATGGCGGATAAGATCGAAAGTGTTAAAAATAAACTTTAAGATTGTTTTTTATTTTGAAACATGATGTCAAGGATCTGTTCAATGGCTTTGCCGGCGTTTTTTGTTTTAAGGGTACAGCCCCCGGCACCTGCATGGCCTCCCCCGCCGAACCGGGCCATAAGGTTCCCGATGTTAACATTGCATTGCTGGTTGAAAATACTGCGGCCAATACTTAGCTGTATGTGTTTATGCTCAGGACTGTCAAACCTGATTTTTACGCTGGCAATACTTTCAGGGAATAGTGAATATGTCAAAAAGCGGTTGCCATCGGGCACGGAATCAAGGGATCTGAAATCGGTAATGGATATGTTGTGAATGGTTTTTGTATGCAGCAGCAAATGTTTTTCAAATGCTGCATTCTCTTTTACAACCCTTTCACAGCGCTTTTTTACTTCAAGTTCTTTAAGGACATGGTCAATGCTTTGGTCTGCCAGGAGGCCTGCCAGTTTATTCCAATAGGGCAGGTCTTTATAATCCTTGTTCCTGATGGTCATGGATAAAATAATATATGGATATTTTTCAGGACACCGGACCTGGTCCCGGTTTAAATCGGCTGAGTCGATGATATCCGTGTTAAAGACCAGCTCATCATAACGGTTGTCCAGCATGCCTTGTTTTTTGTAATACTTGTAAATGACATTTGCTGCGGACGGGGCAATTTCAAATCTGCCTTTAATTTTTTTTGGGGGCTTGTTTGATACGTGGTGGTCAAACCATAAAGTGCAGTCTGGTGAATAGGGAAGATTTGCAATGATATCTCCTTTTAAAATTGCAGCTTGCCCGGCCTGGATTTCATGGGGCTCAACCCAGTAAATCTCCTTGTCAATGTTCAGGGCGCATCGAAGCAGAACCGCACATACAATCCCGTCAAAATCTGGTCTGGTTACTATTCTCATAGATTGGCTCTTTTCAGGTTAATTAGAGTAAACACTGATATTATTTCCTTTTCGTCAGTCCATAACCCTATATTGATAAATCATAAAAAAAGAGTTTTCAAGCACGATTTTTATTAACATTCAGTGGCTTTTTTTTGGTTCTTATCTATAATCCTTTTATTCAGGGCTTTTTGGCTTGACCCATACGTGTTTTTCTGGTTTGATTATTATCAATAAACGTATCTGATTTTATTTTCATTTTTTAATCTGAGAGATTGGGATTGTGTCTGAAATAAACATGGATATTAAAGGAATCGAAAAGAGTTTCTTTAAAAGAGGAAATCCTTTTACCAAGCTTTTAAAGATCGCCCTGGAACTTTTACAGGCAGAACAGGTGGGTGTGCTATACGGCACAGACGAATCAAAAGTTAAATTTCTCCCGACAAGTGACTGGGATCGCGGCGTCATGGATATGTTTGACGGGAAAGGCTCCAAAGGCAGGATCTTAAAGTATTTTGGCACAACAATTGTCACATTGAAAAAATTAAGCCCTGTTTATTTTTTTAAAAATGGCAAGGCAGGCCGGACAGAAGACAATGACGGGATAATTGCCTATATGCTGCGAACCTGTGCCAGCTACTACAAGCAGGGTATCAGTATTCTTTTCAGCCCTGATATCTCAAATAATATTTATAAGGTCAATGATCAATATGCCTGCATACCTTTCTACAGCTATGATGGAACAGCCATTAATGAACCGGATATCAAGCTTAGAGTGGATCTGAATATTATAAAATATTTCCAGGCGAAAAATTATGTTTCCATTTATATCCCGGCCTATGGAATCCTGGTGATCAATACGGCAGACCCTGGTTTGATGGACAGGGTCGAATCAGGATTTGCCAGGCAAAAAGAACTGAAACAAAAATTCGATATGCTGATCAGGCTTGTGGAAACAGCATCTCTTGCAGCATTGGGCCAGCTTCATGGGAAAAGAGGGGCCAGGTTGTTGTGGCAAAAAGAACAGCAACTGAGAAAGACATCGTTTGAGCTGGTGAAAAACGAAAAAAAATATCGTGATCTTTACGAAAATGCACCCATTGCATATTTTTCCATGGATAACCAGGGAATAATCATTAAATGTAATTATAATACCGTAAAACTTTCAGGCTATGAAAAAGAAGAACTGATCGGTAAAGATATAATGGAATTCCATGTGGATGACAAAGGGAATGCGGCTGATCCTGGACAGGTTAAATTAGATCTTGAACAGGGTAACCCTGCCAGGGATGTTGATATGAAGTTCAGGAATAAACAACAGGAAGATATCTGGGTAAGCCTTTCACTGGATGCTATCAGGGATAAATATGGTGAAATTGTTGAGATCCGGGCCATGGCCATTGACATATCCGAACGTAAAGAACTTGAGAAACAATTGCTTCACGCCCAGAAAATGGAAGCCATCGGTACCTTTGCCGGAGGTATTGCACATGATTTTAATAATATCCTTACCCCCATTGCAGGCTATTCTGAAATGCTGTTGATGGAGGCAAAAGATAAAGAGTCCAAAGAAAGGGAGCACCTTGAAATCATACATGACTGCGCTTTGTATGCCAAAGGTCTGGTCAACCAGATGCTCACCTTTTCAAAACAGAAAGACAATGAGTTTAAGTTATTGCGGCCCCATGTATTTGTTAAGGAAGCCATGACACTTGCAAGATCATTTTTGCCTGCAACCATTGAAATCAGGGAGGAAATTAATGAGGAGTGCGGCCTTCTGATGGTTGATCCTATCCAGATACACCAGGTTGTCATGAACCTGATTTCAAATGCATATCATGCCATGGAAGAAAAAGGAGGAGCCCTTGATGTCCTCCTGGACGAGATTGTAATAAAAGAGGACAATACGATTTTTCCCTTAAATCCAGGATCATATGTATATCTGCGAATTGCGGACACAGGGCCTGGAATTCCTCCAGGTGTGCTGGAAAGGATTTTTGATCCTTTTTTTACAACCAAAAAAGAAGGCAAGGGATCGGGTATCGGGCTTTCTGTCGTCCACGGAATCATCCAGTCCCACAAGGGGTATATCAATGTTAAATCAAAAGAAGGGGAAGGGACCTGTTTTGAAGTGTATCTTCCCTTGTATGCCGGGGATATCAAGATAGAAGACAAGGTTAAAGAGGACAGGCCCATCCAGAAAGGAAACGAGAGCATACTCCTGGTTGATGATGATAAAAAAGTGGCATTCATGGAACAGCACATGCTGGAGAAATTAGGGTACCAGGTGACCTGCCGCCTTGAGAGCCCTATTGCATTGGAAACATTTAAAAAATCGCCGCATGAGTTTGACCTTGTCATAACCGATCTGACCATGCCGGGGCTCACAGGTTATGCGTTTTCTGAAGAAATAACCGGAATCCGGCCTGACATCCCCATTATTCTCTGTACCGGCTATGGTGAGCACATTAATAAGAACAAATACGATATTCAAGGGATTAAAGGTTTTTTACACAAACCTGTCAGCGTAAAAGATGTGTCGAATTTAGTCAGGGATATCCTGGACAGCCAGAATACATAAAAGCATCTCCCCATACAGGATTCTGCCTGTTTTTGCTTTTATTCAAGTTTTTCTTTTGGTCTTGACCTGATAATGAGGTTTGTGTTTTCATATATTTTACAAATTCCCATGTTTTTTTACTGTTTTCTAAAAAAGGATGATTATGAAACCAATAGACGTTGAGATGGTCGAAAAAAATTTTTTTAAAAGGGGAAATCCTTTAAAAAAACTGTTAAAAGTATCTCTTGAGCTTTTTGATGCCAGGCAGACCGGCATCCTGTATGGAACAAATCATTCGAAAATCAGGTTCTTGCCAACCAGCATGTGGGACCGGGGCATCATGGATAAATTTGATGGTAAAGGCTTGAAAGGGTTAATTCTAAAAATGTTCGGACCAGGGATTGTTTCTGCCAGGAGATTAAGCCCTGTATTTTTTTTTAAAACCGGTCAAAAAGGTGAAAGAAAAGATAATGACGGAATTATATCCCACGTGCTTCGAAATTTTGCAGATTATTATAAAAAAGGTATCAGTGTTATCATTTGTCCTGATACGGATAAGTATGTTTATGTTGAGAAGAGTGAAAAAAAATATCAGCAAGTCCCTTTTTTCAGTTATAATGGAAATTTCGTAAAAAAACCTGGAAAGGGTATTAAACTTGATACAAGAATCGTCAGTCACTTTGGCTCCAGTAATTCTATTTATATTTACCTGCCCGATTACGGCATCCTGGTTATTAATACCGCTAACCTGGATTTGCTTGAAATCAAGGGGTCAAAATTTGTAAGAAAAAAAGAATTGAAAAAAAGGCTGGATGTATTGATCAAACTTGTTGAAGCATCTTCTCTTGCATATCTTGGACAGCTCACGGGTAAAAAAGGCGCACGGCTCTTATGGCGGAAAGAAAAACATCTTCGTAAAACTTCCATGGAGTTAATTGAAAATGAAAAAAAATATCGCGATCTTTATGAGAATGCCCCCATTGCCTATATCTCAATGAATCCAAAAGGTGATATATTAAAGTACAATCAAAAGGCCAAAATTTTGTTCGGTTATGGGAAAGATGATTTTACAGGCGGGAATGCTGTAAACTTCTTTTTTGAACGACCCGGGGGCGATAAAATTTTTTCCGGTATTCTGGGCAGCCTTGGAAGTGGTGAAGTTATTAAAGATATGGAATTAAGAATAAAGCCGGACAATAAAATACCCGTCTGGGTGAGCCTTTCCATTGAAGCTGTTAAAGATAAATCAGGTAAAATTGAAGAGCTTCGTGCAATGATTATGGATATTTCCCAGCGCAAAGGTCTTGAAAAACAATTGTTCCAGGCACAGAAGATGGAAGCGATAGGGACACTTGCCGGCGGGATCGCCCATGATTTTAACAATATTTTATCCCCGATCTCAGGTTATGCGGAAATGCTTTTAATGGATACTGCGAAAGATAATCCAGATACAAAATATCTTGATGTTATACTCGATTGCGTGAAGCATGCAAAAGAGCTTGTCAATCAAATTCTTACTTTCAGCAGGCAAAAAGAGCATGAGTTAAAGCTTTTAAACCCAGTGGATGCCATCCGGGATTCCATGATACTTGTCCGGTCATTCCTGCCCGCAACAATAAAGGTAAATGTAAATATTGATAAAACCTGCGGGTATATTCTCGGGGACCCTGTTCAGATTCACCAGATAATTATGAATCTTGTAACCAATGCATATCATGCAATGGGAGAAACCGGCGGTATCCTTGATATATCGCTTAGGGAGGAAAAGAATACCGGGCAGGTTGATTCAAAATTGATTGGTGAACCCGCAAATTTTGTCCGTCTGGCTGTGGAAGATACGGGCATTGGGATTGATAATGATATTTATGATAAGATATTTGATCCGTATTTTTCTACAAAAGAAGAGGGCAGGGGTTCTGGTATCGGTCTTTCTGTGGTCCAGGGAATTGTAAAAAGCCATAAAGGGCATATTTTTGTTAAAAGTGAAAAGGAAAAAGGAACCAGGTTTGATATCTTTTTCCCGGTGTGCCGGGAATATAAAGGTGTTGAAATGGCAGAACCGGAAGATATGCCCGTTAAAACAGGGACGGAGAGAGTCCTGCTGGTGGATGATGATAAAAAAGTGGCAGCCATGGAAACCTGCATGTTGGAAAAACTTGGGTATGCTGTCACCTGTTTTACAGGCAGCCTTAATGCATTCAATGTGTTTAAAACAAATCCGGATATGTTTGATGTTATTATGACTGATATGACCATGCCGGATTTAACCGGGATAGAGCTTGCCTGTAAAATATATGATATAAACCCTGATGTGCCTGTTATACTTTGTACGGGCCATGGTGCTTTTATCCAAAAAAATAATCTTGATCCGGTATCCATTAAAAAAATTTTAAAAAAGCCTGTTGCCCTTAAAGAATTATCTTATTTTTTAAGGCAGGTTTTAGATACATAGTTAATCCTGGATCATTTGTACTTGTGATTAAAGATATACCGGGGATTTTAAGTATCGTGCATGTTTCCGGTTTTACAGGTTCAGCATGTTTTCAAGGGCAATGACAGCATATTTTTTGATTTTTTCGTCTACTGTAACAATATTGATTTTCCCAATGTTTTCAAGGCAGGCTAAAAGGTTTTTTAAATTGATTTTATACATATTGGGGCAAAGCGAGTCCTTTAGCGGGAGAATCCTTTTATCCGGGCATCCCGTGACAAGCCGTTTGACCAAATTGATTTCAGTGCCAATTATGATCGTGGAATTTTTGGGTGCATTGGAAACATATTTGACAATAAAACTTGTGGAACCCACTGCATCAGATGCTTTGACAACTTCACCAGTACATTCGGGATGCACGACTATTTTTGCATCAGGAAAGTTTTTTCGCATGGTTTTTATGTCATTTATCGTAAACCTGGTATGAACCAGGCAATATCCTTTCCACAATAACACTTTTGCTTTTTTTATGTCGGATTCGCTGTTGCCGCCCAATGGTTTTTCAGGATCCCATAAAATCATTTCATCTTCCGGGATGCCAAGATGATTCCCTGTATTCCGGCCAAGATGTTCATCAGGGAAAAAGAAAATTTTTTCTCTTTGCCCTAACGCCCATTCAAAGGCTTTGGGCGCATTGGAAGATGTGCAGACAGCCCCGTTGTTTTTTCCGCAATGGGCCTTGATATAGGCGTCGGAATTCATGTAAACAAGAGGGGTGGTCCTGTTTTCCCCCACAATGGCTGCAACTTCATTCCAGGCCCTTTCAACGAGAAAGGCATCCGCCATGTCAGCCATCCAGCAACCGGCATCCATATCAGGAATTTGTACGGTCTGGTGGGCTTTTGCAAGGATCGCTGCACTTTCCGCCATAAAATGGACACCACAAAAAATAATATATTTTGCATTCTTATCCGTGGCAGCCCTTTGAGAGAGGCCAAAAGAATCTCCCTTGTGGTCGCCTAGATCAATGATCTCTTTTCTTTGATAATGATGGGTCAGGATAACAAGCTTGTTCCCTGATTTTTGTTTTATCCTGATAATTTTTTCTATTATTGCTTTATCAATCTCTTTGTTTTCCATGTTTATTCCTTACCAATCAAAAATATGCCATAGGTAGCAAACAGGTTAGGTAAAAAGCTTACCATCTTGCCGTGGCGTTGATTGTTTTTCGTGTTAATTGCAGCTTTTTTCAGAATTTTAAACCCGACCTGGTTAGAAAATTTTTCAAAGTCCTCCAGGCTCAAGACCCTGATGTTGGGGGTGTTATGCCATGAATAGGGAAGCTCCCTGGTCACAGGGGCCTGTCCTTTAAATGCCAATTGCATGCGGACCTTGATATGGCCAAAGTTGGGAAAACTGACCACACCCATCTTTGCCACCCTCATCATGGAATGAATCAGGCTTGACGGCTCATAGACCTGCTGAAGGGTCTGGGACAGGATCGCATAATCAAAGGCATTGTCAGGATAGTCTTCAATCTCTTCTTTAATGTCACCCTGTAAAACCGAGATCCCTTTTTCAATACATTTGACCACTTTTGATTCTTGTATCTCTATGCCCCGTTCCTTTACGTTTTTTTCTTTTTTAAGCCAGAAAAGAAGGTCTCCTTCCCCGCAGCCAAGGCCTAATATTGAGGCCCCCGGTTCAATCCAGGAAGCAATGATTTTCAAGTCATATCTTAAATGATCAGGCTTCAATTTGGCACACCCCTTAGAAATCCTTTGATCAGATTGTCAAGCCGGTCACTGGGAAGTAAAAAGGCATCATGCCCCCATTGGGAATCGATTTCACAAAAGCTGACATCCAGGTTGTTTTTTTTCATGGCTTTGACCATTTCTTTTGACTGATACGTCGGGTAAAGCCAGTCAGAGGTATAAGAAACGATTAAAAATTTTGCTTTGCATTTGGAAAAGGCTTTAACAAGAGAGCCTGAGCCATATTGCCCTGCCAGATCAAAATAATCCGCAGCCTTGGTGATATACAAAAAAGAATTGGCGTCAAAACGTTCAATAAATTTGTTACCCTGGTATTGAAGATAACTTTCCACCTGAAATTCAGCACCGAATTCAAAGCTTAATGCAGACCTGTTTTGAAGCTTCCGCCCGAATTTCAGGCGCATGGACTCATCTGAAAGATAAGTGATATGCCCGATCATCCTGGCAATGGCAAGGCCCATGTCAGGTTTTTTGCCGGAATAATAATGTCCTTTATTCCAGTTCGGGTCAGCCATGATAGCTTGTCTTGCAACTTCATTAAAGGCAATAGCCAGAGCTGAATGCCGTGTGGTTGTCGCAAGGGGAATCACTGATTTAACCATATCCGGGAACCTTGTACACCATTCAAGGGCCTGCATGCCACCGACCGATCCTCCTATCACTGATAAGAGAGATTTGATCCCCAGGTGGTTGATCAGGGCCTTTTGGGTTTCAACCATATCCCCGACAGTTATAAAGGGAAAATCAGTTCCGTATTCTCTGCCTGTTTCCGGATTGATGGAGGATGGTCCTGTTGATCCGGCACAGGACCCTATAATATTGGAGCAGATTACAAAATATCTGTCCGTATCAATTCCTTTGCCAGGGCCTACCATGATATCCCACCAGCCGGGCTTGGCATCTTTCGGGTCATAATACCCTGCCACATGGGAATCTCCGGAAAGTGCATGGAGTACGAGAATAACATTGGTTTTATCCTGGTTCAAAGACCCGCAGGTTTCATAGGCAATGGTTACAGGGCCGATGTCTGCACCGCTTTCGAGCTTCAGTCTGTCAGGGGGTGCGGCAAAGGAAAAAAATTGCTTTTTAACAATGCCAATGGTTTGGCCGTTCCGGTTATGGCTTGTGTACTCGCTCATATTTTAAACTGGTTCAAGGGCTTTTGCAAGATCATTTAAAATATCCTCAACATGCTCGACTCCAAGGGAAAGCCTCAGAAGCTGGGGGTCTGCAAGTTGATTTTTAAGGTCTTCGGGAAAAGTTATATATTGGGATGAGTAAGGGTGAATAATCAAGGTTTTGCAGTCCCCAAGATTGGCCAGGTTTAAAATCATGCCAAGATGATCAACAAGCTTGAAACACGATTCCTGGTCTTTTAGCCCGAAAGTGAGCATGGCACCAAACCCTTTGTCCATAAACTGGGTTTTTGCGATTTCATGGCATTTATGGTCCTCAAACCCCGGGAAATTGACCCATTCAACTTTTGGCTGTTCTTTTAGAAAGCTTGCAGCCTTTATGGTATTTTCCATCTGACGTTCCATGCGAAGGCCAAGGGTGTTTAACCCGATGACTGTGAGATAAGAGTGCAGCGGCGCAGGTGTGGTGCCGAAATTGATATGATATTCTTTAAACAGCCTGTGTATAAATGCAAGATTTCCTCTCTGCTCAACAAAAGGCGCGAAATCAGAAAATTTTTCCCCGGTCCAGTCAAAGTTCCCTGCATCCACCACCACACCGCCCATGGCGGCACCATGGCCGGAAAGGTACTTGGTGGTTGAGTGCAAAACAATGTCTGCACCAAGTTCAATGGGCCTGCAAAGCCAGGGGGAAGCCAGTGTGTTGTCAATCATGAGCGGTACGCCATTTTCGTGGGCAATTTCGGCTATGCTTTTAATATCGGCAATTTCCATGCCCGGATTAGTAATGGTTTCCATATAGACAAACCGTGTTTTCTTGTTTATGGCCTGCTCAATGTCATCAAGGCTTAAAGGATCAACAAGCTTTGCGCTGATGCCGTATTTTTTAAAAATATTTGTAAAAAGTGTATATGAAGACATGAAAAGGGATTTGCTGGCAACAAATTCATCTCCGGCGGAAAGCAGGGTCATACAGGCGTTGTTAATGGCTGCCATTCCGGAACCGGTTACAACGGCAGCAGCTCCTGATTCAAGGGCTGCCAGCTTTTGTTCAAGAAACCTGTTGGTGGGGTTGCTGAGCCGCATATAAATATGCTCCCCTGTCTTACCGGCAAATGTTTTGCTCAGGCTGTCCGCGCTTTCATGGTAGTGCGCTGCAGTCTGGAAAATAGGAGGGAGGGTGGCCCCCTGCCATGGGGTGTCTTTTAAACCTTCATGAATCGCTTTTGTTTCAAAATGATAATTTTTTTTTTTGTTCATGATATTTGCCTTTTCTCCAAGTATGATTTTTAAGAAAAACAGAGTATCACATTGTGGTAGGTGCTTGTCAAGATTTAGTTTGATTTCTTTATAAACTATATGACAATTTCTTAGAAATATAGTATGCTCAAATTATATCCTGTTAAAACCTGTTCAGTTGTTTTGTCCTTTCTTTTAAGAAGTTGTGAACCGGAATTTTTTTTCATGTACAAGGAGATGATATCAGCCTGGTCATCAGGCTGGAAAGGAGAACGTCATGAATATCAAAAAAATCTTGAACCCGGTTGACGGATCAGAGCATTCAACACATTCAACCAGGTATGCGATCGAGCTTGCCGGCCTTATGGATGCTAAAATAATCCTGCTCCATTGCCATGCCCGCTTCCCCATTGTTCTTGCAGAACCCTATTTCCAGCAGGCAGTTAATGAAATCAACAAGGCATCCGAAGAGCTTGTTGACCCTTTTATAAGTATGCTTGAACAGGCAGATGTGAAGTTTGATGTCCGCATTCTTGAGGGAACACCAGGTAATAAAATACCTGAAGTGGTAAAAATTGAGAATATCGATCTGGTTGTTATGGGCTCAAGGGGTGTCACGGATTTTGCAGGCCTGTTACTCGGCAGTGTTGCCCACATGGTTATTCATAAATCTGATTGCCCTGTTTTTATTACAAAATAGTGCCCGTACTATTTAAAGACCAATAGATTTTTTGTGCTGCCAGCCTGGTTTTTTTTAAAAAAAGGCCGGACGAAAAAGGACCTCCCGGTTTTCTTAAGGGTTGTTTGTAAGGGTTTGCCCAGGGCCGGTGGCAGCAAAAGTAACCTGTTGACAATATTTTATGTTTTGGATAAAAATGTCTGCAAAAGGACAATTGATAAAACAAATCCGGTCATTTACTGCTTGACTTGTGGATGTGCCTTTAAAATAACGGCCGGACGAAACATGTTACAGTTTAGGTGGTATATGAATTATACGGAAGAAAGAACTACGGCAGGTGAATATTTAAGACTTGCCCTGAATTATATTGCGAAATACAATCTGCCTGTCAATCCTGTAAATTACACGGTGTGGTATGAGTATGTATCCGGTAAAAATATAAAATTAAAAAAAGCTGTTGACCACTTGATCGAAAACGCCAAACCCTTTAATAACAATAAGGTTGAACGACTGTATCAAAAATATGTGGCTGATGGTGACAGAATCATTATAAGCAGGCTTTTAACTAAAATTTCTTTAATGTTAAAAGAGATAACAAATCATGTTTTAGATACGGAAGGAGATCTTGCAGGACACGGAAAGAACCTGGGAGATTTGGCAGTTCAAATCAGTGAAGTCCACGACTATAATGAGATCAAGGTTATTGTTGACCGGATGATTATTGAAACCAAAGAGCTTGTTCATTCCGGCAAAAGGCTTCAAACCAGGATGAAAATATCTTCTGAAGATTTAAAACAATTGCAAAAGGAATTGGAAAAATCCCAGCAGGAAGCACAGACAGATTCCTTAACTTCATTGATCAACAGGAGAGGGCTTGAAAAAAAGCTTGAGCTGGAAAGAATCAGGGCCAAACAGAATGATTCGCCATTTTCTATTATCATGGTGGATATTGATCATTTTAAAAGGGTAAATGATACTTTCGGGCATCTGGTGGGGGACAGCCTTTTAAGAAGTATTGCCCAGATGCTGAAGGACCATTTGAGAAGAAATGATATCGCGGCCAGATATGGGGGGGAAGAGTTTTTGATCCTTTTGCCTGAAACAGGGATTGAGGGCGCAAAGGCTGTTGGGCAAAAAATTAAAAATGCCTTGTCAACAAAGGAATGGAAGCTTAAAGAAACCGGCGAGACCATGGGAAAAGTAACAGTTTCAATGGGGATTGCCTTATACAAACTGAATGAACCGGAACAAAGCCTTATAAAAAGATCGGATGATGCTCTTTATATGGCCAAGAACAATGGCAGGAACCTGATCATTACCCAGGAAGATCTGTTATTATAAGCTTTAGAAAAGAAAATCTCAGCCTTTTTGCCCTGATAAATCAATGGTCAACGCATAAACACCCTGCTCCAGTTTCGCCTGGACCGGGAAATTGCCTTTTTCAAGAACTTTAAGCATGGCCATGTTGGAAGGCAGAATATCTGCGGTCATGCCCTGGGCTCCCCTGTCTCTGGCCAGCCTTGCAAGTATTTGATAAAGATGGGTGGCAATCCCGCATCCCTGGTATGCTTCGTCAACAACAAAAGCAATATCCACAAAAGGTTTGTCCTGATGCTTTGCAAACCTTGCTTCGGCAATAATGGTCTGCTGTCCCGGCTCTCCAACAAGAGCAACAATGGACAGTACATTCCGGTAGTCAACATTTACATACTCCTGCATTTTTTCATGGGGCATGGTTTTTATGGGGCTGAAATAACGGTAATAGATAGCCTTGTCGGAAAATCTATAAAAGAGCTGTCTCATCTGGTCTTCGTCAGATGGTTTTATGGCCCTGAAACGTACATTAATATTATCCTTGAACGTATGGCGCGTTTCAATATCAGAAGGATAAAAATGAGCACTGTCTGCCAGAAAAATCTGATCCTGATACAGGACATTTATTTTTTTTGCCCCTTCAACCAGTGCGGGCCGGTCTTCAGGGTGGGCAATTTCGATAAGGGCCTGGGCACGCTCTCTTAAGGTTTTTCCGCGTAAATGGGCAATCCCGTGTTCTGTTGCAACAAGGTCAATGGATTCCGGAATACTTAATAAATCGGGAGAATTCTCCACTGAAAGGCGGATATTGGCAACTCCCATACGGTTCCTGCTGGGAAGGGCAACAATGGTATAGCCACCCCGGGAAATTTCAGCACCATTAAAGAAATCTGCCATCTGGCCCGGGCCTGCCGTAACATTTCCTTTGCTGTTATGCAGGGCGACAAGGCCTGAAAGATCGACGCGTCTTACAGGTATAATAAACACAAACCGGTGGTTTCGCCCGATCTCCATCGGGTTAAAGACTTTATCAATGCTTTGAAATTCAACTATTGGATTTTTATCAAGAAAGTGCATTAACTCTTTACTGCCAAGTGCATAAGCTGTTAAAGACCTTCCCCTGAAAAGGCCTTTTCTCCGGTTGGTGACCGCACCGCTTTTAACAAGTTCCATTAATGCATCCGTAAAAAACGGTGTATGAATCCCCAGATCTTTTTTTCCGGCAAGATGTCCGGGCAGGGCCTCGAAAATCGGGCCGAAAGTAAAAGCAAGGCAACTGCCGTCTTCAATTACAGAAGCGACATTGGCTGCCAGCTTGTCAAACACAGGGTCTACCTTGAACCTTGGAAAATAAAACGGCGGGTCAATAGACTCAATGATTATGTCAAATGCATCAAACGGAACAAATGTATCCCCTAAAGTGAAAGGGATGTCATGGTTGACTTCACCAACGACAAGATCTGCATGCTCCATTGCCCTTCTTGCCACATCAACTCCCACACCAAGACTGCAATACCCTGCTCTGTTGGGTGGTGTTATCTGCACAAAGGCAATATCAATAGGGATCTGTCCTTCCTTCATGAGCCGCGGGATGGCTGAGAATCTTGAGGGTACAAGGTCAACCTGGCCGGCAGATATGGCTTCTGCAGAAACCCATCCGGAAAAAAAGGTTTTAAGCCGGTATTTTTTGGATTGTAGTGCCTTGTATGAAATTGCATCCCCAAAACTGACAAGCTGGATCAGCGTCAGATCCTGTAGCCTGTATCCCCTGGCTTGCATAAGGCAGTTTACAAGCGTTCTTGGTTCTGCCGCACCAGTGCCGATGAAAATGTTCATTCCCGGCTCAATTTTTTTTAATACATCCTTTGGAGAGAGGGCCTTTTGTTTCCATGATGGTATTTTTTTAAACAATCTTTATCCCCTGCCTTGAATTTATTTCCTGCCCGTGGATATTATATTTTTTTTATTCTGAGCCTTTAATGATTTTTTCAGGTTCCAGGTGGACCATGACGTCGATAATCTTAGGGTTGCTTTGAATCAGGATCTTTTTTACCTCTTCTGATATATCGTGGCCTTTTACAACAGGCAACTGCCCGTCAACTTCCAGGTGAAGATCAATAAAAATGTAATTTGCAAGTTTCCTGGTTCTTAACTTATGAAGTCCTTTTACACCTTGTATATTGTCAATCGTTTTTTCCATTTCAATGATTTTTTCCCTTGAGATTCCCGTATCCAGAAGATCATTGATATTGGTGAAAAAGATTTCAAGGCCCACTTTAATAATAAAGGCTGAAACAATAATGGCCCCGACCTGGTCGAGAAATCCCAATCCCGGATCGATCAAGGTTGCAAGAACGGTAATAAGGACGGGAATGGAGGATAATGCGTCGGTCCGGTGGTGCCAGGCATTTGCTTTAACGGAAGAGGAATTGGTTTTAATACCAACCTTGTAGGTATACCTGAAAAGGATTTCTTTTATGACAATCGAGAGAAGAGGACCTATAATGACGATCCTGTCCAATTCAGGCTGGTTTCTTCCCTGCAGTGACACAAGGCCGTTATATCCGATTGCACAGGCCACAACAATGAGGATCAATCCGATAATAATAGTAATGCACGATTCGATTTTTTGATGGCCGTAGGGGTGGCCGTCATCCGGGGGGGCTGTCCAGTATTTTACCCCGAATAAAATGACAAGGTCGGAACTTGTGTCTGAAAAGCTGTGTAAAGCATCTGCCACGACCGCCTGGCTGTGACCAAAAAAGCCTAATAAAAATTTTGTAACGGACAGGATGATATTTACGGCAAGACCTGCAAGGGTGATATTCTGGATCTGTGCTTTTTTGTCCAAAAGTTTCATCTGCAGGTCTTAAAATAGATAAGAGTTCAATTTTAATCCATTGCCTGCTCAACTGCAACGGCCACAGCAACAGATGCCCCGACCATTGGATTGTTCCCCATGCCAATGAAACCCATCATGTCAACATGGGCCGGCACGGAAGATGATCCTGCAAACTGGGCATCGGAGTGCATCCTTCCCATTGTGTCGGTCATGCCGTAAGAGGCCGGGCCCGCCGCCATGTTGTCCGGGTGGAGTGTTCTTCCCGTGCCGCCGCCGGAGGCCACTGAAAAATAATTTTTCCCTGCCAGATGGCATTCTTTTTTATAGGTTCCGGCAACAGGGTGCTGAAACCTTGTCGGATTTGTTGAATTGCCGGTAATGGAAACATCAACTTTTTCAAGATGAAGTATAGCCACGCCCTCACGCACGTCATCAGCGCCATAGCATCTTACTTTTGCCCTTTCACCTTTAGAGTATGCTTTTTCCGTTTCAATCCTGACCTTACCCGTATCATAGTCAAAGCTGGTTTTAACATGGGTAAAACCGTTGACCCTGGAAATAATATGCGCAGCATCTTTGCCAAGACCGTTTAAAATAACCCTGAGAGGCTCTTTTCTTGCCTTGTTGGCTGATTTTGCAAGGCCTATGGCGCCTTCTGCCGCGGCAAAGGATTCATGGCCTGCAAGGAAAGCAAAACACTTTGTCGTTTCTTTTAACAGCATTGAGGCAAGGTTGCCATGGCCTATACCTACTTTCCTGTCATCTGCAACCGAGCCCGGGATACAGAAAGCCTGAAGACCTTCTCCAAGGGTGACGGCAACGTCACTGGCGCCTTTCTGGTTTTTTTTGATAGCAATGGCAGCCCCCAGTGTATATGCCCAGCAGGCATTTTCAAAAGCTATGGGCTGGATTTGCAATACCAGTTCGTGAATATCAAGGCCTTTCTGGCTGCAAATTTGCTTTGCATCCTCAATTGAGTTCATATTGTATTTTTCCAAAAGAGGAGAAATCTGGTTGATCCTTCTTTCGTAACCTTCAAATAAAGCCATTTTTATTCCTCCTTATTCATGTCTCGGGTTGATTGTCTTAACCGCTTCAGAAAACCTGCCATATGTCCCGGTTGCCTTCTCAAATGCTTCACCCGGGTCCACGCCCTTTGAGATATTATCCATCATGATCCCGAGCTGAACAAATTTATAACCGATAATTTCATCATCTGCATCAAGGGCGAGTTTTGTTACATAGCCTTCTGCCACTTCAAGGTATCTTGGGCCCTTTGCCTTTGTGCCGTATGTCGTCCCGATGACGCTCCTCAACCCTTTCCCGATATCTTCAAGACCGGCCCCTATGGGAAGGCCGCCTTCTGAGAAAGCAGTCTGGGTCCGGCCATAAGCGATCTGGAGGAATAATTCTCTCATTGCAACATTGATGGCATCACATACAAGGTCACTGTTCAATGCCTCAAGGATTGTCTTGCCGGGAAGGATTTCAGATGCCATGGCAGCAGAATGGGTCATGCCGGTACACCCTATTGTTTCAATCAGGGCCTCTTCAATAATTCCCTTTTTAACATTCAAGGTGAGCTTGCACCCTCCCTGCTGGGGTGCGCATGTGCCAACACCGTGTGTGAATCCTGAGATATCTGTTATATGTTTCGCCTGTACCCATTTTCCTTCTTCCGGGATCGGGGCAGGACCGTTTTCTGCACCTTTTACAACACAGTGCATCCCTTCAATTTCAGGTGTATAGTTCATTGATAAATCTCCTTTCCTAAGTTTAATAAAGGCTGTTTTCTAAATTTACCGATCCCCTTTATTGAGTTGTGATGTGCCTTGTTAATCTTTGCTGTATCAAGTCCGAAGGAATTTTTCAAGGATTCAGTTTGTCCAGTTAAACAAATATGATCTTTCTGATTTGTTAATTGCACATTCTGTAAGAATGAATGGTTGCAAGGTTGTTATTACTTTTGACAAGAAAGCCTCGAAATTTAATTTATTCGAACTTGTAAAATAGGGTGGATGCTTTACATGAAAGCATTGTTCATGCAAGAAGCTTTCTTATCTTATTGTTTAAGTGCTTTATGGAAAAAGGTTTTTCAAGCATGTCAACAAAACCATAGTGCTTGAATTTTTTTATTTCCATATCATCACAATGGCCGGTAATCAGAAGTCCCCTGATATCGGGGTCTGTCTTCTGGAGTTGCTCCAGGGTTGGGAATCCGCCCAGGTCGTTTTGTATATCATAATCAAGCAGGGCGATATCGATTTTCCGGCCGCAGGCGGCGGCTTTTTTACAGATTTCAATGGCCTGACTCCCGTTAGATGCTGCAAACGGTTCATATCCAAGACGTCTCAACAGCTTGGAGATGACATCCAGAATCAGCTCGTCATCATCCATGACAAGAACTCTTATTATATCTTTATATAAAAGCGATGCTGCCCGGGCCCTGGGTTTATGGTTTTTCCCACCATTGTTTTCCAAGCCTTGTTTATTGAAAGCCGGTAGAAAGATGTGGACGGTTGTTCCTTCTTCCAAGGTTGATTCGACATTGATTTTGCCACCGTGCCTTGAGATGATGGACCATGCAACACTAAGGCCAAGGCCCTTGCTTTTCCGGCTGTCCAGGGGTTTGGTGGTGAAGTATGGATTAAAAATCATGTCCAGGTTTTCCCTTGGTATGCCGCAGCCTGAATCTGAAATGGAAATGAAAATCCCGGGGGTTCTGGGCGGTTGCTCAAGGTATCTTGCAGAAACATTAATCCGGCCATGTCCGTCCATTGATTCAACAGAATTTTGAAGCATGTTTTCAATTGCAATCTTAAGCTGGTCCGGATCGGCATAAAAGGAGCCGGAAATCCTGTCCGGCTCAAAGGAAAATGTGATTTTTTCCGGATCAAGTCTACTCTCAAGGATCTGCCGGATCAATTCTTCAATATTGGTTTCTTTTTTTAACGGCCTGCCGCCCCTTGCAAACGAAATCAGCTTTGAGGATATGCTTTTTGCCTGCATGACACCTTGCTCGGCGACTCGCAGGTATTTTTGTGTCTCATCATCAGGGCAGTTCAGCTGGGCAAGATTGATATTCCCTATGATTGTGGACAGGGTGTTGTTGAAATCGTGGGCAACCCCACCGGCCAGGGTGCCGATACTTTCAAGCTTTTTGGAAGTTTCAATGGCTTTTTCAAATTCCCGGAAAAGTTTTTCATGCTCTTTTTTCCCGGTGATATCAAAGGCGGTTTCAAGCCGGACGATCCTTTTGTCATACCACTTGACAGCCTTGTCAACAATGCTGTACCAGCGAAGGTTGCGTGTGTTGCGAAATTCCCATTCGTAAGGTTCCCCCGGACTTCCATCAGGCTGGAGTAACCTTTTGTTCGTGCAGAAGGGGCAGGGGCCTTCCTGGCCCTTCTGGACAGCCTGCCAGCATTTTTGCCCTTCAATGGCTTTCAGATCATCATATCCAAATGATTTTATAAGTTTTTTATTGGCATAAATTAATTCATGGGTCTGCATATCAGATACATAAACAGCAGCCTCCATTGAATCAAATATATCCTTGAATATGGCAAATCCTTTCTCGGTTTTCTTTTTCCGGGTGACCAGGTGTGTTTCAAGGTCATATCTTTTTTCTGCCCGCTCAATGGTTTCGTAAATAACATCCATATTCCTGACAGGCTTTTCAAGATATTCAAATGCATTGTTCTGTTTTAATGCGTTTGCTGCATTTTCAACAGAGGCATAACCTGTTAAAAAGATGATCTGTACACAGGGATCAATCTGTTTTAAGGCATGCATAAGCTCAATCCCGTTCATTTTATCCATCTGGATATCAGACAATACAACCTTGAAAGGGTTTTTTTTAAAAATTTCAATGGCATCAAGGGCATTGGAAGATGTCCTGACAAAAAATCCCTTGGTTTCAAAAATAATTTTGAATGACTCAGTCAGCCTGGCTTCGTCATCAACTATGAGCAGCCTTTTTTCCATATTCCTTCCCGGTTTTCCAAAATTAGTTTGACAAACCAGGAACCCTTTCTGGGTCCTGATGCCTGGGTTTTAAATATGAGGGCAAAAGCTCATAGACTTCAAAGGGTTTTTTAATGCTCCTTCTATTATCTATTTTCAGTGCGTCATCCAGGTTGGAATCACTTAAATCCAGGGGATCCGGTTTTTCTGAAAGACTGTCGCCCTTTGTGTCCGTGAAAGGAATAATAAAGGGTCCGTGACTTTCAAGGACATAGCCCATCTGTCCGTTGCGCAGAAACACAATGCTTCCCGGGGGATAAATCCCGATACTCTTGATAAAGGAATGAAGGATATATTGAAGAATGGTGTCTTTCCTGGCATAGGACCGGAAAATCTGTGTGACAGCATTAATCTGGTTTGAGGCCTCTTTATAGCTTCGTTTTGAGGTCATGGCATCATAAATATCTGCAAGTTTGCAGACTTTTGCATATACCGGGATTTCTTCCGGCAGCCTGTCCAGGGGATAACACCGGTTTTCACCCCTGTAAAGGGGAGCATGGTGGTATTTTACAATATTGATGATAAACGGATTGCTCAACTCGTTTTTTTCAAGAATTGCAAGGCCGAAATCATAGGAATGCTTTTTTACGGTATCAAATTCTTCATTTGTCAATTTCCCGGTTTTATTCAATATAAGATCCGGCACCAGAACCTTGCCGATATCGTGAAGAAAAAAACCAAGGGAAATATTCTGCAGCTCATCTTTCTGAAAGTGGCGATAAGTATTTTTCATGGCTTCCGGCTGTTCGCCGAAGGGATCATGAGCATCTTCCTCTTTGGAATTGAGGTGGGCGTTGATCATTGTACTGAAAATCAAATTGAATTTATTAATGATTGCAGTACCGATGGTGCAGACATTGATGGAGTGATTATAAAGGTAATCATCATAGGAAAATATTTCCCTTGTCAGGTAGGAAAAGGGATTGTCCATAATGGTCAGGAATTCGACTAAACGGAAAACATGTGAGCTTACTTCGTCATAGTCAAACTGGCCTCCTGTATCCTTGATATCTGTGAGGGCCTGTTTGATGCATGTCTTTGCGGTTTCATAGTTTTCCCGGGCCAGCTTTGTGGTTTCTTCTATCTCGTATAGCCGCTTTTCAATACTGTTTAAAGAGACACCCGGAAAAGAGGACGGGACTTTTTCCAGACTGGAAGCGTGCCTGTCAACGGAAATAAGATTGCCTTTTGTATCCCAAATACCGCTTTTCCCGTCAGCGCTCAGCGGAACTTCTCTAACACCGTTTTCTTTGATCTTTTCAAGAATTTTTGAATTGGTTACAAGAAATTCTTTGTTCAACAAAAGGGTGCCATGGCTGTTATACACATCAATCCCTGTGGTAATTTTTCCGCCCCTGGATACTATCCCTATCAGAGTATCAATATCAATAGTTTGTGCCAAAAATTATTCCCTTTGAACTTATGGATTTTATGAAATCAAGATTTACACAGGGACGGAAAAATTACAATAGGTAAAAACCCCTATTTTTGGCACCAGGTGCTATTTTTTACTGTGCATCATGGATACCGACTTCTTCAAAGGTTTTAATATCAGCAAGAATTCTTGTGGAAAGATCTAAGAGCTCCATGCAGACAGCAGCGCCCGTTCCTTCACCCAGCCTGAATCCAAGATCAATCAGGGGTTCAAGGCCGAGCCTTTCATGCATGAACCTGTGACCTTTTTCCACGGATTTATGGCTTGCGAAAAGATAATTTTTTGCCTCTGGCGCAAGTTCACAGGCAATCAAAGCACCGGCAGTGGATATCAAACCATCGCATATAACCGGGATGCCCCTGCTCGCAGCACCCAGGACAAGGCCTGCAAGCCCTCCGATTTCAAGGCCGCCAACCTTTGACAGGACATCAATCGGATCATGGGGATCAGGTTTGTGGAGGGTAAGTCCTTTTTTGATGACGGCAATTTTATTGTTTAAAGCCTGGTCATCAATTCCAGTGCCGCGGCCCGTGAGTTTTTCAACTTCAATGCCGGAAAAAGCGGCAATGATGGCTGAAGAAGGGGTGGTATTGCCAATTCCCATGTCGCCTGTTCCCAAAAGATCCACAGGCGCCTCTGCCTCAAGCTCGTTTACAATTTCAATCCCTGCTTCAATGGATAAAATGGCTTCCTTGCGGCTCATGGCAGGCTCTTTTGTGAAATTGGCGGTCCCGTACCTGATTTTTTTATGAAATATGGGAAGGTCTGGCTCAAAGTCATGATTTACCCCGAGGTCAGCCGCTTTTACAATTGCCCCTGCATGTTTTCCGATCACGTTGACTGATGCCCCTTTGTCAGCAAAATTATATACCATCCGGGGGGTGACTTCCGGGGGAAAAAGGCTTACTCCTTCTTTTGCCACCCCGTGGTCGCCGGCACAGGTAACTATTCTCTTATTGGAAAGATTTACGTTAATGGTGCCTTTAATGGCGGCAAGCCTTGCTGAAATGTCTTCCATGACCCCAAGGCTTCCGGCAGGCTTAGCCTGGTTGGCCAGCCGCTTTTTTGCTGCATGAAATGCATCTTCATCAAGCGATTTATCAATGGATAAAATGGTCTGGTCTAATAATGTCATAATAGTCACCTTTTTTTAGTAATATCTTTTTCAAATATTTCCATTCCTTTTTTCATGGCACAAAAATCCCCGCACATGGTGCAGGTTTCTTTTTGCGCAGGAGCCCTGCTATCCCTGGTCTGCCTGGCGATTTCCGGGAAAAGAAGATATTTTTCAAGATCATTCCATCTCATATCCCTTCTTGCCATGGCCGCCTTTTTTTCATTTTCCCGCCTTTCCGGGTATTTGGAAATATCGCCTATGCGGGCTGCAAGCCTTGTGGCCCTTACCCCTTCTCTCACATCACTTATGTCGGGCAGTGCAAGATGTTCGGCCGGGGTTATATAGCAGATCAGATCTGCCCCGAACCTGGCAGAACTTGCAGCTCCAATGGCAGCGCTGATGTGATCATATCCGGCACCGGTATCACAGGGGATGGGGCCAAGAACATAGTACGGGGCATTGCCGGACATGCGTTTTTCAAGCATGATATTCCCTTTGATTTCATCCAGGGGGACATGGCCCGGGCCTTCCACCATCATCTGGCAACCAAGGTCCCGGCCTGTTTCAGCAAGCTCGCAGTTGATGATCATTTCCGCCATCTGGGCACGGTCATGGCTGTCATGGATGGCCCCGGCCCTGATCCCGTTACCAAGGGAAAGGACTGCGTCGTATTTTTTCATCAGCCCGCAAACCCGGTCAAATTGTTCGTATAACGGGTTTTCTTTTTTATTGATGTCCATCCATGCCACCATGTATGTACCGCCCTTGGAGGCGAGCCCGCCGTACCTGAAACCCTGTTTTCTTAATCTTTCAATTGTATACCGGTTGATCCCGCAGTGGATGGCCATAAAACTTAGACCGTCATCCAATTGTTTTTCTATCAGGTCAAACAGGTATTCAGGGTCCAGTTTAGCAGGATTTTTATATTTCCGGATGGTTTCTTTAAAGGCCTGGTACAAAGGTACATTCCCAACAGCAAGATCAGTGCTGGCAAGAACGGTTCTTCTAATTTCATCAAGATTCCCGGCAGCGGATAATTCCATGAGGGTGTCAGCCCCTTCTTCCTTTGCAGCTTCTGCCTTTTTCACCTCAAGATTGATGTCGCAGATGTCGGATGACGTTCCAATGGACGCATTGACCTTTGTTCTAAGGCCTGTTCCGATCCCTGTGACCTTCTGGTGTTTTCTTCCCGGATTGCAGGGAATAACAATTTCACCCTTTGCCACATGGTCCATGATAAAGGCTTCGGACAGTCCTTCTGTTTCAGCCACGATTTGAATTTCTTTTGTAATAGTACCCTGGCGGGCATGCTCAAGTTGTGTTGTCATAGTCTCCTCGCTATTGAACCTCAAAGCAAAACCAAAAAAAGGGTTTTTGCAAGAGATAAATTCTTACAAAACCCTTTGCCATCAGATTTTACAATTTTTATTGCCTGGCTCGTCTTCTGACTTCCGGCATTAAACCTGTTTTTTTCAGGCCTTCCCGTTTTAACAGTGACCATAATTTTTTTAAAAAAAACAGGTATTTCCGGTTACAGCGGCGGGACCGTCACGGAGTTTCACCGTGTTCCGTTGGCCAGGGCAACCTTTAAAATAACAGCAGTTTAGTACTCAATAAAAGGCGACAAGTCAATATTCATTTTAATTTTTTTGTTGACAAACCGTATTGATTTTAAATAAAA